>JAUNLK010000013.1 GCA_030535395.1 Tissierellia bacterium
AAGCCCGGCACACCTGGTAAACCCGGAAAGCCCGGAAAACCTGGCAAGCCCGACACGGGCCTGCCCCAGACGGGTCTGTTTATGGACACGACCCCCATGGTTTTCGGTCTGATCCTACTGGCCGTTTTGGCTTATCTGCGAAAGGAAGTGTTGAGAGGATAGTATGAACAGAGGTCGATTCATCAATCTCCTCATGGCCCTGGTGGTCCTGTGGCTCCTCTATCAGGGGGCCAGCTGGCTAAAACTACAGCGAGACCACCAGCGATCCCGGGAAATCTACCGGGAACTGCAAGTGGAAGCCTCCCTCCAGCCGGGGGCAGAGAGATCCATCCTGCCCCTCCAGGGGGAGGTGGGGGATCTGGTGGCCTGGATGGCCTCGGATTCCCGGCGGATCGACCATCCTCTGGTCCGGGGCTCCGACAATGAGACCTATCTCCACCGAGGGGCCAATGGGGAGCAAAACTCCCTGGGGGCCATCTTCGTGGACTACCGCAATGGATCCCTATTGGATCCCGCCGTATTCATCTACGGACACATGATGAAGGACGATGCCATGTTTGGCCCCCTGAAGGACTTCAAGGAGCCGGAACAGGCGGAGAACTTCACCTTTTGGACCGAGGAACAATCCTTTCACGCCACCACCAAAATGGTGAGCATCATCCCCGGGGAGACCACTGTGGACCCCAGGGACTATGGGTCCCTCGAGAAAAAACAGGAGCTCTATCAATTCCTCAGGGACCACGCCCTCTATGAACTGGGGGAGGCCCCTGGGCCAGAGGAGCCCTGGATCATCCTCATCACCTGTACCTACGAGTGGGAGAATGCCCGACTGGCAGTCCTCACCGTGAGGGAGGAGCCGGAGGGCCCATAGAGAAAAGCGCTGCAAATGCAGCGCTTTTTTGTTTTCCGCGGTCAGAGGAGGCGGATTTTTCGATTGTCTACTTCTATGATGCCTTGGTCTTTGAGTTTTTTTAGTTCCCGGAAGAGGGAGGGGCGCTGGACGCCCAGGTGGTCGGCCAATTGTTTTTTGCTCATGGGGAGGGTGAGGGGGTTGGCGCCTTGGTTTTTGGCCTCTTGTTTCAGGTATTCCAGGAGGTTTTCTCTGAGGCTTCTTCGGCTGTTGATGGAGATTTTCCGGTTGAGGCGGGTGGAGTTTTGGGAGAGGGTCTCCATGAAGTTCAGGGTGAACTCGTAGTTGTGGAGGAGTTCTTCCACGGCTTTGCGGCTCACGTGGAGGACCTGGGCATCGGCCATGCAGTAGATATTGAAGGGATAGCTGCCATTTGCCGTGAAGAGGAGATTGGCCCCCAGGACGTGGCCCTGGGGAAATTCGAAGAGGGTCATGGAGGAGCCGTTTTCCGAGAGGGAGTAGGCCACCAGTTTTCCGGTGAGGACCACATCGAAGGTCTTACACTTCTCCCGCTGCTGGTAGATGGTGACGCCCTGGCGGTAGTTTTTCAGATAGATTTCCTGGCCCCGGATGAGGGGAATGAGCTCCTCCTCTTTCAGGGGGGCGAATAGGGGAATGGCCCCAATGGTTTTTAGCATAGTGATTCCTCCCTGTGGAAAGATCCTATCAAAAAGAAACCCAGGTGTCTATTCACAGCTGGAATCCTCGCCTATAATGGTTTCGTAAGTTTTTTTTTGAAAGAGGGAAACCTCAGGGGCCCTCTTTCCCGAGAGGACAGTCTACTGTCAGGAAGAATACATATGCTTTAGGAGGATTGTATGGATATTTTTACCAGGGCCATGTGGTTGGGGACCCTGATCTTTATGGTTTTTTCCCTGTTTAAGGATAAAAAGAGAACCGGGGAGGCCCTGAAAATGGCCTTTCGCATGGGACGGGGGATGGTGGTGAGCATCCTCACCATTATCTTTGCCATTGGCTTTATTTTGACCCTCATCCCGCCAGAGAGTATTGCCGCCTTTATCAGGAGCCACTCCATTCTCCTGGCCACTGTGGGCGGGGCCCTCTTGGGTACGGTGACCCTGATTCCCCCCTTTGTGGCCTTTCCCCTCATTGGGACCCTTTTGGATGCGGGGGTCCACATTATGCCCAGCGTGGCATTTCTCACCACCCTCACCATGGTGGGCGTGGTCACCCTCCCCTTGGAGCGGAAGACTTTTGGAACTAAATTCACCTTGGTGCGCAATGGTTTGAGCTTTGTATTTGCCCTGATCATTGCCCTGGTCATGGGAGGAATTATATGACAGCCGTGGAAAAAATTAAGAGCCATCTATTTCAACTGATTCTCATTATCGCCTATGGGGCCCTGTTTATCATCAATCCCCAGAAGGGCATGGCCTCCCTGGGAAGCAGCGGGTACTTCCTCAAGGAAATGCTGATGATCATGCCCGTGATCTTCATGCTGACGGCCCTTCTGGACCTCTGGGTCCCCAAGGAAAAAATTGTGGCCTTCCTGGGTACAGGCTCCGGAATCAAGGGCATCCTCCTCTCCTTTGTGGTGGGCAGCATCTCCGCCGGACCCATCTACGCGGCCTTCCCCATGTGCCGCATGCTCCACAAAAAGGGAGCCTCCATCCGCAATATCGTCATCATCTTAAGCGCCTGGGCGGTGATCAAGGTGCCCATGCTCATCAATGAGGCCAAGTTCCTGGGGCCCAGATTCATGGCCATTCGCTGGGTCCTCACCATCGCCTCCATTGTCATCTTCTCCTGGATTGCCGGAAAGGTGATCCGCGACGAGGACATCCCCGTGGAGGTGGAAGGGGAGAAGGGCGGCCTCCAACTCAACCGAGAGACCTGCATGGGCTGCGGCATCTGCACCAGAGTCTACCCCGAAGTCTTTGAACTCAAGGGAAAAAAGGCCCAAGTGAAAGCACACACCCAGCTGGACCAGGACCGCCTGAAAGAAGCCATCAACTCCTGCCCAGTGGACGCCATCAGCTACAGCGAGGAAGCATAGAGAACATCTCAGCACAATTGAAGATAAAAAAATGGCACGGAGTTGCTTCCGTGCCGTTTTTTATACGGTTTCTACTTGTTCGTGGCTCTCTTCTTCCAATTGTTCTGCCACGAGGCTCTTTTCTCCGTGGCCTTTGATGGGGTCGAAGGTGAGGCGTGCGATGTTGAAGGCGTGGTCGCCGATGCGTTCCAGGGTTCCCAGGATGTCCACGTAGAGGGAGGTGGCGACGGTGGTCTCCTCGTGGTGTTCGGTCATTCGCCGGAAGTGGGAGGCCCTCAGTTGGTATTCCATGTGGTTGAGATTGTTCTCGTCCTCTCGCATGACTTCGAAGAGGTGGTGGTCGCCGTTGTGGAAGACGTCCACCCCGTTGGTGTACATGTGGAGGAGGAGCTCGTAGATGGCCATGAGCTCTGTCATGGGTTCCTCGGAAAATTCTTCGTCGGCATCGAAGATCATCTCATAGTACTCCACCAAGTTTTGGAGGAGGTCGCCGATGCGCTCGAAGTTTTTCTGCACCTGGAGATTGGAGGAGTACTCGTTGGCCAGCTCCTCGGTGAGGTTTTGCTTGGAGATTTTTAGGAGATAGCCCTCGATTTTGGTGTCCAGGGAATTGATGATGTCCTCCAGCTGATTGACCTCGTCGAAGTATTTCTTGTCCTTGGTGAGGAGGTACTGTTTGGAGGCTTCGATGGCCTCCAGGACGATTTCCGCCGTCTGGAGCATGGCGGTCTTGGCCTGTCCCAGGGCCCCGGCGGGGAAGGTGCGCACCATGGCCTCATCCAATTGGATCTGCCCCAGCTCGAAGGAGAGCTCGTCCCGTCCCGGCATGAGCTTTTGGAGCACCGTCACCCACTTGGGGATGAGGGGGAGGAAGATGAGCATCCCCACCACATTGAAGGTGAAGTGGGCCACGGCTATGGTCATCATATCGTTGAGGTGGAAGACTTGGGAGAGATAGCTGATGAGCCGGGAATAGGGCCCGATGGAAATGAGAAAGAAGGTGGAAACGGACACATTGAAGAGGAAGTGGAAGAGGGAGGTCCGCCGGGCGGCGAGGCTCCCCCCCATGGCCGCCAGGGCCGCCGTCACGGTGGTGCCAATATTGGCGCCGAAGACGAAGCCCAGGGCCGCAGTGAGGGTGATGGCATCGGTGGCGTAGAGGGTCTGGATGATCCCCACAATGGCCGATGACGATTGAATGACCGCCGTGAGGAATGTCCCCGCCAGGGCCGCCAGGAGGGGCTGGCTGCTCATTTTCAGTACCAGCCGCTCAAAGCCCGGCACATACTGGAGCTCCTTGAGGGCGCCCCCCATGATGTTCAGGCCAATGAAGAGGAGGCCAAAGCCGATGATGATCTCCCCCAGGTAGACGGTCTTCTTCTTGGAGGCCATGAGGGCCATAAAGACCCCCACCAGCAGGATGAAATAGGCCAGATAGTCCAGCTGAAAGCCAATGAGAATGGAGGTCACCGTGGTCCCAATATTGGCCCCCAGGATGATGGCAATGGCCTGGGAGAGGCTCATGAGTCCCGAGCGGACCAGGGAGATGGCAATGACTGTGGCCGCCGAAGAGGACTGAATGATCCCCGTCATGGCGATGCCCACGATGACGGCCATAATGGGATTGGAAGTGTATTTTTCTATGTAGTCTCGAATTTTTGTACCGGCAAATTTCGTCAGATTGTCGCCCATGATTTTTACGCCAAATAAAAATAGGCCCAGGCCCCCGGCGATGTACTGCCAGTCAATTTGCGATAGTGAGATTACCTCATCCATAAAAGCTCCTTCTGTCTGTCGTAGTCAGGTGAATCATTGTTATTATACTAGAAAGTAAAGGGGAGGTAAGGTGGACTTTGTGTAATTTTTACATTCACGGGGTCATTGGTGGCGTTTTCAGGGATTTCCCGGGACTTTTTTGGGAGGGAAAGGGGCGCGGCCACTGGTTTTATAAAAAGAAGAGCGTCCCCCGGGGAGGACGCTCTCTATTTTTGAATTTTTTTAATTTTCTTGGAGTTTGATCTGGTGATAGACTTTTTTGCCCTTTCGGAGGATGAGTTCCCCGTCTTTGAAGTCTTGGGCGGTGATGGCCTGGTCGTGGGCCTGGGCCTTCTCATCTCCCACGGTGATGCCCCCCTGCTGGATGAGGCGGCGGCCCTCGGAGGCGCTCTTAATGAGCTGGGCCTTCAGGAGGAGCTCATTGACGGTGAGGCCCTCCAGCTCCTCGGGGGTGATGGTGGTACTGGGCATACTGTCGGTGTTTTCTCCCTTGCCGGCGAAGAGGGCCCGGGCGGTGGCTTGTGCCTCGTTGGCGGCCTCCTCCCCGTGGACTTCCCGGGTGATCTCCCAGGCCAGGCGCTCCTTGCCCCTGTTGATGTCCTGTCCCTCCAGTTTTCCGTACTCCTCGATTTCCTCGTCACTGAGGTCGGTGAGGAGCTGGAGGAATTTCACCACGTCCCGGTCGTCGGTATTTCTGAGATACTGGTACATCTCGTGGGGGGAGGTCTTGTCGGGATTCAGGAAGACGGCCCCCTTCTGGGACTTGCCCATCTTCTTGCCATCGGCGGTGGTGAGGAGCTTGAAGGTGAGGGAGTAGACCTTGTCCTGCTCCAGTTTCCGCACCAGCTCGTAGCCCCCCAGCATATTGGACCACTGGTCGGAGCCCCCCAGCTGGAGCTGGCAGTGGTGCTTCCGGTAGAGGACCAAAAAGTCGTAGCTCTGCATGAGCATGTAGGCAAATTCAAAGAAGGTGAGGCCCTGATCCAGCCGGTTGATATAGGCGTCGAATTTCAGCATCCGGTTGACGGAGAAGTGGACCCCCACTTCCCGCATGAATTCCAGGAAGTTCAGATCCAATAGCCAGTCGGCATTGTTCTCCACAATGGCCTTGCCGTCTGAGTAGTCGATGAGATTGGCCAGCTGCTTGTGGAACTGCTCAATATTGTGGTCCACCACTTCCTTGGTGAGCATTTGGCGCATTTCGGTGCGGCCCGAGGGGTCGCCGATCATGGTGGTGCCCCCGCCAAAGAGGGTGATGGGGATGTGGCCCGCCTTTTGCATGTGCTGGATGACCTTCACTTGCAGGAAGTGGCCCAGGGTGAGGGAGTCGGCGGTGGCATCGAAGCCGATGTAGAAGACCATGGGCTCGCCCCCCAGGCGCTCTCTCAGCTCCTCGGGATAGGTGGCCTGGTCGATATAGCCCCTCCGCTCCAAAAAGTCGAAGACATTTTCATTGGGTTTTAATGTACTGGTCATAGCTCCTCCTGTGGGAAATTTCAAAATAAATACAAAGAGGCCTTCATTAAAAGGGCGCTGGACCGCGGTACCACCTTTTTTTACTGAAAGCCTCGTTTGAGATATTGGCTCCGGCAGTGTAATTTTGGGGCTGCCTTCATCGCCTTAGATCCAATATGAAATGAACTATCTTTTAGATTAGCAAAGGTGGGCCCCTCCCGTCAAGGTTTTCCCCATTGTTGGGAAAAATCGCTACAATAGAGGGAGGAGGTGGCCCATGATTGGCATGGATTTGGTAAAGATATCGAGGGTGGAGGCCATCTATGGCCGCCACGGGGAGAGATTTCTCAAAAAGCTCTTCACCCAGAGGGAGTTGGAATTTTTGGCCCGGAGGAACTTTCCCCCTCGGACCATGGCGGGGCTCTTTGCCGCCAAGGAGGCCATGGCCAAGGCCCTGGGCCTGGGGATCAGTGGCGCGGGGCTCAAGAACTTGGAGATCCGCCACAGGGGGGCCGTCCCCTGGGGCCACTACCGGGGGAGGATCTTCGCCCTCTCCATCACCCACGAGGGGGACTACGCCGCCGCCAGCGCCCTCCTTTTGGAGGCTGGGCCCAGCCGCGAGGCCCCCTTTTCCGTGGATGAGTCCATGAGGGGGCTCTTGCCCAAGCTCAAGGAGGACGACCACAAGGGGAGTAGGGGCCGGGGGGCCATCATTGGGGGGAGCCGGGGCATGCTGGGCTCGGTGACTCTGGCCTCCCGGGCCGTCCTCCGAGTGGGGGCGGGCTACAGCTATGTCCAGGTGCCGGAGGAGCTGGTGTGGGCCATGGAGCTTAAAGTCACCGAAGTCATTGTAAGGGGCCACGGGGAGGATTCCGGGGCCATGGATGCCCTGGGCCTGGGTCCCGGACTGGGCAGGGGGGCCGAGGCGGGGGAGCTGGTGGCAAAAGTGTTGAAGAGCACACGGCCCGTGGTGGTGGATGCCGATGGCCTCTATCACCTGGGCACTCCCATGAAAGGGGATCTGGGCCCCGGCCCCCGCATCCTCACCCCCCATGTGGGGGAGATGAGCCGCCTCACGGGCCACTCCCCCGGGGAGATTGAGGGAAATCGGGAGGCCGTGGCGGGGGCCCTCGCCCAAAAAACCGGGGCCGTGGTGGTATTAAAGGGGCCGGGGACGGTGGTGGCCCACGGGGATCAGATCCACATCAATGCCACGGGCAATCCCGGCATGGCCACGGCAGGGAGCGGCGATGTCCTCACCGGCATCCTCACGGGGCTCGTCGCCCAGGGCATGACCACTTACGACGCCGCCCGCCTGGGGGTCTATCTCCACGGCCTGGCCGGGGATCTCGCCGCCCGGGCCCTCTCCAAGCACAGCCTCACGGCATCGGACATCCTCTCCCATATTTCCCCCGCCCTAAACTTACTGGAATAGATGACAAATGGGGAAAATAGGTTCATAATGGAGATGTGCCTCCGGGCACAGAGGGCCTCTTTCGCCGAAGGTGGGAAGTGAATATGTTTGTAAAGAGGGGAGACATTTTCTACGCCGACCTCAACCCCGTGGTGGGGTCCGAGCAGGGGGGGATGCGCCCGGTAGTCATCGTGCAAAATGATGTGGGAAACAAATACTCCCCCACGACCATAGTCGCGGCGATTACCTCCAATCAGAATAAGACCCGTTTGCCCACCCACGTCAGGGTGTGCGCCAGCAGAAATGATTTACCCAAGAACTCCGTCATCCTACTGGAACAAGTGCGAACCATTGACAAAAAGAGGCTCAAGGATAAAATCGGCAAGTTCGATGAGGCCACCATGGAAAAGGTGGATGAGGCAGTACGAATCAGTTTGGGTATCTCAGGTACATAGAAAATAAGCACGGTCTACCGTGCTTATTTTCATGTCCTAGTGTATAATAATCACATGTTATGCCAATCCCAGGGAAGGCCCTGGGTCCGTAGATCTAGGAGAAAATTATGCTGAAAGTACTCCATTTAATCAGTGGAGGAGACACCGGTGGGGCCAAGACCCACATCTACTCACTCATGAAGGGATTTAAAGGACTGGTGGACGCCCACACCGTCGTCTTCGTCCCCGGTCCCTTCTACGATGAAGCCAAAGCCATGGGCCTCAAGATCACCCTGGTGCGGCAGAAGGGTCGCTTCGACCTCAAGAGTATGGATGTGGTGGCCCGCATGGCCAAAGAAGAGGGCGTGGATCTCATTCACTGCCACGGGGCTCGAGCCAATTTCAATGCCCTCTTCCTCAGAAATAAGCTCCATCTGCCCATGGTGTCCACACTGCACAGTGACTATTTACTGGATTTTAAAGGCCACTTCATCAAGGACAAGATCTTCACCCCCATGAATGTGTATGCCCTGAAGCGGTTTCCATACTACATTGCAATTACTGAAAATTTCAAAGAGATGCTCATACGCCGTGGTTTTCCAAAGGAGCGTATTTTTGTTGTCTATAATGGCATCGACTATGAAAAAGAGGAGCGGGCCGTGTCCAAGGAGGAGTTTCTGGCCCGCTATGGCCTGAACTTTGGCCCCGACGATCCCATCTTTGTCATGGCCGCTCGCCTGGACCTGGTGAAGGACCACCGCACCCTATTGAGGGCCCTCTCCTCCATTAAGGACCGGCTGGGCACGGCCCGCTTTCTACTGGCGGGGACCGGCCGGGACGAGGAGTATCTCAAGGAGTTTGTGGCCAGAGAGGGCCTTGCGGATCACGTCTTCTTCCTGGGCCAGGTCCAGGATCCCTTCAGCCTCTTTGGAGCGGGGGATGTGAATCTTCTCACCTCCAAGAGCGAATCCTTCCCCTATGCCCTCCTGGAGGGGGCCAAGGCGGGGCTGGCCTTTGTGGCCTCCAATGTGGGGGGCATCTCCGAAATGGCGGGCCAGGGGGGCGGTCTGCTCTTTGAAGGGGGCAATGCCCAGGATCTCGCCCGGGTGCTTTTGGAGGTCTTGGACGATCCCCAGGGCTTTAAAAAGCGGGGGGCCTATCTCCACCAATACGTAAGAGAAAATTTCAGTGCCGGGGCCATGGCCCATCGCCACTTGGAAATTTATGAAGAAATTTTAGGAGGACAGCAACAATGATACTGGATGGAAAGGGCCGGCTCTTCGGCAAAATCAATGTCATCGATTTACTCTTTCTGATCTTGCTGGCCGTGGCCATTGTCGGCGGCGCCTCGAGGCTCAAGGACTCCTCGATTAGCGCTGAGACCACCACCGCCGGCAGGGTCACCCTCATGGTGGAAAATGTCCGCCAGCCCACGGTGGACTACATTCAAGAGGGCCAGGACCTCTATTTCTACGACAAGGGCATCCACTTTGGCAATATCGAGAGCAAAAAGGTGGTGGCCTACACCAAGGAGACCGATGTCAATGGCACTTGGGTCAAGGCCACAGTGCCGGACCGCTTCATTGTCTATATCAATTTGGATGTGGATGTCTCGGCTACGGACAGGGCCTTCCGAGTGGGGGGCGAGGAGATCCGGGTGGGGGGAGAGTACCGGGTGAAATCCCAGACCTCCACCTTCAGCGGCATTGTCGTAGGTATGGACATCGAAGGAATGTAATATGCTCCAATCCTCTGTATTGGTTCGAATTTTCTTAGGCCTGCTGTCCGCACTGGAGCAGGTCTATCTCCATTCCCGCCTCCACCAGTTTTTGGCGGCTCTGGGGCGCTTTCTTCGGCGGCTCTTTCAGGGCTCCCTTTTGGGGAGCTTTCTCTACAGCCTGGACGGCCTCCTCTACACCTCGGTGACGGCCAAGATTTGGGTGTATCTCTACCGCTTCATCAACACCGTCATTGCCTGGATTCAGCTCAGGCTGGAGGGGGCCTTCGAGGACTCCTATCTCTACCGCTTCCTCCACGGCTTCAAGACCCTCCCCGGGGGGCTCTACCGAGGGGGCATGATGAGTGTGGGCTTTGGCATGGGCCTTTTGGTCCTCTATGTCCTCACCCACCGGGTCATGGGCCTGTTGGGGGCGGTCTTTCTCCTGGGAGGGGCCATCAGCCTCTTCTTCTGCAGGGACATTGAGGGCCGCAGCCAGTCCTCCCTTTTGATGAGGATGCTACTGTGGCTGGTGACATTCTTTTTGACCGACGAGGAGGCGGAGCAATGGCAGCAAGAAAAATAAGTGTGCTCTTTCTCTTTGCCCTGGGCTTTCTCATTGCAGGCTCCGCCTTTGTCCTTCAGATCCCCTATGCGGCCCTCCTCTTTGTGGGAATCCTGGCCCTGGTGGTCTTCTACGAAAATTCCTTTATGAGCCTCTTGGCCACCGTCTTCAGCTATGTCTTCTTGCCGGACCTCTTGGTGCTCATGATGTGCTATGGCATCTTCGGCCTCTATCTCTTCCGGAAAATCACCCGGAGGACGGGCTCCTTTCAGATCTACTCCCATGAGATGATCCCCCTGGTCTACTATGTCCTCATGGTGGTGGCCACCTTCACCAGCACCCTGGTCATGGGTTCGGTGCGGGATCTGGCCATTCACACGGCGGGCCTCACCACCATGATTATGATCACCGATCTTGTAACCACCAAGGAGCGCCTCTACCGAGTTCTGGGGCTTTTGGTGGTGGCCGTCACCCTCCTGTCCCTCTACGGCATCTATCAGTATGTGGTGGGGGTGGACATTCTCAGGGAGTGGGTGGACACCGCCAGCAATGAGGCCATTCGGGCCCGGGCCTACTCCATCTTTGGCAATCCCAATATCTTTGCGGAGTACTTGGTGATCTTCACCCCTCTGACGGTATTTCTCATGTGGTCTTCCAAGAGGGACAAGGTGAAGATCTTCTATGCCCTCCTCTTTGTCGTTCAAGTGGCGGCCCTGTTTATGACCATGAGCCGGGGGGGCTGGATTGGCCTGGCATCGGCGGCGCTGATGTTCATCTTCCTGGTCCGCAAGCGGCTGCTCCTCTTTCTCCTCCCCGTGGGGGCCGGGGCCACCCTGCTATTGCCTCAGACCTTCATCAGCCGCTTTCTCACCATTTTCAATTTGAAGGACTCCTCCACCTCCTACCGCTTTCAGATCTGGGACATCACCATGGATGTCATTGCCGATCACTTCCTGGTGGGGGTGGGCCTGGGCCATCAGCCCTTTAAGTACACCTTTGAAACCTACATCCGGACCATGCCCATTTTCCACGCCCACAATTCCTTCATTGAGATCTTTGCGGAACTGGGCCTGTCGGGCTTCATACTCTTCGCCATTTTCATGGCCAGTATCTTCGCCCTCCTCTACAAGTATCCCCTGAAGAGTCAGTGGGAAAACCGGAGACTTTTGGGGGCGGCCCTCACGGCCTCCTTCTTTGGGATGTTGGTCCACGGTATGTTCGAAAATATCTTTTACATGACCAAAATCACCCTCAGCTTCTGGATTCTACTGAGCCTCCTCTATGTGCTGGTGCGCTGGGAAAAAGCAGAGGAGGGGGTGGAGCTGAGAAGGGAGGTGGCCCATGGCTCAAGGATCCGAAAAGAATATTCTCTTTAGCGGATACTATGGATTCGACAATTCCGGGGACGATGCCATCCTCTACTCCATGATTCAGGAGATCCGGGCCATCGACCCCAATCTCAAACTCAATGTGCTGTCCTACAATCCCTCCCGCACCCGGAAGTTCTACGATGTGGATGCCACCCAGCGCTTTCACTTCCCCCGGGTCCGGGAGGCCATTGGAAGTGCCGATCTTCTCATTAGCGGCGGGGGTTCCCTCCTCCAGGACGAGACCTCCAGTCGCTCCCTCTACTACTATTTGGGCATTATGAAAATGGCCAAGGCCATGGGCAAGAAGGTCTATGTTTACGCCAATGGGGTGGGGCCCATTCACCGGCCCCTCAATAAAAAAATCACCGGGAGGATACTTAACTCCGTGGACATGATCACCCTTCGGGACGAGCTCTCCCTGAAGGTGGTGGAGAGCCTGGGGGTTCAGGGGGTGCCCATGGAGGTGACGGCCGATCCCGTCTATGGCATGAAGTCCATCTCCAGGGACAAGGTCCTGGAGATCCTGCGGGCCGAGGGGATTCACCCCCGGGAGGACTACATGGGCATCAGCGTCCGGGCCTGGAAGAAGACGCCGGATTTGGCGGAGAAGCTCGCCCGCACCCTGGACAGGGCCTATGTGGCCCTGAGAAAGCCCATCCTCTTCATCCCCCTCCACTATCCCGAGGACGTGCACTTTTCCGACAAGGTCCAGGGGGCCATGGTCCACCGAAACCACACCGGCGTCATCCGGGGCTCCTACAATGTCCGGGAGATCCAGGGACTGGTGGGCTTTGTGGAGCTCATTGTGGGCATGCGCCTCCACTCCCTCATTTACGCGGTGACGGAAAAGACCCCCGCCGTGGGCATGGTCTACGATCCCAAAGTCCAGGCCCATGTCCATCAAATGGGCATGGAGGAGTATGTGGATGTGGAGGACTGGACCGAGGATCAGCTCCTGGCCAATATCCTCACGGTGGCCCAAAACAAAGATTTTCTCAAAAGACAATTGGAGCGGACCCACCGGGAGGTCCTGGAGCAGAGCAAAAGGAATGTGACCTATGTATTCAACTTATTGGATGAATAGACCACGGATCAAAATCCTCAACACCGTCCTGGACAATGTGGGCCTGGAGGAGGCGGACGCCATACTGGAGGAGCTCTACAACAGCCCCGGCCTCAAGGTGATCCACACCCCCAATCCCGAAATTGTCATGAGGGCTGCCGACGCCCTCCCCCTGGCGGAGCTTGTCAATGGGGCCGACCTGGTGGTGGCCGATGGCATCGGCCTGGTGTGGGCGGCCAAGCACCGGAAGCTCCCCCTGAAGGAGCGGGTCACCGGCTATGATCTGTCGCTGGCCCTCCTGAAACTCGCCCAGAAGCGAGGGGGCGGGGTCTATCTTTTGGGGGCCGCCCCCCGCCACGGTCAACTGGCCATGGAGCGGGTCAATGAGAAGGCCCCGGGGACCATTGTGGGGGCCCATCACGGCTACTTTAGGGGCAGCCACATGGGGTATAATGATCATGAAGAGGAGCAAGCAGTCCTTGCGGACATCCGCGCCAGTGGGGCGGACATCCTATTTGTGGGCCTGGGTTTCCCCAAACAGGAGGAGTGGATCAAAACCCACAGGGAGGACCTGGAGGGGATCTCCATTGCCATTGGCAATGGCGGGGTCATCGACGTCCTTTCGGGGCAGGTGAAGCGGGCCCCGGAGTTTTGGATTCGCCTCCACCTGGAGTGGCTCTACCGCATGATCAAGGAGCCCAAGCGCTTGAAGCGGCAACTGGTCTTGCCCAAATTTGTCAATAAAATTTTAAGGGAGGAGCGGGCGGTCATGATCTGGCCCCCACGGAAAGGAACAGAATGAATTCTATTGAACAACGCACCATCGATACCCTGAGAGTCTTATCTATGGATGCCATAGATCGCGCGAATTCCGGCCACCCGGGGTTGCCCCTGGGCGCAGCGCCCATGGCCTACACCCTTTGGGCCAAAGAGCTGAAAATCAACCCGGAAGATCCCCAGTGGTACAACCGCGATCGCTTTATCCTCAGTGCCGGCCACGGCTCGGCCCTTCTGTACTCCCTCCTTCACCTCTTTGGCTACGGGGTGAGTACGGAGGATTTGAAGAATTTCCGCCAATTGGGTTCCAACACCCCCGGCCACCCCGAGTACGGCCACACCCCCGGGGTGGAGACCACCACCGGTCCTTTGGGGGCGGGGATTGCCACCGCCGTGGGCTTTGCCATGGCGGAGACTCGCCTGGCCGCCCAGTACAATCGTCCCGGCCACGAGCTCATCGACCACCACACCTATGTCCTCTGTGGCGACGGGGACCTCATGGAGGGCATCAGCAATGAGGCCGCCTCCCTGGCCGGCACCCTGAAGCTGGGCAAGCTCATTGTCCTCTACGATTCCAACAAGATCTCCATTGAGGGGGACACCCAGCACTATTTCAGTGAAAATGTGGTCCGCCGCTATGAGGCCATGGGCTGGCACGTCCTCACTGTGGAAAATGGCGCCAAGGTATGGCCCATCAATCAGGCCATTCAAACGGCCAAGGAGGAGGACGAGCGTCCCACCCTCATTGTGGTGAAGACCACCATTGGCTACGGCTCTCCCAAGGCGGGGACCGCTGATGTCCACGGCTCTCCCCTGGGGGCCGAGGGCACCCAGAAGACCAAGGAGGCCCTGGGCTATCCCGACACCGAGGCCTTTGAAGTCACTGCCGAAGTGAAAGAGCACATGGCCGCTCTCTTGGAGGAAAAGAAAAAGGCCTACCACCGGGAAAAGGAACTGGAGGCCTCCTACCGGAAGGAGTATCCCCAGGAGTGGCAGGCCCTCACCGCCGCCATCAACGGCCAGGAGGACCTCAGCTTCCTGGACGAGGATGAGTACCTGGCTCCCCTGGAAAAGGACATGGCCACTCGGGCCTCCGGTGGCGTGGCCATGAACCGCATTGCCGAGAAGCTCCCCAATCTCTTTGGGGGCTCCGCCGACCTCACGCCCTCCACCAAGACCAATCTGAAAAACACCGGCCAGTACCGGCCCGACGACCGCCTGGGGGGCAATATCAACTTCGGAGTTCGGGAGCACGCCATGGCCGCCATCATCAATGGCATTCAGCTCCACGGGGGCTTCCGCAGCTACGGCTCCACCTTCCTGGTCTTCTCCGACTATATGAAGCCCCAGATTCGCCTCTCGGCCCTCATGGGGGCACCGGTGAGCTATGTCTTCACCCACGACTCCATTGGGGTGGGGGAGGACGGGCCCACCCACCAGCCCATTGAGCAGCTCACCATGCTCAGGAGCATCCCCAATCTCATCACCTTCCGCCCCGCCGACGGGGCCGAGGTCCTGGCCGCCTGGGCCGTGGCCATGAAGAGCAAGAGCTCTCCCGTGGCCCTGGTCCTCAGCCGCCAGACCCTCCCCGAGCTTGAGGCCACCAGTCAGGAGGCCCGCCGGGGCGGCTACATCCTCAGGGATCCCGAAAACTTCCAGGGCATTCTCCTGGCCACGGGCTCTGAGGTCCACCTGGCCCTGGAGGCAGCGGAGCTTCTCTCCCAGGAGGGAATGGAGTTTCGGGTGGTGAGCATGCCCTCCATGGAGCTGTTTGAAGCTCAGCCCATGAGCTATCAGGAAAAAGTTCTCCCCGAAAATTGCAAGTTCAGAGTTTCCCTGGAGGCGGGTCACACCATGCCCTGGTACCGCTACATCGGCAGGGAGGGACTGGCCCTGGGCATTGATTCCTTCGGCGCCAGCGGCCCCGGAGATGCCGTCTTTGCGGAGTTTGGCTTCACCCCGGAAAAGGTCGCCCAGCGCATTTTGGGGATGAAGGAACATTTGGAAAAATAAGCTCAGGAAAATATTTACAGGACTAGTAGGCTTTGGTATAATGGCGTCAGCACACAGAATTGCTAGGAGGTTCCAATGAACAAAATGATGAAGTTGTCATCGGTGTCCCTATTGGCACTCACCCTCGCTGCATGTGGTGGTGGCGCCAGCTATACCGATGGTACATACACAGGAGAGGCCACAGGCTTCAACGAGCAAGATCCCATTCAAGTTACAGTAACTGTAGCTGAGGGAAAAATTTCCGATATTGTAGTGGACAGCCACGCTGAGTCCCTGGGCCACGATGGTGCCCCCGAAACTGAAATTCAAATGGCCCTGGAAGAGCTCCCCGCCACCATGGTGGAGAAGAACACCACCGATGTGGATGTCATCGCCGGTGCCACCTACACCTCCACTGGAGTGAAGGACGCCGTCAATGCCGCTCTGGAAGGGGCAAAATAGTTCCTGAAAATGTGAAGCAGACCCTTCGGGGTCTGTTTTTTTCGTGGCTTTTGGGGAAAAAGATATATTGTGAAGGACAATTTGATAAGATAGAGGAGCATACAATATAAACCATGGAGGAAATATGAACTTTCAATTTTATGTGCCTACAAAAATTCTCTTCGGTGAGGGCCAAGAGGCCCGCTTTGCCAAAGAGGTGAAAAAATGGGGGGACTCCGCCCTCATGGTCTACGGGGGAGGCTCGGTGAAGCGCAATGGAATCTACGATGCCATTGCAGGCCCCCTGAGGGAGGCCGGCATTCGGCTGGTGGACTTTGGCGGCGTGGAGCCCAATCCCCGGGTGGAGAGCGTTCGCCAGGGGGTGGAACTGGCCCGCAGGGAGGGGGTCCAGGTCGTCATTCCCATTGGAGGCGGCTCCACCATCGATGCGGCCAAGGCCATTGCCGCCGGAGTCAAGACCCAGGTGGACCCCTGGGAATTTGTCTCGGGGAAAGTGAAGGTGGAGGAGGCCCTGCCCATTTTGAGCGTCCTCACCCTTGCGGCCACCGGCTCTGAAATGGATTCCAGCTCCGTCATCACCAATCCCGAGACCCGGGAGAAACTGGGCTGGTCCTCCAAGCACGTCCTCCCCAAGGTGAGCCTCATGAATCCCGCCTACACCACCACCGTGAGCCCCTATCAGACGGCGGCGGGGACGGCCGACATCATGAGCCACACCATGGAAAACTACTTCTCCGTGGACACGGGGGCCTTTATGCAGGACACCTTCTCCGAGGGCATTCTGGAGACCTGCATCCAGTACGGCCCCGTGGCATTGAAGGAGCCTGAGAACCTGGAGGCCCGGGGCAATCTCATGTGGGCGGGGAGCTGGGCCATCAATGGCCTCACCAAGACCGGCAAGTCCCAGGCCTGGAGCGTCCACCCCATGGAGCACGAGCTCAGCGCCTTCTACGACATCACCCACGGGGTGGGCCTGGCCCTTCTCACGCCCCCCTGGCTCTCCCACATTCTCAGCGAGAAGACGGCCCCGAGAATCGCCCGCTTTGGCCGGCGGCTCTTTGGCCTGGAGGGAGAGGACATGGCCGTGGCCAGGGAGGCCATCCAAAAACTCCACGACTTCTTCGTTTCCATGGACATTCCCATGAGTTTGAAGGAAGTGGGCATTGGCGAGGAGCACCTGGAGGAGATGGCCCGGGCC
The DNA here is from genome assembly GCA_030535395.1 of Tissierellia bacterium. Classification (GTDB taxonomy): domain Bacteria; phylum Bacillota; class Clostridia; order Tissierellales; family Peptoniphilaceae; genus JAUNLK01. Next base: position 17,151 of record JAUNLK010000013.1, read on the forward strand.
TGCATGGACCACTGCGGCGGTTCCATCGACGGATTTGTACCATTAAATGAAGAGGATGTCCTGGCCATTTACCGGGCGGCCCTCTAAAAAATGAAAGGAAGCACTATGAATTTTCAACTGTATACCAAAGGCGGGCTCCCCGTCTATTTCCACTTTGAAGATGCAAAGGAGCAGGGGGAACTGGCCACCTTTGCCCTGGACCACGGCTTCAAGGGCAAGAGGGGAGAGGCCTTCTATCTCCCCGGCGTAAAGGGCGAGGGGGCCCTCCTCCTGGGCCTGGGCGAGACGGAAAAGCTGGATGAAGAGGCCTTCCGCCTGGCGGGCCACAGGGCCTATCTAGAGGCCAAGAAGTACCACGAGGCGGAGCTGGAATTTACCATGCCGGAAATGGACTTCTGCAATCGCAAGACCCTCATGTCCATCTACGAGGGCCTCTATCAGGGAAGCTATGCATTCTCCCACAAGACCGAGGACGAGGACGAGTTCGAGCTCACCATCAACTACACCCCCTTCAAGGGTAAGGAGGAGAAAATCAAGTCCGGCAAGGCCTACACCGAGGCGGTAATGGACGGGGTCTTCTTCGCCCGGGAGCTCACCAATGAGACCAGCAATATCATCACCCCTGAGCTTTTGGCAGAGGCCGCCGAGTCCACCTTGAGCCCCCTGGGGGTCAATGTCACCGTCTATGAGGAGGAGGAGCTCTCCGAAATGGGCTTCGACGCCTTCCTGGCCGTGGCCAAGGGCTCCGAGAATGGCCCCCGCCTCATTGTCATGGAGTACCGGGGCGACGAGGACTCCGACGATGTGACGGGCCTGGTGGGCAAGGGCCTCACCTACGACAGCGGCGGCTACTGCATCAAGAGCCCCGGCGGCATGGTGGACATGCACTCCGATATGGCAGGCTCCGCCACCGTCATGGGGACCCTCCTGGCCCTGGCCAAGGCCCAGGCCAAGGTCAATGTCACCGGAGTGGTGGCCGCCTGCGAGAATCTCATCTCCGGCTCCGCCTACAAGACCGGCGACATCATCTCCTCCCTCTCCGGCAAGACCATTGAAGTGGGCAACACCGACGCCGAGGGCCGCCTCACCCTGGCCGATGCCATCTACTATGCCACCAGCGAACTCAAGGTGAACCGAGTCATCGACCTGGCCACCCTCACGGGCGCTGCCGTAGTGGGCCTGGGCCACCTCTACACCGCGGCCCTCACCAATGACGAGGAGTTCTACGCCGCCCTCACCGAAGCTGCCAAGGCAGCCGGGGAGAAGATCTGGCCCCTGCCCAACGACCCCGCCTACAAGAAGCAGTTCTCCTCCAAAGTGGCCGATCTCAAAAACACCGGTCGCCTGGGGGCCGGCACCATCACCGCCGGGCAATTTGTGGGGGAATTCGTCCACGGCGACACCCCCTGGATCCACCTGGACATTGCAGGCACCGCCTATCTCCCCGAGGCCATGGGCTATCTCCCCGCCAGGGCCACAGGGGTCCAGGTGAAGACCCTCTTCCGCCTCCTCCATCCCCTCCAGTCCCACTAAAAGACCCACCCCCCTTTTTAAAAAGGGGGGTTTTTCTTTTTCACATGGAAGCCATTGGGGAAATATTTTCCGGGAAAAAACAAAGACAAGGGAGGCAAGGTGTGTTATCATGGTAACGTAAACGTTTCCACAAATTATTGGTGGAAGCTCCATAGGAGGTACACATGAAAGTATATCAAACGGAACAAATTCGCAACTTGGCCCTCGTGGGACACACTGGATCGGGGAAAACGAATTTAACGGAAGCCATGCTCTTTCAATCCGGTGCCATTAAAACCTTGGGTCATGTGGGAAATAAAAATACCACTTCAGACTTCACCCGGGAGGAAATGGAACGGGGCTTTTCCATTGGCACCAGTGTCATTCCTATCGAGTGGAAGAATATGAAGCTCAATATCATCGACACCCCCGGCTATCAGGACTTTTTGGGAGAGGCCATTGGCGCCCTTCGGGCAGCGGAGGCGGCCCTCATGGTCATCGACGCCACCAGTGGGGTCCAGGTGGGGAGTGAGCGGATGTGGCGCTATGCCGAGAGCTTTGGCATGCCCCGGATCATCTTCATCAATAAAATCGATGGGGAAAATGTGAACTTCCGCAATCTCATGGAGGAAATTGAGTCCAAATTCGGCAAGAAGGTCATCCCCTTCAGTGTGCCCATTGGGGAAGGGGAGAGCTTTGTTGGGGTGACCGACGTCATCTTCCAAAAGGGCTTCCGCTACGATAAGGGAACTCCCTCCGATGCCCCCCTCAATCACGACCAAATTAAGGCCACAGAGCGGATGTACGAGGAGATCGCAGAAGTGGTGGCCGAGAGCGACGAAGTGCTCATGGACAAATACTTCAGCGGGGAAAAATTCACCCGTCAGGACCTCCTCCGTGGGGTCACCACCGCCCTCTTGGAAGGGGATGCCGTGCCCCTCTTGGTGGGTTCCGCTGAAAAGGGCATTGGGGTGGACATCCTCCTCAACACCATTGCCAACTACATGCCCAGTCCCGACGACGAGCGGGCCCACACGGGCTTTCGCTTCAAGAGCGGCGAGGAGCGCAAGCTCATCGAGGACGAGCCCTTCTCCGGCGTGGTCTTCAAGACCCTGGCCGACCCCTATGTGGGCAAAATCTCCATCTTCAAGGTCATGAGTGGGGTCCTCACCAAAGACACCCCCCTCTACAATAGCAGCCGGGAAGTGGATGAAAAACTGGGGGGCCTCTTTGTCCTCAAGGGGAAAGAGCAGATTCCCGTGGACGAGCTCCACGCCGGGGACATTGGCGCCACCGCCAAGCTGGAACACACCCTCACCCGGGACACCCTCACCGACAAGAACCACCCCGTCCTCTACAAGCGGGTGAAGATGCCCCAGCCCGTCTACTTCTACGCCATTGAGGCAGCCAGCAAAAACGACGAGGAAAAACTCTCCACCTCCCTCCGCCGGATTCAGGAGGAGGACCCCAACCTGGCCATTGTGCGCAACTCTGAAACCAAGCAGCTGACCATTGGGGGACTGGGCAATGCCCACCTGGACATCGTCCTGGACAAGCTGAAAAACACCTACAATGTGGAAGTGGTGAAGGTGCCCTTCATCATTCCCTATCGGGAGACTATTAAAAAGACCGCCGAAATCCAGGGCAAGCACAAGAAGCAGTCCGGGGGCGCCGGTCAGTACGGGGACGTTTGGATTCGCTTCGAGCCCTTTGGTGGTGAATTTGAATTTGCCGAGGAGGTCTTCGGTGGGGCCGTACCCAAGAACTACTTCCCCGCCGTGGAAAAGGGCCTGGTGGAGGCCATGGAACACGGGACCCTGGCGGGCTTCCCCATGACCGGAGTTCGGGCCGTCCTCTACGATGGCTCCTACCACGATGTGGACAGTAACGAAGTTTCCTTTAAACTGGCAGCCCAGCTGGCCTTTAGAAATGGGATTCCCCAGGCTCAGCCTGCCCTTTTGGAACCCATTATGCGGGTGGAAATCACCGTTCCCGATGAGTTCATGGGGGATGTCATGGGCGATATGAACAAGCGCCGGGGCCGCATTCTCGGCATGGACCAACAGGGCGACCTCCAGCTCATTATGGCCGAGGCACCCCAGTCGGAGATGTTCGAGTACGCCATCGACCTGCGGGCCATGACCCAGGGCCGCGGCGCCTTCACCATGGAATTTGTCCGCTACGAGGAAGTACCGGCACAGATTGCAGAAAAAGTGGTGGAAGAGGCCAATCAAGACAAATAAACAAATACAGATACAGGCAAAAAAATCGAGTGAACTTGGCTTCACTCGATTTTTTAATGCCTGGCCTGAAAAAGGGGCAGATCCTCCACAAAGCTCCAAAGGGAGCTTATGAGATACACAATAGAATTGGACCCAAAACAAACCTCCCATCCTCAAAACTACTTTTCCATCTTCAAAACTACTTTTAAATCTTGACAACTGCCATTGAACTTTCAGTTCTGCTATTGAATCCCCAAAGCTGATTATTTATTCACAAGGTACACTTGTTGGCTCAATGTAGGAGTTTGTTTTTCAACAGTCCCATTCCATCTTGAAAACCGCGATTTCATTTTTAGTTCTGCTTTTCCACCTTCAATTGCACCCTTGGAAGTGGGGGAGGGGGAGATCCTCCACAAAGCTCCAAAGGGGAGCCTTGGAGATACAACCGTAGAATTGGATCCTCAAACAAACCTCCCATCCTCAAAACTACTTTTGCATCTTCAAAACTGTCTTTGTAGTCCTCTAGGTGCTGTTGTTGGCTCAATGTAGAAATTTGTTTTTCAACAGTCCCATTCCATCTTGAAAACCACGATTTCATTTTCAGTTTTACTTTTTCATCTCCAAAACTGCCTTTTTACTCCTTTAGGTGCTGTTGTTGGGTCATTGGAGAAATTTGTTTTTCAACGGTCCCATTCCATCTTGAATACCGCCATTTCATTTTTACTTCTGTTTTTGAAGCCTGAAATTTGTTTTTCATCTTCCGAACTCTTTTCTTATTCTGGCCCGATTGCTGCCGCGAAAAAAGGCCCCGGAGCTGGCATTTCAGCTCGGGGGCCTTTTCATCTTTGGTTTTTCTCTATTTGCCGTCTCTCTCCAGCTCCAGGAGTTTGATTTCGCTAATGAGGAGCTTCAAGAAGAGGCCGATGTCGGTGACAATGCCGATATTTTGGTCGCTCCCTCGGTCGGAGAGCTTGGTCACCACATTGGGGGCGATGTCGATGCAGTACATGGGGATGTAGTTGGGGAGCATATTCCCCGAGGCGATGCCGTGGAGCATGGTGGCCATGACCAGCACCATGTCGGCGGCTCGGAGGTGGAGATTGTACTGGGTTTGGGCCTCGATCATATTCATCTCCGTCTCGGGGAGGGGCCCGTCGTCCCGGAGGGAGCCCGCCAGGACATAGGGGACATTGTGGGTGGTGAGTTCGTACATGATGCCCCCGGTGAGTGTGCCCTCCTCCACAGCATTTTTGATGCTGCCTGCCAGTTTGATTCGATTGATGGCCCGCATGTGATTGCGATAGCCATTGAAGACCTGGCGGCCGGTGTCCTTGTCCACCCCCAGGCTGGTGCCGAAGAAATTCTGCTCCATATCGTGGACGGCCACGGCATTGCCCGCCAAGAGGGCCTTTACATAGCCCATGGCAATGAGCTGGGCCATGTATTTGTTGGCCCCGGTGTGGACCACGGCGGGCCCGCAGACAATGGTCATCTGCTTGCCCTCAAAGACCAGGCTCTTGGCCAGGTCCTCTATAATGAGCTCATTGCGCTTTTCCGAGGAGACCTCGCTGTCCATAAACTGGAAGCGGGCCGGGTCCCCGGGGTCCTTGAGCTTGGCATCGATGTAGACCCCCTCGTCCCCCAGGACAATGAGGTCCCCCTCCCGGACGTCCCGGAGCTTGGTGGCAATGTAGCCCTCCTCCTTCTTCACAATGACCGCGTCCATCCGCTGGAGCTGGACCTGCTCCCACTGGTCCTTTTCCCGGACGAAGGTGGGATAGTTGGTGGTGGAGTAGAAGCCCTCGGGGACACATCCGTCCTTGGGGGCCGGGGCCAAGGTGGCTCTTCCCTGTCGATTGCTGTAATAGTACATATTTCCTCCCTCAAGCCCCATCCCGTGGGCTCATTGATTCTTTCCTTAAAATTATTTATACCTTTTCAGTATATCACAGTTTCCTAGGGGAGCACCCCATTGAAGTTCAAGGTCATGGCCGTGGGGGGATTTTTGGCCTTCCCCAACACATAGTCCATGATGTCCAGGGCAATGGTGTAGGCCTTTTCCATTTGAATCTTCAGCTGAGGGGTGGTGATCTCCATGGCCACGCCATTGGGCTCCATGCCCATGAGTTTGCCGTGGAGGGCATCGTACATTCCCAGCTTTTTCAGAAGGAATTTCTTCCGCTTTTCGTCCCCCTCGCTGCGAATGTGGAGGATCATCTCCCCAATGCGGAAGAGATAGAGGCTCTGAATGATGAAGTGCTCGTCCACAAATTCGTAGCTGTCGTAGAAGGGGACCATCTCCCTGGCCACCAATTTGGGATGGGGGATGATCTCCCGGCTGTAGAAGAGGGTGGGCTCCAGCTCCTCCTCCCAGAGGATTTCCCGGTCCATCTCCCGCTCCATGGTGAGGTGGTCGATGGGCAGCTCCTTTTCGGCGGCGTCGATATAGCTGTGGAAGGTGATGTCCAGGGCAAAGTGACAGATAAAGCCGATGAAATAGCTCCAATAGGGGCTGTCCTTGGGCTGAAGCTCCAGCCACGGGCGATTCCTCCGGTAAAAATTGTAAAAGCTCCGATTGTGGATGTAACTCCCCGTGCCCCCCTCGGGCATCCGGCGGTTTTTCCGGTACTGGAAGAAGAACAAATCGGGCCCCTGATTGCCAATGGCATAGTGATTGGGGTGCTTGAAGACCCCCTCCAGGGCCTCCTTGGGGAGACTGGTGACAATTCGCTGGGAAAAAAAGTAGTGGGTGACATTACTGGCCATGGGAACTCCTTCTCAAAGGGTTTTTTAATGTGGTACACTGACAAAGAGAAAAGGGAGGTACGGATGGAACATTCAAAAGAATTTCAGGAAATCATAGATCGCTTCACTGGGGACTACGCCCAGGACCTCAATCTCCTGGCGGACGAAATCAGCCGACTGGGAGAGGCGGGGAATATGGCCCTGGCCACGGAACTCATGGATCACGCCAATGCCATGATGGAGGAGCGCCGGGCAAAGGAGCCCGCCACCCAAAAGGACTACGCCACCGCTTACACTGAGGAGGAGGGGGATCTGGAGGCCTTCTACAGCCACCTGGAGGCCGCCATGGCGAGAATCCAGGACGGGGCCATGGAGGAGGCGGAAAAGCTCCTCTTGGAGATTCCCAAGGTGGTGCCCTCGGTGGGAGAGCGCATTCGCCAGCTGGAGGCGGGGGAGGAGCTGAGGAGCTTTCAAAATTTGGTGGAGGAGGTCCTCTACCGCATCACCAATCCCACGGATCTCTCCCCGGTGTATGGGCCCGAGACCCAAATCCTGCTGAGCTTCTTAGGGGCCCTCTACCTGGACATGAGAAAGCACCGGGAGGCGGTGGACTACTTGACCCTCTCCCTCAAGGCCAATCCCATTGACTGCAACAGCCTTTTGGGCCTGAGCAAGGGCCTGAGACTTTTGGGGGACCACGCCGCCGCCCGAGAGGTCAACGACCGGGTCTTCTCCGCGGCCCATGTGGCATCGGATCTCGCCGAGGCCTTTGCCAATGAGGGCTACTTCCTCTACCGGGAGGAGGAGGCCGATCTGGCCTACTCCATGTACGCCATGGCCCTCCAGTACGACGGGGAAAATGAAATCGCCCAGGGGAACTTCATGCTCCTCAAGAATAAATACCCAATGGCCCGGGCAGTATCAAAAAAAGAATTCAGCGCCTATATGAAGGGGCGAAATCTCCCCGAGACCGTCTCCGAGGAGACGGTGAAGATCCTGGAGACCCTGGCCAAGAAGGCCGAGGAGGAGGGGCAGTACGATCTTGCCATGTCCCTCTGGGTGGATTTGGACGATCTCTTGGACGATCCTGCCATTCACCAGCACATCCACGAGCTGGCCCCCCGCTACTATGAGGAGCATCAGGAATTTTTAGAGGACATTGGCCACGGTCATCACCACCACCACGATCACGACCACCATCACCACCATCACGACCACGATCATCACGATCACCACCACTGATGCCCCCGCCCTCGGGGAACCGGCATCGGACCAAATAGAAGGAGGCAGCTATGAAATTCACATCCACTCGAGGCCATGGGGGCGTGGTGACGGGGAAGGAGGCCATTGTTCAGGGCCTGGCCCCCGACGGGGGACTCTTTATGCCTGAGGTGATCCCCCAGGTGGACTGGCGGGCCCTCCCCTCCTGGGAGGACTATCCCCAGCTGGCCGCCGAGATCCTCCACCTCTATCTCACCGACTACAGCCGTGAGGAGCTTTTGGCCATCACCCGCTCCGGCTACGAAAAATTCGAGCCCGGCGTCTTTGAGCTGGAGGTTTTGGACGACACCGCCATACTGGAGCTCTTCCACGGCCCCACCCTGGCCTTCAAGGACTTCGCCCTGGCCCTCCTCTCCCGCCTCATTGCCGCCGGCAAGGGCCCGGAGACCATTCGCATCCTCACCGCCACCAGTGGCGACACGGGAAAGGCCGCCCTGGCGGGCTTTCAGGATGTCCCCGGCATGGACATCTTCGTCTTCTATCCCACCGATGGGGTCTCCAGTATGCAAAAACTTCAGATGCAGACCCAGGAGGGGGAGAATGTCCACGTCTACGGGGTTCGGGGCAATTTCGACGATGCCCAGGGAGGGGTGAAGGCCATCTTCGCCAATGAGGAGATTCGCCGGAAGCTGGCGGAGGAGCACATCCACCTCTCCTCGGCCAATTCCATCAACATTGGCCGCCTCCTCCCTCAATTGGTCTACTACTTCGCCGCCTATCTCAAAATGGTGGACCGTGGGATCATCGAAAGTGGGGAAGTGGTGGATGTCTCCGTCCCCACGGGAAACTTCGGGGACATTTTGGCGGGCTACTTGGCCAAGGAAATGGGCCTCCCCCTGGGCCACTTCACCTGCGCCAGCAACGAAAACGACGTGCTGACGAAATTCTTCGAGACGGGCCACTACAGCGCCAATCGCCCCCTGGTGAAGACCACCTCCCCCTCCATGGACATTCTGGTGTCCAGCAATTTGGAGCGCTTCCTCCACCTGGTGGCCGAGGACAAGGCATCCACCGGCCAGTACATGAGGGAGCTTACGGAAACTGGGGAGTTTACCGTGGATGAGCTCCCGGCGGATATGACCGGGGCCATGGTCACTCAAGGGGAAGTGGAGGAGACCATAGGGGCCGTGTATGAAAAATTCGGCTATGTCCTGGACCCCCACACCGCCGTGGCCTACTTGGCCGCCCAGAGGGCGCAGGAGTCGGGGCGGAAGAAGCTGGTCCTGGCCACCGCCAGCCCCTACAAATTCCCCGAGGCCGTGGCCCGGGGCCTTGGCCTTGAGGTGGCAGGGGAGGAGCCCATGGCCCTCTTGGAGGCCATCTCCAGGGCCTGGGGCCGGGAAGTGCCCCCCGCCCTCTCGGAGCTCATGGAAAAGCCCCGCCGCCACACTGAGGTCATTGCACCAGAGGAGATGAAGGGAGTCATTCAATGAAGGTACGCGTAAAAGTGCCCGCCACCACGGCCAATTTGGGACCGGGCTTCGACACCATAGGCCTCGCCCTCTCCCTCCACAATGAATTCACCTTCTTCCATAGCCCGGAGGAGGTCCACCACGACCCGGACAATCTCATCTATCACTCGGCCAAGTACATCTACGACCGAGTGGGGGCCCCAGTGGACCGCCTCCAATTCACCGTGGCAGGGGAGGTGCCCATGTCTCGGGGCCTGGGCTCCTCCGCCACCTGCATTGTGGGGGCCATGGTGGGGGCCAATGAGCTCCTGGGCCGCCCCTTCAGCCGGGAGGAACTCTTGAACTTTGCCACGGAAGTGGAGGGCCACCCGGACAATATCGCCCCGGCCCTCTACGGGGGCTGCAGAATCAGCACCATGGAGGAGGGGAGGGTGATTACCCACCCCTTGGACATTGCCCCCTCCCTCCACTTCTTCGTGGCCATTCCCAATTTCCCCCTGGCCACCTCCGTGGCGAGGGAGGCCCTCCCCAAGGCCCTCAGCTACGGCGATGCCGTCTTCAATATCTCCCGCATGGTCTTTTTGGTGGAGGGCCTCCGCCTGGGGGACTTCCAGCTGGTGAGGATGGGGGCCCAGGACCGCCTCCACGAGCCCTACCGCAGCAAACTCATCCGAGGCTACGGTAAGATGGCATCCATTACAGGGGAGCTGGACGGGGTGGTGCTCATCTCAGGGGCAGGCCCCACCCTCCTGCTCATCGCCCCGGACACCGTGGAGCCAGAGGCTGCCATGGAGCTGTGGCACAAAAAATCCCAGGAGACCGGAGCCTCCTGGGAGATCAAACATCTGAAATTGGACCCCGAGGGGGCCGTGGTCACTCTTGATGGCGAAGGGCCTGCTGCACGCCCATGAGAAACTGCTCCTTCACCGCCTCCATCTCCACTATGGGGAGATTCCCCGAGACCCGATAGAGATTCCCCGAGCCCTTGATATTGAACCGGGCCGAGAGCTCGTCCAGTAGGGCCTTGAGGTCCACGGGAATATCTGCACTTCTGAGGACCATCACCTGGGCCATGGAGCCATTGGGGATGCCGTAGATCTGCAGGGTGTGGGGCTTCTTCTGCAGGGCCGAGATAATGGCGGGGGTGTTTTGGAAGTCGAAGTTGTGGAGATTCCGGTAGATGACGTGGAGTTTCCCCAGACTCCGGCCCTCCCGGTAGAGGGCCTCCACCTCCCGCTCATTGACGGTGGCCTGGACCTTCTTCTCCTCCACCTTTTTGTCCTCCCAGCGGCTCTGCTGCTTTTTAATGAGCTGGAAGAGCTTTTCGGGATTGGAGGTGCCATAGCTGAAGGAAAGATTCTTCACCAGCGTTCTCAGGGCCCGGTAGTGGTGGAGGGCCTCCTGACCCACCACATAGTAGATCCGCACCGCCTCGCCCCGCTTTTCCACCTGGCTAATGGCAAAGAGGGCGCACTCCCCGGTACTGGAGAGGACGGGGAGGAGGGCCTTTCGAGTGGCAAAGCCCTCAATGGCAAAGCGCTCCCCATAGGATTCAATGGGAAAGCTTGCGGCAATCATCCGATTCACATACTCCTCCAGCTGCTCCAGGGCCTTGAAGCCCAGGTCCTCCCCCTCAATGGCCACATAGGGGCCCAGCTCCCCGTCCCCCTGGGTGTTCACCTCCAGGACCTGAGTGGCCAAGAGCTCCTCCAGGGCAATCTCCAAGAGGACCGACCCCAGATAACGCTGCATCATGGTGAGGCGCACCGTCCAGTCAATGGACACCGTGGCCTCGGCCCCCTCGGTGAGGTCCTGGGCCCGGTAGACCACCTGGCCCTGCTCATCCTGGAGGACCTCCAGGGGGGCGCCATTGATCCGGGCCACATCCCCGTCGGTGCGTCCCTCCATGGGGGGAACGACGATCATATCCCCTTGGAAAAAGTGATACCAGCCCCCGCTCTTCACCAGGGCGGGTACGGTGATTTGAGCCTCCTTCTGATAGGGCTCCAGTAAATAGCGTTCCATGTATTCCTCCTAACCGGCGTCTGAGGGTATCGCCGTCCACTTTCAATTGCACCTATTTTATCACATCCCATTTTGTCCTAGAAGGAGGCGAAGATGGCATCTCCATGGATTTTGGCCCCCCTGGCCGTGGGAGCGGGGGCGGCCCTCATCACCAGGGGCCTGTTTTTTGCCATGGTCCCCGGCCTCCTGCTCCTCACTTGGGCCGTGGCAAAGAGGCGGCGGGGCATCTTTCTCCTGGCCGTCGTGGTCCTTCTTTCCACCTTCCGGACGGGGCTCATCCACCGGGAATTTCAGAGGGAGCAGCTCCCCCACAGAGTCAGCGGCAGGGGAGCCGTACTCAGTGTGGGGGAGGGCTTCATTGAGGTGGCCCACGGGGGCAGGAGGCTCCCCATCTACACCCAGGAGCCCTTTGCCCTGGGGGAGGTGGTGGCCTTTCGGGGGAAGACCCGCCCCCTCCTTCCCGCCATGAATCCCGGCAATGACTCCGCCTTTTTAACGGCCCTGAGCTATGGCACCTCAGCCCCCCTTCAGCCCACCCAGCTGGTGAGAACGGGGGAGCGGGAGTACCTCCACTGGCTCCGGGGCAGAGTCCACCAGTGGGCCCGGGGGCAGCTGGAGCGGGTGTCCACCCATCCGGAGCTCTTTATGCGGCTCATCTTCAACGAGGGCCAGGGGGGCGTGGACCTGGCCGCCTATGAGTCGCTGGACCTCATCCACCTTCTCTCCATCTCCGGCCTCCACCTGGGGGTCATCCTCCTCCTCTTGGAGGAGATCTTCCGGAGGCTCACCCTGCCCTACACCCCCGGGCGGGTCCTCCTCTTTTTTCTCCTCCTGAGCTACTTATTCTTGGCGGGCTTTCCCGTGGGGGGCATGCGCATCCTCCTCAGCCTCAGCTTCCGGCAACTGGCCCTCCTTTTGGGCTACCGGCCCAATGGCCACTACGCCCTGGGTTTTTCCGCCACCGTCCTCCTCATCCTCTGGCCCTTCACCGCCCTCAGGAGGGGGTTTTTGTTCAGCTACGGGGCGGCCCTGGCCCTCATCCAGCTCCGGGCCCCCCTGGCCTCCCTCCTCTTTTCCCGGGAGGGGCCCCTCAGCCGGAGCCTCTCCTCCTCCCTGGCCATTAGCCTGGGCAATCTCCCCCTCCTCCTGGAGAGTCAGGGGGGCTTCAGCCTCGTGGGCATTCTGGCCAACACGGTGATGATTCCCATCTACACCGCCATTTTGGTTCTGGGCATCCTCCTACTGCCCCTGGCATCGGTCCCCCTCCTGGGCCCCGGTCTGGGCATTGCCGCCGATGGCCTGGTGGGCCTCTCCGCCCAGCTGGTGGGGGCCCTGGCTCAGGCGGCCTGGAAGTTTCCCCTGGGGGCCATGGCCCCCTTCCCGGCCCTCCTGTACCTCGCCGCCCTCTACCTCCTCCCGGGGCTGGTCTCGGATTTTTCCAGGAACATGGGCCGCCTCCTCATCCTCCAGGGCCTCATCAGCCTGGCCCTCCTCCTCACCTTGGGCCCCGGCCTTTTGCCGGCCTTTCAGGTGACCCAGCTCTATGTGGGCCAGGGGGACTGCGCCCACATTGCCCAGGGGGGCTACAATTTCCTGGTGGACACCGGGGGGAGCCCCTTTGGGGGACAGCCCACCCAGACCTATGTCCTCCCCTACCTAAAGGCCCAGGGGATCCACCAGCTGGATGCCGTCTTCATCTCCCACTTCGATGAGGACCACATGGGGGGCCTGGGGGAGCTCCTGGAGGAAATAAAGGTGAAGCGCATCATCGCAGCAGCGCCCCCGGCAGGGGAGCGGCCTCCCCAGCTGCCCCAAAAGATCCACTACCTGGAGGAGTTTTACTGGGAGGCGGAGGGCTTCTCCCTGAGATCCATTCCCCACCCCCTGGGCCGGGAGGAGAACGACCGCTCCCAGATCCTCCTCTGGACCTTCCCCCAGGGCTCCTTCCTCTTCACCGGCGACCTCTCCCGAGAGGCCGAGGATGAGATCCTCTGGCCCCGGGCCACCGTCCTCAAAGTGGGCCACCACGGTTCCAAAACCAGCACCGGGCCCCAGCTCCTCCGGGAGGTGGACCCCCAGCTGGCCCTCATCTCCGCCGGAGTGGGAAATGCCTACGGTCACCCCCACCGGGAAGTGACGGAGGCCCTCCGGAAAAGGGGCATCCCCACTCTCTCCACCCAGCAGCTGGGGGCCATTCATATCACCCCCAAAGGTGCGGGCCTCGCCGTCCGGGGCCACCTGGAGGACCGGGGGAGCCTGCCCTTCACCCTGGCCTACGGCCTCCTCCTTACCGCAGTGAGCTTCTACCTCACCCTGGAGCTTAGAAAGTGAGCACTAGTATGGACCAAGCCAAGACCATGGCCGGCGCCTATCTCTTTGTGGGCAGCGAGGACTTCCTCAAGGAAAACCGCCTTCGCTACATCGTGAGCCAAAATCTCAGCCCAGACCAGCGGGCCATGAACCTCCAGCAGGTGGACGGGGAGGAGGCGGCGCCAAATATCATCGACGTCTTGGAGACGGTGCCCCTCTTTGCGGAAAAGCGGATCTTGGTGGTGAAAAACGCCGCTGCCCTGGTGGAGGGCCTGGATAGCAAGAGCCCCTTCTACAAAAAACTGGAACAGCTGCCCCAAAGCTCCCTCCTCCTTTTGGTGGAAGGGGAGAAGACCATCAAAAAATCCTCCAAACTCTACAAGAGCCTCAACGGAAAGGGCCGCATCATCCACTGCGATCCCCTCAAGGGCAAGGCCCTCCGGGACTTCGTGGCCAAGACCCTGGCCCGGGGAGGACAGCGGATCAAGCCCGCCGCCGTGGAGCTCTTCCTCCAGCGCTCCGGCTACGAGCAGGGGGCGAGCCTCATGGAGCTCTACCAACAGCTCCAGATCCTCATCAGCCTGGGGGACGGCAGCATCCCGGAGTCCCTCATACTGGAGGCCCTCCCCGCCCCCCTGGAGGACAATATCTTCGACTTCCTCGATGCCCTGAGAAGGGGCGCCGGCCGGGAAGTCATGGACACAAAAAAAGAGCTCCTCCAAAAGGAAGAGCCCGTGGGCCGCATCTTCTACATGATCCTCCGCCAATTTCGAAACGCCGCCGGCCTCAAGGGCCTCATGGAGGAGGGGATGAACCTCGCCTCCGCCTGCGCAAGTCTCGGCATCAAGACCTACGAGGGCAAGCGACTGGCCCCCTACGCCCAGTCCATCACCTGGGAGGAGCTCCGCTGGAACTACCAGCAGGCCATGAACTTCGACAGGCAACAAAAAACCACCTCTCACAGTGAAGAGGTGGTCCTGGACTTATTTCTCAGTGCCGTGATGCACGGAGGGAAGGATACTGAATCCTCAACCGATGGAATTTAACCGTTTGGTCAGGCGAGACAGCTTCCGTCCAGCGGCATTTTTGTGGATGATGTTCTTCTTGGAAGCATTCTTCAGCTTCTTGTCGATGTCCCGAAGCAGGGCCCGAGCTTCATCCACTTGATTTGCCTCCAAAGCAGCTTCAAATTTACGAATCGTAGACTTGAGATTGGTGCGAACGGATTTGTTCCGTAGGGTTTGCTTTCTCGTCAGGTCAATGCGCTTGATTGCGGATTTGATATTAGCCATTCTTTCACCTCCGTGGATATATTTTCTTCAATGAACTGAACCATCTTACCACATCGCCGCCCCATTTGCAAGGATCAGCCCCCAGCCCTCAGGGGGCTTTTTTGCGCCCGAAAAGGCCAACAGCGGGAGAAAAACCGCGGAAACAGGGGCCCAGAGGCCCATAGCACACCACAAAGATACAGTTTTTACTCAAAAAAAATACTTTAATTTACTCCGAAAAGCCCCTTTATGAAATCGTTTATGATATACTAATTACATCAATCTATCACAAAACCATCACAGTTTTGAGAACAGGAGGCATACCATGAAAAGACGCTCCATTCTTGTCGTATTGCTCCTGGCTCTGCTGCTCCAGCCGAGCCTCGCGCTGGCCCTGACCTTCCCGGACATCTCCGGGCACTGGGCAGAGAAGACCATTATGTGGGCCACTGATGAAGGTTACCTCAAGGGATATCCCGACGGCACCTTTAAGCCCAACCAAGCCATCACCAATGCCGAGTACTACCGAATCACCAATCAGTTTGTACAGGCCAACTCCTCCTCCTTCCAGGGGATCAATGCCGGTTCCATGCAATCGGTGACCCTGGGCGGCGCCAACCCATCGGGTCCCTGGTACCAAAACGAAATCAAAATGGGCCAGGCCGCAGGCTATCTGGGGGAAGATTTCGACGATGACCCCAATGGCCAAATCACCCGCCAAGAGGCCGTGCGCATCTTCGCTTTCAATGCTGGATGGGAAGGCAACGAGGCGGAAGCTCAAAAGTTCACCGACGTTCAAGACATAGCACAGGGGAATCTCGCAGGCGTGGGCGCAGCAGTGGCCCAGGGCGTCATTACCGGATACCCCGACGGCAGCTTTGGCCCCAACAAGACCCTCAGCCGCGCTGAAGTGGTCACCATACTGGGCAGATACTTATACCCCAACGGAGTTCCCGGACCCGATCCCAAGCCCGGCCCCAGCATCAGCGACTGGTACTGGATGTTCACCAACAGCTACGGCAATTTCGAACAGGGCTACTCCGTACTGGATCAACACTTTGAAGAGGGCTACAAATACCTCTCCACCAACGACATGAACATCATCCGCTCGGAGAGCTACGGCGACTGGGGCGGCTCCTGCTTCGGCTTCGCCGTCACCGCAGCCGACTACAAAGTGGGCCACTACACCATCAACGGCCTCAACACCCCCGAGCAGACCACCATCGGTGCCATTCAAGCACAGGACAACTACCTGGCACAGTCCTCCATCAACTTCTACATGCTCCTGCAATTCACCGACCAGTACCAGCAGTTCCGGGACAACAACGCCGTTGCCTGGAACATGGGCTTCATCAACAACAACACCAATAGCTCCGGCGACTTCGCCAACAAATTTGTCGCAGCCCTGGATAAGGCCAAGCCCCAGGGAGTGGTACTGCCCATCGGCTACTTCACCGACGACTTCGGACACGCCATCACCGCCTTCGACTACGAAGATCGAGGCGACAGCGTCTTCATCAAGTGCTACGACTGTAACGCCCCCGATGAATACGGCGCCACGGGGCTCCTCATCTCCAAAACCAGCAACCGCATCGTGGCCTACGGCTCAGGTGCCACCGCCGGAGATGTCACCCCCAACAATGTACGAGGCTGCTACTTCCACGAACCCGTAAGGTTGAAAGAAAAAGTGAACCAAGCCAGCAAAACCACCACCCTCATCGCTCCCGGAGGACAGAATGTCCAAGTGAGCAATGGCAGCGAAACAGTAAACCTCACCCCCGACCAAGGCACCCGCTCCATGGACGGCAAGAGAGTCACCTACAATCTCCCCGCCTGGAACCGCTACGAATTCAAGGGCCCCGGAGCCAACAACTTCATCCTCCAAAAGGGCGAAGAACTCTACGTCCTGGATGCCGAAAAACTCGACTTCGCAGCCCTGGTGGACGGCAAGATCTACGTCCACAATCAGACGGGTAAATACCGCCTCCTCCAGTCCAGGAACAATCCCACCGAAAACTTCACCCTGGACACCGTGGAAGTACAGGGCGCAAACGGCGGCAATATCAGCTTCACCAACACCCCCTTCGGCTACTCCCTCAACGCCAAGAACCTCCAAAACGCAGAAGTCGTAGGACGGCTCAAGGCCAAAGAGAGCAAAGTGCCCGTCAATGTCACCGGTGAAATGATCATGATCCGAGACGACAACGGCAAAGTAGTCGTGGACGACAACTACGACGAAAACTACGTTCCCCCCACAGGCGACATCGTCAGCGGCAACTGGATGGGCAAGGGCCGGCTGGAATACCAAGGCAACAGCCTCACCACAGAGTCCGTCTTCTTCGCAAAGAAAAACGCCAACGGCACCTACCGCGTAGAAAAAGTGAGCACCATCAACGATCCCTACATCACCGAACAGAATGGATACAAGTACACCATCATCTACGACAATGTGCCCTTCCAAAACGGCATCCTCTACCTCACCAGCGACTACGCAGTCTACGTGGAAGAAGGATTCCGAGCCGGAAACCTCCGCTACAACTACAACCCCAACAACGGCCGACTAGAACAACTGGATGACAACGGAAACGTCAAATCCACCTACTCCAAGTTCTAAAAAGCCCAGAAAAGTACAAGAGGCCACAAGAACCTAGCCACAAAAAAGACACCCCCGGGTGTCTTTTTTCATGGAAAAATCTAAGAGAGAGAAGGGAGCAGACGACAAACAACCCAGAAATATAAAAATAGGAAAGAAATAAGACCAGCACACCCAACAGAGGGGAGGGCCCACCGCACGGGACTTATATAAATAGGATAGAACCCCCAAGCAAGGAGAACCAAGAGAGGGGAGAGGGAAGAAGACAGCGGGAGCAACAGAGAGAGGAGAGGGAAAAAGACAGCGGGAGGAGGCAGCAGCAGAGAGGAGAGAGTGGAGGGAGAAAGCAGCAGCAGAGAGGAGAGAGAGGAGGGAAGAGGCAGTAGGTAGGACCGGCGGAGAGAGGAGGGCAGAGCCCACCGCACTGGAATTATATAAAATAGGAAAAAACCAAATAGCCGAGACGGCCCCCACGGTGCAAAACCCAGGGGGATGGCCCACGGAGAAATCCATTCCACGGAAACGCCACCGGCCCCCGGAACCCGTGAGAAGAGCCCCACCCGTCGCCGTGCTCTAACAGAAACACCAAGAACCCCCAACCGAGACGGCCCCCATGGTGCAAAACCCAGGAGGATGGCCCACGGAGCAAATCCATTCCACGGAAAGGCCACCGGCCCACCGGAACCCGTGAGAAGGGCCCCACCGGCGCCGTGTTCCGGCAGAAGGGGGAAGCTTCAAGATCCCCCAGCCGACACAGATCCAGCAGAGAATAGGGGGGAGAGAGGAGGAGAAGAGCAGTCCGAGCCTCAATAATGGAAGAGAGGCGGGAGTTCTCAAGCCAGACCTGGGTGGGGGCCAGGAATTTGTTGTGGGCAGCTATAGAGCCCATCCACGGGTGGAGCAGAGCTCCAAAGTAAAGCTCCTGAAAGCAAACCCTGGCCTCTGTCCCCTTTGAAAAAAGATAAAAAACTGGAATATTTAACAACGAAAAACATGTATTTCCCACTGAAGCGTGCCCTCATCAAACAATTGGTCCAGAGTTTTTATCGGGAAAAGATTTTCTGGAGTTTGAGCCATTTCTGAAGAAACGGAGAGAAGGACAGGCCAATCCACCCTTGAAAGTCCATGAAGAATCATATAAAAAATACAGAAAAACGGACTTATTTTATGGAAAAATAAAAAAGGATTCAATTGACTAACTTAGTCAAGATTTATATAATCAAGATAATAACAGCACCTACTTAAAAGTATATTTGAAAATTTGCTGTGGTTTTAATGCCACTATTGGATTCTTCTTTGGGCTCAAATCATTTTCACTGTCCCTTTTGAAAAAGCTTGAAAGGCGCAGGATCATGGGCTGTAGCTCGTGGGGAAGCTTTTAAAATAGTTCCCAGATTGCTTTTTATCTGTGGGCGGTGAATTTCTCTTGTGCTTTTGGCTCAACCATTGTGTAGGTAGATCTTTTCTATGACACCTATGGGAGGTGGGGGCTGAGGTATATTTCCGAGGGATTGATTCAGTGCAAATTCAGTCCCTCCAGTGCCACATTTCACTGGGAGCATGGGTGATCGGGGCGGCGTTTTTTACATTTAACTACACCAATTCAGTAGTAAATGTATTGTATGAAATGCTTTGCCCCTACATATTCTCTTGTGGGCTGTGGCTGTAAATTGCACCAATTCTTCAAGGGAGGTAAAATCGTGGGAAGAAAATTCAGTAAAAAGATTCTCGTTGCCCTTACTGCATTGATGCTCTTGGCCATGCTGCCAATCAATATCAATGCCGCCACACCGATGGCCAATTGGGAGGGCACCATCAACGAAAATGCCTTTTGGCCAACACCTTCAGGTATAACCTATGATGACAGGGGACTTACTACAACACCTTGGACAAGTTTTGATATAGGATTTCAAGGCTATTCCATAGATGGAGAAGGCAGAACGGTTATCAACCTAAAGTTAATGGCATACTCTACTGCTCTTCCTAGTACTGTGGCCGCAAAATACAACTATCAATATGCTCAGTTCAAGTTGGATCCAGAGCTCAATGCAATGGTAGACTGGGATAAGTCCTTCATAGGAACCTTGGGCTACCAAAATGACCCTAGTAAAAATGGAGCTGAAGACAAGATTGGCTTTGCTAATGGCGTTCCAGCCCAAAAGGGTGTTTATCAGGTGAAAATGGATGACCTAAAAAAGGATGGCAGCTATTCTTCAAGGGTATGGAATAACCCCATCAAGCTAGTCCTAAAAGAAGGGAAAACCGTTACAAATCTTAAAAAAGACTATGTTGTCCAAGCCCGTTTCCTAAATCTTGCTCAAAATATGTATCGTGCTATGATAGAGAGAGATACTAATACAGGTATAAATGGCTACAACGCTTATACATCTTCTACCATAGTACCTGGTAAAAGCCATTTGGTGGCAGGTGAAGTTCAAAATAGAGCCACGTATGTTGGCAGTGGTAGTGCGTTAGAACCACCTACCTTTACACAAAGTCAGATTGTTCCTATCTATGATGAGGAAAACCAAAAACTCTATATCTATCATGCTCAAATAAAACAAGCTTCAGATTATTTAATGTTTGAAGAAGGGCATATTGGTTATAGGATCAGCTTTGATCAGAGATTTAGGGAGTACCTAAAAGAAGACGATAGTGGCTTGGTAGGTTATATTACCATGGGTAACGAATATGCCCAGCCATACGAGGGTACTACAAAGACTGTAGCCCTAAAGCTGGGAGATGCCAATACTGTAGGAGAATCTACAGTCTTCCAAGTTGGAAACAATGACTTCCAAAAAACAGACGACATTGAAAAGAGCACCATCGTAAGTGACGATATCCGCCAAGTTTATTTGCATAGTGCGGGATTTACATTGAAAAACCTCTTTACTATTTCTGTTTTTAATATTAATGAAGAAAAACTTAAAGATGAAAATTTCACTGAAGCAGATAAAATGCTCGAGTCCTTTGGGTTAAAGGCTGGCTTTGTCCTAGACACTCTAGATACTCAGTATAAAAAAGATTTTGGTGGTTGGTCAGTATATAAGTATACACCAACTGAAAATTTGGTGATTCCTGCAAACGGAAAGATAACCATTACCACCGACAAACCTTTTGGTAAAAATATTTTTGGTAGCGATTCTACTGACTATGCTGTAACAGTTGCCAAACAACTTTTAGTAAGAATTGGTGGAGAAGAGGGTATGACTTATATTATGCCTTCGAGAACAGGCGAATATAGGGGACTTACCGCTGTTAAGAACAACTATAATGTAAGAAAATTTGAAATCCCCTTTAAGGAAGGGGCTACCATAGAAGCAGGACAAACCATAGAAGTCTTTATTCCTGTTGATGGAGATAATAATGGTAAATTTACCGACAATGTGGTCAACCTCTACTTCAATGGAGATGAAAAAACAAGTGCCGATACTGTAAAAATAACACAAGAAGATCCTGAAACCTTCCACAAGATCCACCCAGCCAGGGTAATGGAAAATGCTAGCAAGGTAGCAGGTATTGTCTTTGACAGGACCCTAAGACCAGTTGTTGATGAAATCTTTACAGATGCAACAGAATACACTGGTAACAGCTTGTACCCAGAAAGTACAATCAAGGCAGTGGACATTACCAATAATAATGAGAAAACAAACAAGGTTAAAACCACTGTGGGAAGTGAGGTGTCTCCCGTAGTAGTCAATGGCAGAAAATACAACTATGCCTTTAAATTCGGCGACATCACCCTGGCAGGCAAGCTCTTAAAGGACAGACAGATCCCCTTCTACAACCAAGACGTAGGTAGACTGGCATCCGACAATGTCGTTGAGCAAGTACAAGCCAAAGTCACCTTCAACATGACGGACAACAGTGTGGCTCAAGTTGATGAAAAAAATGTCCTCGAGAAAGTGGCCCCCCTCAACAAAGAGTACCGACTTTCTTCGATTGGTGACGAGAACACGCAGTACAGGCCCAGTGGATTTGCAAAACTCCAGGAAACCAAAGACGAGAATGGCAAGGTAACGGGTGGAACCGTCACTGGCGCAGATAACCTCAAATTGGACGAAAATCAACAAGTAGTTCCCGTAACGGTAGTTCTTGAAGACCGCAACGAAACCCGCCATGTCATCAACTATTTCAACCACAATGGTCAGACTTACGACATTTACGCCGACGATGCTGTAACTCGAGAAGACAAATCTGATGATCAAGACTATGTGAAAGTGCTGTTCAGTGCCAACGAAAGTACCTTTACAGATGGGGTGACCACACAAGTTGTAGCATATGCAAGAAAAGGCGCCAAATTCGGCCATGTAACTGCAGCATTGAATCTGGATGTTGAAAAAAAGGAAACATGGTCTGAAGAGGAAAACAGAAATGTAAATGAATACTTCACCAATACTTGGGCCCTGACAACCGACAATGCCGCAAAAGCAATTACCGACGATACCGTAATTACTGAGAATGATGCAGAAAAAATCTTCTACGCGAAATTCTCCACGGATCGTGCCAGCAAGAGAGCGGGTCTGGATGCTACTGTCCTTGCTGACGTTGCAAAACAAGCCCGGGTCGATTTGTTAAAGCGTCAATTCCCCATTGAGCAAGAACTTACCATACCAGCCAACAAGCAACTGGTAGGATGGACCACCGTGAGACTCACCGATGACCCCGTTGATCAGCCAGACGGCAAGACTGCAGCAGAAAAATATTACCAACTGCTAGATGATCGTGACCCAGTTACTGGAAAACCCAAAATGCTTCTCGATGAAGAGGGCGACTGGGAAGCAGCAGAAACCGAAGCCTACATCTATGATGAGTTCAGTCCCATCGACAAAAACAGGACCGTCTATGCTGTGTTCGGACTTGGAGGAAGACCAGCAGAAAACCTGACTCAAGGATATGACGAGGAAGCTGACAAACAATTCATCGCCGGCAACATCAGTGGTGCTGGTGAAACTACTCCAGTGGATCCTTCCAAAACCGTGGTTACCCTTGTAAATGCCGATGGAAGTGAAATCCAAGATAAAAATGGAGCACCCATCAAAGCAACGGTTAACTCAGATGGATCATTTGAGTTTGTCATTGACGATACCAATCGAGAGCAACTTAAGGGTGTAGAAGAAGTCTTTGTTCAAGTTCGAGAAGAAAGCAGAACCAGAGTCCAAGCAGCTGATGTAAACCTCGACCTTGAACCCCCCACCTTCACCGAAGGCAAAAAACTCACGATTGAAGTGGACCCCTACGGCTATCAAGCTAAAGTAAACGGAGAAGCAGTAGACCCCTCGGGAATCCTGAGATTCTATGCAAATGGTGAAAAAGAAAGCGGCTACTACAAAGCAGATGCATCAGTGGGTACGGTTACAAACGACCAAATTATTAAGGTGGAAAACAAGACGACTGAAGTGCCTGTTGTAGTAGTGGACAAATACGGCAACAAAGCTGAAACGACACTTCCTGTTGAAACCGTAGTGGCAGAACCAACCCTCAAGGTGCAAAAACCCAGAGTAGGCAAAGACTACCTTATGGTGACAGCAGATGATGGAGCCGTTCTGACCATAGAGATCACCAGAAGCGACTCAACCTTAACAACCATCACCCATACACAAGTCGAGGCACAAGATAAGATCACCCTTACGGGTATCACCCTTGCGAAAAGCGATAAAATCAAAATCACTGCAAGTGTTAACGGACAAGAAAAGGTCCTGAACACCAGAGTGAGATAAGGTATAAATGTGAGCCCAACTCCCACGGAAATCCCTGGGAGTTGGGAGCTCATTTATATAGAAGTTGAGATTGAATTGATTGAGGAGGAAGCCATGAACAAAAAGCTATTGAGCCTACTACTAGCACTCATCATGCTCATCGGCTCAGTAAGTCCGGCTTTTGCTCAAACCACACTGGGGCAAGTTGAAACCCCCAGCCCAGAGCAACAGCTGTACGTCGAAAAAAATGGTAAACTCAAAATACCATTAAAACTGAACACACAGCCCCGAATAGCCACAAGATCAACATACGCTACTAGATCCACTGAACCTGGATTTGGAGAAACCAAAATAGTCCTAACCATTACTAAAACAGGTTTAAATGGAGATTTCCCATTTTCTGACATATTTGGAAATTCTACTACTGCAACTTTAGAATACTACGATCCTGAAACAGGTGAAGCCAGAGATGTAGAAACTGTAACATTCGGACCGGCTGATACAGAAGTAGAGTTCCAAACAATTTTAGACATGCAAGAGGTAATAGATGGAAATTACTCTGTATATTTTTCAGGAGAAAATGTTGCAGGTAAAATCACATCTATTGAGGAAACCCAAGACCCCCAACTGGGGAATAATGTGACCAATGCAAGCATTGAAATCATCCAACTGAGAAACGCAGACGTAATCATCAAGACGGTTACCGAAGAAGACCCCAACACAGCAATAGCCAACCCAACAACAGCTGCTACAACTGGAAAGATAATACTAACCAGCACTGACGGTAAAGTGGCTGTAGAAGAAGACCTTTGGAGTGGCAATGATCCAAAAATTATGGTTGATGAAGAAGAATTTGAAGTTAGCATCAACCCCGGCTTCAATGTAGAAGTGAAAGGCCTCGACAACGGCGTACTGGTTGACACCGCAGGAAACCATGTCTATAAACCAGCCATAACCGTAGATCCTAAAGGGATAAAAGCTACAGAAGTAGTCTTCACCCAAAAACCACTAGTAACAACAGATGACAAATCTGCAGATCGAGACTACGTCAAAGTAACCTTTGATAAAGGAGAACATGGAACACTAGACTCCACCCCTGTCTACTACGTCTTTGCAGGAGTGAACCTTGGCAAAAGACTAACGCCTCCAACAGTAACAGCAGATACTGATTGGGAGTTTACAGACTGGAAACCTGGATTAGCAACAAAATATACAGGACCTACAATTCATATAGCTCAGTATGCAAATGAGCCAGAAGTAATCGTTCCGGTATTTGATCCAGAAACTGGAAATTATCCAGCATACCCACATGGATATTTTACAATCACGTTCTATGCGACTGAATCAGACTCAGAGAGCCAAATTGATGGTACATTTCCAAATGAGCAAGATAATCAACCCATCCATGTAAAACAAGGCGTAACTTGGGATAATCAAAAACTTCAGAACGCTATAGCAGCTCTTAATCCGAAAGATAATGATGACGAAAACAGACCACTTGCAGCTTGGAAAGCTGAAGATGGTAGCAATGTACCAAATGGTACAAATGAAGTGCAGGATAACGAAACCTTCTACGCTGAATATAATGCGAAAGTAACCTTTGTGTCCGAAGACGAAACGAAGGGAACAGTAGGAGATAATAACATTGTCTATGTATTGAAGAGCGCCAACAAGACCTTGGCCGATGTCGCTGCACCTGCCACGACACCAGCAGAAGGCTATAAGTTCGAGAAATGGACTCCTGCTCTGGATGAAACCACTGCAGTCGACCAAGACCTCACCGTTGAGGGTAGCTTTGCTAAACTTGAGGAAGTCGTAGGACCAGTCGATCCTGGTAAAACACCGAATCCCGACGAAAATCAGTACTGGACCGTAACCTTCACTACTGCGGACGCTGCAACCGGCACCGTAGCGGCTGAAAACACCGTCTATGTATTGAAGAGCGCCAACAAGACCTTGGCCGATGTCGCTGCACCTGCCA
>JAUNLK010000022.1 GCA_030535395.1 Tissierellia bacterium
ACGTGTTCTCCAGCTTTTTGAATATCATTTGCTGTCCACGTTTTTGGAAACCATGCTTGTTTATTCTTTTCACGTTTACTCTTTTCTTTATGACCTTCTACGCTTCCAACTCGGACGCCATTAGGATAAGTCTTAACTATATTGTACTTGATTCCGTACTTATTTAATATCTTAATGTTATCTTCTCCATGCCCTCCATTTCGCATTCTAAATGGTCTTCTTTTTGGATCAGAACTTTTGACATTCATAAATGTCCCTTCATTTGAATGTACCAATGAATCTAACTTTGGCTTTGATTTCCACAATACTACTGTTACATCAAAATAGGGCTTTTAAGATTTCATCTAAAATCTTAAAAGCCCTTGTTTTCGACACTTTTATAGCCTGTTATCTCATTTTCTTGACATCAATACTACCCGTCTCGGCCATAGAGTTCAACCAATCGATGGCCTTCGGCCCTCTCCCCAGACCTCTTGGCTTGAGACTACATCTCCTTACAGCTCCGCTGTAAGGAGTGCTAGGGCTTCAACATGTGATGTTTTGGGGAACATGTCTACGGGGGTGATGTGTTGGATGTGGTAGTTTTGTTTGAGTTGTTTGAGGTCTCGGGCGAGGGTGGCGGGGTTGCAGCTGATGTAGAGGATGTTTTGTGGGGGGTTTTGTAGGATGGCTTGGCGGAGTTTTTCGTGGGTGCCGGCTCTGGGGGGGTCGAGGAGGAGCCATTGGGGGGCTTGTTCCAGTTCTTCCAGGGCGTTTTCTGCTTTTTTGGCCAGGAAGCGGAGGTTGTGGTGGCCGTTGTGTTCTGCGGCGGCTCGGGCGTTTTCCACGGCGGTGGGGTTTTGTTCGATGCCGATGACTTCTCTGCCGTGGGGGGCCAGGAGGCTGGTGAAGGTGCCCACGCCGCAGTAGAGGTCTAGGATTTTTTCGTGGATGTCCTCTCCCAGGGCCTCTTGGACTTTGTGGCCCAGGATTTGGGCGCCCTGGCGGTTGACTTGGAAGAAGCTCTGGGGGGCCAGGGGGAATTGGTTGCCGAAGTACTCCTCCTGGAGTTCTTTTTCCCCGTAGACGTGGGTGAATTTGCTGCTGAAGTGGTATTTGGGATTGGTGTTTTCGTTGTAGTGGATGCTGTCCACTCCCCCGTCGATGGCGAAGGCGGTGAGGTCTCGCTGGATTTTTCGGTCGTAGGGTTTTTTCCCCACGAAGGTGGCCATGATTCTCCCTTGGCTGTCGGTGCGGAGGCTGAGGAGGTGGAATTTTTGGTAGAGGCCCCGCTCCTGGGCCAGGCGGAGGACTTCCCCTGCCCTCTCGGACTGGACCAGGCAGTGGGTGATGGGCACCAGCTCTCTGTTTTTGCCGTAGAGGCCGAAGCCCCGGGCTCCTCCGTGGAACTGCATGTGATTGCGGTGGCCCTCCATGGCCGTGCGCTCCAGGGGGCGGATGGGGGCCTGGATGCCGCCGATGCGCTCCAGGGTGTTTTTCACCATGTCTTCCTTCCACTGGACTTCTTTTTCGTAGGACCAGCCCTGGAAGTGGCAGCCCCTGCAGTTTTTGTGGGGGCAGGGATTGGGCCTATGGGCGGAGGTGGCCTTTAGGATTTTGTCTGTGACGGCCTCGAAGTGGTTTTTCTTGGCTGCGGTTAGGGTCATGGCCACGGTATCGCCGATAAAGCCGCCATGGGTAAAGACAACGGCACCGTTCACCTTAACGATGCTCCTGCCCTTGTGGTCATAGTCGGTGACGGTGCCTTGAATTTTTGCTCCTGTTTTCATTTTTTCCTCTTTACGCTGTAGGGCCCGGGGGTGACTTTGCGCTCTTTGTAGAGTTTTCCCACGGCCCTTTTAAAGGCCTTTTTGGTGAGGCCGGTGACTTCTCGAATCCGCTCGGGATCGGACTTGTCTCCCACGGGGAGGGTGCCGCCCCCGTCTTCCATGAGGTCCAGGAGGATGTCGGCATCGGTGGCCATTTGGATGTGGGCCAGCTCCCGGGGGGAGAGGTTCATTCTGCCGTCTCGGTGGACCTTGGTGACCCTGAGGGAGATGGTATTGCCCGCTTCGTAGATGCCGGTGATTTCCTGCTTGGGAATGAGGCCGTCGAATTGGTCGTCCACGGCAACCAGTGCCCCCACCTTGTCGCTCATGTGGTAGACGGTGCCGGTGACGTGGTCCCCCACTTTATAGGGGCTCTTGGTTTTTAAGTGGTCTTTCACTTTCATGGAGACGGCCAGGCGCTGGGATTTGTCCACATAGAGGGTGAAGAGATACTTCTCCCCTACGCGAATCCGCTCGGTGGCCTCGGTGAAGGGCAGTAGGACGTCCCGAGGGGCGCCGATGTCCACAAAGTAGCCGATTTTGGTCTGATCCACCACTTTGAGGCGGGCCACTTCTCCCACTTGAATGTAGGGTTTCTTTTCCATGGCCTTGAGGGAGCCGTCCTTGTCCCGATAGATGAAGGCCTCGGTCTTTTTGCCCTCTTGGGGCTTGCCGTCCACCTCCAGGGGGAGGGTCTCGCCGTCGATTTCCATGAGGGTCTGTTTCCCCCTCATTTTTATGGTGCCTTTTTGTATCCGTCCCAGTTCCATTGCCGTTCTCCTTTTATAATATTTTGTGCCATGAGGGTGTAGATTTCCCTGCCCTCTACCGTGGTGTGCTGGCCCACTTGGTAGAATGCCCCGGTGCCCCCTTGGGATTTCAGGGCGCTCATGAGGGCGTAGAGGGCGAAGGCGGGCCTTGTCGCCATTTGGTAGACCAGCTTCATGGCGGGGTCTTTCTCATTGAAGTCGGTGTACTGTAGTAGGCTCAGGGCAAATTTCACCGTCTCCTCCTGGGTGGCAAAGCGGAGGAGATAGAGGGCGAGGCCCAGTATGGGCCGGGTGACGATGTCGTATTGCATGAGCTGCTGCTCCACCAGGGGGATCACCGACAGGGCGTCGTGGTGGGCGAAGTAGTGGTCGAAGGCGCTGAGGGCCATGGGGTCCTGGTCGAAATAGAGGAAGATGGCGGTGATTACCGCCTGTACATCCGCCCCTTTGGGCTCAAATTCCCCGGCCACAAAGGCAAGCTCCCGCTGGGCATCTGTGCCCACGGCCCCGTCCCGGCGGAGCTTTTCCTCGATGGTCTTTGGTTTTCTTTGGAATAAACTCATGTCACACCTCCCGTCTATTTTTACACACTCCACGGGCCTTCGCAAGTTATGAAAAAAGGACCCCCGGGGGGTCCTCAGCGGCGCCGGAGCACCTTTTCGTATAAATTTTTCAGCTGACGGCCCACGGCGTCGTAGCTCTTGGACTCGGCCACCTTTCGCCCCTCCCTCCGGGTGTCGGAGCACTGGTGGTCCAGGATGATTCTGGCCTTTCTGAGAAACTCCCGGGTGCTTTTGGCCAAGTGGGCGCTCTTGCCGTCCTCCAGCCAGCCCTCGTAGACGCCGATGTCCCGGGCCAGGACGGGGACTTCCGCCGCCAAGGCCTCCAGCACCACAATGCCCTCGGTCTCCTCGTAGGAGGGAAAGAGGAAGAGATCGGCACCGTAGTAGGCCTCCCGGAGTTTTTCCCTGCTGATATAGCCGGGGAAGTGGAGATTTTCCGGGGGCCGCTTCATCAGCTCCTTCACCTGGGAGGTGAGGAGCTTGGTGCTGATGCCGCCAAACCAGAGGAAATTCACCTCCGGGAGCATTCGGGCGATCTCCGCCATGTCCAGGATGCCCTTCCGCTCAATGGGAAGCCCCACGGAGAGGACCACCGGCCCCTCCCCCAGGCCGTACTCGCCTCGGAAGGCTTCCTTGGAGATCTTCTCCCTGCGGTAGTAGTCCACATCGATGCCATTGGAGATGGCCACAATGGGCTTTTTCACCTCCATGGCCTCCAGAGTCCGCTTGGCGTAGGGGGTGGGGGTGATGACGGCATCGCCTAAATTGTAGATGGTCTTGAGCCACTTGCCATAGAGGGGGGCCACGGCATTGGAGCCCACAAAGCTATTGCGGAAGTCCTCCTCCGTGGAGTGG
Source organism: Tissierellia bacterium (assembly GCA_030535395.1). Lineage (GTDB taxonomy): Bacteria > Bacillota > Clostridia > Tissierellales > Peptoniphilaceae > JAUNLK01. The sequence continues at coordinate 3,997 of JAUNLK010000022.1, forward strand.
GCGTGGATGATGACGGGCTTGTGGTATTTTTTGGCCCAGTGGACCATGGTGGGGGTGCCGGTGAAGGCGGTGTTGATGTGGATGAGATCGGCCTCTTTCCGGTCGTCCACCACGTCCACCCCCACCCGCTTCAGGGCCTCTTTTTGGTGGAGATAGGCCCTTCCTATGCCGCTTTTGGCGATGGAGGACTGGTGCTGGCTGTAGAGATACACTTTCATAGCAGTTGTCCAATCACTGGTAGGGATCCCCCGTGGTGGTAGAGATAGGAGATGGCCAGGGTGTAGGTGTAGATGGCAAAGGGCTTGGCCAGGAGGATGATGGCGGTGAATTTTTTAAAGGAGATTCGGCTCACCCCCGCCAGATAGCAGAGGAAGTCATCGGGGGCAAAGGGAATGAAAATGAGGAAGGCCAGGAGCTTTTCGAAGCGGGCCTCGTTCTCCAAAAATTTCTGATACTTGTCGTAGAACTTCCGGCCGGTCATCTGCCGGGCAAAGGGGGCCCCGTACCTTCTGCTGAGGAGAAAGGCCCAGAGGGAGCCCAGGCAGATGCCAATGTAATTGTAGACAAAGCCCATGAGGGGGCCGAAGAAGAGGACCCCAAAGAGGCAGCCCACGGCCCCGGGGAGAATGGGCACCACCACCTGTATGGCCTGAATGGCCATGAAAATGAGGGGGGCCCAGATTCCGTAGCTGTGGAGGAAGACCTCCAGCTTCTCGGGGTCGGTGAGGAGGCCCCGCCGCCAGAGCGCGAAGAGGAGGGCCAGGGAAAAGATCCAGCCCACATAGTCCAGGACCCTCTTGCCCTTTAAAAGGAGGCCCTCCCACACATTGCCCTTTCCGATTCCTTCCATGGTTCCCTCCTCCATAGCCCGAGAGACTTTACTTAAGTAACTAACAATAGTATACCGAAGCTATATAAAGTTGGGGAAAAATTCCATTAAAAATGGCTAAGTTCAGCGGAGATTGAGTTTAAGATTTATCTAAGATTTGGAGATTCCCTCCCCCAATTGGAGGAGCCTTGCGGCCACTTCCTCCGTGTCCGTGTGCTCCAGCTGGAGGAGATAGCCCCCCTTGCGGACGGCGTAGTTTTTGTCGTAGTAGCGGACCATGAGCTCCCGGGCCACTTCCTCATAGCGGCCCTCCAAAATCCACTGGCTCAGCTCAAAAGCGGGCCTCTTGCCCATGTGGCGGGAGAGGGACGCAAGGGCCTCCAAGATCTCCCGGTCCCGCTCCTCTTTTTCGGGCCCCTCCGCCACGGTGTAGTCCTTGAGGAGCCGCTCCACCCGCCCCTCCATAGGGGCGGTGATGAGGACTTGGTGGGGGGAGGAGCCGTAGCGCCTCCTGAGGTATACGGGCACTTCCAGCTTGCCGATTTTGTTGCTCTCGCTCTCCACAAAGATGGGCCCCGGGGGCAGCTTCAACAACTCATCCAAGAGGAGGGATTCAAACATCTTTTGGCTGGGCTGGGCGCTCTCACCAATGGATCCCAGGAGGGAGCCCTTGTGATGGGCCAGGCCCTCCAGGTCCAGAATATTGGCCCCCCGCTCTTTCAGCTCCAGGAGGATCTCCGTCTTTCCCACGCCAGTGAGGCCATTTAAAACCACAAAGTCCCGCTCCGCCACCAGTTCCGGGAGGGTCTGGCGGACCATTTTCCGGTAGCCCTTGTAGCCCCCCTTGAGATAGAAGACCTTGTGGCCCAGGCCCCGGAGGAAGTCGAAGAGGATGTGGCTCCGCATGCCCCCTCGGGCACAGAAGAGAACCACCTCCCGGCTCTGGGACGCCTGGGAGAGAAAATTGTAGTAGGAGGGGAGCTTGGGGGCCATATAGGCCACGGCCAGCTCCTTGGCCCGGTCCGTGGACTCCTGGACATAGACCTTGCCCACATGGTCTCGCTCCTCATTTTTTAACACCGGAAGATTCACCGCTCCGGGGATGGTGGCCTCCCGATACTCCCCCTCACTTCTCAAATCCACAAATAGGGGATTGCCCAGTTCCAGGGCCTCTTTCGCCGTGCGCTCGTATTGCATGGACCCGCCTCCTTTGGGAAATATTGTACCACAATCGAAAAAATCCCCTCTGCAAAATGGTGTGTACCCCAAAAACTGGACATGAGATTTAGTTACTGACAAGTGGAT
>JAUNLK010000014.1 GCA_030535395.1 Tissierellia bacterium
CAACGCAAATACCCCCTCTACTGGTTTGTCCAGTAAAGGGGGTACGTTTCAAAAAGGTGGGGATTTTACTTTAAGGGGCAGTATTCACCGGGCAGCGGCCCGGAGGGAGGCTGCAAAGAGGATGAGGCCCACCAAAAAGAGGAGGGCCAAGGCCCCAATGGCCACCGACTGGGTGCCGGTAATGGCCGTCACCGAGGAGACCAGGAAAGTGCCCAAAATGGAGGCCCCTTTGCCGAAGATGTCGTAGATGCCAAAGTACTCCCCACTCTGCTCCTGGGGAATGAGCTTGGCATAGTGGGAGCGGCTGAGGGCCTGAATGCCCCCCTGAAAGCAGCCCACGGCCACGGCCAGAATCCAAAATTCCGTGAGGGTGTCCAGCTGCACCGCAAAGAGGGCAATGGCGGCATAGGCCAAAATGGCCACGAAGATCAGCCGCTGGGAGGGAACTCTCTTGGAGAGGACGCCAAAGGTAAGAGAGGCGGGGAAGGCCACAATTTGCGTCACCAAAAGGGCCAGGAGCAGCCCCGTGGAGTCCAGGCCCAGGGACTCCCCATAGGCCGTGGCCATATTGATGATGGTGTAGACCCCGTCGATATAGAAGAAAAAGCTCAGGAGAAAGAGAAAGAGAGGGGGATTTTTGGGAATCTCCCCAAAAGTTTTAAAGAGCTCCCTCCAGGACAGAGAGGCCGACTCCCGATACACCTGGCGATAACTCCCGGCCAGAGGCAAGCTGCAAAAGAGCCACCAGAGGCCATTGATGAGAAAGACCAAGGGCATAATCACCTTCATGGAAAGGCCCAGGCCCTCCCCAAAGAGAATGAGGGCCAAACTCATCAAAAAGGGAATCACACTGCCAATATAGCCAAAGGCATAGCCCATGGCCGACACCCGGTCCATCCGCTCCTCACTGGTCACATCCACCAGCATACTGTCGTAGACAATGAGACTGGCATTATAGCCCGCCTTGGCCAGAATAAAAGCCACTAAAAAACTCCGCCAGTGAGAGAAAAAGGGAAAAGACAGAGAGGCCGCAACGGCAAAAACCACCGTAGCCAAAAAGACCTCCCTCCGCCCCCTCTGGTCCGCCAAGCGCCCCAAAAGGGGCCCAAAAAGCACAATCAAAAGAGTGGAGAGGGTCATGGCCATCCCCCAGGCACTGAAATACTCCGAACCCGAGAGCCCAGCCCCATCGGTGAGAGAGCGAAAATACACCGGAAGCACCGTAGTGACCATGAGAATAAAAGCAGAATTGCCCACATCATAGAGCACCCAATTCCGCTCCAAAGGACTCAAAAACTTCATCACGCCTCCTTCCACAAAAACACCACAACTACCCCTCCATCATGACACAAGGCGAAACAGAAGTCAGTACAAAAAACAAAAACAGCCCCCCACAAGAGGTCTTTCATCCTTTACCTAAAATTTACACTGATTGGAGCTGAGCTCCATTGAAGTTTTCAACGCTCCTTAGGTAGAATTTAAGGGAGCGGGCCTGGGCGCATCCTTGGGATGTGGATCCCAGGCCCAATTTAGAAGACCGTGGATGGCGCCACAAAAAGGAGTAGCTATGATTACTGACCCTCTGTTGTCCCTGGTGTTGAATGATTGGAAGAGGAATCCTGTCCTCAATTTGGCTCTTTTTTTCTTTCTTTTTTTGTCGGCTCTGTTGATGGCTTCGGGGGCTGGCACCATTGTGCGGCTCAATGGTTCTTTGGAGGAGTTGTATCTTCGGGCTCGGACGCCTCATTTTCTTCAGATGCATGTGGGGGAGGTGGATGAGGGGGCGGTGTCGGATTTTGCTCGCTCTTTTCCGGGTCTCTCTGCTTGGGAGGTGCAGCCCATGGTGCTCCTTCAGGGGGCGGACATCCGCTATCTCAGTGGGGATGGACGCCGGGGGAGTTTTGCGGACAGTCTGCTGGACAATTATTTTGTCCTTCAGAATGAGGAGCTGGACTTTCTCTTGGACGCTGAGAATCACTCAGTGGCTCAGGTGGGGCCGGGGGAGCTCGCCCTTCCGGTCCTCTATGCCCAGAAGTATGGGCTGAGCCGGGGGGATCAAATCACCCTGAAGGTGGGAGATTTTGAGGGGGATTTTACCATTGTAAGTCTCATCAGGGACTCGCAGATGGGCTCCTCTTTGGCTTCGTCCATTCGCTTTGTCCTCTCTCCGGAGGACTTTCAGGCCCTGGAGGCCTCGGGGGCGCCTCAGGAGTCCATCATTGCCTTTACTTTGGACGATCCCGCTCAGGCCTCCAAGCTTCAGAGTGCCTACACCGCCGAGGAGGTGCAGCTGCCGCAAAATGGCATTGGCCTCACCATTTCCCTCATTCGCCTGGTCAATGGCATTGGCGATGGCCTCATGAGTGGCATGATTATTTTGGTGAGCCTCATCCTCATTGGGATCTCTCTTCTCAATGTTCGCTTCACCCTCCTCTCCACTCTGGAGGAGGAGGTGCGGGAGATTGGCACTTTGAGGGCCCTGGGTTTAAAACATGGGGACATTGAAGGGCTCTACCGGGCCAAGTATCTGGTGATGGCGGCCGCTGCCTGTATTTTGGGGGCATTGGTCTCCTTTCCCCTCTCGGAGCTCTTTTTGGGAAATATTGCCCTGAATTTTGGCCTCAAGGACCGGGGGCTCTTCTCCTACATCTTTCCCTTTCTCTCGGTGGCTCTGGTCTTTCTCTTGGTCTTTTTGGGGCTGAAATTGTTTTTGCGGCGGATGGGGAAAGTGAGTGTCTTGGATGCCCTGTTGGGAACGGGCATCTCCGCCCAAAGAAAGAGGGAGGCGGAGCGGGCCGCCCGCCCCTTGAGGATGTGGGGAGAGCGGACGGATCTCTCTTTGAGCCTCCACCTGTTTTGGCAGAGTTTTTCCTCCTGGAGGCTGATGATTTTGGTCTTCTTCCTGGCCTCTCTGGTGATCCTCCTTCCCCTGAATCTCTACACCACCCTCAAGTCCCCGAGTTTCATTGAGTACATGGGGGCGGCCCAGAGTGATCTTCGCCTGGGCCTCAGTGGCACTGGGGATCTTCAGGGGGAGCTTGAAAAAATTGCCCAGACCCTCAAGGGGGATCAGCGGGTGGCTCAGTTCAACGGCTTTTCCAACTACCGGGCCCAGGTGATGGGTCCGGAGGGCACGGAGGGCATTTTGGTGGAATCTGGCGACTACGGGAACTTTCCCATTGCCATGGAGGAGGGCTCCTTTCCCTCTGGGGAGGGGGAGCTTGCGGTTTCCGTCCTCCAGGGGGAGCACTTTGGCTGGACTTTGGGCCAGGAGGTCAGCTTGAATTTTGAAGACGGCCCCCGTAAATTTGTCATCACCGGGATCTATCAGGACATCACCCACGGGGGGAGGACGGCCAAGACGCCGGCAACTCTCCAGGGGGACATTCAGGACAGCAGCTTCTATGTGAATCTCAAAGATCCCCGCCAGGCGGAGGAATTTGCCTTAGAATACGGTAAGCTCTTTCCCAGCTTGAGGGCCCTGCCCGTGGAGGAGTTGGTGGATCAGACTCTGGGCACGGTGACATCGTCTCTCAGGGTGGCCGCGGTGACCATCTTTGTTTTGGCCCTGCTCATCACCGGCCTCATTAGCATTCTCTTCATCACCCTCCTCCTCCACCGCAATGAGGCCGGCCACGCCATTTTAAGGGCCCTGGGCTTTCGGGTCTCTTCCCTGAGAAAGCTCTATCTCATTCAGCTACTCTTGGCCATTTTCCCGGGGCTCTGCTTGGCCGCGGTGGTGGCCCTTTTGGCGGGCCCTCCCCTCATGGGCGGCATCTTTGCCCTCATGGGCTTTGGCCTGGGATCTCTCAACTTTGTCATCAGCCCCCTTCCCTTCCTCTTGGGGATCCTCCTCCCGGGGCTCACTGGCATCTTCTTCACTTGGACGGCGACAAAAAAACTGGCTCAGAGCTCCGTCATGGACCTGGGCAATGTATAGGGGGCAAAGGATGAAATTATTGGAAATGGAAGATATCACCAGGGTCTTTGAACTGGGCGGGGTGAAAAATCCCGTCCTAAAGGGCATCAGTTTCTCCATTGAAGAGGGGGAATTTGTCACCGTCATGGGCCAGTCGGGCTCGGGGAAGTCCACCCTCCTCTATCGGGTCAGCGGCATCGACCCAGAGGGGGGCGGGCGCATTCTCCTCAAGGGGGAGGATCTGTCGAAAAAGTCCCAGGATGAAATGGCGGACCTCCGCTTGAAGCGCATGGGCTTTGTCTTTCAAAACAACTATCTATTGAAGAATCTCAATATTCTGGACAATATTGCCCTCCCCGCCCTCAAGGGGGGGATGAGCAAGGGGGAGGCAACGGCCCGGGCCCAGGAGCTCATGGAAGAGCTGGGCATCGGCCACATTGGGGCCCACCCCATACAGAAGGTTTCGGGGGGCCAGCTCCAGCGGGCGGCGGTCTGCCGGGCCATGATCAATGGCCCCGACATTCTCTTTGCCGATGAGCCCACTGGCGCGCTCAACTCCAAAAATTCCCAGGAGGTCATGGATATTTTCAATGAGCTCAATGGCTGGGGCACCACGGTGATGATGGTGACCCACGACGCCAAAATTGCCGCCCAGAGTGAGCGAATCATCTACCTCAAGGACGGCCGCTTGGAAGATGAGCTCCACCTGGGAAAGGACGAGGGGCCCACTCTGCGGGCTCAGCGAGAGGAGCGGACCCACCGCTGGCTCATGGAAAAGGGATTTTAGATGCCATGAAAGGGGCGCCCGAGGGGGCCCCTTTTTTGTTGGGAAGAAACTTTTTTCCCTTTCCCTGTGCCCATTTTTTGGGGGGATTTTCACGGCCTCAGGGGGGCGAAAATCTTGACGAAATCAAGGTTTTTCATTAAGATAAAAGAAAACACGTGAAGGAAAATTCACCGACATAGGTTTTTATATTGGTCACCTAGGGAGGCCATTTTTTTATTTTGGGGAGGGAATATGACGAGAAAGACGGTCCCAGAATTTGGAACCATGACATTCAACAAGGACATGATGCGGGAGCGGCTCCCCCATCAGTCCTATCGCAAGTGGAAAAATGCCATTCGCAACAACAGGGATTTGGACCGGGAGACGGCCGATGTCATCGCCCACGCCATGAAGGAGTGGGCCATTGAGCACGGGGCCACCCACTACTGCCACTGGTTCCAGCCCCTCAATGGCCGCTCCGCCAAAAAGCACGACGCCTTCCTGGACCGCACCGATCGCCACGAGGCCATCTACCGCTTCTCCGGCAAGGAGCTCATCAAGGGGGAGAGCGACGGCTCCAGTTTCCCCTCGGGGGGCATGCGCTCCACCTTTGAGGCCCGGGGCTACACCTACTGGGACGCCACCAGCAATTCCTTCATCATCGACCGCATCCTCTACATACCCACCATCTTCGTCTCCTTCAATGGGGACAAGCTGGACAAAAAGGGCCCCCTCATTGCCTCCATGAATCTCTTGAGCACCATGGGTTCGAGGATTGTGAACCTCTTCGCCAAGGACGAGTACACCTACCGCATGAAGAGCAAGGTGGGCCTGGAGCAGGAGTTCTTCCTCATCGACCGGGAGCTCTACAATCAGAGGAGCGACCTGAAAAGCTGCGGCAGGACCCTCATTGGGGCGGCGGCCCCCAAGGGTCAGGAGATGGAGGACCACTACTTTGGCTCCATTCCCCAGCGGGTGATGAATTTCTACGAGGAGGTCAACGACAAGCTCTGGGACCTTGGCATCTACATCAAGACCGAGCACAATGAAGTGGCCCCCTGTCAGTTTGAGATTGTGGCCCTCTTTGAAAATGCCAATATCAGCGTGGACTACAATCACCTGGTGATGAACACCCTGGTGGAGACGGCCCCCAAGTACGGCCTGGTCTGCCTCCTCCACGAAAAGCCCTTTGCCGGGGTCAGTGGCAGCGGCAAGCACAACAACTACTCCCTGTCCACCAACTACGGGCTCAATGTCTTCGATCCCGGGACTGACCCCGAGAACAATCCCATCTTCCTCCTTTTCACCGCCGCCATGGTGGCCGCGGTGGACGACTACGCCCCCCTCCTGCGCCTCTTCTCCTCCGGCCCCTCCAATGACTGCCGCCTGGGGGGACAGGAGGCCCCTCCCGCCATCATCAGCATCTTTCTGGGGAGGGATGTGGAGGATCTGTTTATGAATCTCGCCCACGAGGACTATGAGAAGGCCCCGGTGGAGAGCGGCTCCTTCAAGATCAACTCCCTGGGCTACACCCCCCGGGACACCAGCGACCGCAATCGCACCAGCCCCTTTGCCTTCACCGGCAATAAATTCGAGTTTCGCATGCTGGGCTCCTCCGTCTCCCCCGCCGATGCCAATACGGTGATGAACACCATACTGGCAGGGGCCCTGGATGGAATTTACGAGGAGCTTTTGCCCTTTAAGGACGACGATGAGGCCCTCATGAAAAAGGCCAAGGAAGTGGCCGCGAGCCTCTTCAAGGCCCACGAGCGCATCCTCTACAATAAGGACAACTACAGCCAGGAGTGGGTGGAGGAGGCCCGCCGCCGGGGGCTGCCGGAAATTCCCACCTACTACGATGCCGTCCAGTACCTGAGAAATGAGGGCTGCACCAAAATCTTTAAAGACTACGGCATCTACAACGACAATGAGCTGGAGGCCATCTACGAAATCGAACTGGAGCGGGTGGTGAACATCCACTCCCTGGAGACCCGGGCCCTCATCACCATGCTCACCAAGGACGTGGAGCCCGCCGTGGTGGCGGAAATCCAGGACCTCCTGCCCATTACCCGGGAGCTGGAGATTCCCTCGGTGAGAAAAAAACTGGAGAGCCTCACCATCCTCCTGGAAGAGCTCATGGAGCGCCACCACAAGCTCCAGCTGGACTACCAGCAGGCCCTGCCCCTTCCCATTGAGGAGAAAGTACGCATTTTCCAGGACGAGATTCGCCCGTCCTTTGATGATATTCGCAAAATTGCCGATGCCCTGGAGGCCATGGTCAGCCGGAAAAACTGGACCATCCCCACCTACGAGGACATCTTTACCGCCCTGGACAATTAGGAGGCAAAATGACTAAGTATATTTTCGTCACCGGAGGCGTAGTTTCCGGAATTGGAAAAGGAATCTCAGCGGCCAGTATTGGACGGCTTTTGAAAAACAGGGGCCTGTCCGTCTTTATGCAAAAATTCGACCCCTATATCAATATCGACCCCGGCACCATGAGCCCCTATCAGCACGGGGAGGTCTTTGTGACCATCGACGGGGCCGAGACCGACCTGGACCTGGGCCACTACGAGCGCTTCATCGACGAGCAGCTCACCAAAAATGCCTCCGTCACCACAGGGAAAATCTACTCCACCGTCATTAAAAAGGAGCGCCGGGGGGACTACGACGGGGCCACCGTCCAGGTCATTCCCCACATCACCGACGAAATCAAAAATGCCGTCTACGATGCCAGTCGCAAGACCGGGGCCGATGTGGTGATCACCGAAATCGGCGGCACCGTGGGGGACATTGAGGGCCTGCCCTTTATCGAGGCCATTCGCCAAATCCACTCGGAAAACAAGCCCGAGGACGTCCTGTTCATTCACACCGTCCTCATCCCCAACATCCCCGGCTCCGACGAGCTCAAGACCAAGCCCACCCAGCACTCCTTTAAGCAGCTCATGAGTCAGGGCATCAAAACCGACATCATCATCACCCGCTCCGAAGGGGAAATCGACGACTCCATCAAGCGGAAGATCTCCCTCTTCTGCGACGTCCCCGAGGAGGCGGTCATCGAGTCCAAGCATGTGGAGCTCATCTACGAGGTGCCCCTGGTCTTCCACGAGCAGGGCCTGGACGAGCTCATTTTGAAGCACTTCCACCTGGAGGACCAGCCCCAGAGCGACGGCTCCTGGAAGGAAATGGTGGACCGCTACAAACAGGCAGAGGGCCCCGTGCCCATTGCCCTGGTGGGGAAATACGTCCAGCTCCACGACGCCTACATCTCCGTGAGCCAGGCCCTTTTGGATGCCGGCTACGATCTGGGGAGGAAAGTGGAGATCTCCTATATCAATGCCGAAAAAATCACCGAGGAAAATGTGGACGAGCTCCTCTCCTTCGCCCACGGCATCATCGTCCCCGGGGGCTTCGGGGAGCGGGGCTTTGAGGGCAAGGTCATCGCCAGCAAATACGCCCGGGAACACGATGTGCCCTATTTCGGCATCTGCCTGGGAATGCAGGTGGGGGTGGTGGACATCGCCCGAAATCTCGCAGGCCTCAAGGGGGCCAACTCCACGGAGATGGATGTGGAGACCCCCTATCCCGTCATCGACCTCATGGAATCCCAAGTTGGGGTGGAAAACATGGGGGGCACCCAGCGCCTGGGCAATTACGCCTGCACCCTCACAGAGGACAGCAGGGCCCTTCAGCTCTACGGTCAGGGGGAAATTCTGGAGCGCCACCGCCACCGCTACGAGTTCAACAACGCCTATCGGGGGGAACTGAGAAAAGCGGGGCTGTCCATTGCCGGGGTCAACGAGGATCTGGACCTGGTGGAAATCATCGAACTGCCCGAGGCCTCCTTCTATGTGGCCTGCCAGTTCCACCCGGAATTCAACTCCCGGCCCAACAAGATCCACCCCCTCTTCCACGGCTTCGTTGAGGCGGCGATGAATCGTGATTGAGTGGTGGGACCTCTACAATGAGCAGGATGAGCCCCTGGGAAGTGAAATCCGCAGGGGCAGGCGCCTGGGCAAGGGGCGCTATCACCGAGTGGCCGAGGGCTGGGTCAGAACCCCCGATGGCCACTACCTCCTCCAGAGGCGATCGGCCAAGAAAAAATCCTATCCCCTCTACTGGACGGCCTCCGCTGTGGGGGCCGTCCTCCGGGGGGAGGCGCCGGAGGAGGCCATGATCCGGGAGATCTTCGAAGAGCTGGGCCTCAAAGTGAGGCCGGAGGATCTGAAACTCTCTCTAAAAATCACCGAGCACCCGGCCCACTACTACATCTACAAGATCGAAATGGACGTAAAAAAAGAAGATATCATCTTGGACCCCGAAGAGGTGGAAGATGCTACCTTCTTGACTTACGAAACTCTGTGCTCTTGGCTAAGGGAGGGAAAACTCCTGAACTTGGACTACTACAGGGACTTCTTCAAAAACTGGGAACTGGAACGGAACCGTCAATAGGACGGTGGGGTCATGGCCCAGAGGGACTCGGAGAGCTCATCCTCATAGTTGAGATACTTGTGAGGCTTGGTCGACTCAAAGTAAATGCTGTCCCCGGGATGAAGGGTGTACTCCTTGTCCTCCACCACCACGGTGAGGGTCCCAGAGAGGCAGTAGCCACACTCCTCCCCCTCATGGCTCCTGGAGGGAATCTCCTCGGGACTTATGGTCTTTTTCAGCCGCACCAGGGCCAGCTCCACCTGACGATTGTCCGTGGGGCTCATCATTACATACTGGCGCTGGGCCTCATCCCAGTCAATGATCTTGTGGGTGTCCTTCTGAATGAGCACGGGGCTCTCCTTGGTGAAGTCCTCGTCGAAGAATTCGCCCATCGAGGTATCCAATGCCGCCACAATTCTGGCCATGGCATTGACGGAAGGGGACACCATGTCTCGTTCAATTTGGCTAATGAGACCCGTGGACAATTGGCTCTTTTCGGCCAGCTCTTTAATGCTCATGCCCAAGTTTTTGCGCATGACACGGATCTTACGGCCGGAAAACTTTGCGGTCATGACGTGCTCCTTTCAGCTTCATGAAATCATTTAATATATATTATCACCTTTTCAACAAATTGAAAACATCTTTTGAGCATTTCGTTGTAAAAAAAAGAGAAATAGGCTATATTTAAGGGGCAAAAGGAGGAAGATATGTCCAGGGAAAAAATATTTGTCATAGATTTTGGCGGGCAGTACAATCAGCTCATCGCCCGGAGGGTGAGAGAAGAGCACGTACTGGCGGAAATCGTCCCCTACCAAAAGGCCTGGAAGGCCATTCAAAAGGAAAAACCCATCGGCCTCATCTTCACGGGAGGCCCCAATTCCGTCTACGCCCCAGGCGCCCCCGATGTGGCCCCCGAGATCTTCGAACTGGGCATACCCATCCTGGGGATCTGCTACGGCATGCAGCTGGTGGCCAAGGCCCTGGGGGGCCAAGTGGTGGAGAGCAACAAGCGGGAATTCGGCAAGACCGAGACCAGCTTCGACACCTCCAGCCCCCTCTTCGAAGGGATGGATGTGGAGCAAATCACCTGGATGAGCCATGTGGACTTCGTCAAGGAACTGCCCCAGGGCTTCCGCACCGTGGCCACCACCGACAACTGCCCCGTGGCCGCCATGGAGGACGGCGAGCGGAAATTCTACGCCGTCCAGTTCCACCCCGAGGTCAACCACACCGAGCACGGCCGGGACATCTTCCGCAATTTCCTCTTCAATATCTGCGGCGCCAAGGGCGACTGGACCATGGAAAACTACGGCCGCGAAGTCATTGAAGACATCCGCAGCAAAGTGGGCAACCGCAGGGTCCTCCTGGCCCTCTCCGGCGGCGTGGACTCCAGCGTCTGCGCCAAACTCCTCAGCGAGGCCATTGGCGAGCAGCTCACCTGCATCTTCGTGGATCAGGGCCTCATGCGCCTCAACGAAGGGGACGAAGTGGAGGCCGCCTTCAGAGACAGCGCCATGAACTTCATCCGAGTGGATGCCAAGGACCGCTTCCTCACAAAACTCAAGGGCGTCACCGACCCCGAGACCAAGCGGAAAATCATCGGCGAAGAATTCATCCGAGTCTTCGAAGAAGAGGGCAAAAAAATCGGCGTTGTGGACTTTTTGGCCCAGGGCACCATCTACCCCGATGTCATCGAATCCGGCATCGGCGATGCTGCCGTCATCAAGAGCCACCACAATGTGGGGGGCCTGCCCTCCGTGGTGGACTTCAAAGAACTCATCGAGCCCCTGAGAGACCTCTTCAAAGACGAAGTCCGCACCCTGGGCCGCACCCTGGGCCTGGACGACACACTGGTGGACCGCCAGCCCTTCCCCGGACCGGGCCTCGCCATCCGGGTCATGGGAGAAATCACCGAAGAAAAACTCGACATCCTGAGAAAAGCCGACGCCATCTTCCGAGAAGAAATCGCAAAAGCCGGCCTCGCAGGAGACATCGGCCAATACTTCGCCGTCCTCACCGACAACAAAACCGTCGGCGTCATGGGCGACTTCAGAACCTACGACTACACCCTGGCCCTGAGAGCCGTCACCACCACCGACTTCATGACCGCCGACTGGGCCCGCATCCCCTACGAAACCCTGGATACCACCTCCAAAAGAATCGTCAACGAAGTCGAACACATCAACCGCATCGTCTACGACATCACCACCAAACCACCGGCAACCATCGAGTGGGAGTAACAGAAACAAGTAGCTTGCGGTTATAAAATTCTCGACAACACGACGGTTCAGCGTTTCGTCATATAAAAACTTCCCTGGGATCCTATTTTGATACGACAAAGCCCCAAAAGTAGCTACAAAAGGGAGTTGTTGGATTTTCGCATGATTCATTGATGCTATAATATCTGTTGAGAGATTTACAAAGGTCTCTCAACAGATATTTTTATGCAAAAAATATTTGTTCCCCTTTTCCCCATTTCATTTATGTGCCATGATCAAAAGGGACCGAACTTTGAATTGGTATGAAAGCTTTCGTGGGTTACAAGTGTACGGACGGTTCCAATAAAAAGGAACGCAGATGCCCTTAGGTCTGTGGGGCATGGGCTCATTTACATGATGGTGATCTTATGGCGGGGTGATGATGATGGATCAAAATAAGGTGGATAAACGCGGAATCATCTACATTGTGATTGCAACTCTGGGATTCAGCATCATACCGATTCTTGCACAAATTGGGCTTGCAACAAATTTAGGAGCATCCACACTGCTCTTCTATAGATTTTTCCTGGCATTTGTCGTTTTCTTCCTCTACGTGATCATCGCAAAGAAAAAAGTAAAATTGGAAGAAAAATCAGATTACATCCATGTTTTCTTGGCAGGACTGATTTATTCGTTGCAATGTATTTTCTTTTTTTCGTCATTTAAGTACATCTCATCTTCATTGGGGGAAATCATATATCAATGTTATCCCTTCTTTGTCCTCATTTTGGCATATTTCTTTTTAAATGAGAAAATCACAAAAGGCAAGTTAATAGGGGTTGCCCTGTCCATCATGGGTACTATAATTACAATTTATGGCCCATTGGGAAATAACCATATAAGAGGCATCATATACGTCATCATTACAGCCTTTATCAGTTCGGTTTATATCATATTTTCTAAACAGAGGGTATCCAACATAGATACCACAGTCCTTACCATGTACCTGTGTTTGGTGTGTTCCATCGTTTATCTTCTCTATAGCTTAGTACGAAAAGATTTTGTGATCATCACGGATTTACATTTGGTTTTCAACGTCACCGTTTTGGCCATCTGCTCGACGGTCATTGGTTTTTTTGCATTTATGAAGGCAATTTCCCTTCTGAGTGCAGGATATGTATCCATACTGAGTTTACTTGAGCCAATTTTTACCATTGTGTTGGCATATCTCATTCTCGGTGTCGCCCTAACCCCACTTCAGTTGTTGGGAACAACGATTGTACTGATTGGCGTATACATATATGAGAGGGGAAATTAGAGAGCAAATCAGCGAAACAAATTTACTGAGGAACCATCCAGTGGCAATTTCCCGCTGCCGGTGGAGGGGGGGGAAACAGGGGCTGCCAGTTGTGAGGGGTGGTCTCTTTTTTTGTGTGGGGGGTTTTTTGTGGGTTATGAAAAATATAAGGGGGATTTAATTAATATAAAATAATTTTCTAAAACTAAAATTTGACATGAATGTATTAAAGGTATATCCTCAGGGTGGACAATGCGACAGATCTTATAAATAATCGTTTGTGATTGATTTGGTTTTCATGGGGTTGCCATCGAATTTTTCATGGGATGATTTTATTTTTGTGTTTTGTTGCAGTCGCAGAGAGTGTATCGAGAAAAAATGATAGGAGGTTGCAATGATGCAAGGTAACGATGGCAGAAAAAATTCTAAAAAAGTTCTGATCCCCATGTATCTCTTGGGCCTGTTGATTATTGGCTCCCTGGGATTTTCTTGGTGGGGTGGCCTCGTCAATGATCCGGACAGTGCCACTAAAGATAGTCCAGGCATTGTGGTAGGTGAAGGGGAGGCAGTTTCCACTGAAATCAATTTGGGGGACATTGCCAATGCCACGGGTAAGAAATTGGTGCCCGAAGGTCGGGTGAACCAAAGTGTGGGTGGTGCCGAAGCAAACACTGAATCCTACACCTTTGAAATTCCCGTAACTTGGAAGGAAGAGGATGGAAATGGCATGACCCAAGGGGTCACGGGCATCATCACCGCCACTGCTGGTCCCGTAACCACCTCCAGTAGTGGTGGGGCGGACCTCATCAATGTTGATGTGGCAACGGGTCAGTCCATCACTCTGGATGGCGCTGCAGTCAATGTGCCCGTCACAGTCACCATGGATGAGCCTGCCACAAAGGACGCCTACGAAGCCATCAAGGACGCAACGATTACTTTTGATGTCACAGTGAGTGTTGCCAAAAACTAAGTGATGAAACGGAACGGGATCATTCGATTTAGCTTTATCCTTTTCAATTTTCTGTTCATCCTTTTTCTGGGGATCAATCTGTATTTTCCAGATAAGGCCATGGATCTTTTTAAGTTCAGACCCTATATTATCGTGAGTGATAGCATGTCTCCAATCATTGAAATTGGAGACATTGTTGTTCTACGGGCAGTGGATCCCAAAAATTTAGTGGAGGGGGACATCATCTCCTTTCAGTGGGATCACCGGACGGTCATTCACTTTGTGGCGCAAATTGAGGAGGATGGCAGTCAGGGCAGGAGTTTTCGAACGAAAAATGCCCGAGCTCATGAGTCCGCCCAGTGGGACTACTGGACCCTGGGGGAGGAGCATATTACGGGAGTTTTGGCTTTTAAGATCCCCAAAGTGGGTTTTTTGGGCCTGTTTCTCCGCTCTTTTCAGGGGATGATCTCCGTGGTGGTCTTGGCCGCCGTTTTTCTACTCCGGAAGATGGTGATCAAATACTATGAAACAGATTAGAAATTTCATATGGCTCCTCATCCTCTTCTCTGTGGCCATCCCCACGGCCCATGGATTTTGGGAGGGCTCCCATGGCCCCAGCTCTGCCAAAATCCATCCCCACAGCCTTCAAATTGGCCAGTGGTATCGGGGGGCGGACTCCTTTAAACCGGGAGATTCCACCGATGTGACCCCCGGCGAGGACTATATTCCGGGAAAGCCCTACACCCCTGGAGACGTCATCATGGGGCCCGATGGGAGTCTCCACGAGATCCTCGTGGACATTCCCCAAAATACCGTCCTCGACTTCAATCGTCCCAATCCCGACTGGACCAAGCCCATGGAGTGGACCGACGACACCCCAGACTACCGCTGGTTCCACCACTACGACCGAGGGGACTATGTGTGGTACAGGGGCGAACTCTACAAGTACGTCTACGGCATTCGCCACAATCCCAATACCGAAACCCAAAAATCCCCGGGAGATACCGTTACTTTAAAGCGGTGGGAAGAGGCCCCCGATGCCCCCGCCGACATGTGGATTCGCACCAAAGTCTATATGGCGGGGGACGTGGTGTCCTATTCCCAAAATGGACGGGCCCCCTTCCGGAAATACATCGCCATCAAGGACTACACTTCCGGCGACAGGCCTTCAAATGTCCAAAACTCCTGGCGATACACAGGGGAAGTGGTGCAGCAGCAAGCCGCCCCTGAAGAGGAGCTTTTAGAGCTGGAGAAAATGGAGGAGATCCTGGGCCTGAAAGAACTGGCAAGAGAGCCGGAGGCCGCAGCCCTGAGGGAGAAATTTCTCCAGGGAAAGATGGACCTGAAGGAGTATCTGGAAAAACTCCAGGCCCTCCAGGACGAGATCCAGAAAGAGGAGCCCCACTCCTTGGAGGAGGAAGTCCAGGGAGGGGCCCAGGAGGAAGAATCGGCGAAAGAAGAGCCACCGGCAGAAGAGGAGTCCCAGGAAGAGGCGCCCACTCCCGCGCCAGAGGAGGAAAAAACAGAGGAGGGACAGACGCCGCCAGAGGACACAGATCCAGAGGCGGAGGATTCCCCCACCCAGGCAGAGCCCCCAGAGGAGGTGGCTCCCACAGAGGAGCCCCCGGCCCCGGAAGACAGGGAAAGTCTGGGAGAAAAGCCACAGACAACAGAAACTGAGAAACAGAGCCTTCCATGAGGAAGGCTATTTTTCTGGAAGCCATCCGGAAGAGAAATAGAGGAGCCGGAATCGTATAAAAATTCACAAAAACTGTCCCATTGAAAAATCACAGCCGTGGTTTTAATATAGAGATAAAAGAGAAACAAGAAGAGCAAATGTGAGGGAAGAAATGAAAGTCAGCTACCGAGGACTCTGGAAAACACTGGTACAGAGAGAGATGTATAAAAAAGATCTCATAGAAGCCCTCAATCTCTCCCCCGCCACCATGGCAAAAATGGGACGAGGAGAATTTGTCAGCATGGGCGTCCTGTACCGCATAGGAAAACTACTGGACCTGGACATCGGCGACATGGTCTCCATTGTAAAAGAAGAAGACGAAACCGACTTCGAACACCAAAAATACGATCCCGAAAAACAATGAGCCGGCCACCTTAGTGACCGGTTTTTGTGAATGGCTGTGCTGTGGGGTGGTTTTGTGGTTTTTTGGTGTTTTGTTTTTTGATTTGTTGTGGAGGTGGAGGATTTGGACGCTCGTTATTTTTTGCTGGCCATTGGTATTGCGTGGGCGATCTCTGAACTCGTTGGTTATTTGAGGAAGCGGAGGAAAGGAGAGGAGGCTTGGGAAGCTTCTCAAGCTGCAAAGGAGGATGTCATCGACTCCATTCACCTCTCCCCGGAGGAGGAGGATCTGATCCGTCAGCTGAAGCGGGAGGGAAGAAGGGTGGAGGCCATTAAGCAGGTGAGTGAATTTGCCGGTGTGGACCTGAAAACCGCCAAGAGATATGTCAGCAGGCTCCGAATGCATGGGGGAAACTCCGCACCCTGAGCCTGAGCACAGGCCCTTCCCAGGGCCAGCTCACGGAGGAGGGCGATCCAAGAAGCAATAAAAGGGGCCGTGGGTCGTGGACCATGAGGCCGTTCTTATTGTGGGGCGTAAAAGCTCTTGCCCGGGGCCCGGGGACCGGGGTCCGTGGGTCGTGGTCTGGCAGGTTTTTGGTGCTCCCTAGGTTTTCTTCCCCTCTGTGCCCTGTGGGGTTGCTCTTTTGGAGCTCACGTGGAGCTTGGATAGCTGAGTTGGGAAGTGAGTTCTTACCCCGGGTCCGGGGTCCGTGGTCGTGGTCTGGTTGGGTTTTTGGTGCCCAGCGGGTTTTCTCCCGCTCCGTGCCCTGTGGGGCGCTCTTTGAGGGGGCTCTCATGGGGGCTCTTTTCTCCCGCTGAGTTGGGGAGTGGGGTCATCGCCCCCGGGTCCGTGGTCCGTGGGTCGTGGTCTGGCTGGGTTTTTGGTGCCCGCTGGGTTTTCTCCCCCTCCGTGCCCTGTGGGTTGCTCTTGAGGGAGCTCCCGTGGGGGGCTCTTTTCTCCCGCTGTTTTGGGTATTTCTCTTTTCTCTTTTGTATTTTGTTTTTGGGTATGAAAAAACACCGAGGGCTCTTGGCTCTCGGTGTTTTGGTTTTTGGCTTTATCTTTTGAGGCTGCCTTTGTAGCTGGCGATGCCGCCGATGTTTTGGGCGGCGGTGTAGCCTTGGCTTTTCAGGTAGTTGACTGCGGTTTGGGCTCTGGGTCCGGTGACGCAGTACATGTGGATGGGTTGGTCTTTTTTGGGGAGTTTCTTTTTGTGGCTGTTTTGGATGGTGCTCAGGGGCACATTGATGGCTCCGGGGATGTGGCCGGCTTTGTATTCGTCGGCTTCTCTCACGTCCACCAGGAGGGCGTTTTTGTCGTTTTTCAGATTTTCAACGGCTGTGTTGATGTCGATTTTGGGTCCTCTGCGAAAAAACATGCTTCTATTCTCCTTGTTCAATTCATTCTTGTTTGAGTATTCTATCTTAATGTACCCATATTGGGGCGTTTACCCCAGGAAAAATGAATTATTTATTTGGATAGTGGTACAATGGGGGAAATTGGAAGGGGGTGGGCCGTGTCTCGTACTACTCAGGGGGTCTTGGCGGCTGTTTTTTGTGAGATTCTCTATGGCCTCAGTTATATGGTGACCAAGGCGGCCTTGGACGCTGCCAGTGCTCTGGCCCTCTTGGCCTGGCGCCATGTGATTTCCGCGGTGGTGTTGGCCCTGGCTCTGGCTGTGAGCGGCCGCTGGCCCCGGTGGCGGGGGCCCTCTCTCTGGCCTGCTTTTCGGGTGGCTCTCTTCAGTCCCGTCCTCTATTTTGTGGGGGAGACCTATGGCATTGCCCGGACTTCCTCTCTGGAGAGTGGCATTTTCCTCGCCTGTATTCCCCTGGGGGCGGTGATTGCATCGGCGGTGCTCTTGAAGGAGCGGCCCTCCCGGCAGGTGGCGGGGGGCATGGCCATCACCCTGGTGGGGGCCCTTTTCACCGTGGCTGCCGTGGGCCTCTCTTCCACTTTGGATCTGCCGGGCTATGGCCTCCTGCTTCTGTCCGTGGCAAGCTATGGCCTCTACTCTGTGGCGGTCATTGAGGCGGGGGATTTTTCCCCCTGGGAGCTGGCCTTTTGGATGGCCCTGGGGGGTGCCCTCGCCTTTGGGCCCCTGGCGGTGGGGGAGGCCCTCTTGGGGGGAGGTCTTGGGGAGTTGCTGCTGCTGCCCTTTGTGGACGGGCCCTTTTTGGCCGCGGTCCTCTATCAGGGGGTGGGTTGCACGGTGGTGGCCGCCACCCTCTCCAATGTGGCCATTGGGAAATTGGGGGTGAGTCGCACGGCCTCTTTCATTGGCATTTCCACGGTGGTCTCCATTGGGGCGGGGGTCCTGGTCCTGAATGAGCGGCTCTATCCCCTTCAGGGCCTGGGGGCCGGGCTCATTATTTTTGGGGTGATGCTCGCCAATGGGGGCCTCCCCTTTGGCGGGGAAAGGAGTGATTTTCGTGGATGAACTGAAGAATTTACTGGAAGAGCGGCCGGGGCGCTACAGTCTGTACTTTGAAAATCTCCTCAATGGCAACACCTGGGGCCATGGGGAGGATGAGATTCACTTGGCGGCCTCCACCATCAAGGTGCCCATTCTCTGTGCCCTCTATGTAAAGGGGGCGGAGGGGCTGGACCTCAGTGAGAGGGTGGACATCCCCCGGGGGGCCCTGGTGGGGGGATCGGGGATTTTGGATCAGCTTTCGGCGGGCTTTCGCCCCAGCCTGGAGGATCTGGCCCTTTTGATGACGGTTTTAAGTGACAACACCGCCACCAATCTTTTGGCGGAGGTGTTGGGGATTGGGGCCGTTCAGTCCTTTATCTCCTCCATGGGAATGGAGAGGACCCAGTTTCAGCGGAAGATGATGGATGAAGAGGCAAGGAGCAGGGGCCTTGAAAATACCACCACGGCCCGGGACATGGGCCGCCTGTTGAGGGCCCTGGCCCTGGGGAAAGTCCACAGTTCTGGGCTCTCCCAGAGGGTGGTGGATCTCCTCCTCCGCCAGCAGTCGGTGGGCAAGCTCCCCCATCTCATTCCCAGTGTGGCCTTTGATGAGGTGAAAGAGCTCCATGAGGTTCCCCGGGGGCAGGTGGCGGTGGCCCACAAGTCCGGGGAGCTTGAGGAGAGCGAACACGATGTGGGGATTTTCTACACCCACCTGGGGCCCTCCTACACTTTGAGTGTTTTTTCATCGGAGCTTCCCCACAGGCTCGCCGGCAGGAGGACGGTGGCGGAGGCATCGAGGTTGGTCTACTATGGTTTTTTGCGGGGGCTCCTCTAGCCCCTTTTTTTGTGGGGAATTGGCGGCCCGAGTCCTTTACATCTTTGTGATACAATACTAGGCAAATTTATGTAGCTTGTATTGTATTTTTGTATCCTCAGTAGAAAGAGTGATGTCATGTATCGTCTGCGGGTGCGCTTTCCCTCGTTGAAACCCTCTATAAAAAATACACCGGATCGCCTGCACCGTCTGTACAATCGCCTGGAGGCCCTGGCCCTCACCTTTCCCCCGGGAGAGGTGCCCCTCTATTATCCCAGGAATTTCCACAGCCTTCACAGGGTCCTGCCCCATCTCGGTGGGGTGGTTCCCGTGGAGGGTCCCGTGGGGGACGATGATTTTGCCATTGAAGTGGGTCACCCGGATATTTTGGAGGGGGACCTCTTTAAGGCCAGTGGCTACAGGGCCAATTTCCACGAGTCCCGGGCGGTCCTCACTTTGGTGGAGGGGGACCGGGAGACGGTCCTCTGGGACAAGCCCTGCCGGGAGTGGATTTTCTTCGCCTATCCCGATGAGCTGGTGATGCCCTTTCGCCAGGGGGGTCAGTCCCTCCAGCGGATTCTCATTCCCCGAATTGAGGCGGGCTCCAGTCGCATGTTGGAGCGCCTGAAGATTTTCCTCAAGGACCCCCAGGAGCCCGAGGGGGTCCATCAGTACCGGGTGTCCATTCGGAGTTTCCGGGCCCTCATCTCCATGGTCAAGCCCCTCTTGGATGAGGGGAAGTACCGAGCCATTCAGCAGCACTTCCGCTCCCTGGCCCACGATGCCGCCCTGCTCCGGGAGCTGGATGTCATTATGGAGGAGTATCTCCTGGCAGGCGCGGAGGACGGCGCCTTTCTGGCGGCCCTCAGGGCCGACCGCAGGAGGGAGGAGGAGCGCCTGGTGGCGGCCCTGAACCACGGCAAGGGCCGGAGGCTCCTCCGCCGGGGGGTGAATCTCTTTTTGGAGGCCCTCTCCCAGTCCTCGTGGAAGGAAGTGGATGGCCTCTACTTTGTGGACATGCGCCTTCACAACTGGTATCGCTTCACCCTGGAGAGTCTGTGGGAGCTGGACCGCTTCGATTTTCCCTTTGTCCACCGAATTCGCATTAAGAGCAAGAAGTACCGCTACATCACCGAGTTTTTCCAGGAGCTCATGACGGAGACCCAGCTCAATCAGCACAAAATGGCCAAAAAGCGGCAGAAGCGTCTGGGGGAAATCTGCGACGCCCTGAGAAATCAGGAGGCCATTGACGAGATGCTCTCCGCCTTTGGCCCGGCGGCATCCACTGAGGCCCTGGCCTTCCAAGAGCGGGAGTCCCAGCGGGAGGAGGAGATTCTCATGGATCTGGGCCTCAAGGAGGCGGCGACTTCCCCCGAGCCTCAGGAGCCTGCCCGGGAAGGGGAGCTTCCCCCACTGGAGGCGGAGCCCATGGAAGTGGCCCGGCCCCAGGAGATCCGGCAAAAGTCCCTGGAGCCCCAGACAGCGGCCCCCCTCACCAAGAAGATCAAGGCCCTTCCCACGGAGGATGGGGGAGATGAAGTTAAGAAGGAAGTCCGGGGCATCCGCTCCCTCTTTGTGGGGGGCGCCGTGGTACTGGGCATGGCGGTGGCCGCCATCAAGCGCTTTTTTAGAAGATGACTCCCAAAGGGGAGCCGGGAGGTGTCTATGTCCCTGAGAGGGCCCGCTCTGTCCGCCGAGGAGGAGCGAAAAATTTACAGCCGTAGTTTTCAAGACCTGGGCTATCTAAAGCCCAGAAGTGCAGCCCTCATGGAGGGGGAGTACTACCGGGTGGCGGGGGTCTTCACCTTTTGTGGGGGCAAACTCCTCATCACCCAGAGGGCGACGGGGAAGAGCTATGCCCACCGGTGGGAGATCACCATGGGCAGTGTGGTGGGAGAGGAGGGCTTCCTGGAGGGGGCCCTCCGGGAGCTTCACGAGGAAGTGGGGATCTCGGCCCGCGGGGAGGAGCTCACTTTCCTGGGGATCCGCAAAGAGGAGCATCGCTTCTCCGCCCTCTATCTGTTGGAGCGGCGGGAGGTGGAGATTCGCCTGCAACAGGAGGAAGTGGAAAACTACCGCTGGGTGCGCCTCGAGGAGCTGGAAGCGCTCCTGGAATCGGGGATCTTTGCCCCGCCCATGGCCCGGAGGATACGCTGGTACTGGGAAGATTTGTTGCCCTATTTTGCCTAAAAAAATAGAGGGCGGTGGAGTGATCCACCGCCCTCTTTGTTTTAGATGACTTCCTCGCCATTGTAGTGTTCCCCATCGGCATCGGGGAGGAGACCATAGCCCTGGGTCCAGAGGTCCTTGTAGCTCAGGGCCTGGGCGTGGAGATTTTTCCTCCGGTCAATTTTTTTGATCACCTTGGCCGGAGTGCCCACCACCAGGGAGTCCGGGGGCACTTCCTGATCCTCCAGGACCACGGCCCCTGCCGCCACAATGCTCCCTCTGCCAATTTTGGCCCGATTGAGAACCATGGCCCCCATGCCAATGAGCACCTCGTCCTCCACCGTGCAGCCGTGGAGGATGGCGCCGTGGCCCACCGAGACATAGTCCCCCACCACCACGGGGTCCCCCTCCGCCACGTGGATGACGGAATTGTCCTGGATATTGGTGTAGCGGCCCACGGTAATGGCGTCCATGTCCCCCCTCAGGGTGCAGTTGTACCACACACTGCTGTATTCCCCCAGGGTCACATCCCCCACCACCTTGGCGCCGTCGGCCACATAGGTTTTTTCGTGCAATTTGGGCGAGCTGCCCTTGTATTCTGTGCCTTGATAAGTCTTCATAGTTACCTCCATTGTATCCATACCCAAAAATTCCCATAAAAAGTACCGGGAACGGGGGCGGGGAAATGTATCCCGGCCCGGAGGGGAGAAAATCTGAAAATTTTGCCCGTTGGGAAAACGGGTGCAGTGTTTCCCAAAAAAGAGGGGCCTCAAAAGCCCGTGTTTTAGCGGAATTTTGCAGGGGAATGGAAAAATTAGAAGATTTCAAGAAAAACGTAATCCCCATTGTATAATGGGGAGAATCGGGGTACAATGTGTACAATGTGTCAATCTAGTTCTGGAGGAGGGGTGTGGATGATGAAGGGGAATCGGTCCATGGTCGTGGCCATTTTAATGGCCATTGTACTATTGTCCTTGGGGGTGGCCTGCTCGGCCCAAGACCAGGGTGGGGGCCCAACGGTACGACATTTCTTGGACAGTTACATCGCCCAGTGGGGCTATGGTGACGACGACTGGCTGTATTTGGAGCAGCTCATTCAGGGGAAGGAGCCCCAGGGCAACAAGCCCCACTACACCTGCATCCCCGGCACCATGACGGACGAGGGCTATGAGCGGCTCCTCCAAAAGGGGCATTTCCCCCTCTTGGAGCTCCGGGACAGGGAGGCCGCCGTGCCCCGCCTGGTATCCATTGATGGGGCAGGTAGCAAATGGGATGCCCTGCTCAATGTGGCGGGGGAAGAGGTGGAAGTTCACTTCCAACTCCGTGAAGAGGGCGGAAGCTGGAAGATTCAACGGGTCAGTGGCCTGGAAAATTTAGTGGCAGAATAGCAAAAAGAAGACCTCCCCAGTGGGGAGGTCTTTTGCCGTGTGGGATCAGTCTTGGATGGCCTGCTGGCTGGCCACATCCATGAGGCGGCGCTTGAGATTGGCCTCCATGGCCCGGAGTTCCTCCGTGGCCCGCTGGCGGCTCTCGTGGCCCTCCTGCTGGATCCGCTGAACTTCCGTGAGGGCGGAGATGAGCTGCTCATTGGTGTGGCGAATGGTCTCCACATCTACAATGCCCCGCTCGGCGGCCTTGGCCACTTCCACGGTGCTCATTTTCAGGGTGTCGGCGTTTTTCCGCAAGAGCTCGTTGGTGAGGTCGGTGACCTTCTTTTGGGCATCGGCGGCCTGCTGGGAGTGGTGGACCCCCAGGGCCAGGACCATTTGGTTCTTCCAAATGGGGATGGTGTTCACCACTGTGGACTGGATTTTTTCCGCCATGACGGTGTTGGAGGCCTGGACCATGCGAATCTGGGGGGCCATTTGGAGGCTCACGGAGCGGGTGAGGTCCAGGTCGTGGAGTTTTTTCTCGAAGCGATTGGTGAGATTTTGCAGGTCGGAGACCTTTTGGGCGGTGAGACCCGAGGGGTCCCTCTGGGCCTCTTCCATGAGGCGGGGGAGCTGACTGCTGCGAACCTCGGTGAGCTTCTTCTCTCCGGCCATAATGTACATGGTCAGCTCCTTGAAGTACTTCTCATTGAGCTGATACATCTGATCCAGCATGGAGATGTCCTTCATGAGGGTGATCTGATGGCCCTCCAGGACCCGGGCGATGTCGTCGACATTTTTCTCGGCCTTGTCGTAGCTGGCCTTCAGGCTGGTGATGCGATTGCTGGTGCGCTTAAAGAGGCCCTTGAGGCCCTTTTCATCCTCGGCATCCTCGAAGCTTTTCAGCTCCGTGACCACCTTGCTCAGAAGATCCCCCACTTCCCCTAAGTCCTTGGTGCGGACGGAGTTTAAGGTTTTGTCGGAGAAGGTGCTGATCTTCTTTTGGGCCCCCACCCCATAGCTCAGGACGATATTGGAGTCGGAGAGGTCGATGGATTTGGAAAATTCCTCCACCTGCCGCAGCTCGGCATCTGTGAGTTGAATTGCGGGCTTGGCCTCCAGTTGTTCCTCCACCAGGGCGAGCTCGTCCTCCTGGGACTCCGTTCCCAGGGTCAATTTGATTTCATCGAACATCGATTCCTCAGTCAAAATTCTCCTCCTTTGCATTCAATAGTCCGTCTTGGGTCATGACGGTTTTTATGACTTCCATCTCCGCCCCCAGTTCCAGCAGGTCGTTCTGGTACAGATCATCCAGGAGCTTCTCGTAGCCCTCGATAATGGTGCCAATGGCCTTTTCTATGTCCTTCATGGACTTTTCCATATTGGACACTTTCACGGAGGAGCGGGAGATCTCCGTGTGCCTTTGGATGAGCTTCAGGGCCGTGGGGGTGTAGTAGTCCACAAATTTGTTCAGCTGCTCCACCTGAGCAGGGTCCTTTTTCACGGCATTTTCAATGGTCTCCAAAAGGGCGTAGAGGCGCCGCACTTTCTGCTCAAAGGAGGGCACCTTTACATGGGTAAGTAGGAGACTCAGCTGCTCCTTGTAGTCCTCCAAGAGGGCCAGTCGATCGGAGGCCTCGGGCTCTGGCTGGGCCTTTTCAATGGGGGTGCGAACCTCATCCACCACAATGGTGGGGCGGTAGCTCTCCTTGTAGGCGGCATAGGCCATCTGGTCCAGTAAAAAGAGCTCCCCCTGCTCCACCACTCGCCCCTGGGGAAAGTAGTCCTTGTCAATGAGGGTCTTTAAGATCTGAACCACCTCGGCCTTGGGCAGATTCAGGGCGGTGGAAAAGTCCAGGGTGGAGACCACTCGGTTGTCCCCGATTTCCCGGCGAATTCTGGCAAATTTGCGCATGAGATGCATCTGCTTGTGGAAAAAAGAGGCGGGGGGCAGGGTGGCGGCAGTCAGTAGTCCCATCATAATTGTGCTATCAATATCAAAGGCGCCAATTAAGAAGCCCACCCCGCTGATGCTGAAGACGCCCGTGAGAACCAGGGTGAGATTTCGCAGAATGGCATAGCCCGTGGCGCTGGTATTGTTCTGCTTCACATATTTGGGATTTTCGTTGACGGGGATCCGGGAGGGCTCCCGGTCCATGGAGTTGCGGACCCCCTTCACCACGGCCTTGGCCCCCGTGGCGGTCACTTTAATGGCCGTCTCCACACTCCGCTCAATGATATCTGCAAGCTGGCTGTAGTCGTCATTGTCCATAATTTGAGAGACATAGTCGTCGATGGCATTGTTCTCTTTTTTCGGCTTCATTGCACCCTCCTTGTCCTTCTATTGTACACTATGGCCCCAAAATTTAGCCCCATTCCCCAGAGAGGGGGAGAAAATTTTACATTTCTTTGATCTTCCCAAGGGGCTTTATTGCTTATTTTCCTCAGATTGAGTATGATATATGGGAAAATAACTGCAGATGGTACTGGAATACATAGTGCTCTTCGTCGGTTGCTCTGGTCCCCGAAGAGGCTTTTTTTTTGAGTATTTTTATAGCGACGATTTGATGAAAGGTAATGACTATGGTTTTTGATGAATTTCAACTCTCGGAGGAGCTCCTCCGGGGCATTTTAGACATGGGCTTTGAGGAGGCGAGTCCCATTCAGGCGGCCTCCATGGCCCCCCTCCTGGAGGGGAGGGACGTCATTGGGCAGGCTCAGACGGGAACGGGAAAGACCGCGGCCTTTGGCATTCCCATGCTGGAGAAGGTGAGCTACACCGGCCAGGTGGAGGGCCTCATTTTGGCCCCCACTCGGGAGCTGTGCCTCCAGGTGGCCAATGAGCTCATTCAGCTGTCCAAGTACAAGAAAAATCTCCACATTCTCCCGGTCTACGGGGGCACGGGCTATGAGCGCCAGCTCAAGGCCCTGAAAAAGGGGGTGCAAATTGTGGTGGGCACCCCGGGCCGGGTCATGGACCACTTGAGGCGGGGCACTCTGGACCTCTCGGGCCTCAAGATGGCGGTTCTGGATGAGGCCGACGAGATGTTTGCCATGGGATTTCGGGACGACATGAAGACCATTTTGGACCAGACCCCCGAGGGGCGTCAGACCTGCTTTTTCTCCGCCACCATGGGCCAGGAGATCAAGCACTTCTCCAAGATCTTCCAGCGGGACCCCGAGGTCATCCAAATCAAGCACAAGGAACTCACCGTGGAGAACATCCAGCAGTACTATTTGGAAATGACCCGGGTCATGAAGACGGAGATCCTCACCCGGCTGGTGGACCTCTACAATCCCCAGCTGGCCATGGTCTTTTGCAATACCAAGCGGGGGGTGGATGAGCTGGTGAGCGAGCTCACCGCCGCAGGCTACAGTGTGGACGGCCTCCACGGCGACCTAAAGCAGACCCAGCGGGACACCGTCATGAGAAAGTTCCGGGAGGGGGTCATCGACATTTTGGTGGCCACCGACGTGGCCGCCCGGGGGATCGACGTGGGCAATGTGGATGTGGTCTTCAACTACGATCTGCCCCAGGACGAGGAGTACTATGTCCACCGCATTGGCCGCACCGCCCGGGCGGGGCGCTCTGGCCGGGCCTTCACCTTTGTGGTGGGCCGGGACATCTACAAGCTCCAGGACATCATGCGCTACACCAAGGCGGAAATGGAGTACATGGAGCTGCCCACCATGGCCTCCCTCCACGAGAATGCCGAGGCCCAG
Source organism: Tissierellia bacterium (assembly GCA_030535395.1). Lineage (GTDB taxonomy): Bacteria > Bacillota > Clostridia > Tissierellales > Peptoniphilaceae > JAUNLK01. Next base: position 26,137 of record JAUNLK010000014.1, read on the forward strand.
CTCATGGACCAGATCCTCTCGGCCCTGGAAAAGGAGCAGGATCTCACCAAGTACAAGCAGGTCATCGATCAGCTGTTGAATATGCAGTACGGCGGGGTGGAAATTGCCGCCGTCCTCTTGAAAATGGTGGCCGATGCCCGCTCCTCCCGTTCCCACAAGGCCCTGGATCAGGTGGACTACGGGAAAAAATTCCGCCGCTCCGAGCTCAAAAAGAAGGGCAAGGAACGGGGGAAAAAGGCGAGAAAGCGGGGGGACGGCAGCCTCTATCTCAGCAAAGGGCGAAAGGACGGGGTGAGCCCCAAAATGATCCTCGCCCTCTTTAAAAAGCACACCCCCATCCCCAAGGGGGCCATTGGCAATATCCTCATTCGGGACAAGTACACCCTGGTGGACCTCCCCGCCAAGGACCTCAAGGCAGCCCAGCAGCAGCTGGACGGCCTCAAAGTGGGCCGGGGCAAGCTCCACGCCGAAATTCGAGACCAATAAAAGAAATCCTCTCAGCTGAGAGGATTTTTTTTGTCCATGATGTTCAAGATTTCCCGGTAAATGGGGAGCATATGGGCCTCGGTCACGTATTCGGCCAATTGGGAGATGGGGACCCAGAGGCTTTTGAGCTCGCCCCCACTTTGGGGGAGGTCCTCGGCTCTGGCGGTAAAGCCAAAGGTGAAGTTCACGTGGAAGTGGGCCTCCACGGCCTCGCCCTTTCGCTCATGTTCCTTCACGGGGAGGAGGTGGAAGGCCACAGGGCTCCTGTCCCCGGGGCCCACATACTCCAGTCCCGTCTCCTCGTAGAGCTCCCGGACCGCTGCGGTAAACAGGTCCTCCCCCTCCTCCACATGGCCTCCGGACCAGCCCCAGGAGTTGTAAATGGGGTGGTGGATGAGGAGGACCCTCTCTCCCTCTTCCTCCACCACCATGGCGGAGACGGTGTAGTGATAGGGCAGGCTCCGGTCCACGCCGATGAAAAATTCCGGGAGCTTCAAAAGATGCTCCCGGTCCCCCTCCTCCCGGGGATTTTGGGGCGCGTAGTCTTGGATCCAGGATTTGGGGCTTTTATTTTTTTCGCTAAAACTCATCTTTGCTGACCTCCTCTACAAAGGGCATGTGGGCGGTGGGAATGGCGTAGATCTCTCTGAGTTCACGGCGGGAGGCCCAGAGGCGGCCCTCCTCGTGGGGAAAGGGGAGGGCCCTCAGGTAATAGGCCCTCATGTCCCAGATTTTGTGGGTGAAGCGGTGGATGCGGCCCTCCAGGGCCAAAAGCTCCTCCACGATAAAGTCCTCCTCCAGGGCGAGCTTCAGCACATCCTCCTCCGCCAAGTGGCCGGGGACCATGGGGAAAGTGTAGAGGGAGGCCAAAAGACCCTGGTCGGGCCGCTGTTGGAGGAGAAAATCCCCGTCCATCTCCACCACCAGGACGGTGTACTTCTCCCTCTTGGGGGGCTTCTTCGTGCTCTTTACGGGAAAATCCAGCACCCGGCCCTCCTCCAGGGCCCGGCAGTCCCCCCTCACGGGGCAGCTGTCGCAACGGGGGCTTTTAGGGGTGCAGATCTCGCTGCCCAAATCCATAAGGGCCTGATTGAAGGCGCCGTAGTCCTCCTCCATGGCCTCCTCCATGAGCCGTCCCACCAGGGCCCTGGTCTTTTCCCTGGCAATGTCCTCCTCCAGGGCGTGGATGCGGCTCATGACCCTCAGGGCATTGCCGTCCACCGCCGCCACCTTCTCATTGAAGGCGATGCTTGCGATGGCACCGGCGGTGTAGGGGCCGATCCCCGGGAGCTTCCTCAGCTCCCTGGCCGATTTGGGAAACTGGCCCCCGTAGTCCGCCACAATGACCTGGGCGGCCCGTCGCATATTCCTGGCCCGGCTGTAATAGCCCAGGCCCTGCCAGAGCTTCAGCACCTCGTCCTCCTGGGATGCGGCCAAATCCTCCACTGTGGGATATTTTTCCAAAAAGCGGTGAAAATATTCCACCACCGTGACCACCCGGGTCTGCTGGAGCATGATCTCCGAGAGCCAAATTTTGTAGGGATCCCGGTCCCGGCGCCAGGGGAGGCTCCGGGCCTTCTGCCTGTAAAATTGTAATAGCCTCTTGGAAAAACTCATGGCCCCTCCCCTCCGTTCTGAAGGAGATTATAGCCCAAGAGGGGGCCGGGTTTCAAAATTTTACAAAAAACGGGCCCAAAATTTCCCCTGAAGTTTCCGCCATGTAGAAAAAACATGAGAATTCAGCGATTATTTCAATTCCCACTACTTTGGAAGGATTGAAAGGAGCCTTTAATCGTGGTATATTTTAATAGCTGATAAATAGACAAAATTGGAGGATTCTATGGGAGATCTATTACGGATAAACAATGTACACGCGCGGGTAGAGGATAAAGAAATTTTAAACGGAATCAATTTAACCATACACCCCGGTGAGGTCCATGTCATCATGGGCCCCAATGGCAGCGGCAAGAGCACCCTGGCCAATGTGATCATGGCCAATCCCGTCTACGAAATGACGGAGGGGGAAATTTTCTTTGATGGAGAGGACATCACCGAGGACTCCACGGACAAGCGGGCTCGCAAGGGCCTTTTTATGAGCTTCCAGTCCCCCCAGGAACTGGCGGGTATTTCCGTGGAAAACTTCATTCGCCAGGCAAAACTGGCTCGGGGGGAGCGCACCAGCCTCACCAAATTCCGCCGGGCCATTGAGGGGGAAATGGAACTTTTGGACATGAAGCCCGAGTACAAGGAGCGCTATCTCAATGTGGGCTTCAGTGGCGGGGAAAAGAAGAAGACGGAAATTCTTCAAATGCTCATGCTCCAGCCCAAACTCGCCATTTTGGACGAGACCGACTCGGGCCTCGACGTGGATGCCGTTCGCACCGTCAGCCGGGGCCTCAAGGAGTACCTCAATGAGGAAAATGCCGCCATCATCATCACCCACCACCGGGAGATCCTAAAGGAGATCGAGCCCGACTACGTTCACGTCATCTACAATGGCAAAATTGTCAAAGAGGGGGGCAATGAGCTGGTGGATGAAATTGAAGAGCGGGGCTTTGGCTGGATTGTGGGGGAAGAACATGCGTAAGCGCACCGAAATCCAGGAAATGGACCGGGGGATTTACGACGAGCGCAATCCCTTTACCTATCGGAAGAAGACCGAGCAGGGCCTCAGCGAAGAGATCGTCCGGGAAATCTCCCGGGAAAAGAACGAGCCGGAGTGGCTCTTGGAGATGCGCTTAAAGGCCCTGGAGATCTTCAATCAAAAGGAAAATCCCAACTGGGGGCCGGATCTTTCCGCCGTGGATATGAGCAAGGTCATCACCTATATTCACCCCGATGCCGACATGGCCAGCGACTGGCAGGATGTCCCCGAGGAGATTCGCAACACCTTCGACAAGCTGGGGATTCCCGAGGCGGAGAAGGAGGCCATGCTCTCCGGAGTGGGGGCCCAGTACGACTCCGAGGTGGTCTATCACTCCATGCAGAAGTATCTCTTGGACCAGGGAGTGGTCTACACCGACTTTGAAAGCGGCGTGCGGGAGTACGAGGACATTGTCCGCCAGTACTTCTCCAAGTGCATCACCCCCAATCTCCACCGCTATGCGGCCCTCCACTACGCCGTCTTCAGCGGGGGGAGCTTCGTCTATGTCCCCGAGGGGGTCAATGTGGACGTGCCCCTTCAGAGCTACTTCCGCCTCAATGCCCCGGGAGCGGGGCAGTTTGAGCACACCCTCATCATTCTCGAGAAGGGCAGCTACTGTCACTTCATCGAGGGTTGTTCTGCGCCCAAATACAATGCCCTGAACCTCCACGCCGGGGCCGTGGAACTCTTTGTAGGGGAGGGGGCCACCCTCCGCTACTCCACCATCGAAAACTGGTCCCGGAATATGTACAATCTCAACACCAAGCGGGCCATGGTGGAGAAAAACGGCACCATACAGTGGGTCTCCGGCTCCTTTGGCTCTGAAGTGAGCATGCTCTATCCCACCTCCGTCCTCTTGGGAGAGGGGGCCAAAAACGAGTACACCGGCATCTCCTTTGCCGGCAAGGGGCAGAATATCGACACCGGGGCCCAGGTCATCCACGCGGCTCCCTACACCGCCAGCACCATCAACTCCAAGTCCATCTCCAAAGGGGGCGGCATTGGCACCTATCGGGGGCTGGTAAAGGTGAACAAAAATGCCCATCACACCAAGTCCACGGTGAGCTGTGAGTCCCTCATGCTGGACAATGAGTCCCGCCAGGACACCATCCCCGCCATCGACATTCAAAATGACGATGTGGACTTCGGCCACGAGGCCAAAATTGGCCGGATCTCCGATGCGGTGATCTTCTATCTCATGACCCGGGGCATCCCCGAGGAGGAGGCGAGGGCCACGGTGGTCCGGGGCTTTGCAGACCCCATTGCCAAGGAACTGCCCTTGGAGTATGCCGTGGAGATGAACAATCTCATTGCACTGGAGCTGGAAGGGAGTATCGGCTAATGAAGACCCTCAATCAGCTGGAATACAGAACTTATGAATTTGTGGGGGCCAATCGGGCCAAAGTGCAGCTTCCGGAGTACAAGCCCGGAACCCTCCCCCTGCCGGAATTTGCCCCCCTGGAGGGCCGGGAGTACGGCCTCTCCAAGGAAATGGTGGACCTCCACCGGGAGGCCACCCTCTACGAGGCCTATCACGCCCAGGAGGCCATGGAGCTGGGGGTCACGGAAAACCGGAGCTTTGGCAACGCCATTGTCACTCGGGACTTTGTGGTGGAGGAGGGCAAGCACCTCCACGGCTATTTCTCCACGGAGCACGACGAGGGCTTCAGGAGCCATCTCAACCGCATTCACGTGAAGAAAAATGGCCTGGCCAAGCTCTACTTCCTGAATTTTGACCGGGAGGATGTGCAGACCTTTATCAGCATCGCCGCTGTCTTGGAGGAGGGGGCCAAGCTCGACCTCTATCTCTACGATATGAGCGACGGCGACACCTATATGAATGTCCGCTGCTATTTGGACGGGGCCGAGAGCCTCGCCAATATTCAGTCCATCTATCTGGGCAAGGACGAGGAAAAAATGGACTTCCAATACGATGTCCTCCACCAGGGCAAGGACTCCACCAGCAATCTCATTGTGGACGGGGCCCTCATGGACGACTGCCGCAAGACCTTCAAGAGTCGCCTGGACTTTTTGGAGGGCTCCGGCGGAAGCAAGGGCAACGAGGAGGAATTTGCCATTCTCCTGGACGACACCGCCCGCTCCATTTCCATCCCCGCCCTTCTCAGTCACGAGGACGATGTGGAGGGCAATCACGCCGCCAGCTGCGGCCACATCGACCAGAATCTCCTCTTCTACATTATGAACCGGGGCTTCACCCAGGCCCAGGCGGAGCGGCTCATCATCGATGCCAAATTCGCTCCGGTCATCGACAATATCAACTATGTGGATCAGCGGGAGGCCGTCTACCGCCGTCTGGATCAGATCATGGAGGACCGCTATGGGAAATAATCTGCTGGATGTGAAAGAGGTCCGGAGTCACTTCCCCTATTTGGAACTGGCCACGGAGAAAAAACCCATGGTCTACCTGGACAGCGGGGCCACCACCCAAAAGCCCGTGGAGGTCATTGATGCGGTAAATGAGTACCTCCGCTACGAAAACGGCAATCCCCACCGGGGGGCCCACTATCTGGCGGGAAAGGCCACGGAGATCTTTGAGGGGGCCCGGACCACTGTGGCGGATTTCATCGGCGCCAAGAGCCCCGATGAGATCGTATTTTTGAGAAATGCCACCGAGGCTTTGAATCTCATCGCCTATGCCTACGCCCGGGAACAGCTCCAGGAGGGGGACGAGATCCTCATTTCCATACTGGAGCACCACGCCAATTTTGTCCCCTGGCAGCAGGTGGTGGAAAAACTGGGGGTAAAGCTCAACATCCTCTATGTGGACGGGGACAAACAGTTTTCCATGGAGGAATTGGAGGAGAAGCTCTCGGAGCGCACCAAGATCTTCTCCATTACCCAGTCGTCCAATGTGACGGGAACCACCCCTCCGGTGAAGGAGATGATCCAGAGGGTCCGCGAGAGAGCCCCCGAGGCCATCACCATTGTGGACGGGGCCCAGTCGGTGCCCCATATGAAGGTGGATGTGTCCGACCTGGACTGCGACTTCTTCGTCTTCAGCGGCCACAAGATGTACGCCGCCATGAGCAGCGGGGTCCTCTACGGCAAGAGGGAAGTCCTGGAAAAGACCCGGCCCTTCCTCTTTGGCGGGGACATGATCGAATACGTCTACGAGGACCACAGCACCTTCCTCCCCCCTCCGGGGCGCTTTGAAGCGGGCACCCCCGATGTGCTGGGGGCCAAGAGCCTGGTGGCGGCCATTGACTTTGTAAATGGCTACGGACTGGAGAAGATCCAGGCCCACGAGAGGGCCCTCTTGGACTACGCCTACGGGGAAATGGCGAAAATGGAGGACATCAATATTCTCACCACCCCCTCCCAGCATCGGGGCGGGGTCCTCACCTTCAACTTTAAGGAGGTCCACCCCCACGATGTGGCCAGCATCCTGGACAGCAAGGGCGTGGCCATTCGCAGTGGACACCACTGCGCCCAGCCCTTCCACCGCTCTTTGGGGCTCCACTTCTCCTGTCGGGCCTCCTTTGGCATCTACAACACCATGGAAGAAGTAGACTACTTTTTGGAATCATTGAATGAAGTTCGGAGGTTGATGGGCATTGGGACTCGATGAAATTTACACCACACTGATTATGGAGGAATCCAGATCCACCCACAATAAGCGGGATCTGGAGGAGCCCACCTACAAGGAGCTGGGCCACAATCCCTCCTGTGGGGATGAAATTACCCTGCAAATTAAAATGAAGGGGGACGTTTTGGAGGATCTCTCCTACTCGGGGATCGGCTGCGCCATCTCCCAGGCCTCCACCTCCATTATGATTGACACCGTTCGGGGCAAGACCCGCTCCGAGGCCGTGGCCATGGCCGACACCTTCATCAATATGATCAAGGGAGTGAGCCTCACCGAAGAGGAGGAGGACGCCCTGGAGGATGCCATGGCCTTCCAGGGAATCAGCAAACTCCCCGCTCGGGTGAAGTGCGCCGTGCTCCCCTGGTACACCTTGAAAAACATCATGGAAGGGGAAAAATAGGGGAGTGCTCGGGCACTCCCTTTTTTTCTTGAACTTATGGGGGACCATGAAATGTATCCGTACTTATTGTATTTTTTCATCTACGCCCTCCTGGGCTGGATGGCGGAGGTGGCCTTTGCCGCCCTTCAGAGCGGGAGTTTTGTGAACCGGGGCTTTTTAAATGGCCCCCTCTGTCCCATCTACGGCTTTGGGGCCCTGGGGGTGGTCTATGTCCTGGAGCCCTTGGAGGGCCACAAGCTTCTCCTCTTCTTCGCCGCCATGGCCCTGGCCACTGCCGTGGAGCTGGTGGCGGGATGGCTTTTGGAAGTGAGTTTGCAAAAGAGGTGGTGGGACTACTCCCAGAGGCGCTTCAACTTCATGGGCTATATCTGCCTGGAATTTTCCGTCCTCTGGGGGCTCTTGGGCTTTTTCGTCTTTGAGGCCCTCCACCCGGCACTGAGGGGCCTGGTGGCCCTGGTGCCCACGGGACTGGGGAAACTTGTGGTGGCGGTGGCCTGCGGCTATCTCGCCGTGGACTTTGTGGCCACCGTCCAGTCCATCCTAAAGCTCAACCGCAGACTGGAGCGGGTTCAGAGGGTGGCAGCAGACATCAGGAGGCGCTCCGATGCCCTGGGCATTAAAATTGCAAGTAACACCGTGGAGTTTACCGCTCACTTGGAGGAGCTCAGGGAGGACGTCCAGGACCAGGAGGGCAGCGCCCTCAGAGAGCTCAGGGCCCTGGTGGAAGAGCACAATGGACTCATCCGAGAGGGCAGGCGCAGCCACCGCCGCCTCCTCCGGGCATTTCCCAATATGAAATCCAAGAAATTTGAGGAGGCCCTCAAAAAACTCAAGGGAGAGCATCCAGTCAAATAGCAGAGAATCCGCCCCGGGGCGGATTTTTTTGCCCCTAAATTACATTTCCATGAAAAAGGCCCGCCACTGGACAAAAGAGGGGGCCTTCAAGCTACAATAGAAAGAGGAGGATCAGATTTATGAAAAGAAAGATCTTGCCCCTGTTGGCACTGCTCTTGGCATTTCCCCTACCGGTACTGGGGGCCTCTCTGAGGGGCATCCGCAGCCCTCAGGGTCTGTATGTCAATGACGAGGCCGTGTCCCTCAGGGGCTACAATGTAAACGACAACAACTACTACCGCCTCCGGGACCTGGCCAAAATTCTAAGGGGCCAGGTGGACTTTGCCCTGGAGGGCATGGGGGATGAAATCACCCTCTACCGGAACGTGCCCTACACCAGCTTCGGCGGCGACGAGGGGGCCGTGAGCCGGGAGGTCACCGGGGCGGTGGGGGTGAAAGAGCTCACCGTGGTGGACGGCGACATCAGCCAGAGGGTCCCCGTATCCACCTTCAATGTGGCGGATTTCAACTATGTAAAGCTCCGGGACATCGCCCCCTATTTGGGGATACGAGTGGCCTACGACGGCGAGAAAAACCGGGCCCTCATCTACACGTCCAAGGGGGAGGAAACTCCGCCGGCGCCCCAGGATGAGGAGGGCCAGGAGGAGCTGCCCCTGGGCCAGACGGTCCTGGGCAATGAGCGGATCTTCAGCGACTACAATCACCTCATTCGCGGGAAAAAACTGGGCCTCATCACCAATCAGACCGGGGTGGACCGGGATGGAGTGCCCATGGCCCAGCGCCTCAAGGACTACCCCGAGGCAGAGCTGGTGGCCCTCTACGCCCCCGAGCACGGGGTGGACGGCAAGCAAAAGGCGGGGGTCTATGTGGAGAGCTATTTCGACGAGGCCCTGGGGCTGCCCGTTTACTCCCTCTACGGCAAGACCCGCAAGCCCTCGAGGGAGATGCTAGAGGGCATCGACGTCCTCCTCTACGACATGCAGGACATCGGCTCCAGAACCTACACCTACATCTCCACCCTCCAAAATGCCATGGTGGCCGCCAGGGAAAATGGCATCCCCATTGTGGTCTTGGACCGGCCCAATCCCCTGGGGGGAGAGAAGGTGGAGGGCTTTTTGCGGGAGAGCCGCTTTAAGTCCTTTGTGGGCATCGACAAACTCCCCATGGGCCACGGCATGACCGTGGGGGAACTGGCCCAGTTCTTCAACCGGGAGATCAAGGGCGATCTCACCGTGGTCCCCATGAAAAACTGGTCCCGGAAGATGATCTATCAGGACACGGGCCTCACCTTCACCCAGACCAGCCCCAATATTCCCGATCTGGAGAGCGCCTTTATGTACATGGCCACCGGCAGCGGAGAGAACACGGGAATCGGCTCCTCGGAGTACTTCCACTGGGTGGGGGGCAAGGACATCGACGGGGAGGAATTTGCCCAAAGACTCAATGCCTTCGGCCTGGAGGGCGTGACCTTTGTCCCCGCCGACAAAAAGACCCGGGGGGGCGTGCGCCTCAAAATCACCGACCACCACAGCTTCAATCCGGCCAAGGCGGGCTATGTCATTTTGGCCACGGCCAATCAAATGCGGCCCATCAATGTGCCGGAGCTAAAAAAACCCTGGGATATGTTCTATCTCATCCAGGGCTCCGAGACCATGGCGGATCTCTTGCGGGCCCAGGCCAGCCCCCAGGAAATCATCGACGCCTATCAGGACGATGTGGCCGCCTTCAGAGCCCAGAGGGAGGCCTATCTCCTCTACAAATAACCAAAAAGAGAGGGAGCATCCCCTCCCCGAAAGGGCCCGGAAAGTCCGGGCCCTTTCTTTTCTCATCTTCTGAGGTATTTCTTCCGCTCTTTCGGTATAATAGGACGTTGAGGAGGCAGGATGAAAGCAAAATCTAGTTCAATCGCAAAGTCAACCTTATTGATCATTATCTTCTCCCTCATCGGAAAACTCATGGGATTTGGTCGGGAGTCCATGGTGGCCGCCGTCTTCGGGGCCGGCATGGAAAAGGACGCCTTTGTTGCAGCCCAATCTGCCACATCCACCGTGAGTATGTTCATCGTAATGGGGATCAGTACCGTCTTCATCCCGGGGCTCCAATCGGTCCTCCACGACCGAGGGGAGGCGGGGAAGGAGCGCTTTACCAATAATATCTACGTCATCGTCACCATACTCACCCTGGCCATTATGGCCCTGGGGATCTACGGAGCCCCGGTGCTGGCGAAATTGGTGGCCCCCCGCTTTGACGAGGCCACGGCGGCCCTCTGTGTGGAGCTCATTCGCCTGGCCATGCCCGTGATTCTCTTCTCCGCCTACGAGGGGATTTTCACCGGCTATCTCCACTTTCACAATCACTTTGGCATTGCCGCCTCGGTGCCCATTTGGCTCAACAGTGTCTACTTAATCTACCTGTTCTTCTTTGCCGACAGCTACGGCATCCGGGGCCTCACTGTGGTATCGGTTCTGGCGGTGGTGGCGGAATTTATCGCCGTCTACATGGGCTCCCATCACATCGGCTTCCGCTTCCGCCCAGTCCTGGACATTGCCGACAAATACACCCGGCAGACCCTGCTGTTGGCCATTCCCGCCATTATCACCGTCAGTGTGAACAATATCAACACCCTGGTGAACCGGGCCCTGGCCAGTGGTCTGGAAACCGGAAGCATGAGCCGCCTGGACTATGCCAATAAGCTCAATGTTCTCATCATCGGCATCTTCATTACGGCCATCACCGCGGTGATCTTCCCCGCCATGGCCAAGGCCTTCAATGAGGGGCGGATGCAAAAGGGCAAGCTCATTATGAACGGGGCCATACGGGCGGTGCTCTTGATCACCATTCCCGCCATGGTGGGCCTCATTGTCCTGGCCCAGCCCATAGTGGAGCTGGCCTTTATGCGAGGGGCCTTCACCCAGCTGGATGCCGATCTTACGGCCGTCTGCCTGAGATTCTACACCCTGGCCCTCATCAGCGTATCGGTGAACAATGTGCAAAACCGGGTCTTCTACTCCCTGGAAGACACCAAGACCCCCTTCTACCTGGGGGTGGTCAATGTCCTGTTCAATGTGGGCTTCAACCTCATCTTGGTCCGCTTTATGGGGATCAATGGCCTGGCCCTTTCCGTGTCCATTGCCACCAGTGCCGTGGCCGTGGCGAGCTTCTATCTCCTGAAAAAGAAGCTGGGTAATATTGGCATGAGAAGCTATCTTCGCCTGACCATCAAAACCGTCATTGCAGCCCTCATTATGGGCCTGTTCTGCTATTTCTTCTTCTTCCGCCTGGGAGCGGGGATCATCGTAAAATCCAAGGGCGTGGTCTTCCTCTACTTCCTCCTGACCATCTTCCTCTCCGCAGGGGTCTACTTCGTCATACTGGACCTGTTGGGCCTGAAGGAAGTGAAGGATGTCAAGAAAATCGTGGCCAAGAGATTCCTCTCCGCCGCCTAAAGAAAACAGAGCACACAAAAATCCCCTCCACGAGGAGGGGATTTTTTGGTGCAATGATTTAGCTGAAGATGGAGAGAATGCCGGAGCTATTGAGCCAGATGAAGAAGATGGCGGCGGGAGCCACATACTTCACCATGATTTCAAAGTACTTCTTGGACTTAAATTCGTACTCCCCATTGTTGGTGACGGCCTTTGCAAAATTGTCGATGCCCCACACCCAACCAATGACGATACACATGAAGAATCCAGCGGCGGGCATCAGCAGGGACTCGGCAATGTAGCCAATTTCGTCGAAGATATTGAGGCCCATGGGTGGGAAGGTGATGCCACTCCAAACGCCCATGGAGAGGGATTCGGGGATGGCAATGAGGAAGGCCACAATGCAGACGATCCAAGCGGCTTTCTTCCGGTCCATGCCGTAGGAGTCAATGAGCCAGGCAGTGGGGTTTTCCACCAGGGACACGGAGGAAGTGATGGCTGCGAAGAGGACCAGGAAGAAGAATACCGTGGCCCAGAGGGTACCAAAGGGCATGGCGTCGAATACGGCAGGCAGGGTGATGAAGATGAGCCCGGGGCCTGCGGAGGGCTCGAAGCCAAAGGCGAATACTGCGGGCAGAATGGCGAAACCGGCCAGGAGTGCTGCGAAGGTATCCAGAAGGGGCACCAAAACGGCGTCCTGCTCAATGTGACTGTTGTCAGGGAGATAGGACCCGTAGGTGATCATGGCCCCCATCCCCAGAGAGAGGGAGAAGAAGCACTGACCCAAGGCAGCGGTTACGGTATTGAAAGAGAGTTTGGAGAAGTCGGGCTGGAGGTAGAATTTGATCCCCTCAACGGCACCGGGAAGGGTGACGGAGCGGAAGGCCACAATCAACAGCAGGACGAAGAGCAGGGGCATGAGAATCTTACTTGCCCGCTCAATCCCCTCATTGACACCGGCTTGAATAATAACAGCATTGATGATGACGAAAATCAGGGTGTAGACAATGGGGGAAGTTGAAGCAGTGATGTGGGCGGTGAAGAAATTGGCAGAGTCCCCAGCAATGGCGGGCAGATGGCCCAGAAGGGATTCCACTATGTACTTCATAATCCAGCCACCGATGATGTTGTAGTATGTAACGATGAGGAAGGGAACCAGGACGCCCAAAACGCCGACAAATTTCCACTTTTCAGCGATCTTTCCATAGGCCCCAATGGGATTGAGCTTGGTGTACTTACCAATGGCCATCTCACCCAGCATACAGGTAAAACCAATGGTGGCGATGATCACCAGATACACAATGACGAATACGCCTCCGCCGTTGGATCCGGTCAGATAGGGGAACTTCCAGAGATTCCCAAGACCAATGGATGATCCGGCAGCAGCGAGGATAAAACCGAGCTTACTGAACGAACCGCGATCTTTGCTTTGATTTTCCATAGAATCATCCTTTCTTTTCAAGTCATCACCACGTCAATGATTAGCATAGTGACTTTTGATAGGGCTATTTTATCAAATTGAAATTTGTTCATCAATACGAATTGCGAACGATGTCACCCCTCTGAAAAAGCCCATTGTACAATCCACAAAGGCCCGTTTTTTCAAAGAATATTCAGTATATCGTGGATATTCGACCCAAAAGGTCGTGATTAATTGGACATAGTGCCTTTATGGAAAAAACATTGGAAAAGCCACAAAATCCAGGAGACGGGATCTTTTGGAACAATTCAATAAAAACCTTTTCCCGAAACAAAGATCTCCGGAGGGTGGAGGGAACTGGGAAAAAACCGCCCATTTGAATCTTGTGGGAGAGTCGGGGGAGCTTGGGGAGGGGCCAGATCTGTTTGAGGGGAGGAAAGAAAAGGTATATGGGATATATATATGAAACGGGGCAGTCCCACAGAGCTACTTATGGAAGAGAAGGCCCCATCTAGGAGAAATACCACAGGAGGGATGGATTTTGGAGAGAAAAATTACGGCCACATCGGTAGGATATGAAACCCAAGACGGGGCAAATGTGAAACTGGTCCGGGTCCTCAGCAGGAGGAGCGCCAAGACCTTTGACCCCATTCTCATGTTGGACAGCTTTGACACCACAGACCCCGAGGACTACAAGGGGGGCTTTCCCCTGCACCCCCACCGGGGCATTGAAACCATCAGCTATGTCTACCACGGGGGCATGAGACACAGAGACACCCTGGGCAATGAGGACACCGTGGGCGACGGAGAGGTCCAGTGGATGACGGCAGGCAGCGGCATCCAGCACGAGGAGACCATCCCCGTGGCCGAGCGGATGCTGGGGGTACAGCTGTGGCTCAATCTCCCCAAGAAGGACAAATTCGCTCCCCCGGGATACAAGGCCGTTTCCAGAGACGAGATCCAGGAGATTCCCTTTGAGGGGGGCTACCTCCGCCTCTTGGCAGGCGCCTACGGAAAGCACAGGGGCTATCAGTCCAACTACCTGCCCCTGGACTACTACGACGTTCACTTGGAGCGGGGGGCCAAACTCACCATCCCCACAAAGTTTGAAAAATCCGTCATGATCTTCACCCTCAAGGGAAGGGTCAAAGTGGACGGAGAGGAGATCCCCGAGAAGACCGCAGTAAAATTTGGGGAGGGGGATCAAGTGACCCTGGAGGGCCTGGAGGATGAAAACTACATTCTGTTCATCTCCTCCGACAAATTGGACGAGCCCATTGCCTGGGCGGGCCCCATTGTCATGAACACCCAGGAGGAACTGGAGGAGGCCTTCAGCGATCTCAAGAAGGGCACCTTCATTCGAGAGTCCCTCCACATAGAGGAGTGAGGGAACTTCCTACTATATATAGAGGAAATTTCCGCTGAAAGAGAAATGGAAGATTTCATTGCCAGCAGAGGGGAGGAGACATGAAATTCACCTTTGAACCAGAGGCCAAAAAATACATGGAGAAAAAGAACTTCCAGGAGCTCACCGTGGATGTGACGGTGAGCGGGGGCTGCGGCGGCGGAGGGGTGGCCAATGCCTCCCTCAGAGCCGGCACGCCCCTCAAGGACAAAAACACCTACAAGGAGGAGGTGGTGGAGGGCATCACCATCCACTATCCCAGCTACTTTAAGGTGAAAGGGGATGCCGCCATTGTGGGCCTGGAGAACTTCCTGGGGATCAAGAGCCTGGTGGTAGAGAATGTCTTCCAGGAACTTTAAAATCAAATACCAGAATCTTAAAAATAGCCTTGCAATTCATGCAAGGCTATAGTAATATAAAAGTCCGTTAGCGGAAGATGATTACACAGAGGAAATAAATTTTACAAAAAGCAAATTTCCCCTTGACAAGTCTTAACGCCGACGCTATACTAATAAAGTCGCCTCGAGAGAGGGGCCAAGAAAAACTTTTGAAATTTCAAAAAATAATTCTTGACACCGAGCTTCCGGCGATATATACTAAATAAGCTGTTTCGAAAAGAAA
>JAUNLK010000015.1 GCA_030535395.1 Tissierellia bacterium
TTCAACGCAAATACCCCCTCTACTGGTTTGTCCAGTAAAGGGGGTACGTTTCACTCCGGGGGTCTCAATCTATTAAAGCACTTTCTTGAGAAAGCTCTGGGTTCGCTGGTGCTTGGGGCGGTTGAAGACCTCCTCCGGGGGCCCATCCTCCAGGATGACGCCTCCGTCCATAAAGAGGATTCGGTCCCCCACCTCCCGGGCAAAGCCCATCTCGTGGGTGACCACCACCATGGTCATGCCCTCAGCGGCCAGGGTCTTCATGACGTCCAGGACCTCCCCCACCATCTCGGGGTCCAGGGCCGAGGTGGGCTCGTCAAAGAGCATCACCGCGGGCTTCATGGCCAGGGCCCGGACAATGGCGATCCGCTGTTTCTGCCCCCCGGAGAGGGAGGCGGGATAGGCGTCCCGCTTGTCGGCCAGGCCCACCCGCTCCAGGAGCTTCATGGCGTAGTCCTCGGCCTCCTCCTTGGAAATTCCCTTGGCCAATTGGGGGGCCAGGGTGATGTTTTCCATGACGGTCTTGTGGGGGAAGAGATTGAAGGACTGAAACACCATGCCCATCTCCTGGCGGAGCTGGTCGATGGGGGCATCGGGACTGGTGATGTCGGTGTCCTTAAAGTAGACGGCCCCCCCAGTGGGCTCCTCCAGACGATTGAGGCAGCGGAGGAAAGTGGACTTCCCACTTCCCGAGGGGCCAATGACCACCACCACTTCCCCCTCCCGGATCTCCGTGGAAATTCCCTGGAGGACCTTGTGGTCGCCAAAGGCCTTTTCCAATTGTTCAACTTTGATGAGCAATGTTCATCCTCCTCTCATAGACTGCCAAAATTTTGGACAGGAAGAACACCAGGATGAAGTAAATGGCCGCCGCCACCACATAGGAGGCCATGTAGCGCATGGTGGTTCCGGAGACGATTCGGGCCTTAAACATCAAATCCTGGATCCCCACAAAGGACACAATGGCCGACTCCTTGATGAGGGTCACAAACTCGTTGCCGATGGCGGGGAGAATGGTGCGCATGGCCTGGGGAAAGATGATCTCCCTCATGGTCTGCTTCTCCGTGAGACCCAGGGAGCGGGCGGCCTCCCCCTGACCCTTGTCCACGGAATTGAGCCCCCCTCGGAAGATCTCCGAGATATAGGCGGCGGAGTTGAGGCAGATGGTGATGACGGAGAGGACCAGGACATTCTTTAAAAAGCCGTACTGATCGGGAATCAGACTGATGAGGCCGTAACAGGCGATCATCACCTGAACCACCAGGGGGGTCCCCCGGATGAGCTCCACATAGGCCCCGGTGATCTTTCGAATCACCGTCACCTTGCTCCTCCTGAGCATGGCCAGTATAAAGCCCACAATAAATCCAAAAAATACCCCAATGAGGGAGATGAGTATGGTGACTCCCGTCCCCTTTAAGTACATGGGGCCCCAGGTGCCCAAAAAGGACAGCCAACCTTGAAAACTAAGCATAGAAACTCCTTTACACTAGAAAAGGAAAAAGGCTCCTGAGAGCCTTTATTGTGCCTGAGCTGCCTTGGAGGCCAGCTCAGAGTTGTTCTGAATGTATTCTTCCACTTTTCCCTCGTCCATGAGCTTTTTCAGGACTTCATTGTAGAAGGCCAGTGCCCCAGTTTCTCCATCGGGAGCGGCGATGGCATTGCCATCCTCTGGGGGAATGCCCATGTCCACCATGACCAAATCGTCATTGACGGCCACATACTGCTCCCCAGAACCCCCGGCGATGACCAGACCTTCGGAGGTCTTGTTCTTCACTTCCATAATGAGATTGTTGAGCTTGGAGTTGCTGGAGAGGACCACATCCTCGGGGAATTGCTCGAGAACGACGGTCTCTTGAGTGGTGGCCGTCTGTGCCCCCACTTTCTTCCCTGCAAAGTCCTCGGGGGTCTTGTACTTGTCCTGATCCTCCTTGCGGATGATGACCATTTGGGTGGTTTGATAGTAGATGTCGGTGAAATCCACCACTTCATCCCGTTCGGGGGTGGGCACCAGGCCCGCAATGGCGAGATCCGCCTGACCGGAGACCAGTGAGGGGATGACGGCATCGAAGTCCAAGTCCTTAATGGTAAGCTTCACCCCCAGGGTGTCGGCAATGGCCTGGGCGATGTCGATGTCAAAGCCCACAATTTTATCCTCGCCGTCTTCCAACACGTGGAACTCGAAGGGGGGATAGTCCGCGGAGGTGGACACCACCAGTTCCCCCTTGTCCTGAATGGCCTTGAGGACGGGATCATCGGGGACGGCCACATCCACTGCCATGGCGCCGGCGGCGGCATCTGCGCCACCATTTTCCTCTGGAGCCGGGGCATTGCCCCCGCCGCCACCACAGGCCACCAGGGTGAGGGCCAGAGCGGAAAAAGTTGCTACTTTCAGTATGTTCTTCATGGAATCTTTCAAGGTGGTCAATGTAAAGTTTGTTTTCATTTTTATTCTCCTCTGTACGATGTTGTGACAATAATCTTCCTACCGTAGAGAGGGTCTTCTCATACTTTTGGACGATGGGCGGACCCTCGTCCAAAGGCTCTTGTTATCAAAACCCAAGATTAAGGCCTCCTTTCCCCATTGGAATCTTTTTATTAGTCTACTAAAGTGCACCCTTCCTTGCAAGTTCTCCTTGGAAACGGCGTTTCAGATCATAAAAATCTCTTCAGGGGGAGGCGCAGAGTCGCCCCTCAGACTATTGAATGGACTGGGGATTGGCCCCGTCGTTGGAGTGGGCCAGGCGGGAGGCGGCTGCGGCGGCCACGGCCCCCACAATATCGTCGATAAAGGTGGTCACTTCCCGGCCCTTGCGCTCATCCAGCTCCTTGATGATCCCCACCTTCTCCTTGTCCAAAAAGCCGAAATTGGTGAGGCCAATGGAGCCGTAGATGTTCACAATGGAGAGGCTCAGGATCTCATCGATGCCGTAGAGGCCCTGGTCCTCCCGAATCATGGAGGCCACGGGCTCCTCTATGTGTCCCTCCTGGGTGGCCCGGTCAATGGCCAGGGCCGTGAGGACGGCGTGGATGGTCTCCCTCTTTTTCAAAACCGCCTGGACCTGCTCCACGCACTGGTCCATGGTGATCTCGCCGTAGTCCCGCTGGAGCTCAAAGACAATCTCTGCAATGGAGCGGAGGCTGATGCCCCGGGCTTCCAGTCGCTCCACGGTGATCTGGTACAGTTCTTCCATATCGTAAGTGTACATGGCATCTCCTTTTCTTTCACTGCTCTGTGGCGGGCTGGCCCCACCACTCCACTACTTCCCCTCCATGGATCTTTTGAGTTCCCTCATTCTCCTCCTTTGATGGAGCCGCCACTTTCCCCGGAAAATAGTGAGGCTCATGATCAGGGGGGGCAGGACCATGGCCAGGGCCAAAATTCCCCAGCTGATCTCCCCCTCGGGGGCCCCCAGGGGGCGGAAAAAGACGGTGAAGAGGACTTGGGGCAGGAGGAGAAAGTCCATGGGCATTCGCAGGGGCTTGGAGAAGGGGAGGGCCTCAAAATTCACTCCGGAGGCCCAGCCCACGGCCAAAATTCCCAGGCCCAGGAGGAGAAAAAACACCATCTGAAGGAGAATCTCCCACCAGGGGAGATTCTTCTTTAAAATCTTGGCCAAGAGGAGGTACAAGACCCCCGGAATCAACAGAAAGATCCCCCGGCCCAAGAGGGAGCCGTAGATGAGGCTCTGGCTCCCCTCCACCCGGTGGATGAGGAGGACCAAGAGGAGGGTAATGCCGCTGACCAGCAGCTGTATGAGGCTCATGAGGATGAGATTGCCCTTCATGCCGCCTCCTGATTGGTGGCCCCTTGACTCTTGAGATTTTTGGAAAGACCCTCGGTGAAGGTGACGCTGCCGTCCCTGTGAATCCAGTAGGCCTCCACCCCATCCAGGGATTCCACCAACGCCCTTGACTCCTCATAGGGGAGGCAGAAGGCGGTGGTGGAGAGGAAGTCCGCCAGGCCACTGTCCTCGGTGACAATGGTCACGGCCCTAAAGTGATCGGCGGGAAAGAGGGTCATTGGGTCAATGAGGTGGTGGTACAATTTGCCGTCCACCACATAGAAGCGCTGATAGTCGCCACTGGTGACCACGGAGGTATCGTTGATGTAGAGCTGGTCGATCATATTCTCCGCCTCGGGTTCCAGACCCGTGGCGGCATCGGGGTCCTGAAGGCCAATGCCAAAGTACTTCCGGTCGGCCTCCGGGGGGGTGCCAATGATCCGCACATTGCCCCCGGCGGAGATCAATGCGGCAGTAACGCCCATTTCCTCCAGCTCCTTTGCCACCAGCTCCGTGGCATAGCCCTTGGCCACGGCCCCCAGGTCAATTTTTCCCAGGGGATCTTTGATCTCCACGGCGTGCTCTTCGGGATAGAGGACGATGTTCTCCCTGAGGCTGTGCTTTGCCGCCTCCTCCAAAAGCTCCATGGGGGGCAGCTCCGCCACCTTGCCCTCCTGGACCTCCTCCTGGACATCCAGCCCCACCACATGGCCGTCCCGGTACTCATGCCAAACATCGGTGACGGGGCCAATGGCGATATTGGTGACGCCATAGTTGTCGTAGCGCTCCAGGGAGAGCTCAATGAGATCGTAGAGCTCGGGGTCCAGGGCCACTTTCCCCTGGCCCGCCAGCTGATTCACTTCCATGAGGCTCATCTGATCCTCATAGGTATGATAGCCGTCGAATTTCTTGTGGAGTTCCAAAAAGCGGCTGTGGACATGGGCCCCGTACTCCTCCGCCTTTTCCTCGCTCTCGGCATAGTAGATGACCCGCACCACGGTATCGAAAGTGTCAAAAAAAGTCTGCTCGAATCGCTCCATCTGGACCTCTCTACCGCATCCTGCCAAAAAAAGGAGGCCCAGCAATAGGAAGATCCCCGTCAGATATCTTTTCATTGGATTCCATTCACCCTTTCTAGTCGAGAAAATAGTATCAAAAAAAATGGACGGGTACAACGACCCGCCCATAAAATCCCACAATTAGGAGTGTGCATTCTCCACTGCTGCAACCACATTATTTTGGAAATCACCAATGTCAATGGACACCGTGGAGGAGAGATCCGGGGTGTCGGCGACATTCATGTGACTCTCATCCCTCATTTTGGTGGGGATGGCCACCACTTCTTCAGCGGTCTTGCCAATGGTGTAGGCTTCAAAATTGTCCGCTTGCTCATACCATTCCAGGCCAATTTCAGAGGCCTTCTTCATGCCATAGGCATCCCCAAGTTCGTTCTTGGTCTGTACCTCTTCGGCATCGGCAAAGGCGCCATCGGCAAACTCAATGGAGGGCTGAACCACATCGATGAGGGTTTGAACAATTTTGCCCTCTTGGTCCACGGCCACCCCAGTGGCGTAGATATTGAAGCCGACCTTGGTGGGCTTGCCCTCTTCCGCCTTGGAGCGGTCACTGGCGGCCAGGTCCAGACCGATGTAGGTGGCACCTGCTGCCTCTGCCTTGGTGGCATAGGCCTCCTCCACCAAAGACTGGAAGCTGCCAATGTCGATGGTGACGGAGCTTGCGAGATCCGGAGTGTCGGCTACATTTTGGTGCTTTTCATCCTTCACTTTGGTGGGGATGTTCTTCACTTCGTCCACGGTCTTGCCGGTGATGTAGTCGGCGAAAGCTTCCGCTTGCTCGTACCATTCCTTGCCAATTTCGGAGGCCTTCTTCATGCCATAGGCATCCCCCAGTACATTCTTGGACTCAATTTCTTCAAAGGTGCCGGGAACGCCAGCCTCATCCAAAGTGATGGAAGGCTGAATTACGTCAAATTTGGCGGCCACAATTTTGCCTTCGCTGTCGAAGGCCACCAGGCCCGCATATCCGCCCCCACTGGCAGTGGCGGGCTTTTCGCCCTCAGCGTCGGTGCCTTTAATGCTTCCATCAAAGCCCATGCCGATGTGGGCAATTTCACCGGCGGCGACTTCAGTGGTTTCAGCTCCAGCGGCGTTGTTTTCCACTACATTTTCAGTTACAGCGGCATTATTGGCGGCATTTTCAGCGCCTTGATTGTTTTCCGCCGGCTGATTTTGACAGGCCACAAATACAGAAAGTGCCGTCACCGCCAGGGCGACAGTTTTGAGATTCTTTTTCAATTGATTACCCCTCCTTATGGGACCCAGTATACCTAGGTACTTAATAAGTGTAGTTTACAAAAATTGGAAAACAGTGTCAAGAACTATTTGTCGTGAAAAAAATGATAATTTTGTATACAATGGAAGGGCTTTATTTCAGTATCCTAAAAGAGATTTTTGCGGCCAGGAGGAAACCCCCGGCATCGGCAAACCTTTTCTCCTCCCCCGCGGCCCAAGGATTTCACTTCCCTCCCCCAGCCGCCACAGTCCCCGGGCAAAACGTGTTATAATAATTGGGAATGATTAGGAAATGAGGTGTACCGAAACTATGGAACCAGAACATCGTACCCACACGGTGGATCCACAGGACGGAAATCACAATTCGATACCCAAACCTCCCAACTACGATATTGTCATAGACTGCGCCCTGGATTTCACCCCGGGCCTCTTGGCCCTGGCCTCGGCGGAACAGATTCACTTTTCCTCCATGATGATGTCCCTGGGGGATGAGGAGGTGGAGATCTCCGTCCACTCCACGGAGGAACAATTCTGCAAGCTCTATGAAAGAATGTCAGAGGGCTTTGTTCCGGCCACCTCCGCCACTACCATTTTCGCCTACGAAAAGACCTTCGAAGAAATTGCAAAACAGGGCCGAGATGTCCTCTGCCTCTGTCTCAGTGGCCAGCTGTCCAGCACCTTTGGCAACGCCGTCATGGCGGGGAGAAATTTGCAGGAAAAATATCCCCAGCGAAAATTCGCCGTGGTGGATTCCAAAAGTGCCACCGCCAAGATGACCCGAGTTGTGGAGGCGGCCATTGACCACTGGAAAGAGGGCCTCTCCCTGGAGGAGAATGAAAAGCGTACCAGCGCCATCACCTCCCTCCCCGGCTTCGCCGTCATCCAGGACTTGGACTATCTGAAGCGCAGCGGTCGCCTCACAGCCACAGGCGCCTTCTTCGCCAAGGCCCTCCAGGTCCGCCCCATGATTGAAATTCTCTCCAATGGCAGCCTGACCGTCCTGGTGAAGACCCGGGGAATGAAGCAGGCCTATCAGGTCCTGGTGGACAAGGCCCTGGAGCTCAGGGGGCACCGAAAGCCCCTGGTGGGCCACTGCAACAATTTGGAGGGAGCTTTGGAGCTCAAGGAGCGCATCCTGACCCAGACCCCCTACACCGAGGTGGAAATCTCCACGGTCAATCCCATCATAGGCACCCACTTGGGCCCCGGCGCCGTAATCATGGTCCTTTGAGGGAGAAATATTCCCCAAAAATGGGGCAAAACCTTGGCAAGGCCACGACCTTTAGGATATAATAACTGTTTGATTGAACCAATACAGGAGGAATTATGGCAGAACTAACCTTACATTTACAAGTTCGTGAAGAACAAGGCAAAAATAAGGTGGACAAATTGCGCAATGAAAAACGCGTCCCCGGCGTATTCTACGCCAAGGGTGAGGAGAACATCTCCGTATCCGCCGCAGAAAATGAACTGAACAAAGTGGTCCTGAGTGCAGGTACCTCGGCCCTGGTGGATGCCGAAATCAACGGCAAGATCACCAAGGTCCTCTTCAAGGACGTGCAAATGCACCCCTTCAAGAACCAAATTCTCCACTTCGACATCTACGGAGTCAACCTCAAGGAAAAACTCCGGATCAACATCCCCGTGGTTTTGGAAGCTCGGGACGAAATTCGAGTACAGCCCTCCGTACTCCTCCAGCACTTGGAGGAAGTGGAAGTGGAAGTGCTCCCCACCAATCTCCCCTCCGAGGCCGTGGTCAATGTCATGGACATGCAAATTGGCGACAATATTCTGGTCAAAGACCTGGATGTGGCCAGCATTGAAGGCATCGACGTCCTCACCGACTTGGAAGAAGTGGTGGCCACCCTCTCCGAACCCAGAGAAGAAGTCATCGCAGAAGAGGGCGAAGGAGAAGAGGAAACCGCAGAAGTACCCGTTGTTGGAGAAGAAGACAGCGCAGACGAAGAGTAAACAATCAAGACAAGTCTCGGACTTGTCTTTTTTTTGCCCAAAAGTCATCCCCCGGCCCGGGAGGGCTGTACTTCCCTCCCCTTCAGGGATACACTGTTGGTAAGCAGCCGCCACTGAATCATTTACAGGAGGACAACGATGGCCCATCAGCGCAAGGGGGAAAACCAAAAGCTCAAACTGCTCTATCTCTACACCATGTTTCAAAAGCAGACCGACGAGGACCACGGCATGACCATGCCCGAAATCATCGACTTCCTCAAGGCCCACGGGGTCAATGCCGACCGCAAGACCCTCTATCAGGACTTCAAGGAACTGGGAGATTTTGGCCTGGAGATCTTCAGGGAGCAAGTGGGCCACCGCCACTACTACTACGCCACCCAGCATCTCTTCGAACTCCCCGAACTCAAGCTATTGGTGGACTCCGTCCAGGCCTCCAAATTTATCACCGACAAAAAATCCCTGGAGCTCATTGGCAAACTCTCCTCCCTCACCAGCGTCCATCAGGCCGATCAGCTCCAGCGACAGGTCTATGTCATGCGGGAAAACAAAACCCTCAACGAGGCCATCTACTACAATGTGGATGTCATCCACCAGGCCATCTCCTCCCAGCGCTCCATTGCCTTCCGCTACACCCAGTGGAATCTGGACAAAAAATTGGAGGACCGGAAAAACGGCATCCCCTATGAAGTGAGCCCCTGGGCCCTCCTCTGGGACGATGAAAACTACTATCTCATTGGCTACGACAATGCCGGAAAGACCATCAAGCACTACCGAGTGGACAAGATGAAGGACACCACCACCCTCCAGGCGCCCCGGGAGGGCCGGGAGGCCATTGCCCAGTACGACTTGGGCCGCTACACCAGCCGCCGCTTCGGCATGTTTGGCGGAGAGGAGCAGGTGGTGAATCTCCACTGCCACAACGACATGATCGGCGTCCTCCTGGACCGCTTCGGCACCGACCTCCCCATCCAGCCCCTGGACGAGGAGCACTTCACCACCCAGGTCTCCGTGGTCCCCTCCCGCCAGTTCTTTGGCTGGATCATCGGCCTGGGGCCCAAGGTCACCATCAGCGGGCCAAAATCAGTGGCCCAGGAGATGAGAACCATCCTCCAAGAGCTCAAAAGTCAGTACCCCTAGGGATCATCTAGGCGCTTCCAATATACGGGAAATAAAAAATCCGCTGGACTTTCTAGTCCAGCGGTTTTTTGTTTTTAAGAGGCGTTATAAGGCCCCTCAGATGCGAGCTGCCAGTGCCGAGAGTTCTGCCCGGTTCATCTGGCTGCTGGGATAGAAGCGACCCTCCTGGAGGGTGAGCCAGCCCCGATTGAGAACCCGGTTTACGGCATCCTGGCTCCAGGGGGAGATCTCATCCTGATCCTTCACTTCGAAGTTTTTATTTTCAGGAGCTTGTTGGGTCAGCTGGCCATAGGCATCCAAAATAATGGCTGCAGACTGACGGTTCAACACATAATTCTTCCCAATGACATACTGATTGAGAACTTCATCCAGAGAATCCACCTTGAACTCCCCATTCTTCACTGCCAAGAGCTTAAGCAAATCCTCCACATAGACCACTTTATTGGGAAGGAACTTTCCATCCACCTTCTCCAGCCAACCACTGGCAATGGCCTGTTCCATGGAGGCCTTGGCCCAGTGATTTTCCAGCTCATCTCCAGTGACTTCGGAACCCTTGTCCAGAGGCTGAGCCGATCCGGGACCACCGGTAAAGCCCAGTTCCTTGAGGATCTCGGCCCTCCGCTCGTCCCCCAGCAGACTGGGAATAAAGGGCTTGACCTTCCGGCCGGGGGTACCATTGACACCGCTGTCGTTGGAAGTATCGAAGAAATAGGTGTTGAGTTCCTTTACAATTTGCGTGGCATCGTCATAGGCCTTTTGCTGGAACTCCATGGAAATCTCCGTGGCCAGCTTCCGGCCCTCCTCCGTGGACTTCTCAAAGGCCTGAATGAGCTTGCCGTCCAGCTCCTCTTCAATCCGCTTGAGGGCTTCCCTCTCCTGGAGGTCGTAGTACTCCCGGACATAGGGGCCGTAGAGCTCGCGATTGATCTCACTGAGGGCCGAAACCTGACGCATGGTCCAGTAAGCGGACTCGGGAGTGTACTGATCCCCGGGCACCTGATAGGCGGCAATGCTATCGGTAATGGGGCCAAAGATGGGCACATACTGGGCGTGCTCGGCATTGCCCATGGCCACCCACAGAATCCCGCCCAGCTCCTTGGGATAATTCTCCTTAATTTGAATGACGTGGGCGTGCTCCTGATTTACCGTACCAATGGGCCGCACCTTGCCGGCATTTTCCGGAAGATTGGCATCCTTCTCCGTGCCCTCATAGCGGGTTCTCTGAAACTCCATGACATCCTTTACAGAGATCTTCTTGTCAGTCTTTTGGAAGAGCTCAAAATAAGGGCTGTCGTGGGGAATATTTTTATCGGGATCCAAGAAATTAATGCCCCCCCAGAGGCGGTCCCGATTGCCAGAGGCCAGAGGTTCGGCATAGGTCTTTTGAACGTGAATGAGGCCGTCCTCCTCCACCAAAAAACCGTGCTGCTTGGGCAGATTGACGAGATCCTTGGAAGCAACTACATTTTCCGTGTCCGTCACATCCACCGTCCCCAGCATGAAACAGTTGGGGAAGACGGAATAGCTGTCATCGGGATACTTCACCGCCACATACTGGTGACCGGTGAGGAGCTCCATGTACCAAATTTCAGATTGATCCGCCAAAACAATGACGGCCCCCTCCTGGACCCCCTTGGTATCCATAATTTCAGCCAACAGCTCCACGCCCTCCCGGGCAGTCTTGATTCGGGGCAGCACCACACTCACCACCGAGGACTCATAGAGACCGTGATCCGTGAGAGGATCCGCCGCCAGAGCCTGATCATTGGCACTGGCTGTCACCGTGGCCGTCATGGTGACCCCCTGGTCATTCCAACCCGTGGCCTCAAAGACGTCCCCCTCATCCTGATAGCCATCGGGCACCGTCACCGTGGCATAGGTCTTCTCAGGCATGGGATATGTAAAACCATAGACGTCCTCGTACATCTCACCCTTTTGGTAAGTCTTGGCGGGAGTGGCAATGACCGTCTTATTGTAGGCAGAAGACCAGTCCTCCGTCCGACCAATGATGGGATTGCCATCGGCGGCAACGCCCCTCCCCACAATGACCCCCGTACAGGCAAAGACCTCAGAAACAGGCGCCAACAAGAGCACCGCCACCAAAACAGTGGCTAGAAATTTCTTGAAATAGGTTTTCATAGACTTCATCCTTTCACATGTATTGTTAAGATCATAACATCTTTAAAGGAGAAAACAAAGGGAAAAACAGCAAATCCAGACAAAAAATAAAAGACGACCAAACTGGAGCAATCGTTTTCAGATTCACTGCAGATAACTGGCAAAAACCAACACCAAAAGAGAAGAAATCAAAAGACAAACCCCCATACGGACTAGGAGAGCAAAGAAAAAGAGGGAAAAGACAACAAGCGCCGTGGGAATAGAACCCACGGCACTAAGCCCCTCGGCGCGAATGAAAAAGAAAGACCAAAGACAGAAAAGGAGATCAACAATAAACGGCACCCCCGGATGCGGGGAAAGAGCGCAGAAAAAACACAGCGCCACAGGGATCACCCCCCGGGTGCGGGAGAAAAGAGAGCGGAGAAAACACAGCGCCACAGGGATCACCCCCCGGGTGCGAGGGAAAAGAGCACGAAAAAAAAATCGCCACAGGAATCACCCCCCAGGGTGCGGGGAGAAAAAAGGGCACAAGGATCACCCCCCCGGGCGCGAGGGAAAAAGCGAAAAAATAACGGTAAACGGAAAAACTTTTACATCATCCCCCCGGGCGCGAGGGAAAAAGTGCGCGGAAAACACAGGGGCGCAAGGGATCACCCCCCGGGTGCGGGGGAGAAAGCGCGGGGAACACAAGGGCGCAAGGGATCACCCCCCGGGTGCGAGGGGAAAAGAGCGCGGAAAAAACACGGGGGCGAAAGGGATCACCCCCCCGGGTGCGGGGCAAGAGTGCGCGAAAAAACACAAGGGCACAAGGGATCACCCCCCCCGGGTGCGGGTAGGACGCATGATCTACTTCTCCGACCACTTTTTACAATGTTTACAGAAATTAAACCTGTCTCCGAAGACTATGATACAGGAAATCCTCTTCGGGAAAAAGTTTTCTCGAATGGTGTTCTTTTCTCCAGTGCCCCCTCGAGATATGGGGAATGAAAAAAAGCCCTCACTCTGAGATCTTCCATCTCAAAGTGAGGGCCGTGGGTCTTCCCTTTCCCTTGCAATTGTCCCCGAATTTATGCCTCTGCTGCCAGGGCACGGGCGGCCAGGATGGCTGCGCCCACAATCCCCCCTTGATTGCCCAAGTGGGCGGGGTACAGTGCCGCCCCGTGGGCCCCATTGCTCTGCTTGGGCATCTCCTCCTTCAATAGGGGGATGAGTTTCCGGCTGTACTCCACCAGTCCGCCCCCCAGGAGGATGTTTCGGGGGTCTAGGATGGTGGTGAGGCTGAGGAGGTAGGCGGCCAGCTCTTCTATGTAGGCCCCGCCCCTGGGACTCTGGAGGAAGAGGTCGGTGTCGGATGAGCCCTCCCCCTCCATGAGGGCCCTGAGGGCACGGGCGGAGAGATACTCCTCGGCGCAGCCCCGCTGGCCGCAGGCGCAGCTCCGCCCCCCGGGGTGGAGGAGGATGTGGCCGATCTCCATGGCGGCTCCCCTGCTTCCCCGCAGGGGAGTCCTGCCGTCCAGGGTGTAGGCCCCGCCGATCCCCGTTCCCAGGGTGATGAGGAGGCTGTGACGATTATCCTCCAGCTGGCCGAAGCTGCACTCCGCCACCAGGGCGGCATTGGCGTCATTTTCCAGGGCCGCGAGGGACACGCCCCTCTCCGCCAGGGCCTCCCCCAGGGGAAAGTGGCGCCAGCCCTGGATGTTTCCCCCCAGCTCGGTGATGGCTTTAGCCTCGGGGTCCACGGTCCCCGCACAGCAGATCCCCATGGGCAGGGGGTGATCTCGGTGCCAGCGCACCAAAAGCTCCACAATGTCCCGGGGATCCCCGGGGGTGGGGGCCACCTCCTGCTGGGACAAACTTCCCCCTTCCACCACGGCCATTTTCATGGTGGTGCCCCCGATGTCCACCCCTAAGATCTTACTCATGGTCCCCCTCCCAAATTTTTTTCATCTTTGCATCCATGGGGATTTCCACTTTCCGCCCTGAGAGCTCGGGATAGTTTTCCGTTTTGGGGAAGATGAGCTGGTGGCACTGGAGGAGCTGGCCCCCCTCCATTTTTTTGCCGCCGTACTTGCTGTCTCCCAAAATGGGATGGCCCACGGAGGAGAGTTGATAGCGGATCTGATGGGTTCTCCCGGTGATGAGGTCCACTTCCACCAGGCTCTTGCCGCCCCGGTAGTCCAGGAGGCGGTAGATGCCCTTGGCCTCCTTGCCTCCCTCCGCTTGAAAGACCCTGTTTTTCCCCTCATCCTTCCCCATGCGGGAGACAATGGTCTGGTCGGTGAATTTTCCCGCCACGATGGTGCGGTAGCGCTTGGAGAGGGCAAACTCCCGAATCCAGCGGGTGCCGTCCCGGAGGCCACGGCCCGTCTTGGCCCCCACAATGAGCCCCGAGGTGTTCCGGTCCAGGCGGTGGAGGAGGGCCGGGCGAAAGGTCACATCTCGCCGGGGCACATAGGCCCCGGTGCTCCTGAGATAGTAGATCATATCGTCCACCAAATTGGGCCCGTAGTCCCCCTTGGCACTGTGGGAGAGGAGGCCCGAGGGCTTGTTCATAATGAGAAAGTCCTCCGTCTCCAGTACGATATTGGGTTTTTTGCCGTGGACGGGCTTCTTCTCCCGGCCCAGTTTTTCCAGAGTCTCATCTGAAAAGAAGATGCGCACCACATCCCCCTCCCTGAGGGTCTCGTCCTCCCTCGCCTTGGCTCCATTGACGGTGATGTTCTTTTTCCGAATGGATTTGTAGATCAGGGAGAGACCCGCCTGGGGCAATAATTTTTTTACATAGCGGTCCAGGCGGAGGTCCTGGTCATCTTTTGTAATGTGGTATTCCCTCATATGCCCATACTTCCTTTCATTTCATGTTATAATAATCCCGTATAGCATCACGGATAGGAGACGATATTTTTGAATTTTTTCCATAGACTGACGGCCTCATTTATCAAGATTGTCCAGGCCATAGTGGTTCTCGCCATCCTCCTGGCACTGATCTTTGTGGTGAAGTGGCGCATGAACCACCTCTTTGCCATGGTGGAGCCCAAGCCCGTCAAGGAGACCACCATCTCCGAGGAGATTGTCCGCTCCAAGGAGCAGCTGGAGGAGATCACCACGGCGGCCAAGGAGACCCAGGAGGAGCCCCAAACCAAGCTCTTCAATGTCACCTCTACAGATCCGCTCACCTTGAGCCAGGAGCTTCAGGAGGCGGGGCTGGTGGAAAATGCCCAGATCTTCACGGAGAAGATCTACACCGCCGGGGCCGATCTCTTTCTCACCCA
The DNA here is from genome assembly GCA_030535395.1 of Tissierellia bacterium. GTDB lineage: Bacteria > Bacillota > Clostridia > Tissierellales > Peptoniphilaceae > JAUNLK01. Next base: position 14,590 of record JAUNLK010000015.1, read on the forward strand.
GGGGGCCTTCAATATCCCCCATGATATCACGGATCAGGAGCTCATTGACCTTCTTTCGGAACCCGGCCTGAGGGCTGCCACCCGCACCATCACCATTGAGATCCCCGAGTTGAGCGATGCCTCTGAAATTTCCGAGCTCCTCTACCGGGAGGGCCTCATTCAGGACGTGGCCACCTTTGTCGCCAAGCTGGAGGAGGCGGGGGCCGTGCCCAAGATTCGTCCCGGCGGATACCAGATCCAAGCCCCCATCACCAATCAAGATCTATTGAACACGCTAACTCAATATGGGACTACCGCCGATGCCCCACCTGAAGGAGAGCAATAAAAAATCGTGAGGCTTCCTCACGATTTTTTTATTTCTATTTTTTCTTGGCATCCAAGTCCCCAATGTAGCGCTCACTGGCGAGGGCCGCCATGGCCCCTTCGCTGGCCGCATTGACCACTTGGCGAACTCTTTTGTCCACAATGTCCCCTGCGGCGAAGATGCCGGGCACACTGGTCTGTTGATTGCCGTCCACGGGGATATAGCCCTTGTTCAGCTCCAACAGATCCCCCAGGAACTGGGTTTGGGGGGTGTTGCCCACATAGAGGAAGATGCCGAAGGGCACTTTGTCCTCCGCCTTGATCTCGGTGATCTCCCCGGTCTTGTTGTTTTCCAGGACCACGGAGGAGGCGAATTTCTCCCCTTTGATCTCCCTGAGCTCGGTGTTCCACAAAATTTCTATTTTCTCGTGATTCATGGCCCGCTCGGCGTACTTGGCCTCGGCCCGGAGTTCATCCCTCCGGTGGACGATGTAGATCTTCCGGGCGATACGTGCCATGTAGAGGGCCTCCTCCACTGCCGAGTCCCCGCCGCCAATGATGAAGACGTCCCCGTCCTGATAGAAGGTGCCGTCACAGGTGGCACAGTAGCTGACGCCCTTGCCGGCAAATTCAGCTTCTCCCTTGGCCCCCAGGGGTCTGGGCTTGGCCCCGGTGGCAATGATCACCGTCTTGGTCTCCAAATTGCCATCGTCGGTGACCACGATCTTCTTGTCCCCGTGGTCCTGGATTTCCAGGGCCTCCAGGTACTCGATTTTGGCGCCGAAGCTTTCGGCCTGCTCGCCCATTCTCTGACCCAGGGCCATGCCGGTGTCCTCGGGGAGCACCCCGGGATAGTTGGATACGTGGAGGGTGTTGACCATCTGTCCCCCCGCCAGGCCTGGCTCCAGAATCAGGGTGTTGAGATTGCCCCTGGCAGCGTAAATGCCAGCGGAGAGTCCCGCCGGTCCTCCTCCAATAATTATGGTATCGTACATAATAACCTCAATTCTTTAATTTTTATTTTTAAAACCAACTGACGAAAGGTAACAGCTATGAATGTACTCCACTCACCCACTGTTCTCTCCTATTTCATCATGGATACCCAATTTTCCAGCAGAATGGACCACATCCTTTCCATTCTCCTCCTTTTCCTGGGCCTGGCCACGGTATTATTGGCCATTTACTTCATCAAGGCGGAGCAGAAGGCCTCACCCCTGCCCACAGACATTCGCCCCGAGGACTTGCAAATCACCCCGGCCCAGGTGTCCTATCTCTTCGACGGCATCCTCCACCCCGAGTATGCCCTGGCCGCCACCCTCATGGACTGGACCCTGAGGGATCTGGCCCGGCCCGTGGAGGGGGGATTCGAGTTCAATGCCCTGGGGCCCCTCCTCCCCCACGAGCGCTCCCTCATGGATTTTTTCACCCAGTTTGGCCCCACCTTCTCCTTTAAAGAGCACGCCCGGGCCAGGAGCACCCAGCAGCAGGAGTATTTTCAGGGACTGAAGCAGTGGTTTGTGGTTTTGGAAAAGAACATGGTGGACCGGGGCCTCATCTACGGGGCCAAGAGGGACCGTGGCCGAAGCCTCCAGTACGCCGTGGCCTCCGTCCTCCTCTTCTTCGTTGCCTTTTACTTTTTCACCGGCCCCTATCTCATTGGCCTGCCCTTTTTCGCATCGGGGGTCATCTTTGCCGCCCTGGGGCTGAGGCGCTTTGGGGACTATCCCCCCAGGGGCAAGCGAGTCTACAATTACTATGCCCCCCTTCGCAGGGACGAGGGACAGCCCCAGCTCTCCCCCGACGCCGAGCTCATTTACCGCACGGCCCTGGCCCAGGACGGACCCTGGCCGGTGGAGGGCCTCTCGGAAAAGCTCCGCCCCTTTGCCCAGGAAAAGCCCCCCCACAGCCTCCCCAAGGAGCTGAGAAAGAGCCTCATTGGCACCATGAACCTGGGGATCTTCTGAGTACCGTGGGGGATTGTAAAATTTGTGTAAAGTGTTACTGACTTTTAGGGTAAAAGTTAACCCAGAAGAAACTTTTGTGTGATACGCTGAAGGGGACAAGAAACTAGGAGGTTTTGTTATGAAGATCATCATTGCAGGTGGAGATGGATTTTGCGGATGGGCCACGGCCCTCTGGCTCTCGGAGCGCGACTTTGACGTTGCCATTGTGGACAATTTGGTTCGCAGAGAGATCGATGAGGAAATGGGCTCCAATTCCCTGACCCCCATTGCCAGCCTGGAGGAGCGGGTGGCCAAGTGGAAGGAAGTTTCCGGCAAGGAAATCAAAACCTATGTCGGAGATTTAAACGATTGGGACTTCCTCTCCAAAGTATTCCAGGAATTCAAGCCTGAAGCCTTCGTACACTATGCCGAGCAGCGGTCCGCGCCCTACTCCATGATTGACAGAGAGCACACCATTTATACCCAACAAAACAATGTTCTGGGCACCCTCAATGTCCTCTATGCCATGAAGGAATTTGCCCCCGACTGCCACCTCATCAAATTGGGGACCATGGGCGAGTACGGCACCCCCAATATTGAAATCGAAGAGGGCTATTTGGAAGTGGAGCACAAGGGCCGCAAGGACACCTTCCTCTTCCCCAAGCGCCCCGGCTCCTTCTATCACCTCACCAAAGTTCACGACACCAACAATATTTTCTTCGCCGTGAACACCTGGGGCCTGAGAGCCACCGACCTCAACCAAGGGGTGGTCTATGGGGTGGACATCGACCTCAATGAAAAGGACCCCGCCCTGGTAAACCGCTTCGACTACGACGGCGTCTACGGCACCGTCCTCAACCGCTTCATCATTCAAGCTGCCGTGGGACTGCCCCTGTCCGTCTACGGAAAGGGTGGACAGACCCGTGGCTTCATCAATATCGAAGACACCGTTCGCTGCATTGAGCTGGCGGCCAAAAACCCCGCCGACCGCGGTGAGCTGAGAATCTACAACCAAATCACCGAGGACTTCTCCGTTTTGGAGCTGGCTGAGCGGGTGCAGAAGGTGGGCAAGGAGCGCTTTGGCCTGGATGTGGAAATCAACCACGTGGAAAATCCCCGGGTGGAAAAGGAAGAGCACTACTTCTCCACTGTGAAGACCAAGCTCAAGGATCTGGGCCTGGAGGAGCATCTCCTCACCGATGAGGTCATTGAAAAGATCTTCAAGCTGGCCCTGGACAACAAGGACCGTCTGAAAAAAGATCTGGTTATGAACTCCCCCTCCTGGAAGTAGTCCCATCACCCATGAAAATTGCCATTGTAACGGAAACTTTCCTCCCCTCCACCGACGGGGTGGTGACCCGCATGGTCCACGCCGTGGACTATCTCCTGGAGCAGGGCCACCAGGTCCTCATCCTCTCCCCCAAGGTCAAGGGGGCCATCAGTCGCTACAAGTCTGCCAAAGTCCTGAATATGCCCGCCCTGAATTTCTCCTTTTACAAGGAGCGGGCCTGGGGGATTCCCACCTCCAAGGTGGGCAAGGCCCTCAAGGGATTTCAGCCGGACATCGTTCACTGTGTCAATCCCATTAGCCTGGGCTACAGCGGGGTCCACTACGCCAAGAAGTACCAGATCCCCCTCATCTGTTCCTTCCACACCAATGTACCCATGTATTTGGATCTCTATCACATGGGCACATTTAAGGAGCCCCTGTGGGGGCACTTGAGGAAGCTCCACAACAGCGCCTCCCTCAATTTGGTCACCAGCAAGGCCATGGCGGAGCTGCTGGCCAGTCAGCGGATCGAGAATATTCGCACCCTCCCCATTGGGGTGGATCTTTCCAAGCGCCATGTGGAGTACGCCTCCAAGAGAATGCGCCGCCGCCTCACCGACGGCCAGGTGGACAAGACCCTCCTCATCTTTGTGGGGCGACTGGCCCCCGAGAAGGAGCTCCACACCCTCCGGGGCCTCATGGACCTCAGGGACGACATTCGCCTGGCCATTGTGGGAGACGGGCCCTCCAGGGAGGAGCTCAAGGAGCTCTTTGAGGGCACCGACACGGTGTTCACGGGCTTTTTAAAGGGCCGGGCCCTGGCCTCCGCCTATGCCTCGGCCGATGCCTTCGTCTTCCCCTCGGTCTCCGAGACTCTGGGCCTGGTGATCACCGAGAGCATGGCCTCGGGGACCCCGGTCATTGCGGCGGACAGCCCCCCCACCCGGGAGCAAATCGTCAATGGAAACAACGGCCTCATCTACCAGCAGGACGACTTGGACAGCCTCATGGCCGCCATTGATGTGCTGAAGGACCGAGCATTCTACAAAAAAATCCAAAAAGAAGGACGCCACTTCGCAAGCCAATTCTCCTGGGAACGAGCTTCCCGGGAAATGGAAAAGGCCTACGAGGACGTCCTCGCAATGGCAGGGGAAGGCTGATCAGTACTCCCTTCCCTCCAATAGATCCCTGAGCTTTCCAGTGGCCTTCCAAGGCACCTGGGAGAGCTCGGGGATATTTTTTGCCCCCAATAGGGTCATGATGATCTTTACTTTGTGGATGAGATCCTCCAAGTATTCACTGGCGTAGTCCAAATTGCCGTGGACCAGATAGCTCAGAATTTCGCCGCTCATGGCCACCAGATCCGCCCCCAATACCAGGCTCTTCACCACATCCAGGCCCTGGCGAATCCCCCCGGAGGAGGTGATGTGAAGGCCCTCCAGGTCCAGCTCCTTGGCGCGAATGAGGCCGTAGGCGGTGGGAATGCCCCAATTAAAGAGCTCGGAGTAGTCCCGATGGGGGAGGCGCATATTTTCCACTTCGAAGAAATTGGTGCCCCCAAAGCCCGACAGATCCACATGGCGAACCCCCACGCCGTAGAGGGATTCAATGACCTGGGGACTCAGGCCGAAGCCCACTTCCTTGACGATAATGGGCACTTCCACAGATTGGACCAGTCTTTCGATATTTTTGAGGACGCCGTAAAACTGGCGGTCCCCCTCCTCTTGAATGAGCTCCTGGCCGGGATTCAAGTGAATCTGGAGGCCGTCCCCCTCCAGGACATCCACGGCCCGCTTGGCATCCTCAGCCGTGGCAAAGGCATTGAGATTGCCCAGGATGATGCCATGGGGATTTTCCTCCCGCACCACGGTGAAGGAGGAGCGGGCGTCGTCGTCCTCTTTCAAAATGGTCATGGAACCCACGGCAATGGGGAGCTTGAAGCGATGGGCCAGGGCCCCCAGGTCCCGATTGATATTGTAGGTGAACTCCGTTCCCCCGGTCATGGCATTGATCATCAGGGGAAACTCCAAGGGCTTGCCCAAATAGGAGACCCGGGTGTCCACTTCATCAAAATTCATCTCCGGCAGAGCATTGTGGGAGAGAAATATATCGTCAAAAAGGGTGTTGCCCTGGTGCTTGGCCTTCAAAAAATTATCTATATGTTCTTGCTTTCTATACTTGCGCACGGTGCCCTCCTTGTAGCAACAGTGTACCACAAAAACCTTGAAAATTTTCAGTAAAAGGGGGGTAAAAAAGTCGGCCAAAGCCGACTTTTATTGTACCTGTATCGAGGCGGTTCCCTTGGGATCCCTGTGGCTCTTGGCCACTTCCTCGTTTTGATCCATATTCTTATAGGCCTGACTCATCATGAGCTTGATTCGGTTGAATTGGTTCACCGAAGATGCCGAGGCATCGTAGTCGATGGGGATGATATTGGCCGTGGGATATTCATTGCGAATGGCCTTGATGACCCCCTTGCCCGTGATGTGATTGGGCAGGCAGCCAAAGGGCTGAACGCAGACGATATTCCCCGCACCGGCGTGGATGAGCTCCACCATCTCCGCGGTAAGGAGCCAGCCCTCCCCGTACTGATTCCCCAGATCCACAAATTCCTCCCCATAGCGGGTCAGATCCTCCAGGGAAACGGGGGGATCGTAGCGGCTCCCCTCCAGAGCTTCGATGACAATGTTGCGGTAGCGGTCCACATAGCGGAGGACGATTTCGCTGAGGATGTAGCCCAGCCAGCTGGTGCCGTATTTTTTGTGCTTGATCTCCGAGTTTTTGAAGCTGTAGAGGAGGAAGTCCATGAGGTCGGGGACGATGACCTCGGCCCCCTCCCCTTCCAACAGATCCTGAACGTGATTGTTGGCCGCGGGGAGATACTTCACCAGGATTTCCCCCACAATGCCCACCTTGGGCTTCTGCTCGCCGGTGACCTCCAGAGCGGCGAAGTCCTCAATCATGCCCGCCACATTCTCCTTGAACTCGCGAGTGGAGAAGGTGAGATCCACAGAGGTGGTGCGCTCCTTCCAGTGGTCCATGAGGATTTGGGTGCTCCCCTTGATCTTCTCATAGGGCCGGGTGGCATTGCTGAGCCTCAAGAGGAGGTCCCCATAGAGGAGGGCCTGCACTGAGCGCTTGCCCATGCGGAGCATCTGCCTCTTGCTAAACTGGAAGCCCGGGTGCTCTTCAATGCCCTGGAAGGAGGCCCCCAAAACGGGCACATAGCCGTAGCCGGCATCCTTTAAGGCCTTGCGGATAAAGCCCACATAGTTGGAGGCCCGGCAGGCCCCCCCGGTCTGACTCATGAGGAGGGTCACCTCGTGGGGATTGTAGCGGCCGCTCTTAATGGCCTCGATGAACTGCCCCACCACAAAGATGCTGGGATAGCAGGCGTCGTTGTTGACATACTTGAGGCCCTCATCCACCACTTTCCCCGATACATCGGGGAGGACTTCCAAATTGAGGCCCTCCCGCTGGAGGATGGGCACCAGAATGTCGAAGTGATCCGGGGCCATTTGGGGCATGAGGATGGTGTGGGTGGCCCTCATCTCCTCGGTGAAGAGGAGGGGATCGTTGTAAATGGACTCGGCCTCCCTGTCTATGGTGCGGTTTTGCACGGCCTCCATGAGGCTTCTCAGGCGAATCCGCACGGCCCCCAGATTGTTCACCTCGTCAATTTTCAGCACCGTGTAGATCTTGTGGTGGGCGGCGAGGATCTCGTTGACCTGGTCGGTGGTCACGGCATCCAGGCCGCAGCCAAAGCTGTTGAGCTGCACCATTTCCAAGTGCTCGCTCTCGGCCACAATCTTCGCGGCCCGGTAGAGCCTGCTGTGGTAGTTCCACTGGTCCAGGACCCGGAGGGGCCCTTCAATATTCTCCTCCTCCAGGATGCTGTCCTCGCTGAGGACGGCAAAGCCCAGGGTGTTGATGAGCTCACTGACCCCGTGATTGATCTCCGGGTCGATGTGATAGGGCCTCCCTGCCAGGACCACGCCAATGGAGTCGGTCTCCTCCAGGAATTTCCGGGCCCTGCGCCCCTCCTGGCGGACATCCTCCCGGTAGCGCTCCTCCTCCATATAGGCGGCATCCACGGCTTTTTTAATGTCCCTCAGGGGAATTTCCGGGAAGACCTCCTCCAGCCCCTGGGCGAGTCTGCCCGGGTGATCAAAGGAGAGGAAGGGATTGAGGAAGTTGATCTTTTCGGTCTTTAGGTGGTCCACATTGTTTTTAATGACCTCACTGTATCCGGTGACCACCGGGCAGTTGAGGGTGTTGTTGGCATTTTTAAACTTCTGCTCCTCATAGAAGATGGCGGGATAGAAGATGGTCTCCACCCCTTTTTCAATGAGGTTTTCAATGTGGCCGTGGGTGATCTTTGCAGGATAGCAGGCCGTCTCCGAGGTAATGGACTCCAGGCCCTTCTCGTAGATCTCTCGAGTGGACTCATCGGAGAGGACCACCCGATAGCCCAGGCGGGTGAAGAAAGTGTGCCAGAAGGGGTAGTTCTCGTAGATATTCAGCACTCTGGGAATGCCAATGGTGCCCCGGGTGGCCTCCTCCTCAGTGAGGGGATCGTAGTCAAAGACCCGCTGGTACTTGTATTTGTAGAGATTGGGCAATAGGTCCTCGTCCTTGCGGACAATTCCCGCCCCCCGCTCACAGCGATTGCCCGTGATATAGCGCTCCCCATCGCCAAAGTAGTTGATGGTGAGGCCACAGTTATTGGAACACTGGCCGCAGCGGGCATTTTTGGTGCGATAGGTAAAGGCCTCCATCTCCTCTCGGGAGAGGATATTGGAAGAGCCGGTGGACTTTTCCCGGGCAATGAGGGCCATGCCAATGGCGCCCATGGTGCCGGACATCTTGGGACGGACCACTTCCCGGCCGGTGAATTTCTCAAAGGCCCGGAGGACGGCATCGGAGTAGAAGGTGCCCCCCTGTACCACAATGTGCTCCCCAAGGAGCTGGGGATCTCTAATTTTAATGACCTTTTGAATGGCGTTTTTTATGACGGAATAGGCGAGGCCCGCGGAAATATCCGACACTGTGGCCCCCTCTTTTTGAGCCTGCTTCACCTTGGAGTTCATAAAGACGGTGCAGCGGCTACCCAAATCCACCGGCGCCTTGGACTCCAGGGCCACCTGGGCGAAGTCGGCCACATCGTACTCCACGCTATTGGCGAAGGTCTCCAAAAAGGAGCCGCAGCCCGAGGAGCAGGCCTCATTGAGGAGAATGGACTCAATGACATCGCCATTGACCTTCATGGCCTTCATGTCCTGGCCCCCAATGTCCAAAATGAAGTCCACCTGGGGCTCAAAGAAGCGGGCGGCCCTGAAGTGGGCGATGGTCTCCACCTCCCCCACATCCACGTGGAGGGCGGCCTTGATGAAGTCCTCCCCGTAGCCGGTGACCCCGGTGTGGGCAATGTAGGCCTCCTGGGGCAGGCGGTCGTAGAGCTCCAGTAGCCGCAGGCGCACCTCGTGGAGGGGCTGACCCTGATTGGGCCCGTAGGCCTCATAGAGGACCTCATTGTCCGAGGAGATGGCCACCACCTTGGTGGTGGTACTCCCGGCATCGATGCCCACATAGACGGGGCCCTCATACTGGGCCAGCTCCCTTCGGGGCAGGTCATTGCCCGAGTGGCGCTTCTTAAAGGCGTCGTACTCCTCCTGGGAGGCAAAGAGGGGATCCATGAGCTCATCCTCATTGAGGGAGAGCTGCTCCTCCTTCCCCAGCCGGCTGTACAGATTCAAAAAGCCCATGGGTTTATTGTTCTTTCCCGCCAGGGCCGCCCCCAGGGCCACGTAGATCTGGCCATTGTCGGGGTCCAGAATCTCCTCATCGGTGAGCTCCAGGGTTTCAATGAAGCGCTTTTTCAGCTCACTCAAGAAGTGGAGGGGTCCCCCCAAAAAGGCCACCTTCCCCCGAATGGGGCGGCCACAGGCCAAATTGGAGATGGTCTGATTCACCACCGACTGGAAGACGGAGGCGGCAATGTCCTCCTGAGTGGCCCCCTGATTGATGAGGGCCTGGACATCGGTCTTTGCAAATACCCCACAGCGGGAGGCAATGGGATAGAGCTTATTGTAATTTTTTGCCAACTCATTGAGGCCCGAGGCATCGGTTTGCAGGAGGGCCGCCATCTGATCGATGAAGGCCCCCGTTCCCCCGGCGCAGATGGAGTTCATCCGCTGCTCCAAGGCCCCTTGGAAATAGGTAATTTTGGAGTCCTCTCCCCCCAGTTCAATGGCCACATCCGCCGTGGGAAGATAGGTGCTAATGGCCTCGGTGCCGGCCACCACCTCCTGAATAAAGGGAATCTCCAGCATCTCATGGACCGCCAGGCCCCCACTTCCGGTGACATTGACGGTGATTTGATGGTATTTAAACTGGGGATAGACCCCCTCCAAGACATCCTTCACCGTCTTTTTCACATCGGAGAAGTGACGGCGATAGGTGCTGTATAAAATCTCATTGTCAGAATTTAAAATTACAAGTTTTACCGTGGTGGAGCCCACGTCAAGACCCATGTGCACATTCATATGGACCTTCCTTCCTAACAAATCACTACGGAATGTATCATATACCCCAGCACGGCCCAAGGCAAGGGAAATCCAAGCAATTTACACGGATCTAATGGATCCCAGTATTTCGCCATTTCAGGGCCATCTCCACCGAGATTTTCCATAGCAAAAAAGCAGTAGCCCTTCCCTGCTACTACTTTCTTCCTACGCTCACAGGTATTCTCTTTTGGGTTCTGAGAGGATGCGGTGAAGCTGCTTTGCCACGGGCCCCGCACTCCACTCCTCCCGGAGTAGATCCATGTAGATGACATTGCGATAGCCCGCCAAATACCTCCTCCGCCGGAGTTTTCCCGCCCGCTGAAAGCCCAAAGACTCATAGAGGTGAATCCCCCGCTGGTTTTCCTCCACTGCCGTGAGGTAGATCATTTGAAGATTTAAAACCGAAAAACCGTAGTCCAAAATGAGGGTCAGAGCCTCCCGGCCCACCCCCATATTTCGGTGCTCATGGGCAATGGAAATGCCCACCTCCGCCGAGCGGGAGATCTCATCCAGGGCCATAAATTCCACCAGGCCCAAGAGCTCCCCGCCCATGGTTACGGCAAATTGTACCTTCTCCGGGGAGGGCTCAAAGTATTCCTCCTCCTCCCGGAGGGTGAAGCGGCCCCCATAGGTCCCCGTAAAGGCGGCCAGGGCCCCGTCCTCCATCATCTCCACAAAAAAGGGCAGGTCCTCCGAAACCACCGGGCGGAGGATGAGCTTTGGCCCGGCAATTTTGGCTAATTTTTCCGACATCCTACTCCTCCTTGGGCTTTGCGAAGATCATCTTGCCGGCACTGGTCTGGAGGACGCTGGTGACAATGCAGTCCACCATTTGATCCATGTACTGGATGCCATTTTCTATGACGATCATGGTGCCGTCATCGAGATAGCCCAGGCCCTGATTTTCGTGGGCCCCCTCCTTGACCACTCGAACGGTGATCTCCTCCCCGGCAATGAAGATGGGCTTCATGGCATTGGCCAGATTGTTCACATTGAGGACGGTGATTCCCTGAACGGTGGCCACCTTGTTGAGATTGTAGTCGGTGGTGATGAGGAGGGCATTTCGGTCCTTGCTGAGCTTTAAGAGCTTGGCATCGATGGCCGGAATCTTCTCGTAGGCCTCCTCCACAATTTCCACATCCAAGTTTTCCATCATGGACTTCAGGGTGTCCAGGCCCCTCCGTCCCCGATTCCGCTTCATGGCATCGCCGCTGTCGGCAATGTGCTGGAGCTCTCCCAGGACAAATTCAGGAACCAAAAAGGGCCCCTCCAAAAAGCCTGTGGCCACCACATCGGCCACCCGGCCATCGATGATGGTGGAAGTGTCCAGTACCTTGGGCAGGGAGGAAGTGCCCTCCACCCGGGACTCGTGTTTTTTATTGCCCCTTACGGTTTCAAAGAGGTCCGAGAAGATTTGGGAGATCTCTCCCTTTCGCTTCAAGAGGACCCGCACCCCCACCTGGGCCAGAATGAAGTAGAGGATCAGACTGGCGATGGGGCCCACAAAGGGCAGATTCAGGCGATACAGGGGCAGGGAGATGAGATAGGCGATAATGATGCCCAAAAGCAGGCCAATGATCCCCCACACCAGATCCGAAAGGGGGCGACTGGCAATCTCCCTTTCCAAATACATCATAAAATTCTCGGTCCAATGATAGACATAGCGCCCCACCACGTAAAAAATAATACCGAATAAAAGTGCAGAAAATACGTGGAAGGCAATCCGGGCTGGAATGATGTCCAGCCAGTCCAGGACCCCCAAATAGAACACCCTTCGTGCGAGATAAAAGCCCAGAGCCAGGCCCAAAATGGAAAACACCACACGAAATAGGATGCTCATCACTCGATTCTTTTGAATACTACTCCTCCTCTCCCTTGCCTCCAATGGATTTTTCCAGTGCTTCACCCACCAGACTTTCAATTTCGTCGTAGGGCTTGTCGTAGACCAGAACCATCTCCGAGAGAATAATTTGTCGGGCCACATTGAGCATTTTCCGCTCCCCAGTGGAGAGGGATTTTTCCCCGTCCAGGGCCTCCAAATTTTTCACAACTTCCGCAATTTGAGTCAGATCACCACTTTTGATGATGTCCTGATTGAAGCGATACCTGCGGTTCCAGTTTTTGGGCATTTCCATGAGCTCTGGATCCTCCATGGCATCAAAGACTCGGTCCATTTCCTCGGGGGACATAATGGGCCGAACCCCCACTTCATCCATGCTTCCCTTGGGCACCAGGACCCGCATATCGTTTACGGGGATCTTCAGAATATAGTACTCCCTGGTCTCCCCTAAAATGCTCTTCTCTTCTATATCTTCGATGACTCCGGCCCCATGAATGGGATAGACGATTTTGTCACCAATTTCAAACATGGCTACCTCCTTCTATGTACCCTGCTCAATATTATATCATAGAAGTGAAAAATAAATTAGCCTATCACAAAATGAGACCCTTTGCAAGTGGAAAACCCAGAAGTCTCCGGGGCGGCATTTTTTCCCCTCCACTGCCACGGCGGAACGGCATTAATCGAAACTGCCCAGCCGGGCCACCGCCAATAAAGGACCAGGGCAGTCCCTCTCACTTTTCTACCCTGAGATTGTAAAGGGCAGATTGCCTCCCCGTTAAATCTACATGTTCCGGCGCCTCTCATGTTTTGTGAGAGGATGGTCCATCTGCTATGATGGAGGCAGAAATATTTGAGAAAAGAGGAAGATCATGGCCAGGGAAAAAATTTACGATATGTTGTTTTCCAAGGTCTTTCCCATGCTCATTGCCAAGGCAGAGGGAAAGGGCAGGACTCGGGGGGAGGTCTTGGAGATTGCAGAGTGGCTCACAGGCTACGCACCGGAAGAAATTGAGGGCTTTTTGGCATCGGATTTGACCTATGGGGACTTCTTCCTCCAGGCCCCCCAGCTCCACCCCAATCGGAGCCTCATCACCGGCAGCATCTGCGGCATTCGGGTGGAGGAAATTGAGGAGCCCCTCATGAGGGAGATCCGCTACCTGGACAAGCTCATCGACGAACTTGCCCGGGGAAAGGCCATGGAGAAGATTCTCAGGAAGTAGCTCCGCGAAAGACCGCCGCAAAAAGGCCCCCGCTGAAGGAAATGTTCAGCGGGGGCCTTTGGTTTGCCTATTCATTTTTTAAGAGAACCGTCTCCACTTCATTGGCCACGGACTCCAGGGCGTCCAGGGCCGTCTCCAAGGCGTCGATGACTTCCTTCCACACCAGGACATAGCGCAGGTCCTCCTGGTGGCTGTAGCCAAAGAGCTTGCGAATGGTGGCAATGTAGAGGTCGTCCCCCTTGCCCTCCAAAAAATTAATGCGAATGACCTTCTCCCGGAGGTCGTTCTTCTTCCGGTGATTGACAAATTCCACCATGAGCTGGGAAAACTCCTCCGTGGCCTGGAAGATGAGCTCCACAAAGTCCATGGCCTCGGGGATGAGCTGGGGCACATGGTACATGTAGAGGCAGAGGAGCACATCCTCAATGGAGTCCACAATGGAGTCCAGGGCGTGGGCCAGATTGATGATGTCCTCCCGGGCCAGGGGGGGAAAGTACTCCTGGGCCAGGGCATCGATGACGGAGTGGGTGATCTGATCGGCCTCCTGCTCCAGCCCGTGCATCTCTTGGGTCCTGTCCTTTAATTTGCTGGGATCGTAGTCTGCCGCCACTTCCGAGAGGAGATCCGCCGCCTCACGAGCTTTCTTCGAAAGATTTGCAAAGCTTTGAAAGTAGTTAAAGTGTATTTCCTCAAACATAGTTCACTCCCATTACAGGGCCCCACCGACCCCAATCGCCAAGAAAACTTTTGTTAACAAATAGCCCAGTCCCCAACAAATGGGGAAACTCAATATCCACAGGAGGACAATGCCCACCACCTTCCGCCAATTCACCCGCTTCACGCCCCCCTCGGCTCCGGCGGCGATAATGGCGGAGATCTTGGTCTGATTGGTGGACATGGGCACGCCCAAAATTCCCCCCAGGATCAGATTGATAAAACTTGCCGATTCAATGGCGATTCCCATGGGGAGGGTGATCTTGGTGATTCGCTGGCCCAAATTTCGAACGATGCGCCTGGAGCCCACAAAGGTGCCAAAACTGAGGACCAGCGCCACCAGTATCATCAGCCACAGGGGAATCACAAAGACCCCACTGGCCGCCACCGTGCCCTGGAGGGCCAGGTAGAGGGCCGCCACATACTTCTGGCCATTTCTGGCCCCGTGAATGAAGGAGGTCCCCCCCAGGAAGAAGATGTGGCTCTCCCGGAGCCTCGGATCCCAGTCCCCCCGCTCCTTGGGGGCCAAGGACCTCCTGAGAATTTTCAAAATGATCACGGTGAGGGCCCCCGTGAGGACGGGAGTGAGGACAAAGCCCACCATCATGGGGAGGGCATGGGGGTTGGACCCCAGTCGCTCCCTCATATTGAGGGCTGCCACACTCCCCAAAAGGCCGGAGAAAATGCCGTGGCTCTCCGAGGCCGGCACCCCCAACAGCCAGTTGATGGGGGCCCACAACAGAAAAGTGATGAGGGAGGAGAGGAGGACCACACGGCTGAGGCCCTGATCCTGGGGAAAGGCGATGAAACTGTAGAGATAATTGATGATCTGGGAGTTGAAGACGGTGATGCACAGCACCCCGAAAAAATTACTCACGGCGGCCATGCTCACCGCCCACCGCCTGTGGAGGGTGCGGGTGGACACCACGGTGACTATGGTGGCGGCGGAGTCCATCCAGCCCCCCACAAAGATGGCCAGCACCACCACCACAGTGCCAATGAGGTACAGGGGCGACTGAAAGAGCAGACTGATAAATTCAGAAAATTCCAGAGTCAATAGACACCCCTTCCCTTCTCTTCTACAATATGTCGCGGCCAAAAGAGGGCCCGCCCATGGTTTCATGGGCTCCTGCGATCTTTGCACATACGGGAAGGTGCCCACTCCTCAACCGACAACTGACTTTGGGAGACCGGGGCACCTTCACTTACTCAATATCTAGAGTATATCACAGATTTACCACCTCAAAATAAATTTTACACAACCTTAAAATTGCGGCCAAAGCTGTGAAAAATTCCTGTTTTTTTCTTCACATTTGAAAACTCAAGCCCCAAGGGTTACAATTTTTTTGAAAGCCCTGGGAGCAGATGGGCCAGCCACCGAGTCCAGGGCAATTTTGGCAGTGCACTGACTAGAAAGGGATGCAATGAATCAAGGAATATCACAGGAAGGCCCCAACTACTCCATGGAACTGGAGGTCTGTGGGGGCTGCAATGCAAAACTGGGGGCCGGGGACCTCTCCGAGATCCTGGGGAAGATGGAGGTCTTTCCCCGCCCCGAAATTGTGACGGGCTTTGAAGGGAGCGAGGATGCCGCCGTCTTTGCCATGGGAGAGGAGGCCGTCCTCACCACCGTGGACTTCTTCCCCCCCATGGTGGAGGATCCCTTCATCTTCGGCGCCGTGGCGGCGGCCAATGCCCTCTCGGACATCTACGCCATGAACGGCACCCCCATCACCGCCATGGAACTGGTCCTCTTTCCCCAAGAGGGAGACCTCCAGCAGCTGGAGGCCATTATGGCCGGGGCCTTTCACATCTGCAAAGAGGCGGAAGTGGCCATCACCGGAGGCCACTCCATCCACGATCCCAAGATTAAATTTGGCCTCTCCGTCACCGGCCGGGCGAAGATTTCTGAGCTCATTCGGAACAATACCCCCCAAGTGGGGGATGTCCTCTTCCTCACCAAACCCCTGGGGGTGAGCCTGGTCCTCAGCGCCCATCAGGTGGGAGAGGCCCGGGATGAGGACGTGGAGAAGGTCCTCACGAGCATGACCACCCTCAACAAGAGGGCCCTGGAGATCCTCCGCCCCTTTGAGCCCCACGCCCTCACCGATGTCACGGGCTTCGGCCTGTTGGGCCACCTCTCGGAGATGGTGGCGGACTACTCCGCCACCGTCCACATGTCCTCCATTGTCTCCTTCCCCGGGGCCCGGGAAGCGGCGGAGAACTTCCTCTTCACCGCCGGGGGCCAGCGCAACCGCAATCACTTTGGCCCCCGAGTGGCCTTCCAGGGAGTGGACTTCGCATCGGAGGAGCTCCTCTTCGATCCCCAAACTTCCGGGGGCCTTCTGGCCGCCGTGGCCCCAGAGCACCAGGATGCCGCAATAGAGGCTCTGGCCGCCGCCAATATTCCATACAGCGTGGTGGGCACTGTGGGTGAAAGGCCCGCCAGCGACCGCCACCCCCTCATTACCGTACAAGCTTGAAACTAGATCCATATCATTTGGGAGGAAAACATGAAAAAAATCGATGCCACAGGCCTCGCCTGTCCCCGCCCCGTACTCCTGGCCCGCAATGCCATTCGGGAGGAGGAGCTCCAGAGTCTGGAAGTGCTGGTGGACAACAAAGTCGCCACGGAAAATCTCACCAAGCTCTCCCAGCAGGTGGGCTATGAAATTGAAGTGCAGCAGGAGGCCGAGGACCTCTACCGGGTCCTCTTGAGCCAAGGAGAGGCACCCGCAGCAGAGCCCCAGGGGGAAAATCCCCTCACTTCCCAGGACACCGGGGACTATATGCTGGTCTTCAACAGCGAATTTTTGGGCCAGGGGGACCCGGAGCTGGGCGCCATCCTCATGGAGTCCTACATCCACGTCCTCACCGGACAGGACCGCTTCCCCAAGGTCATCTTCTTCTACAACAGCGGGGTGAAGATTCCCACCCAAAACGAAGCCGCCATTTTCGACCTGAAACTCCTGGCCTCCAAGGGCGTGGAGATCTACGCCTGCGGCCTCTGCCTGGATTTCTACCACCTGGCCGACCAGCTCCAAGTGGGGAGCCCCTCCAATCTCTTTGAGCTGGCCCGCCTCAACACCGTCTACCCCACCATCAATCCCTGCTAATGAGCTCCTGTCATTTGTAATACAAACTTCACAGCACCTCGCCCGCCTTTGTTTATAATGGAGGGTGAGGTGATTTTTATGCGCAAAATCCTGGCTCTGGGCCTGCTCTGTGTCCTCTTTTTGGCACCCACAGAGGCCCGCGCCATTACATCTGAAGAAGTTTACCGCGAGACCGTCTCCCCGGGGGTGGTTCGCAGAGAAGTCCGGGTCAATCTGGGCAGCCGCAAGGCCATGGTGGATGTCATCGAGGCCGATCTCAACAATCCCTATGTGGAATTTCGGGTCCTGGCGGGAAAGGGCCGCTACACCCAAAAGACCACCGTCATGGATATGGCCAATGGCAACGACGCCTTCAGCGCCATCAACGGGGATTTTTTCAATATGAGCAAGCAGGGGGCCCCCTTCGGTCCCAGTGTCATCGATGGCTCTGTGACCTCCTCCCCCCTCCTCTCCGTGGGCCTCTACTCCTTCGGCATCGACGGCAATGATGTGGCCCACATCGAGGCCATAGGCTTCCAGGGCACCGCTACCGCCTCCGACGGGGCCAGCTATCCCATTGGGGGCCTCAACAAGACCGAGTACACCATCAATCACACGGCTCAGCCCTCCCACCAAAACGCCATTCAACTCTACAACGACTTCTGGGCCTCCCCCTCAAGGGGCAGAAGGGGGAGCGCTGAAGTTTTGGTGGACGGCAATGGGGTGGTTCAAAAGATCTCCCTCAGTGGACCCATTCCCGGGGCCGTGCCCCAGGGCGCCACCATCCTCCAGGTCCACGGCCGCTCCCAGGAGTTCATCGCCAATCACGTGACAGAGGGCTCCACCCTCAAGCTCAACTACCGCATCACCCCGGAGCGAAACTGGAAGTTTCTCATTGGGGGCCACGCCATGCTGGTACAAAATGGCACCCCCCTCCCCTACACCCTGGACGCCAACTCCATTGACGGCAGAAGGGCCCGGAGCGCCGTGGCCATGAGCCAGGACGGCAAAACCGTCTATCTTCTGGCCACTGAGTCCGGCACCTCAAGGAGCGGCGGCATGAGACTGGCCGAGTGGGTGAACACCGTCCACCACCTGGGGGCCTACCACGCCCTCAATCTCGACGGCGGAGGCTCCACCACCATGGTGGCCCGGGAACACGGGGAATTTACCAACGACTTTGTGACCCGGCCGGAAAAGGGAGGCAGCCAGCGGAAAATCCCCAATGCCATTGGCATCCTCAACAACGCCCCCCAGGGCCCCCTCTCCCACATCTCCCTCTCGGGCCCCTCCGCCGTGGTGGAAGGGGAAGTGGCCACCTACGGCATCGCCACCGGCTGGGACGACAACTACAATCCCAAGGACATTTCCCAGCTCAACTACAGCATCACCGACACCGTCATCGGAGGTGAATCCTGGAGCGGCAACCGCTTTTTGAGCAGCCAGCGGGGAGAGACCACCGTGGTCCTCACCACCATGGAGGGCATCTCCGCCACCAAAGTGGTCCAGATCCAATCCGCCAAGGCCCTCAAGAGCTTCTCCCTCCTGGGCAAGCTCCAGGCGGGAGCCGACAACTACCTTCGAGTGGAAGGCGTCACCAAAAACGGCCGCACCATCCCCCTGGACCCCTCCCAAATGGAGTGGGAGGCCGAGGGCATCCAAGTGGGCATGAACACCGACTACTGGAAACAGCGAGACGCCCAGGGCAATCTCCTGGAACCCGCGGCCCTGGTCCAGTTCTCCTACACCGAAGCCCCCTACGGCAGCCTCACCGTCCGCCACGGAGAACACAGCTCAAGCCTCAGAGTGGAAAACCCCGCCTTTGAGAAAGTCCACATGCAAATCGGCAACCAGACCATCACCACCGGCACAGGCCAGCTGGAAATGGACGTGGCCCCCGTCATCCAAAACGACAGGACCCTGGTCCCCGTCCGCTTCCTCATGGAAGCCATGGGAGCAGAAGTCAGCTGGGACCAGGACAGCCACACCGCCACCGTCCAACACCGAGGCAACACCATCGCCCTCCCCACCGGAGAAAACCACGCCCTAGTCAACGGCCAAAAAATCCCCCTGGACCAAGGCGCCCTCCTCATAGACGACCGCACCATGGTCCCCATCCGCTTCATCTCAGAAAACACCGGCGTACTGGTGGAATACATCCACCAAGGCCGACACATCAACCTCTACCAAGCCAAACTATAAAAACAGGACCTCCCGCGTTGGGAGGTCCTGTTTTTAGATCTGTTCACTTGAAACTAGTTTCGCTTCCACCAAAAGCCTCTGATGATTTCGAGGATAGGGGTGACAGGTGAGAAGGAGGAGCCGGGTCTCGTGCTCCTCACGGTAAAAGTGGCTCCAATCCTTGGCTTCCACCACCACTTGACCCACTACTTCATAGGTGAGTTTAGACTCTTGAGTGGTCACTTGAATGGCGTCCCCCGGGGTGAGTTGGTCCACCTTCATAAAGGACTGGGACTCTCGCCTTCCCCCTCTATGGGCGGCAATCACCGAGGTGATTCCCCTCTGAGGCGCCGGAGGGTCAGTCCCCTCCACGAGTCCCGCGCCCTTCTCCAAAGACTCACTACTGGTGTCAAAGAAAATGGGCAACACCACGCCAATTTTATCCAAACGGATCACCCCGAGGCTGGACTGGGGAACGGGGTCCCCAATTTCAACTTCGCCATGGTCCATGACAATTCCCTCTGCCAGCTCCCGTTCAAAGGCCTCTGCTGCGGCCCTCTGCTCATTTGCCCGGACCTTGCTGGCAATGAAGAAAAAACCAGAGGCCAGGATGAGGATCACCCCCAGGAGGATGGTCAAATTCCCCTTCCACTTAGTGGGCATAGCGTCGTCTCCACAGGCCCAGAGCAATAAGTCCAACGCCCAGGCTCAATCCCCCCATGGCCAGGTGGGAGGGATTTATGCCGTCTCCCGTTTTTGGAAGGTCGGGAGGGGAGGTATCTGGAGGCGTCGTAGTGGGGGGTGTGGTGGTGGGAGGCGTTTCCACCTTATTGGTGATGACAAAGCCATTCTGGGCATTCCCCGTGGTGGTGGCGGTGTAGCCCGGCACTTTCACTTCCTCCACTCGGTAGC
>JAUNLK010000002.1 GCA_030535395.1 Tissierellia bacterium
TAGTTCTTGAAACATCACATTTATAAATATTGTGTCTTTCATTTTTTGTGTTTTCCGATGTCTGACGAATATCATAGACTACAAAAGGCTGGTTATTTCCACCTTGGCCCAAATTTGATGCTAAAGTAGGTGCATTAGTTATTGGACCATTATATCTTGAATCTTGACTATGATTTTCGTATACAAACGGAGGATTTCCTCCTCTTGCTTTAAGTGTTCCACTTATTTCTTCGTAGATATCCATCCTTTCTCCACCTTGGTCATTTAGACAGATTGATTTATTAAAGCTTCTTTCAGTTGTGTTGGGATTTCTTTTCCCTTTCTCTTTGCTCTTCTTAGTATCCCGAGGCAAGCTTGTTTGCTCAAATAATATTTCTCCGGCACATCCTCCTCTAAGATCTGCGACAAGGAAGATTCTTCTCCTTCGTTGGGGGACTCCAAAGTATTTAGCATCAAGGATTCTCCAAGCAATGGAAAATCCATCTCCCACGATTTCTCCACTTTTACACCATCTTTTAGGTTTAGGGATTGATGAATTGGAATCTTTAACTTTTGTAATTTCTTCAAGGACAGATCTAAAATCTTCTCCTTTGTTTGAAGAAAAGGCTCCTGGGACATTTTCCCACACAAGGTATCTTGGATATTTACCATTCGTTTTACACCTCATTTCTTTTACAACTCTTATTGCCTCATAAAAGAGGTTAGATTTATTTCCTTCAAGCCCAGCTCTTCTCCCAGCAATTGACAAATCTTGGCAAGGGCTACCAAAGGAGATGACATCAACAAAATCTACTTGAGTTCCATCTATATCTTTTATATCTCCTAAATGCCTAACTTGAGGTAGGTTTTTCTGTGTAACTCTAATTGGAAAAGGCTCAACTTCTGATGCCCATATAGGTTTTATTCCACAAAAAATAGCAGCTAGAGGAAATCCTCCACTGCCATCAAATAGTGAACCTAATGTTAGTTCTTTAATCATCCTTAGCTACCTCTGAATACTTATATTCCTTTCCATCTCTAAACAGGCTTACGTCCTTGCCACTTCCTACGAGTTCTATATATCTATTTACAATAACATCTACAAATTTCTCATCCAGTTCTATCATCTTACAGATTCTATCCGTCTGTTCACAGGCCATCATAGTTGATCCACTTCCCCCGAAAGGATCGAGCACAATAGAATTGGTCATAGATGAGTTTTTAATTGGATAGGATAAAAGTGGAATTGGTTTCATGGTTGGATGATCTCCATTTTTCTTTGGTTTATCAAACTCCCAAATGGTAGATTCTTTTCTTCCCGTATACCACTTGTGTTTCCCTTTTTTCTTCCAGCCATAAAGAATGGGTTCATGTTGCCACTGGTAGGGACTTCTGCCTAAAACTAAGGATTGCTTTTTCCAAATACAAGTCCCGGACAGATAAAAGCCAGCATCTTGAAAGGCTTTTCTGAAATTAAGTCCTTCTGTATCAGCATGGAAAATATAGATAGATCCGTCATCTGCGAGATACTTTTCCATATTTAAAAAGGAGCTTAGGAGAAATTCATAGAATTTACCTTGCTCCATATTGTCATTTTTAATTTTTCCAGCTGTTCCTTCGTAGTTTACATTGTATGGAGGGTCCGTGATGATTAGGTTGGCTTTTGTCTCTTCCATTAACCTTTCATAGACTTTCCCATCTGTGGCATCTCCACATATCAGTTTATGTCTACCTAAGTACCAAATATCTCCCGTCTTAGAAAAAGTTGGTTTATTAAGTTCCTCTTCAACATCAAAGTCGTCATCTTCTGCATCATTTCCCAAATCAAAAAGAGAAGATAATTCCTCTTCAGAAAAACCAGTAAGTTCAACGTTAAAGCCATAGTCTTCTAATGATTCAATCTCAACTCTTAGAAGTTCTTCATCCCAGCCGGCATCAAGAGCCATTCTATTATCTGCTAAAATATAGGCTTTCTTTTGTGCCTCGTTTAGGTGGTCTGCAAAGACACAGGGAACTTCTTTTATCCCTTCTTCTTTTGCAGCCATAATTCTTCCATGACCTGCAATTACACCATAGTCTTTATCAATAATTACCGGATTGATAAAACCAAACTCACGGATTGAAGAGCGGAGTTTATTAATTTGTTCAGCTGAATGAGTTCTTGCATTATTCACATAGGGCACTAACTTTTCAACATCAACTAATTTCATTTCCTTTGTTGTAATCATATTAGCCCCCACCTTGCGAATTCCTCAAAACCTCCAATCGAATTAATGTACTCTCTTGCAATTTCTACAATGTCAGAATATGGTCTTTCATCAATTTCTTCATCTCCAATGGCACAGGAAAATTCTATTTCTTTGTTTTCTTCCTGGGCTTTTAGGTGAGCATAGATATTTACAGATACATCCGCCTTGGATAGGTCCTTGCCATGAAGTCCTCCCCCTGTAACTGCTCGTCCCATATCTGAACCTAATTTTCTATTGGTAGCCCCCGTATCTACATCAGTTCCACCAGTCCAATCCCCCAAAGGATTGATGTCTGCCTTGGGATAAATTGATTTTAAAATTTCAGTCGATACATTTGACTGGCAAATGATGAGTTTATTTCCATCAATAATGTATTTTCCATCATAGGAATAGTTAGCATAAATTTCTCTAGCAATTAAAGAGAGTTCTTTCTCCTCTTCAGATGTTGGCACTCCTTTAAAGATTCCGTTGTCTCCACACCTGATTTTATCTTTCTGATTATCTGATAGGTGCTTGTCTTGCTCTACAATATTTATATTTGTCTTAACATCTCCAGCAATTCTTTTAATAGCAGACTTGATTTCTTTATTTTCCAGCTTGCAATCTGTTTCAATAATGACGTGGCAATCACCATGACCAATCAAGGCCTCAACTGCAATTTTAGGATTGTCATTTTCTTTATATGCTAAATCTACTATTGCCCCGGCAATGGTATCTGCAATTTTATCTGGATGCTTAGGATTTACTTTCTCAAACATTCTCTACCTCCTTACTTTCTACTTCTAAGTAATTTTTCCATCATATCTTCTCCATAGTCCTCGTAAACTTCTGTGCAGTTTTCTTTTACAATGTCATAAATTTCGTACCACAGTAAATTTGCTGTTTTTTGAAACTGGGATGACATCTGTACAAAGGGAGATGCTATCACTCCGCCAGTTGTCGGATGCTTTCCTAAGAGTCCAAATTGACTGATGGCCTCCTCACATTGAATGTATCTTGCAAAGGCCTGAGAATAGGATTCTAATAATCTTGGATTTACTAAGTTCTCACAATTTCTTTGCTTTAACCAAGTCCAAGTTTCTTTATATATTTCATCTGCACCTAGTGGTATTCCGTTCTTTTGCTTAGCAGATAAGTAATCACTGGGCGTTGGCATATCCGTTCCATCAAGAACTGCCCCCTCCGGCAAATCTACTGCATCTAATTCTTCGGGACTAAAGGAGGTAATATCGTTCATTAGGATTTTTACCTTTTTACCTTTTTCTATTTTTTCAGCAACAGGCTGTGGCTTTCCTCCAGCCTTAACTCTTCGCCCACCTCTGTATGTTCCATCTTTAGCGATAGTATCACCTCCATAATTCATTTCTTTAATAGGGTCTTTGAACCCGTCTTTTTATGCGCGAGAGGGCGGCACCGTTGGTAGGGGAATCCCTCGTAGAGATTAAGACTCCCCCTCCCCTAAAACTTTTCTCGTCCGAATCTTTCTCCACGCTCAGCATGAATCTTCGAATGACAAGATTTACATAGGCTCATAAGATTACTCTCATCATTAGTTCCACCAAGAGAAAGAGGAAGTATGTGATGTACTTCCTCTACCTTTGTCATTCTATTCTCTTTTAAACACATCTCGCACAATGGATGCTCTGCAACGTATCTTTTTCTTATAACTCTCCACTCCTTTCCATATCTTTTATGGGTTCGTGGATCTCTTTTATATCTTTCATAGTTTTTATTATATTCCTTCTCATGCTCCTTACAGAATCGTCCATCAACAAGTTTTGGACATCCTGGATGGGAACATGGTCTTTTAGGTTTCTTTGGCATTAAAACACCCCTAAATGTTAAGAGCCCTGGAGATAAGATCCCCAAGGCTCATTATTATTCTTTTTCCATTCTAATAATACTACAACTTCATAATGACATTCTATGACATTTCGTGACTAGTTGTCATTAGAGTTGAAGTTTCTTTTAACCCACGATTGTGAAGTCTGTGAATATGTCTAATATCATAATTCATTTCAACAGCTATCTTTTCCCAAGTTTCAAAACTGAGATACCTTTTTTCAAGAATAACTTGTAGTTCCTTGTCCTCAACTTTTTTAATCGTTCTCACTATCTCCCTCTTTAAATCTACAAGCTTATCTATGTCCCTATTAATCTCTTCTTGAAGATCAATTATCTTCACGATTGTATCCTCAAGTCTTGATGTTCCTCTATTGGGACTCTTTGGCATATCAGATAAAGTTGATGTAGCTTTAGTAGCTAGAGCATTTAAACTTTCCACCTGTTCCAGCTTTGAGTTAATTCTCTTGTCTAAATAAAAAGCTTGCTTTAAATATTCTTTTGCGTTCATGTCTTACCTCCATAAATTTTCGAGGTAAGTTATCCATATAACTTCTACTCCTGTTTAATCTTACTAAAAGTCGATAGTGACATTCTATCAACTTGACTCTCTAGATTTGCTTTTACTGCATCAATGAGTGCAGCTTGAGTCTTGTTCTTATTCTCTAATGCTTTCATCACATCTTCATCAATAGTTCCCTTGGCGAGTATGTGGTGAATAACCACTGTCTCTTTCTGCCCCTGTCTATATAGCCTTGCATTGGTCTGCTCATAAAGTTCCAAGGACCAAGTAAGAGAAAACCAAATAAGCGTTGATCCTCCTGCTTGAAGGTTGAGACCATGGCCGGCAGATGCTGGATGGATAATAGCTACAGGAATCTTGCCTTGATTCCAGTCTTTAAAGTCCTCACTTGTCCTAAGTTCTCTTACATCAAATCTATCTTTAATTCTTTTTAAGTCTGACTTATACCAATAAGCGATTAATACAGGTTTTCCATTTGCTCCCTCTATTAGGTCTTCCAAAGCATCTAGTTTTCTATCGTGGATATAAACCATATCTTTATCCTCATCATAAACTGAACCAGATGCCATCTGTAACAACTTATTTGAAAGAGCCGCTGCGTTTACTGCATCTATCTCTTTATCTTTAATACTGACCACCAAGTCTTTCTTTAAGGTTTCGTAGGTGTTCCATTCTTTGTCTGATAGATTTATATAGACTTCGTTATTTATCTTCTTAGGCATCTGAAGGTAGTCTTCAGCCTTCATAGAAACTGTTATATCTGAAATCTTTTTATAGATGGCCTTCTCGGCAAAAGGTAATGGTTTATATGAATAGATGACCATCCCATTTCTTTTATCGGGCTTAAAGTAAATCTCTCGATACTGACCGATAAACTTCCCCAGCCTATCTCCCATGTCCAGTAATCTAAACTCAGCCCAAAGGTCCATAAGTCCATTGGATGATGGCGTTCCTGTAAGACCCACTATTCGTTTTACCCTTGGTCTTACTTTCATCAGTGCCTTGAATCTTTTTGACCTATGAGACTTAAAGGATGAAAGTTCATCAATAACAATCATGTCATAGTTAAAGGAAAGTCCACTTTTATTGATAAGCCAGTCCACATTTTCCCTATTAATTAAATAGATATCTGCTTGTTTCTTTAAGGCCTTAAGCCTTTCTTTTTCACTACCAACAGCCACTGAGTAATTTAGAATTTCCAGATGAGACCACTTTTCAATTTCTTCCCTCCAAGTGTCTCTTGCTACTCTCAGTGGCGCAATGATTAAAACTTTGGAGATTTCAAAGGAGTCAAAAAGTAAGTCCTTAATAGCCGTGAGACTGATTACTGTTTTTCCAAGTCCCATGTCAAGTAGGAGTGCTGACTCTGGTTTTTCTTTTATGAATTCTACGGCGTAGTCCTGATATTTATGCGGAGTAAAATCCAACTAATCATCTCCAATCTTTCTTAATACTTCATCAATGTCATTTTTGTTATCTAAGACATAAGCCTTAAATCCCAAGTGCCTAAAATCTCTTATCCTTTTTACTTGAACGGGTCTTGCTTTTTCTCCAGGTCTTTTCGTTTCAACAAACCCCACTTTTCCTTTAGGTAAAAGTATGATTCTATCTGGAATACCCGTCATGGATGGTGATATGAATTTAAGACATAGCCCTCCACGTTTTTTAACTTTATCTACTAAGGCTTTTTCTATTTCCCTCTCTAACATTGATTTTTCAACCTTTCTAATGAATAGGTGGAGGTCGTGGTAGTCAATTCTATAACCTTTATATATATATTAATTATTTTACTTACTATATAATAGTTCTATATATGAGTTCCACGACCTCCACTTTCTGCATTTTTACACAAACTCTGACTTAAGTCTTAAACCCCTAATGATGTTATAGCCTTTAGTTTTTCTCCTCATAAATCCATTGGATGAAAGAGCAGAGTAAAAATCAGTGGTGGACCTTACATACTCACCTGTCCTCAAACAATACGCCCTGTACTCTGCATATACTTCCCCGGACTTTTCTTCATAGGATGAATCCACCTCACAGCACTCGTTTAAGAAATGCTTGAACCAGTTATTTGACTCCTTATATTCACTGATGGCTCTAGCCACTTTTTTAGGTAGCCTTAACTTAAAATCTTCATCAATTGCTTTTTTAGCACCCTCGATTAACCACTTAAGAACTGCTCCCCCAGCTTTATCTACTAAATAGTCAGTGTAGTTTTTAATATCACTAGTTCCCTCGATTTTTGCCTCAAAAGGTATCACGATGAGCCTCCTCCAAGTTCCATCATCAAGTGCGCCCACCCTAGGTAGATGGTTGGTGTATAGAACCAAAGTGTGAGAAGGTATGAACTTGAAAGGATCTCGGTATTTCTTCTCGGCGACAATTTCATCTGTGGAGCACAGCTGCTTTACGTTAGAAGTATTGAGCCTTAGGCCTTCTTGAAGTTCCGCTGCAATGAGGAGCCTTTTTCCCCTTGTTTCAGCCAGTTCCGGCTTGGCGTTTCTCTTGGAGTTCACCGTAAGAATATCCGCAGAGATTGACCCACTATAGAGGTTTAACACCCTGGAGATGGTATTCCAAAAGGTGGACTTACCATTTCTTCCATCTCCATAGGCTATGATTAAAGCCTCAATAAAGACTTTGCCTATTAGAGATAGTCCAGCCACTTTCTGCACATAATCAATTAGTTCTTTGTCCTTTACAAAAAAGGTGTCTAAAGCATCAAGCCACAAGTCCATATTCTCATCAGCAGGATCAACTGATGTTTCCTTAGTAATAAACTCATTGGCATCATGGTCTCTATGCTCACTAGTTCTTAAGTCTACAGTGAAACTCGGTGTGTTTAATAAAAACTCATCAGTATCCAAATCTCTTTGGTCTATTTCAAGCATCGGTTTAGACTCTTTTAAAGTTGCATGAATTGCCCTTGTATCTCCTCTTTTAATAGCATACTTCTTGTAGTTCTCCAAAGAGGAAAGTTTAAAATAGAGGGCCTTCTGTTCATCATCAAATACACTGAGTGCCTTTTTCTCGCTCATGGAGGACATGATTTCACGTACTCCTGAACCCTTTATCTGCTCCTGCATTTTTAAAAGCTCATTGTCTATTTCTTCAATTTGTTTCAAAACCAGTTCTTGTGAATAGCCTTGAGCCTTAAGTTCTGACTCTTCCCAGTAAGATCCGTTGTAGACAAGAAAACCTGTTGAAGGAGCAAATCTAATTCTATCTTTGTATTCTCTGACAAAGACTTCTGCTTGCCCCACATCTGAAAACTCCGCTGGTTTTAGATTGATCCCATCGGTATACTCTTCCGGAGGAATATAGCCTTCACTGGATGAGACCTTTTTATAGAACTTACAAGCTGACCTCCAAATTTGTGTGAGCTCATCATCTTCTAAGGGTGGTGAACAAAGAGCAGCTTTTTTGTCGAATAAATCTCTTGCCTCATCCGTATTTCCATATCGTATAAGAACTTTCCCTGCAAAGTGATTCATTGTAGAGTTTCTTGAACCTTGTTGTATTAAGTCTTGATTATTTTCGAATTCCTCAAAGTCATCTTTTAGGAAATCCGTGATATATTCCTTTCCTCTTATAATTTCAACAACTGGACTTTTAACCCCATAGAAAAATCTTGCCCCATCTAGGGCATTGCCATCAAAGAATGAATAGGTATCTGCTAACTTTTCTTTAATAGCTACGTACGCATTTACATCAGTAACTTTAGGGATAGGAAAGTAGATATGCATTCTAGGTCTTGCAGCCTTCCCATGTTTTTCTTTTTTATGATTTCTGCTGTAGGAAATAGCAAACTTCACGCCATCAAAGATTGACTTAATTTCATTTGATGAAATCCAATCATCCGGGTTTTCACTATGGTCATTGTCTATGTCCATTGCTATGCAGTCGGATTCTATAAAGTTATCGTTGGATCTATGGCTGCTTTTGTATTTAGCCATTACGTGGTCAAAGCTAGCTACCTTTTCAAAAGACCTTACATCAAAGACATCTACTTCATTTGGATAGATGCAGTTTGACTCTACTCCTGTTGTATTTGAAGTATATAACTTCACCTAATCAACCTCCTTCAAATCTTCAGTGAAATACCTAATGAGCATTTTTCTTTTTGCTGCGATTTCAATTTCTTCTCTCATCCCAGGACTAAGATGTTCTCCAAAAACCCACAACTCCTTGCATTTACCTAATAGCACATAGTTAAAGTGCATGGCGAGTCTCCTTTCTTTTTCATCACACATGAACTGAGGAAATAGAAGATGTGGTGCAAGGGGAATATTCCCCTTGTCCACAGCATAGCGAGAATAGATTCTCGCCTTCTCGACATTTCTGTCAACATCTCCAGCAAAGGGACTACAGATATACACGAGGGGATAAAACTTTCTCCTCTCTGCATTTTTAATTGCCTCATAGGGAGTGGGATCTAAACACCCACTCTTGTTGTATAGTTCTTTATTCATAAATTTCCCTCATCTTTTCACTACAAGACTTACAGCAGACTTGAGTTGAAAATAAATCTCCGTCTACCAAAGCTTCACGTAAATCTACCAGTATTTCTTTTCCACAATTGGGGCATGTGCAGTAGACGTTCTCATCATTTATTTCAATGCTTACTTCAATAGCACCATTAATTTTTTCTTTCACATAAAACATTTTGTACCTCCAGTTTTTTCTTGTACCATTCAAGATGTTTCTTTCTTTCTTGATAATTAGGAAAAGCTACTAATAAACCAATGTCTACTTTTTGCAAAGTTTCAATCATCTCTATTTGTGATTGATTCAGATATGGTCGTATGCTTTTTCCTTTTGGTATATTATTTTCTAACCTAAATTCTTTTGCGTTCTTGCCTAAAACAATACGATTTAGCATATTGCACTCATTACTAAAGTGATAGGCTTTTGGATTGTCATGAAGCAGCCTTATATTCTCTGTTAAAAGTGGAAATTCATTTCTTGCTGATACTAGAGTCCTTATAAATTCTTCCATCTCGTTGAATTTTTTAATATATAGCTCTTTAAATTTCATGGCTTTTTTACCTGTATAGCCCATAGCTAAAATTGTAAAGCCATCTCGAGTTAACATATAACAAGGCAACATCCTACCCGTCACATCCTTATAACTACTAAGCTCAAAATTGAGTTCAGTAAATTCTTTACTGAGCCCAGATTTGGGTTGAGTGATTGATTGGATGTCTCTTATAACATGAGAATGTCTTTTTTCAAAAAAATCTGCTATAAACCTGCTATCTACTCTTGCAGTATCATTATTGTCTGCAAATATTCCATAATCGTTCTTCGGTATTAATTCCTTCATTGAATTACCTCCTGTAAATTTATTAGAGGTTTCCCTCCTAAATCACAGGCAAAGAAATAGGGGCTATTTTTAACCCCCACCCTAATCTTTTTTGTAAAATTCACATTCGTATCCATCGGCGTCGAGGATGAGTCCTTCAGCCCATGTAGGCACCTGCGCCATAATCTCATTCACTTCTTCGACACTTGATGAATCCGTTTCTATTACCACCTCGTCATGGACATGCATGACGAGGTTATAGCCCTTATGATCGAGTCTCTTCATTGCTTCTGCTAAGATATCTCTGGATATCGCTTGTACAATATTCTCTACAAACTTTCCACCATAGGACTCAATTTTGTCCCACTTGTTCCCTACTACGATTCCTTCGTAGACAACGGACTCCCCACCAAATCGGTTTACTCCAATTTTGGCCTTGGGATAGGCAAGCCTTCGCTTTGAGGGAAGTTCGATAAAGAGGATTCCTTTCTCATAACTGATAATTAGGTTTTCATATTTTTCTTTAGATCTTGTCTTAACAACTCTTTTAACTACAGAATCAATATCCGACCATAGACTTACAATGTTGGGATTCGCCTCTCGCCAGGAATCTACAATAGACTGCAGTTCTTCTTCAGATAGCCCCATTTCAATCCCTCCCATGGCCTTCAGTGCTCCCAAAGCTCCTTGATAGCCACAAGCGAGAGTGGCAATTTTACCCTTTTGTCTAAGATGGCCATTTTCTCCGTGTTTTTCTACATTTACTCCAAACATCCTGGATGCTGTTCTACAGTAGATGTCCTCCCCGTTTTTAAAGGCATCCAGCACCCAGTCTTCTCCGGCAAGCCAAGCAAGGACACGTGCCTCGATAGCTGAGAAGTCTGAAACAATAAATCTTGTTCCCTCTTTGGGAATAAAGGCAGTTCTGATTAGCTGGGAAAGGACATCTGATGGCGACTCATAGAGCAGTTCTAAAGTCTCGTATTCTCTATTTCTTACAAGGCTCCTTGCGAGATCCAAGTCTTTTAGATTGTTTCGTCTTAGGTTTTGAACTTGGATAAGTCTGCCCGAATATCTCCCAGTTCTATTTGCTCCATAAAACTGGATGAGTCCTCTGGCTCGGTTATCACCGGCTTTTACGTTTTTCATGGCGTCATATTTTCGAACCGATGATTTTGATAGTTCTTGCCTGAGTTCCAAGACTTCTTTTATTTCTCCACTGGCAATTTCCAAGGCAGCCACAACATCTTTCTTTGATAGGGAATTTATTTGAAGTCCGTTGTCATTCAACCATTCTTTCAGCTGAAGAGGTGAGTTTGGATTTTCTAGTCCTGTCCGTGCTATGGCTCTTTTCATATTTTCATCCCTTAAACGCTCATCTAATTGAATTGCCGAATCGACTAAAACCTCATCGATGAGTATTCCTCTATCATTGATCGTTTGATCAATCCAGTAATTTTCCCACTCCATTTTTGGATATGGAAAGGCTGATAGTCTCTTGTGAATGCCCATTTCTGTTTCAACGTCTCTTTTGTTATATTCCTTGAAAGTAGACCACTTCTTGGTATCGTGATGGGGTAGATTTCTGCTCCTCATTCCATTTGCCTTCGTTGGTTTACAAGGGATGCAAAAATATCTGATGAGAGATTTCCCTTCTGCCATTTTCTGCTTATCTATCTTTAACACTTCTCCTACCTTTTCAAGAGATAGAGGAAGTCCTAAATAGGCAGACCAAACCATGGTGCAGTACCAACCTTTAGGCTCTAATTTCTCACCTATTAATCTAGATAAACACACCCTCTCAAAGTTTGCATTGAAGGCCCACTTCTCAATGCTTTCACAGCTAAGTGCATCTATGATTTCTTTGGGTATGGTCTCTCCCCTTGCTAGATCGATGACCTCCACTTGTCCCCCATCAATGGAGTAAGCAAAGAGGAGGATTTGAAAATCCTCACTCTCAGCATACTTATATACACCACACTTGCCTAAGTCTATTGAAGAGTAAGTCTCAATATCTATGCTGATTTTCTTCACTTTCTATCATCTTTTAGCTTTCTTTTTATATACACATAGGCATCGACTATATGCTCAACCACGAACCTAGCAAGTAGTGTCCCAAGAAATATTGAAATAAATATATCTAGAATATTCATCTACTTCCTCCTATGCTAAAAAATCATCGTCATCATCATTATCAATTGCATCAAAGTCATCTGCAGCATTTGATCTTCCACCTAGTGGTTCTCCATCTCTTAATTTTTGAATATTCCCGAGACCTACCGCCACGCCTTTGTTCCCATTGACATTGTAGGCATAGAAGTTTAATGATACTCTTGCATAAACTCCTGAATAGACTTCACTTCTATCAAGGATAGGTTCCACATTCTTATCTACAATTTGGGGAGCAGTCATAGAGTTTGCATTTAGGAAATAGGCATCTGCATAAGCCGGATCATCCTTTTCTGTGTCGCCATCTCTTAGTGGCAACTTAATGGTCTTCTTATTCGGTTTCTTTCCGTTAAACTTAGATAGGCCCTCTTCAATGGCTGCATCTACTGCTTTTTCAATTTTCTCGATGGTTCTTTGATCGCTCTTTGGGATAATGACAGATACTGAATATCTTTCTTTACCACCATTAATGGACTTTGGCTCCCATACATTTGCATAGCTGAGTCTTACTTCACCTGTTACAACTTTTGTCTTATTTTGCATTATTAAATCCTCCAAATTCTTCTTTTATATTTTCAATAATTACTTCTTCTCTTTTATCATCAAGGCCAACTAAAGTTAGTTTGCCTTTTGGTTTTTCTAACAAGTCGCTGATATTTTCATCAAAGACTTTCTTGCCTAATAGCTTGGTCATGGCTGTAATGCCCAGTAATTTTTCCTCAAAGGGATTAAATCCCAGTTCCTTAACCTTCTTAACAACTTCATCCTCGTCTCGATACTTACGATTTGACCTTCCTTCTACTAACTTGAAATCCTGCCACTTATGACCTTTGAGTGCTTTTTCTAGTGCATAAGCTTTGATATCCTTCACCCAGTCTTCCAGGAGGTCAAGCTGAGGTAATATCTCTTCAATTTCTTCATCCGATAATTCCGGAGGAAGAGTAAATTCCTTTTTGGCTATTTGCAGGTTCTCCTCAGCCCTCTTGCGACATCTATTTTTAGATGGACAGAATTTGCACCAAGGACCACAGGAATACTCTCCATCGCCTTTATATGCTTGTTCTGCAATCTCTTTAATGGAATCGCCCCAGCTGTAGAGGTCATCAGTGTTTATTTCATAGGTTGAGATGTTCTCCCTACGGGGTTGGTAGATATGGAGAATAATTTTTTCAATATCGTAGATGCCATCAAATAAGGTCAATGCTCCAAGTCCATATAACATGAGTTGTGAATTTTCCTTGGCATCCACTAATACACCCTGACCGTACTTAAGGTCTATTACATGAAGTTCTTTGCCTCCAACTACAATGCAGTCAGCAGTTCCAAAGGACTCTCTAACATATCTCGATAGGTCTAACCTCTCTTCGATATAGACTCCTGGATTCTTGTACTTAGAAACAACTTCCATCACATAGGCCCCATAGCCTTCAGTGAGTTCTTCCATCTCTTCATTGTAGAAATCCAGGTCTTCTCTTGGGTCATTCGCGTTTTGACCTAACAAAGTTCTAAGTTTATATTCTCCTAGAGCATGGGCTGAGGTCCCCTCAAGTGCATAAGGACTAACCTCAAATTCATATTTTTCTGAAAGCCTCACACTTGGAGGACAGTGAATCCAACGTGAACTACTTGAGGCTGATAGTATTGCATGATCACTCATTAGAGTTTCTCCACATCTCGGACTAAGTCTCTATACTTGCTTGGATCTATATCTGATAGTTTCTTAACCCCGTATTTTTGAAGTAGTTCTCGAATTTTATCTGTAAACCCATCCCTTGATTTATCTGCTAATATTTTTCTTACTTCTTCCAGTTCATAGGTCTGTTCTTCCTGCTTGACATCCTCAACTACCTCGTCACTTTCCAAGGCTGTTAGAAGAACCCCTATGCTAGATGCAAGATTCTCTGCATCTTCCTTTACGTCCATCAGTAGCTTTATTCTTGACATCTTTTTCTCCTTTCTCGATTTCTCTAACATCCACCGAATCAACTGTCATTCCTGGTTCTAATAAATAGACCTGTCTGTACTCTCCGAACAGTAATTTAATAATTCTGTTTGGAAGACTTCTAATTGCACCTTTAAGGACTTGGATTTTTTGTCCTTCTTCACATGTCACATTGATGACTACTTTGTGCTTCATGTTTCCCTCCTTTCTGCAAGGGTCATCTCCCTTACAAATCACAGGCAAATAAAAAGGACGAGTTTTTAACCCCGTCCTGAAAATATTAGAAATTGTTTTTGATTGTTCTTTTTGCTTTATCCAAATGTTTCTTGACTGCAGCTGATGATATACTCATGTAATCTGCAATTTCTGACTGCTTATATCCATCTACAAACATCATCTTAATTACTAATCGCTGCTTCTCGGTTAATAAAGACAGTACTTCTTCCATATGATCTGACCATTCGAATAATTCATTTGATTCTTTATCGGCGATAGAAGCAATCAACCTTTTGTCTGGCTCAATTTCCCCATCATCATCGAAATCAAGAGATAAGTTATAGTTTCTTGGAAATGCATCCTCAACTGCACCTTTTACAATGTCTTTATTAGGTTCATATCCATATTCCTCCTTAAAGGAACTTTTGAATTTCTGTTCAAATTTTTCAATTTCATCTTTCTCTTCTTCAGTTTTCTCCGGTCTTAAATTTTTATTATTATTATAGACTTCACTATCATCTAATGCATGAAGTTTCTTAATATCCACTTTTGTAACCCCATTTTCTCCTGGCTTTAACTCAATTTTTGATCCGTCAGCAAACCTATAAATGTAGATTCCTCTTTCTTCTTGCCTTGTCTTACGAATTTTCATTAAAATTCCTCCATTCTATTTCCGAACGGAGGAAAGTCGATAAAAAAAATAGAGCATGCAAAAGAATCACAGGTCTCAGGATTTCTCCGAACGGACATGTGACCGCACTGCTCATCGCTAGGTCATTAGTATTCAGTTTTCCGATGAAAAATGTGAGCCACTATTGATCAGATAATGCATTTCACAACGGAACTTATAGTTTGCAGATGAAACTATAAGTATTCTCAATTTGATATTGGTAAACGCCAACTTGAAATTGTATAAATGTTTAGTTGTTGATATAATATATTTAGACAATTTCATCTCGCATTGATTACATTAATAATACAAAATGACCCCCTGCAAAATTAGATACTTTGGGACAAGGTAGGACAAATAGGACAAAAATAAGGAGGTGTAAAAATGTTGTTTGCCGAATTAGCACACGCTATTCACCCATACTTGATGAAAGATGGTGATGTTCCTTCATTTATGAGAAATCTCATTCAAAATCTCTGTGATATTCCTGAAGATGAATGGTACACAAAAAAAGACCCCTCTTCGGAGTCTTCATATAAAGATTCATCTTTAAGAAAATTTTACAATAAAGGTCCATCAAAAAAACTAGCAAAATCAATGCTTAATAGACCTACTAGAAAAAACTTTATTAATTTTATAAACTATAAGGATTACGCGACTGATGAACCTGAAATAGATAGGACGTCTTTAGTAAAAGCCATTACTCCTTTTACTGATAAAGAAATTGATGAAAATAATGTTGGTGACATACTTTTTGACTTATTAGAACTATCTCTTGATTATATAGTTAATCCAGAACTTGAAAATGATAGAAAAATATCTAGAGCTACGACAACTTCTAATGTTGCAAAATCAAAATATGGCCCAAAACTTCTAGAAGAGTGTAATAATACTTGTTCAAAACCAGATTGTGACCATCACCTACAAACAGTTACTTCTGATAATCAGAGTACAAATAATTATGAAATAATAAAAATTTCGGGTAGTGATAATTCATATAGTAACCTACTGGCATTTTGTCACGATTGCTTTTATTCATACACTTTGAAGCATTCAAAAAAAGAGGAACAAGAATTAAAGAAAATAAAATCTTTGCAATCACAAATAGGTGAAATACAGCAAATATTAAGGACTGTGGATATAGAAAGAGGCATTAGAAAAGTTATTGAAAATCTTAAAAATGCAAAATCTAATGACTTTGAACGTTTAAATTACAAACCAGTAGCCGTTGAAGAAAAAATTGATTCTCAAAAAGATATTTTTTTATATACCGAGGTATTATCATATGTTACTCAGTTTTATATATTCATTGATAGGACTATGAAAGATGCAGTTAAAGCAAAACTTTTTAATGACGATCTTCTACGTGCTCAAATAAAAGCTTCTTATAGGAAATTAGAAGATAAAAATATGCCAAAGGAGCTCATTTATCAATCTTTGGCAGAGAGATTAAATCAAATAACCAAACAAGATATACGCTTTTGTTATATAGTTATTTCATATTTCATCCAATCCTGTGAGGTGTTCAATGCTACTACCTAATAAATTATTTTCATATAAAGAGAGTGTATTACCTTTATTTGCACCAATACTGAGTTCATTAGAAGAACCAAAGACTCCAAAGGAACTATTCTTCGAGGTGCGTAATTATAATAAAGATATTTTGCTTTTTATTGATGCACTAGACTGTCTTTATGCCTTAAATAAAATTACACTAAATCACGAAGGGAGGCTTATCCTATGCTAAAAGAAATTAGGTGTAATCTATTTAAACAATCTGGGAAGGTAAGACCACCTATAGTTTTCAATAAAGGATTAAATATCATTCTTGGTAGTGTTCCAGGTAAAGCTGGATCTATTGGTAAATCTACAATGTTACTAATTATTGATTTCGTATTTGGAGGTAACACTTACAAAAAAAGCGATGCTGTTTCTCAGCTTGGTGACCACACAATATTTTTCAAATTCACCTTTGGAAATTCAGACTATCACTTTGCACGAAATACATCTGACAATATTGTAGCTCGTTGTGATGAAAAATATAACATACTTGATTCTATTGAACTAAATGATTTCACAAACTGGTTATCTCAAAAATATGGGATGAATCTACCTGGAGTACAATTTAGAAATACGATAAGCCGATTTTTCAGAATTTATGGTAAAAATAACTTTAATGAGCAAAGACCACTTCAAGTAAGAGGTGGTTCAGAATCACAAAAAGATGCCATTCATATTTTAGTTGCACTATTTAATTTGTATTCTTCAATTCTAGTATTTGAAGAACAGTTAAAACTGGCAGATGAGAAAATTACAGCTTTTAGAGAAGCAAGGCGCTATCAATTTATTCCCACGGCTGTTGACGGAATGAAAAAGTACGAAGAAAACATCGAATCTATTGCTTCCTTAAAACGAAAAAAACATGAACTTATCAGTTCAGAAAACAAATCTGTGAACGAAAAAGATGTAGAAGCAGTTAACCATCGTAATGACTTAGAACGACAATTGCAAGATTTGAGAAGAGTAATTCGAAGTTATGAAGATGAGCTTCACCTATTGAAACTAAATGTTCAACAAGGAATCTACCCTACGGAAGCTGATCTCAATAGTCTTCAAGAATTCTTCCCTGATGTTAATTTAAAAAAATTAATTGAGATTGAGACGTTTCACAACAAAATTCAAGTTATTCTAATGGAAGAACTTGATGTTGCTATTACAAAAGTTGAAGAAGCTATCACGCCTCTCAAAGATCAGGAAAAAAATCTATTAAGAGATATGGATTCCATTAAACCTTCACAATTTTTTACAAATGAGTTTTTAGATGCCTATACAAAAATCGACCGAGAAATTAATAAACTTCAAGATGAAAATAGTGCATTTGAAACACGAAACCAGCTTCAAGAAGAAAAAAGACGTGCGAATGCACGTTATCAAGAGCAGATGAAGTCTGTTCTCGATAAAATAGAAAATACGATAAATGAAGAAATGGAAAAAATTAGTGACATTGTCACTAACGATGAATACAATGCTCCAAAAATGACCATAAACAAATATGATAGTTATAATTTTGAAACACCAAAAGATGATGGAACCGGTACTAATAACAGAGGTCTTATTATTTACGACATTGCTATTTTGAATACAACTGTACTACCAGCGATTGCTCATGACTCTCTATTATTTGATTCTATGTCGAGACCGGATCTTAGCAAAATAATTGAAATTTATAGTAGAGAAAATGAGAAACAGATTTTTGTTTCCCTTGATAAGACTAATACTTGCAGTAAAAAGGCACAGGAGATCATTGCTAACAACACAGTAATAAAACTTGATAATGACGAATCTTGTCTTTTTGGTGCAAAATGGAGTAAGAAGGAGAGAAAATGAAAATCCAATACAACAAACTTTGGAAGATTCTAATCGATAAAAACATGAATAAGGTTCAATTAAAAGAGCTTGCTGGAATTAGTAGTAATTCCATTGCAAAGCTCGGTAAAGATGAACCTGTTCGTATGGATGTACTTATGAAGATAGCCACCGCTCTTGACTGTAAGGTAGAAGATTTGTTTGAGACAATAAAAGACAAAGGAGACAGAAATGACAATATTTAAAGAATTTGATCACATAGTAATTGATGATGCTCGAATTGATGAAACCTGTAATGCTTATTTTAAGTGGAAAGACCTAAACACATACATTTCTAATAATAGTCGCCGCGGAATTAATATGCCTGATGCTATCAGTGAACCAATGGGGTGCTATTGCTTAGGCTATCTGTGGAATAGAGGTAGTGAAGTAGGTGATGCTACGGATCCTAAAACAGGGAAAAAAATAGAATTTAAAGCCACTTCTAGATTCGACGGAGACTTATCTTCATTTGGGCCAAAATGTAAATTTGATAACTTGGTTTTCTTGAGATACAAACTAGATGAAAATCTTTTATATATTTATGATCTAAAAATAGATTCAGATGAATTTGATAAATACCCGGCAAATAAAACGCAAACAATTACAGAACAGAAGTTGCAAGGTAGACGTCCCCACGTAAGTTTAAAAACTCTATTTGTTGATGCTTATAATTTAGTTCCTGATGTTATTTTTGATATTAGAAAATGTAAAATCATTGAAGATAATAGATAGAAAAAGGAGCAAGAAGCTTTTAAGCTTCCTGCTCCTTTTTTGTTTCTTCTATCGCTGATTTTATATTCTCTGCAATTCTCTCAATTACAGAAACACAAACGGAATTTCCTGCCTGTTTATACAACCTTGAATCACTCATTTTTTCAGGTAGTTTGAAATTCTTATCAAATCCTTGAGTATTAAAACATTCATGAGGTGTCATTTTTCTTATCCCATTTTTTGTTTTAATTAAGCAAACGTTGTGTCCACCTTCACCTTGATTTGCAGTTAGAGTCGGAACAACCCCACTTTTATTTTTTCTAACATACTTCCTACGCCATTGATATATAGCATTTGGATCATCCATACCTTCTAAAAGCTTCTCATAAATGTTACCTTTATATTTGCCAGGAGTATAATAATATTTTTCATCAAGTTTTGATTCAAAATCTATTATGTCCTTTAATTTCGTCTCCAGTGGTATCGGCATTGGAAATTCAAAATTCTTGTAAGC
Organism: Tissierellia bacterium; assembly: GCA_030535395.1. GTDB lineage: Bacteria > Bacillota > Clostridia > Tissierellales > Peptoniphilaceae > JAUNLK01. The sequence goes on from JAUNLK010000002.1 coordinate 19,532, forward strand.
TTCTTTATCTTTAAAGCCTACGATATATATTCTCTCTCTATTTTGAGGAACATCTCCATACTCCATTGCATTTAAAACCGCATGTTTTATATAGTATCCTTCATCCTGAAGTGATTTTACAATAACTGTAAATGTATTCCCCTTATCATGGCCCACCAGATTCTTTACATTTTCCAGAAATATTATAGAAGGTTTTTTTTCTTTTATAATTCTGAGTAACTCAAAAAATAGTGTACCCCTTCCCTTTTTATCCTCAAAACCTTCTCTATTTCCTGCAACACTAAAAGCTTGGCAGGGAAAACCTGCTAACATAACATCGGAATCTGGTATTTCTGAAGGTAGAACATCATGAATATCTCTACAATCAACTTTAATTTCAGAATTAAGTTCATATGTTTCTACTGGGTAGGGATCAAATTCGTTAGCGTATATAACATCAAAGTATTTTGTTGCTTCAAACCCTTTGTCTATTCCTCCCACTCCAGCGAAAAACGAAGTGCATTTAAGCATATCCTATCCCTCCCTTCAAGTTTATAGTACCATAAATCGCGGCGCGCTGCAATTTTTACTTCTATACGTTTTAAAGAATTCTTCCTATTATCTTTTCTGTTCACTCAACCTAATATATCCATACTGTCTACACACCCTTACGATTTTTGCCATAGATATGTTCCCACAAAGAGATTTTAACACCAAACTATGACTTTCAAGATCTCTCTAAAATCCTAAAAGCCACCCATTTCAACACTTTTATAGCCTGTTATATCATTTTCTTGACATCAATACTACCGTCTCCACATGAACGGTGTGGGGGAATTGGTCGATGGCTTCGAGGTGTTGGATGTTGTAGCCTGCTTGTTGGAAGTGGTTGAGGTCGCGGGCCATGGTTTTGGGGTTGCAGCTGATGTAGAGGATTTGGGGGGCGGCTGTTGCGATGATTTTGCCGATGGCTTTGGGGTGGATGCCGTCTCGGGGTGGGTCGACGATGATGGTGTCGGGTTTTTCGGGGAGGTTTTCCAGGGTTTGGAGGACGTCGCCTGCCAGGAAGGTGGCGTTTTGGATGCCGTTTTCTTTGGCGGAGTTTTGGGCGCTTTCCACGGCTTCTTGGATGATTTCGATGCCGTAGACGTGGCGGGCGCTCTGTGCCATGAGTTGGGCGATGGTGCCGGTGCCGCTGTAGAGGTCGTAGACGATGCCTTTGTCGCCTCGCAGGAGTTCTTGGGCTTTTTTGTAGATGATTTTGGCGGTGTGGGGGTTGGGCTGGAAGAAGGAGAAGGGGCCCACGTGGAATTTGAGGCCCAGGAGTTCCTCTTCGATGGTTTTGCTGCCGTAGAGGTGGGTGACTTTTTCGGGCTTGATGGCATCGGCCAGGTCGTTGGTCTCGGTGTGGTAGATGGCGGCCACTTTGCCCTGAAGGTCCAGGCTGGTGAGCATGTCCACCCAGTGGTCCAGCTTCTCTTCGGTGTGGGTGGTGACTAGATTGAGGAGGTAGCTGTCTTCGTGGGTGCTGTGGCGGATGACCAGGTGGCGGAGGAGGCCCTCATGACGGGCCCTGTGGTAGTAGCTGGTGCCTCTTTCCCGGAAGTGGTTTTGGGTGGCTTTTCGCAGAATTTCCATGTCCTCGGGGACCAGAAGGCAGCCTTCGGTGTCCACGATGTCGTAGAAGTGGGCCTTGCGATGGAGGCCCAGGGTGAGGGGGCCGCCCTTTTCCCAGTCGCCGAAGGTGTATTCCATTTTGTTGCGGTAGCGGTAGGGCTCGGGGGAGGGGGTGTAGGGGACTTCCGCCACGCCGAAGGGTTTAAAGAGCTCTTCCATGAGTTCTTTTTTCAGTTGGCTCTCGGCTTCGTAGTCCAGGGTCATGTAGCTGCAGCCGCCGCAGACGGCGGCGTTGGGGCAGGGAGATGGGATTTCCAGGGGGGATGGCTCCAGGACTTCCATGAGTTTGCCCTTTTTTCTCCGTCCCTTGCCTCTCGTTTGGAGGGCCACTTTTTGTCCGGGGATGCCTCCTTTGAGGGCAATGGTGCCCTCTTCGGTCTCTGCGGTGGTGCGATTGGGGTATTCCAGGGATGTGATTTTTCCCTCGATGTAGTGGGCCATAGTTCCTCCTTGGTCCTCTCCTCCCCTGATCCTTGGGGGGTGGGGTGGTATATTGTATCCTGAGTTGTTGTAATTTTTACAGTTTTTCTTCTTTTTTGTACTTCTTTTAGAGTGAATTGGTCTTTTGGTTTCCACGGGGCTCCATGAAAGCTCGATGTTCACTTGGTTTTTTTCTGGGCTGTGAAATCATGCTTTTGACAATGGGGGGATTTTTTGGGGTTTTGGTTTTCCGGGGAAATCCTTTACAATGTCTTCAGAGGTGATTGTATTGAACTTTCCAAAACTCATGTCGGCACTGGATTCCCTGGTGTGGGGTCCTCCCCTTTTGCTCCTCTTAGTGGGGGGTGGTATCTATTTTACCATTCGTACCCGGGCGCTTCACCTGCGTCATTTTGGCTATATTTTTAAAAATACCCTTTTAAAGATGTTCGAGAAGTCGGAGGCCGAGGAGGGCGGGGTGACGCCCTTCCAGGCTCTGGCCAATGCCCTCGCCGCCACGGTGGGGACGGGGAATATTGTGGGGGTCAGTGTGGCCATTCTCACCGGTGGCCCCGGCGCTGTTTTCTGGATGTGGGTGGCCGCTTTCTTTGGCATGTGCACCAAATATTTTGAGATTGTCCTCTCCATTGTCTACCGGACCCACAACTCCAAGGGGGAGTGGGCCGGGGGCCCCATGTACTATATTGACAAGGGGCTGAAGCAGCCGTGGCTGGCCAAGCTCTTTGCCATTTTTGCGGCTCTGGCCTGTTTTGGCATTGGCAATACCGTGCAGTCCAATGCCATTGCCGGGGTGGTGAAGGCCAATTTTGGCATTTCTCCCGTGATTGTGGGGATTGTCCTCACGCTGATCACTGCCATTGTGGTGGCCGGGGGGATTCAGTCCATCACCAGGGTGACGGAAAAGCTGGTGCCCTTTATGGCCGCCCTCTATATCATCGGGGCCATTGTGGTGCTCTTTTTCAATATTCAAAATGTGCCCGCGGCCTTTCTCTCCATTTTCACCAATGCCTTTCAGACCCAAGCGGCCGTGGGTGGGGTGGCTGGTTTCACCTTTATGCAGATCGTCCGGGCCGGGGTGAGCCGGGGGCTGTTTACCAATGAGGCCGGTCTCGGTTCCTCTCCCATTGCCCACGCTTCCGCCACCACCGACCACCCCGTCCGTCAGGGGATGTGGGGGGTAACGGAGGTCTTTGTGGACACTTTCTTGGTCTGCACCATGACGGCCATGGTGATTCTCTCCTCTGGGATTTTGGGCACGGAGGCCGATGCCTCCTCCCTGGTGTCCAAGGCCTTTGGCAGTACCTTTGCCGGGGGCCGCTACATTGTCACCTTTGGGCTGGTGCTCTTCGCCTTTTCCACCATTTTGGGCTGGGAATTTTACGGGGAGACCTCTGCCCGCTATCTCCTGGGGGACAAGGTGGCCTGGCCCTTTAAGATTGTCTTCATCCTCATGGTCTTCTTGGGTTCCACCATGGATCTGGGGGTAGCTTGGACCATTGCCAATATTTTAAATGGCCTCATGGCCTTCCCCAACCTCATTGCCCTGGTGGGCCTCAGTGGGGTGGTGGTGGCCCTCTCCAAGGACTTCTTCGCCGACGACCACATTCGCACCAGTGCCCAGGAGTGGCAGAAGCTCTTAAAATAATTCTCCAATCTAAAAATCCTCTTCCCTAGGGAAGAGGATTTTTTGTATGCAATGGGAGATGGTATCGTTGTTTAGCCTTGGGCAGGTCTTTGGGCCAGTTGGCCATCGAAGATATACAGGCCGCCCCAGTTTTCGCCGATGCGCTCCAGGCGCTCTACGATGTCGCGGAAGGTCTCTTCCTCTTCTCTCTGTTCGTCCAGGAACCAGTGGAGGAATTCGGGGGTGTCCAGATCTTCTTCAGCTACGGCTGCCTTGTAGATCTCCTTGATTCTGCGGGTGACTTCCTTCTCGTGCTCCAGGGCAGCGGCGAAGGTGTCCTTGAAGTTGCCGAACTCAGCTTGGGGTTCGGGAATGCCCGTGTATTTGGGGCTGGCGTCAATGGACATCATGAAGTCGTAGAATTTTTGGGCGTGGAACATTTCCTCTTGGGCCTGCACATTGAAGAAGTGAGCGAAGCCCTTCATGCCCTTTTGGTCCACATAGGTTTCCATGGCTTTATAGAGATAGGCGGATTCGATTTCAAAGTTAAACTGTTCGTTGAGCATTTCATGGATTTTAGTCATTTGAGTCTCCTTTAATCACGGGAATGGCCCCTGGCCTTCCCCTTGAATTTCGTAGTATGAGAATCGTATGCCCTCCAGTAGTGGCAGGAGGGGCCGGCGGGGAAACATGAGTGTTCCCTCAACCTTCAATGATATTTCTACCCATGGAGCTCGCCTTCAATCATTTTTCGGGGGGAGTTCAATGCGAAAATCGTCAAAATATACCAATCCACTCCCCTCTGCCGTAATGCGGATCTCGGAGATTTCCTCGGGGGCCTCCAGGGGAATTTCGACGGTTTGGAGGCTGTTTTTTGCGGTGGTCTCGCCGGTGATGAGCTGCCACTTCAAGGGCTGGGTCTCCATGGGGGGCTTTTGCTCCTCCACGGAATACTCCCTGCCTCCCACTTCCACGGTGAGGGCCACGGGGGCCCTTTCGTAGGCCACATCGAAGGCAATGGAGGCGGCCTCTCGAGGGGGGAATTTAAGCTGCAGATGGTTTCCGGAGTTCAGCCGCACCGCCAGTACCCGCTCCTCTCCGGAGTTTTTTCCCGAGGTGGCCAGGGCCTCCTCCCGCCAGGTGCTGGAGCTCGATGAAATTTCCACTTCCCCCTCTCGGGTGAGGTCCAGGTCGTCCTGGAAGCTGGCCAGCACTTCCCCCGTTCCCCCTCTCTGGTAGATCTCCTCCAGGGGGAGGTACGCTTCCAGCTGGTTCCAGTAGCTGCTGTCCCCCTCCAGGTGGCGGAGGAAGGCATAGGTCCCCACGGAGAGGAGCTCCTCCTGGGCCCTTCTCTCAACAATGGGGGCGGTGTGGAGGTGGAGGCCCTTGAGGCCCGCCTTGTCCCGGCGGCCCCAGAGCTCGTTGAACTGGCCGTGATTGGCATAGGGCAAAAACCACTGGTACTTCTCCCCCGTGGCATGGGCGTACTGGTCCAGGCCCTGGACTCGGGCCACGTCCATGTCGTGGCTGCCGTGGATGAGAAAGTAGGGGAGCTTTAGGGGGAGCTGGTGCCCCGCGGGGAGGTACTGGCCGTAGGTGGGGGCCACGGCCACCACCCCCCGGATGGTGAAGTCCAGCTCCAGGGCCCTGCCGTCGTCCAAGAGGCGCTCCCAGGCGGTGAGACTCGCCGCCGTGGCGGCTCCCTCTCCCCCTCGGGAGTGTCCCCCCACATAGTAGGCCTGGGGATTCAGCCGGCGGTAGAGTTCCGACTGAGGGTCCTCACTCTCCCGGGTGAGGGAGCTCATATTGTCCAACAGGAGGAGGGCCCGAACGTCGTTTTCGTTGCCGGCGCCGGAGCCCATATAGCCATTGAGGAGGGTCTCATCCACGCTGACAAAGGCCACCCCCCGCGCGGCCAAGTAGCGGCCCAGATAGTCGTAGCCCAGGTGGGACTCCGTGAGCATATTGTGATTGCCGTGGATGAAAAAGAGGGTGGGGGCCTCCTCCAGGCCCTCCGGAAGATAGATGATGCCCCCGTGGGGGATATTGCTGAGATCGTAGCCCTTGATCTTTTTCCGGAGCTTCCTTTGAAAGGGGGTGAAGCTGGCCCGCCGGGTATAGGAGGAGCTCCCCACGGACCACTGGCTCCCGGGGCCGTAGGAGAGGACCTCCACCTGGTACTTGGGGGGAATCTCCCTGAGGACCTGAGTGCTTTCCTCGGGCCCCTTTATTCCCGGCAGGAGAAAGAATGAGAGGGCTGCCAGGGGCAGGAGGCTCCAGAGGACCTTGAGCCAGAGGGGGGTCCTCCGAAAGTAGATCCAGCCGCTGAGAAAGGTGATGAGAATCAGGATCAGGGGGAGGAGAAAGAAGACCCGGTCGTTTCCGGAGACGATATTGGAGGCGCCGACCAAGACCTCCCGGTGGAGCCAGTAGCTCACGGCCAAGAGGGTCAGCTCCAGGGTGGCCGGGGGCAGGAGAAAGTGCAAAAAGCGCCTCACAAAAAGCTCTGCCCCCCTCAAAAGGAGAAAGTAGGCGGCGGTGGCGAGGATCACAAAGGCCCAAGTGGGAATGAGGCGCTGGCCGTCCAGCCCCGGCCACTGATCCAAGAGGAGGAGGGACAAAAAAAGGGTCTCCAGGCGCAGCCGCCAGGAGTACCCCCTGAGATAAGTTTCGGAAATTTTTTCCCGCCAGTTCATCGGCCCTCTCCCCTGTCAGCATGGGGGCAGGAAATGGCGTATTTTTTTTGGAAACTCAAATCCTCTACGGGGAAGGTGTGAATCTCCTTGGCATCGTCCACAGTGACCCGAACCCGGCACTGCTCCTTGAGGATGAGATTTTCCACCACTTCCCCCCGACCCAAGGGGGTGCCCACCCAGACCCCCACTCGGGGCATTTTTTTGTTTTTTTCCTCGTAGCCCTCCTGCTCGTATTTGAGGCAGCACATGAGGCGGCCGCAGATTCCCGAGATATTCACGGGATTAATGGAGAGATTTTGATCCTTGGCCATTTTGATGGTCACCGGGGCAAACTCGCTGAGGAAGGAGGTGCAGCAGCAGACCCTGCCGCAGCAGCCAATGCCCCCCAAGAGCTTGGCCTCGTCCCGGACCCCGATTTGCCTCAGCTCGATTCTGGTTCTGAATTCCGCCGCCAAATCCCGGACCAGCTCCCGGAAGTCCACCCGGTGATTGGCCGAGAAGTAAAAGAGGAGTTTGGAGCGATCGAAGGTGTACTCGCTGGAGATGAGCTCCATTTCCAATTTGTGGTGGCGGATTTTTTCCTCGCAGATGGCCAGGGCGAGGCGAGCGTCGTTTTTGTTTTTCAGATGCTGCCTCTGGTCCTCTTCATTGACAATCCGCAAAATGGGCATGAGGGAGCCCTTGATCTCCTCCTCTGCCACCTCTTTTTTCTCCGAGATGACTCGGCCCAGCTCCTGGCCCCGGGCGGTCTCCACAATGACCTCAGTGCCCAGGGGGAGTTCTAGATCTTGGGGATGGAAGTAGTAGATCTTCCCCTGTTTTTTAAATTGGACTCCGATGACTTCAACCATACTGTGCTCCCAGCTGTAAGAATAAATTTTCAAAGATTAATTGTTCATTACCATTATAGCGAAAAGCGGCCTTGTGCTCCAGTATCAGGGAGAGGAGGCCCAGGGCCCGGGGGCCCAGCAGGCGGCCCTCATTCTCCAGTTGCCCCCGAAAGTCTTCATTGATGAGGGGAAGGCCCCTTTCCAGGGCGGCCGTGGCCACATCCCGGGCCCAGGATTCCAAAAAGTAGAAGAGGAGATCTCCATCGTCGGGGTGGTCCAGGAAGAACTTTGCCAGGCGGCCGTAGCCGTAGCCTCCCCGGGAGAGTTCTCCCAGGAGGCGAAAGAGCTCCCCCCTCAGGCCAATGCCGTTTTCGTGGTCCAGAAAGGAGAGGAGGCGATGGCCGTCGCCGCTTGTCATGGTGATGAGCTCCCGGGATTTCTCCGGGGAGAAGCCCCGCCGGGAGAGTTCCGCCAAGAGCTCCCCCTGGCTCATTTCCGGGAAGGGGATCACCGATGCCCGGGAGAGAATGGTGGGGAGGATGCCCTCCTCGCTGTCGCTGGTGAGGAGAAAGACCACCCCGGGCCGGGGCTCCTCCAGGGTCTTTAAAAAGGCGTTTTGCCCCTCCACAGTGGTGAGGGAAAATTCCTCCAGGAGAAAGACCCGGTGGCTTCCCACCGTGGGCCGCCGCTCTCCCTCTTGGATCATGGCCTCCACGGCGTCCTTCTTGATGCTCCGCTTGGAGGTGGTTTTGGTGGGAGAGAGGACTCTGAAGTCCGGGTGGACCTCCAGTTTGTCCCAGGCCACCCCCAGGATCTCCCCGGCAAAGGCCCGGATGATTCGCTCCCTCCGGTGGTGCCGCCCCAAAAAGAGATAGTTGTGAAAGAGCCGGCCCTGAAGGTCCTGCTTCAGCTGGTGAATGAGGCCCTCACTGCCGGAGATTCCAGAAAAATTGTCCACTTTGGCCGTCAAAAGCGCATCCCCCGCTCCAAGGGCACCACAAAGACGTGATTGTGGGCCTCGTCCTCGCCGCTGTCCAGGCACTGGGCCAGGGCCTCCTTGAGGATGCCCATGCGCTCCGGCTTAATGCCAATGACCAGGGTGGTGGAGCCGGAGTTCCAAAAGCCACCGGAGGAGGAGAGGCGGGTGACAACGATATCTCGGTCCAGGAGGGCGTCCACCAGTTTGTGGAGGTATTTGTCCTGGACAATGGCAAGTACCATATTCATTTCCATAGTTAGTACCGCAGGTATTCCTGTACGTCCAAAATGAAGATGGTGGCGCCTCCCACTTGAACATTGAAGGGATAGGGCATGTAGCTGTCCCCGGGGATGTTCATGGACATGACCGAGGCCGGCACTTCCCGCTGACTGGACTCCCGCTCCAATATGCCCATTAACTCGTCCAGGCGCTCATCCTCCACCCCCATGAGAAGGGTGGTATTTCCAGATTTGAGAAAGCCCCCCGAGGAGGAGAGTTTGGTGACCCTGAACTTGGCCACGGTGAGGGCGTCCACTACGTGATTGGTGTCCTGATCTTGAATAATGGCAAATACCAGTTTCATGGTTACAACTCCTTTTCAAGTGCTGCCACACACTGTTTGAGTACCGCTTCCGGACTCTGGGTGGCATCTATGATTTTCATGGCGTGGGGAAAGACCTCCAGGACCTTTCCATAGCCCCGGTGGACCCGCTCCAAAAAGTCCCCGTCCAGCTCCAGGCGGTCGGGCTCCTCTCCCAGAAAGCGCTTTTTGAGCCGCTCTTCCCGCTTGAGATTGTCGGTGTCCAGGTAGAGGGTGAGATGGGGGACGAGGGCGCCGGTGGCCCACTGATTGAGCCGGAAGATCTCCTCTATGCCCAAGTTTCGCCCCACGCCCTGATAGACGATGGAGGAGAAGATATAGCGCTCACAGAGGACCACCTTCCCCTCCTCCAGTGCCGGCAGGATGACCTGAGCCACATGCTGGGCCCGGGAGGCCGCATAGAGGAGGGCCTCCGTCCGGGGGGCCATGGCGGAGTTTTGGGGATTCAGGAGGAGTTCTCGAATCTCCTCCCCTATGGGGCTGCCGCCGGGCTCCCGGGTCTTGAGGACGCGGTGGCCCCGGGCGGTGAGCTCCCGGTAGAGGCCCGTTGCCACCGTGGACTTGCCGGAGCCGTCGCTCCCCTCCAGTACGAAAAATTTCCCCTTGAGAGGTCTATGATTTTCCATGGATAATCTCCATTCTACCATCTTTGAGACCCAAGAGGCCCTCCATCTCCAAAAGCTCCCGGGTGATCTCCTCGCCCGGAAGGAGGAGGGGGATTCCCGGGGGATAGGCGTAGAGGGCCCTGCGGCTCACCTTCCCCAGGGCCTCCCGGGGAGGCAGCCAGAGGCCCCCCTCCTCCTGGGCCTCATAGGGCTCCATGATCTTCCGGCGGGGGTGGGGGCGGTAGATGGTCTTTTCTCCGCTGCCCCTGCCCGGGGGAAGTTCCCGGAGGGTTTTGGCAAGCCTCATCACATCCTCCTCCGTGGTGGAGAGACTCGCCACGGCCAGGGCATAGGGCCCCAGGGACATCTCCACATTGATCCCCCTCTCGTAGAGGCTCTGGGAGAGCTCCTCCCCGGTGTAGCCCCGCCGCTGAAACATGATCTTGGTAAAATCGTGGGGGCTGGGCCGGTAGAAGAGAAGCTCGTCCCCCGCCAGCTGGGGCAGGGCCTCCAGATTTCGGCGGAGCCCCTCCCAGTCTCCTTCCGACGCCTCCAGAAGGGCCTCCTCTATGGAGACCAGCATGAGATAGCTGGGGGAGGTGGTGGTGAAGGCGTGGACCCACTCCGCCACCCGCTCCACATCCACATCCCCCGCCACGTGGAGGAGGGCGGAGCCGGTGAGTCCCGAGAGGGACTTGTGGACGGACTGGACCACCAGATCGGCGTGGCGGACGGCGGAGTGCTCCGCCAGGTCAGTGAAGGCGAGATGGGCCCCGTGGGCCTCATCCACCAACACCCTGGTTCCGTACTGGTGGGCCAGGGCGCAGATCTCGGGGAGATTTTGAATATTGCCGAAGTAGTCGGGGCTGGTGACCACCAGGGCGGCGTAGGAGCGAGCGGAGAGGGCCTCTTCGAGCTTTTCGAGGTCCACCTGAGTGTAGATCCCCCACTCCTCATCGAAGTCCAGCTCCAGACTGTCCACCTTCAGGCGCCGGAGAATGGCCCCCTGAACAATGGCCTTGTGGGCATTTCGAAGGACCAAAATCCTCTCCCCCACCTCCGTGAGGCTGAAGAGTCCGGCGTAGAGGGCCATGGTGGAGCCCCCCACCCCGTAGAAGCTTGCCCGGACGCCGTAGAGGCGGGCGGCGTCCTCCTGGATGGTCTTTAAAATCTCCTCCGGCTCCAGGAGATTGTCGGTGCCGTAGGTCTCGGTGTAGTCCAGGCTGCCATCTGTGAGCCAGGAAAGCCTTCCCTTGTGGCCCGGATAGTGGAGGCGGAGGTAGTTTTCCTCCGCCAAATTCTTCAAGCGTCGATACAATTTTCCCTTTCCCATGGTCTCACCTCAACAAAATTATAGCACAGAAAACCCGGGGCCTATGCGGCAACCCGGGCAGTTCCATTTTCCAAAACCACAATGGTGTCGGAAACTTCTTTTGCAAATTCTGTATCGTGAGTGACAATGATCATGCCCATTCCCTGTTGTTTCAGCTGCTGGAGGAGGCCCACCAGTCTTTGGATGGTGCCCCGGTCCAGGGCCGAGGTGGGCTCATCGAAGCAGATGAGCTCCGGGTCCAGCATCATGGCCCGGGCAATGGCCACCCGCTGCTTCTGTCCCCCGGAGAGGCTGTCGGGATAGCGGTCCCCCTCCCTCACCAGATCCAGCTCCGAGAGGAGGAAGTCCACCTTGCGGTCCATGGTCTCGGGGTCCATGCCGTGGTACTTGGGGGCGAGGCACAGATTCTGCCGCACCGTCATGTGGGGGAAGAGGTGGTAGTCCTGGAAGACGAAGCCCAGCCTCCGGGTGCGCTCCCTCTCCTCCACTTCCACGCCGTCCACCAGGATCCTCCCCCCATCGGCCCGCTCCAGCCCCGCCAGGCAGCGGAGGAGGGTGGTCTTTCCCTGACCACTGGGCCCCTGTATGGTGGTGATTCCCTCCTGGGGAAAGTCCAGGGAGATCTCCTTCCAGAGATTTTTCTCCCCAAAGGATTTACTCAAGGCATCAATACTCAGTTTCATGTTGCAGCTTCCCTTCAATCCTTTCCAAAATGACGGTGAGTATGCCAATGGCCACCAGGTAGATCACCCCAATGTACACATAGGGCAGTATGGAGGAGGTGGCATTGGAGACGGACTTGGCGGCCTTTAGAATGTCCATGACCCCCAGGACATAGACCAGGGAGGTGTCCTTCACCAGGGTGATGATCTCATTGGCAATGGCGGGCCAGGTTCTCTTTAAGACCTGGGGCAGGATGATTTTCAAAAAGGTGTAGCTCTTGGAGAGCCCCAGCATCTTCCCGGCCTCCCACTGGCCGGGGTCCATGGACTGGATGCCCCCCCGGAGGATCTCCGAGTAGTAGGCCGTGTAGTTGAGGACGAAGGCCACCAGAATGGAAGTGTAGCGGCCCAGGGTGAGTCCCACCACGGGAATGAGGGGCAGTCCAAAGAAGACAAACATCAGTTGCAGGAGGAGGGGGGTCCCCCTCATGACATAGATGTAGGCGGCGGTGATTTTTCGCACGGCCCCTATCTTGGAGATGCGGCAGAGGGCCACGGGGAGGGCCAGTGGTAGGGAAAAGAGCAGGGTGAAGGCGAATACCCCCAGGGTGGTCTTTCCCCCTTCCAAGACCAGGGGCACCATTCTTGAAATAATATCCACATGCCCTCCTTTCTAAGTCCTTTAGTCGGCGAAGTACTTGGTGTAGATCTCGTCGTAGGTGCCGTCCTCCACCTGGGCCTTCATGGCCTCATTGAGGGCGGCCAAGAGGGCGGTGTCGTCCTTTCTCAGACCCACGGCAAATTCTTCCTCGCCGAAATTGTCCTCCAGAATCTTGTACTTCTCCTGACCCTGTTCCTTCATATAGTAGCGGGCCAGAACTTCATCCACCACAATGACATCGCTTCTGCCGCTCTCCACATCCTGGAAGGCCTCCACATTGGTGCCGTACTCCACGGGGGCGGTGGCCAGGCTCTCTACAAAGGCCTCATCCTTGAGGACGGCCTCCAGGGCCGAGGACTCCGCCTGGACGGTGACGGTCTTGCCGGCAAGATCGGCCTTACTTTCCACGGGGCTCTCTGCCAGGGCCACGATGATTTGACGGTTCTTCATATAGGGCTCGGAGAAGGCCACTTTTTCCTTCCGCTCGGGAGTGACGGAGTAGCCGTTCCAAATGAAGTCGATATTGCCGCCCTCAAGCTCGGTCTCCTTCATGGACCAGTCAATGGGCTGAAACTCCACAGTGATGCCCATGCGCTCAGCGGCGTCGGTGGCCAGATCCACGTCGAAGCCAATGAGCTCGCCCTTCTCGTCCCGATAGCCCATGGGAGCGAAGGTGTCGTCCAGGCCCACGACATAGGTCTTTTCCGTGTCCAGGGCGGCCTCTTGGGCTCCATTTTCCCCTTCAGGGGCATTGGCGCCATTGTTGGGCGCTCCATTGGGGCCACCACCACAGGCGGTAAGGAGGAGCAGGAGGAATAGGGTCAGGGGGAATAATTTCTTTTTCATGTCACACTCTCTTTCAGTTCACTTTATTGCTTTACTGTACTAAAATCATCTGTGACTATTGTACTCAGCCCTTTTGAAAATTGCAAGTCCCTTTTTGCAAATGTTGAAAAATTTTTTTGGCCCCCTTTTACTTTTGGCCAGCTTTCTCTTTTTCCCTCTTTTTTACAAACTTTTAGATTCCTTTGCGGTACAATTTTAGGGAAAACATCGAAAGGAGCACCCATGAAAAAACACAGAAGTACCCCGCCTGCCGTGGCAAAGAGGACTTCCGATCCCCTGATGGAGTGGATGAAGGGCTTCACCCTCCTCCTCATCTGTCTTTTCCTTGGAAATATTCTCAATGCCCTGATTCCCCTGGCCATTCCCGGGGCCATTTACGGCATTTTAGTGATGCTCACCGCCCTGTCGTTGAAGATCATCGACATTGAGGACATCGACCCTGCGGCCCAGACCCTCCTGGGGGCCATGGCCCTCTTCTTTATTCCCGGGGCGGTGAATCTCATGACTGTGGTCCCCGAGATCAAAGACGAGCTCTTGAAACTATTTGTCCTGGTGATTCTCTCCACCTCCATGGTGTTTTTTGTCACCGGCTACACGGTGGAGCTGATTTTAAAGCTCCAGGGCAAGCTGAAAGGAGTCTAGGATGAGCCCACTTTTGGAAAATTTTGTACAGCTGCCCATCTTTGGCATCCTCCTCACCCTCCTGGGCTTTCTCCTGGGGGAGAAGATTGCCAAAAAGATCAACAATCCCGCCCTCACGGGGCTGGTGGTGGCGGTGATTCTCATTGTGGCCTTTTTGAAGATCACGGGAATTTCCATTGAGGCCTATCAAATTGGCGGGGAGTATGTGAATTTCTTCCTGGGGCCCATGACCCTCTCCCTGGCCGTGCCCATGTACCACAAGCGCCACATTCTCATGGAAAATCTCCTGCCCATTTCCGTGGGGGTGGTGGTCTCCTCTCTCACTGCCATTGGCTCCGGCTATCTCTTGGGCAGACTCATGGGCCTGGACTGGTCCCTCATTCTCTCCATGCTTCCCAAGAATGTCACCACGGGGATTGCCGTGGAGACCAGCGCCGCCATTGGGGGCATTCCCTCCCTCACTGTGGCCGCCGTCACCGTGGCGGGGGTCTTTGGCTACGGCTTCGTGGAGAGCTATGCCAAAATTGCCCGCTTCCGCTCCCCCATTGCCAAGGGCCTGGCCAGTGGGGCCGCCTCCCACGCCATGGGCACCAAGCGGGCCCTGGAAATGGGAGAGGATGTGGGGGCCGTCTCCTCTCTGGCCATTGCCCTCTGCGGCATTGTCACCAGTTTTCTCCTGCCCTTTGTACTTCCCCTCCTAAAAGCTCTATAATTGAATTATGGATATTCACGACAAAAGGTCCTACGATTTGGGCCGCAACAAAATTGAACTCATTGCCTACGGCGCTGTCATCGGCCTCACGGCGGGGCTGGTCAGCGTCCTCTACCGCTATGTCCTCCACAAGATGGATGTCATTCGAGATTTGGCCTTCGCCTCCATGACGCCCCTGAGATTTGCCCTGTGGATTTTGGGGGCCCTGGCCGTCTCCCTCATCCTCCACTTTCTCCTGAAGAAGGCCCCCTACACCGGGGGCGGGGGGATTCCCCAAATGCGGGCGGAGCTGGAGCACAAAATCGACCAGAATGTGCCCTGGTCTTTGATCTCCAAGTTCTTCGGGGGGGGCCTGGCCACCCTGGGGGGCCTCACCCTGGGCCGGGAGGGCCCCTCCATTCAGCTGGGGGGCCTGGCCGCCAAGGGAGTGGCCAAGCTCACCAAAAGGCCCGCCGTCCAGCAGCGCTCCCTCATTACCGCCGGCTGCTCGGCGGGGCTTGCCGCCGCCTTCAATGCGCCCCTGGCCGGGGTCCTCTTTGCATTGGAGGAGATGCAAAAGTCCATGAGCCACTACTTTATGGCCACCGCCCTGGTGGCCTCCCTGGTGGCCAATTTCGTCTCCTACAGCCTCATGGGCATGGATCCCGCCTTTGCCATGCCCATGGAAGAGATGCTCCCCATGAATCTCATTTGGATCCCCATTGGGGTGGGGGTGGTCTCGGGAATTGTGGCCAGAATCTACAACTGGGGGATGATTCTCCTGGTGGAGCGGCGCCTCAAGACCAAGATTCCCAAGTACTGGCTCATCTTTTCCGCCATGGTATTGGCGGCCCTGGTGGGCCTCTACGATCCCAGCCTCATGGGGGACGGCCACGGCTTTGTGGAGAACCTGGCCCAGGCCCCCACGGCCCTCCACATCCTCTTCATCGCCTTCATTCTCCGGATGATTTTGGTGTGGACGGGAAATGGCTCCGGGGTCCAGGGGGGAATCTTCATGCCCATTCTCGCCCTGGGGGCCATTGTGGGGGTGGCCGCCTTCCAAATCTTGGGCATGGACCAAGTGTTCATCCACAATTTCATCTATCTGGGCATGGCCGGGGTCCTGGCGGGCTCCATTGGTGCCCCCCTCCTCTCCATTATTTTGGTCAGCGAAATGAGCGGCTCCATGGAGCAGTTCATCTCCGTGGCCGTGGTCTCCATGGTGGGCTATGGGGTGGCCATGATCCTGAAGAATGTGCCCATCTATGAGTCCCTCTACGAGCTGCAATTTGCCGATCCCGTGGCCCTTCCCGGGACCTACGATATGAGCTACTTCCTCATCTCCGGGGACGCCCCCCTGGTGGGGATGCGCCTTACCGACGTGCCCCTGCCCCCCGATGCCGTCGTCACCTCCATTTGCAGGGACCGGATGTGCTTCACCCCCAGCCCCGAGACCCTCCTCAAAGGGGGCGATGAGCTCCTCATCACCCTGCCGGCGGATCAGTTGGTGGAAGTAAGCGAGCTGTTTCACCCATGAAGCGCCTCCTCTTTCCCCTCACCCTCCTCCTGATCCTACTCCTGGGGGCCTGCAGCGGCCTGGAGGGGATGGTCCACCCCAGGGAGGAGCGGCCGGAGATCTCCATGGGGGTCTTCTCCCCCCTCACCGGGGACATGTCCGACGAGGGCCAGAGCTTTGGCCGGGGGGTGCAGCTGGCCCACAATCAGCGGCGCTACTTGGGCGATGAGCCCATTGGCCTGGTCTTCTACGACACCAAGAGCAACAGTTTCGACACCGCCAATGCCGTGGCCCATCTCACCCAGACGGAAAAGGTCCAGGGCCTCCTCTCCACCATACAAATTGGAGATGCCATGGCGGCCATTTCCGCCGCGGGGATTCCCACCCTCACGGCGGCCACCGACGGCAAGCGGGAGGGGGGCGACTTCATTACGCCCCTGGGCTTCAACAACGAGCAGCAGGCCCGGGCCATGGCCCAGTACGCCGAGAGAGACCTCAATTTGAGCCACATTGCCATTCTCACCAATGAGGAGAGCGACTACAGTCAGGAGCTGGGCTATCACTTTGCCAGTGCCCTCTCCTCCGGAGTGAAGGCGGAGGTACTGGAGTACCACAGCGGAGAGACCCTCTTTCGCCCGGAGATGCGGCGCCTTCAAAAAATGGGGGTGGACGGGGTCTACATCGCCGATCGGAGCACCACCGCAGCCTATTTGGTCCGGGCCCTCCACGAGAAGCTCCCCTATATCACCGTCCTGGGCTCCGACCGAATGGACAGCGCCAATTTCGTGGCCCTGGGGGGCGATGCCGCCGAGAATGTCTACTACAGCACCAATTTCCACAGCGGGAAACTCACCACCCAGGAGGCGGCCAACTTCGTCCAGAGCTATCGCAAGGCCTATGGCATGGACCCCAATGCCCAGGCGGCCCTGGGCTTCGACAGCTACAATCTCCTGTGGACGGCCATGAGCCGCCAGGAGGAGCCGGGGCCCATCCACCTCCAGCACGCCCTGGGGAAATTGGACCAGGTATCCTTGGTCTCCGGGGTCTATTACAGGGACCCCCAGGCCCCCCAGCCCGTCCACATTGTCCAGATTCAAAGGGGAATTCCCCGCTACCGAAAGGACATTGTGGTGACGGCCCATCCCCAGCCCTGAGGGGGATGAGCACCACACGGGAAGCCGGGTTCCCCCTTCCGGGGGCCACGGCCAAAGGGACGGCCTAAAAGTATCCCTCCAGCTGAAACCAACACATTGGCCCGTAAAAAACTGCCGGATCGGCAGTTTTTTTGTGCCCTGAATTTCTTCACTGCCCCAAAGGGGGGTGACTGAGGCCCTTCCTCCTGCCAAAGAGTCCGTTCCGCCCCTCTCACCTCTCCCCTCTTCCAGGGAGTCGGGGAGTTGTAGTCCTTCTCTTCCCCGTACTATATAATAATAAATAACAAACACATCCTTCCAAGTGAGTTTTCTTTGACCCACCGGCGGAGGGGATGGAGGTTTTCGGGGAAAGGGGGACGCGGTGACCAAGGCTTATTCCAGATTTTTCATGGGCATACTGCTGATTTTTTTGGCAGCTGCCATTCACGTACTTGCCAGGGCCCTGCCCCTGCCCTTTCGCAGCAATACCATTACCCTGGGGCTCTACACCGTGGTGATTCTCTTTTGGATGGAGAAGAATCGCCGGGTGATTTTGCACCGGGAGGTGGCCAGGTACCTGGGCTATCTGGGCCTGCTCCTCATTGCCTATCTCTTTTTGCGCACGGTGAAATACGAGCTGGCAATCAAGGGCTCCACTCTGGAGCGGTATCTGTGGTACAGCTACTATATTGTGCTCATTGGCATTGGGGTCTTTCTCCTCTTTTCCGTCCTCTACCTGGACAAGGCCCCCCATGAAAAGATCCACGGCAGTTGGCGGCTGATGTATGGCCTGCTCTTTGTTTTTTCCCTCCTGTTTCTCACCAACGACTTCCACCAGCTGATTTTCTCCTTTCCCCTGGGCCTGAGCCGCTGGTCCCAGGTGCCCCATGGCTACGGGCCCCTCTTCCACTTGATGCTCACCTATTGCGGCGCCATTGTGGGGGCGACTTTCTATCTCTCGGCGAAAAAACTCTTCGACGCCCGAAATATGAGAAATACCCTCATCACTTTTTCCGTGCCCGTGGTGTGGGGCCTTTACACCTATTTTTACCTCAAGGATGAGCCCCGCCTGAGCCTGTTTTTCATGGCCTTTAAGAGCCCGGAGTTCAATGTGCTCATCACCATTTCCTATATTGAAAGCCTCATCTACAACCGGCTCCTGCCCGTGAATTTAGACTACGAAAAGTTTTGGTGCCTCTCCAGCCTGGATCTGGGGATGGTGAATCACCAGGGGAGGGTCTTTGCCAATGGCGATGGGGCAGTTTTCCCCAGGGATTTCATTGTAGGGGCGGAGGGGGCGGCCCGCTCCATCGACGAGGACAGCCTCCTGGAGAGTGCGAGAATCTCCACGGGCCACGCCTATTGGCGCACCGATATTTCCCTCATCAATGAGATCAAGAGGAATCTCCAGCACTTTGGGGACCTCATGGCCGAGGAAAATGAGCTCCTGGAAGCGGAAAACCAGCTGAAGCTGGAGCAGGCAAGGCTCCAGGAGCAGATGGAGCTGTGGGAGTTGATCGACGAGTCCCTGGAGGATCAAATTGTAAAGCTGGAGGAGGTCCTGGGGGGCCTCTCCCAGGAGGAGGCCGAATTTCTGGAGGGAATGAAGCTGGCAACGCTCATCAATGTATCCATCAAGAGATGCTCCAATATGCTCTTGCTGTCCCAAAAGGCTGAGGCCAGCTCCCTGGTGGAGCTCAGGCTGGCCCTGGACGAGACCCTCAGGTACTTGGCGCTCTTTGGGGTGATGACCCACCTGTCCTGGGAGGCGTCGGGGTCCATGGCCCTCTCTCAAATGCTCCTGGCCTACGAGATCTTTGAGGAGGTGCTGGAGGGCAATATCGACACCATGGAGGCCGTCTTGGTCAACGTGAGGACCGAGGATAAATCCCTTTGCCTCACCCTGGAGATTGAACATCCCAAGGAGGGCTTTGAGGCATGGAGGGCCTCGGGAGAGGACTTTTCCCGGGAGGTATTTGTGGAGGAGGGCACCCTCTATGTGAGGGTGAGCCTTCCCCTGGAAGGGGGACAAAATGGTCTTGGGTGATTTGAAAGCCGGCCCCATCTATTTCTTATACGCCGTGCTCTTTGTCGCCGGCACTTTCAGCTTTGCCATGGGCCTGAGGTCCGGCTCCAGGTCTCTGAAGTGGCGGGCCTATGGCATTTTTTTCACGGCCCTGGTGCTCCTTCAGATCCTCTCGGATCTTCTGGGGGCAGAGCAAAAATACCTCTCCGTGATTCGGGAGATTCCCACCCTGATTTTTGCCTTGGCGACCCTCCTCGTCATCACCTTTGATCTGTGGCTATTTGGAAAACTGGAGTCCCATCAGGCCCAGCAGCTCACGGAAGCTGCCATAAAAGAGTCCATGGACACACTGCCCGTGGGGGTGGCCTTTTCCGATGAAAGGGGCAGGCCCTATTTGGTCAATTACAAAATCGACCAGCTGAGCCGCCTGGTCTTTGGCAGAAATCTGGTCAACACCCTGGACTTTTTTGACCCCGCCATGGAGGGGGAATTGGTGGAGGGCGCCACCACCTTGAAGAGGATCTCCAAGGACCGGGTGGTCATGGACGCCCAGGGGGTGTGGCTCATTGAAAATATACGCCACGGCCCCATTGTGGAGACCCTGGCCAGGGATGTCACCGAGGCCTACGGCCTCATTCAAGAGATCCGGGAAAACAACCGAAAAATCCGGCAGCTCAACCAAAATCTCAAGGACTACAGCAAAAATATCAAGGGCTTCATCCGGGAGAGGGAAGTGCTCTCTGCCAAGAGAAAGATCCACGACGATATGGGCCGCTCCCTCATTCTCTTCCGAATGTATATGGAGCAGGAACCCAAGACTGCCCGCCAGCGGAGGGAGCTCACCCTGCTGTGGCGGCAAAATATCCTTCTACTAAAGGGGGGAATGGCACGGAGCCCCAAGGGCTCCCCCTGGGAAAAACTCACAGAGGCCGCAAGGGATGCTGGAATGGCCATTGAAATGACGGGAAGCCTCCCCTCTGAGGCAAGGGCCCAGGCCATCCTCACGGAGATCCTCCACGAGTCCATCAATAATGCCATCCTCCACGGCCACGCCAAGACCCTGTACCTGGACCTTACGGAGGATGGGGGCCAGTATCACTTCACCATAGGCAATGACGGCGCAGCGCCAGAGGGGCCCATTGTGGAGAAGGGCGGGCTCAAAAACATTCGAAAATTAGTGGAGATGGAGGGCGGTTCTGTTACTATAAGAGAGAGCCTCGACTTTGTGATGAATATAGCCCTTCCAAAAGGAGTTCGAGATGAAACATAGAGTCATGATTGTGGATGACCAGTATGTGTGCAGGAAGATGTTTGAACTCTATCTTGAAAACAGCGACGACTATGAAGTGGTCTTTTCCATAGATTCCGCCATGTTTGCAGACACCTATGTCCTCAAGGATCACATCGACCTGGTCCTCATGGATATTTTAATGGACGATGGCTCCAGTGGCCTGGAAGCCGCCGAGAAGATGAAGCGGCTCAATCCCAGGGTGAAAATCATCGCCGTCACCAGTATGCCCGAACTGTCCTGGCTGGACCGAGCCCGAAAGATTGGCATTGACAGCTTTTGGTACAAGGAGGCCTCCAAGGAGACCATTCTTTCCGTCATGGACCACACCATGGAGGGGGAGAGTGTCTATCCCGATGGGCCCCCCATGGTGCAGATTGGCAATGCCTGCTCCCACGACTTCACCCCCAAGGAAATTGAGATCTTGCGGCTGTTGGTGACGGGGGCGAGCAATGTGGAGATCAGCGAAAAATTGGAGATCTCCGTCCACACGGTGAAGAGCCATGTGCGAAATCTCCTGGATAAGACCGGCTATCGCAGCCGGACCAAGCTCGCCATTCAGGCGAGAATTACCGGCATGATCATCGAAGATGAAGACGGGGCGTGATGGCCACCACTGGCCCACTTCCAAACACGCCCCCACACAAAAAGAGGCCGCAGCCTCTCACTTAGAAAAAAACCACTTTCAGCCCCAGTGTAGGGGGAAAGTGGTTTTTCTCATTTTATTTCAAGTATTCATCCATGCCCTCGATGGCTCTCAAATCTTCCACCAATTCCAGAACGCCCCGGTAGATGCCCTGGCGATCTCTCACGGCGATGTAGCGAACCAGAAGGAGGGCCTCCCCTCGGGTGAAGATCCGCACCACTTGGTCTTTTCTGCCGCTTCTCAAGTCGTCCATCACCTCCCGGACAATGGCATGGGACTTGGGGGGGTGACAGAGGAAGACGTCTCTACCAATGGCAATGGAGGGACGGGGGAAGATCATCTCCTCCCGGTCGCTGACATACTGAACGATGTCATTCTCATTGACATAGGTCACCTCGGCGGGGATGTTCTGGAAGAGATCGTCCACCTGCTCAAAGGAGAGGCTTCCCATGGGGAAATTGAGCTGACCCCCCAGGGAAACGCCCCGGTTTTGAGGCGCCGCCGGGGCCTCCTGGCTCTTTTTCTCCCGCTTGGGGCCCTTCATCTCCTTGAAGGGGCTGGCCGCTACGCCAAATTGGAGGGGATAGGAGCGGTCCGCCGCCACGCTGTTCCAGTCCTCGGCATCAAAGGATTCCATGAGGAGGGGGGCCAGCACATCCCGCTCCTTGGCGATCATTCCGGAGATCTCCTGGAGGAGCTGGGGCATTTTGCCGTGGAGGACATTGGCATCGGCCCCCTCCAGGGCCCCCTTCTTCACATCCCTCACCATCTCGCGAATGTCATCGTCCACCCCCCACATGACCTGGGGAATGCTGGTGACCCCCTGCTCCTCTAAAATGGGGAAGAAGATATTTTCCTTCCGGTCGTAGTGAACGGACAGGCCCTCCAGCTGTTCCAGGGCCTCCAGGAAGCTCTCCAGGCTGCCGCCGCCGAAGAAGAAGCCGTGGGCCGTGGGCTTGAAGGTGGTCTGGAGGAAGGTCTCCAGGGCGTCGTTCTCCGCCAAGAAGTCCTTGAGGGGACCGGGGAAGTGATCGGCCTCGTGGATGGCCTCCACATTCTTCCCCGCCACTGCCGCGTGGACGGAGCAGAGGCCCTGGAGCTTCTCCAGGGGCATGCCGTCGGCCAAGAGGGCATTTTCCGCCTGGGCCAGGGTCCTGGCATCCACCGATCCCAGATCCCTCTGGAAGCGGAGCTGGGCCTCCTCGGGGTCCAGACCACTGTGAATGTCGTTTAAGAGCTCCTTCAATTGTTCTATTTTTTGCTGATCCATAATTCCTCCTCCATCTGTAATTCAAAATTTTCCTTAACTTGGATCTCATAGTATCACGGTATGAGTTAGACATCTGTAACCTAGGTTACAGATGGAAAAGAACTGCCATTTCCTGTGGTATAATGGCCCAAAGGAGTGACGCCTGTGAATATTGTCCCCCTAGAGGTGGCACATGTCTACGATTTTCTCCAGTGGACCCCCCACGAGGATCCCCTCTACGGGATGTTCAATTTTGTGGAGACAAGGGAGACCGTCCCCGAGTGGTACGCTTGGAAGACGGCCAGTATTTTTGATACATATTTTGCCATTGTGGTGGACGACTTTGCCGTGGGCTATATGGGCCTCAAGGGGATGAATCCCCTCCTCCGCCGGGGGGAGATTGGCATTATTTTGGACCGAGCTCAGATGGACCGGGGCTATGGCAGAAGGGCCCTCACCTGGCTCTTGGACTACGGCTTTCAGAAGCGGCACTTGGAGCGGATCAGCCTGTCGGTCTATCCCTGGAATCACCGGGCCCTGCACCTCTATGAGTCCCTGGGCTTTCAGCCCATTCGCCAGCGGGAGCAGCTCATTTCCAATCGTTGGGTCCGACAGATGGGCCCCGCCCTGGACCCCTACCGGGAGTTTTTGGTGCCCAGAGGGGGACAGTGGCGGCTGCTGGAGACGGTGATGGTGTTGAAAAGGAAGGATTGGAGTGACATTTGAGCTATAGAATTCAGGAGGAAACCCGGGACTTCGGGGACACCCCCATTGAAAATATTTTTCTCCACGATTTTCTCCCCTCGGCCCCGGGGGAATTTGTGAAGGTGTATCTCACCGGCTATCACATGGCGGTCAGCGGCCTTTCCGGAGGGGATGTGGAGATTGCCCAGCTTTTAGGCACCAGCCCAGCCGAGGTGGCCCGGGCCTGGGACTACTGGGAGCTACAGAATGTCATCACCCGGGAGCTCCTGCCCAATGGCCAGAGCGGAATCATCTTCATTCGCCTGAAGGAGCTCTACGCCCAGGAGGCCTACCGGCGGGAGGCCCCCAAGGAGGACCGCTTTGTGGACAGCCTCTCCAATCCCAAAATTGCCCAGCTCTTCACCAAGGTCCAGTACTATCTCAGAAGGGAGCTGCCCTATCAGCGGAAACTGGACATCGCCTCCTGGATGGACAGCTACAATATGCCCCCGGAGCTCATCATCGAGGCCTTTCGCTACGCCACCGAACAGAAGAACAACACCAAGCTCAGCTATATCGAGGCCATTGTCCGGGGCTGGGCCGATGAGAATGTCCGCACCCCCGAGGCCCTGGAGGAGAATTTTAAAAAGCACGATGCAAACTACTTCTTCTACCGGAAGGTCATGGGGGCCATGGGCCTGGGACAGCGGGACTTCTCCCCAAAGCTCTTCACCGAGCTCATGGAAATCCGAGACGGCTGGCCCATGAAAGAGGAGCTGATCATGGCCGCCGCCCAGCGCACGGAGCGGCAGCGAAATCCCAATTTCAACTACTTCACCGCCATTCTGAGAAATTGGCGAGAGGGGGGCATAGAGGAGCTCTCCCAAATCCCCGAGAGCCCCAAGAGGGCCCCCAAGGGAGGCAAAAATATCGACGGCGCCCGAACCGACAGCTACGGCCAAGGAGAGCTGGATGAGCTCATGGCCCAGCGCTGGGAAAATCTTACGAAGGGAGAATAGAAGGGAGAATCCATGAAGCTCCACCGGGACATACAGAGAGAATACGAAGCCATCCGGGACCAGAGGACCCGGGAGCGGGAGGAGAGAATCAAAAGGGCCCACGGGGCCATCCCCCAGCTGAAACAATTGGAGGAGGACATCCAAAACTTTGGGGCCCAGGCCTGTATGTCCGTCCTCTCCACCGGAGATTCAGAGAGGGCCCAGCGGGGCCAGCGGGAGCTGGAGGAGATGGAGGCCTATCGCAGGAGCCTCCTGGTGGGGGCGGGCTACCCCCCGGACTATCTGGACTACCAGCCCCAGTGCCCCTACTGCCAGGACACCGGAGTCACAGAGGAGGGCCGCTGCCTCTGCTATCAGCAGAAGCTGGCCCAGCGCCTCCACAAAATGAGCGGCATCGAGCGGCTCCTGGAGCGGGAGAATTTCGAAAATTTTGACCTGGAGCGCTTCTCCCCGGAGCCCTTCCAGGGGGAAAAGCGAAGCCCCAGGGAAAATATGGAACAGATTTTGGCCACCGCCCACAGCTTCATCGAAAACTTCCCCCAGGACAATGGGGAGAACCTCCTCCTCTACGGCCCCACGGGCCTGGGCAAGACCTTCCTCTCCTCGGCCATTGCCGGGGAACTCTTGAGCCGAAACCACCTGGTGGTCTACGAGACCATCTTCGGCCTCATTCACATTTTGGAGGAGAAGGTCTTTGGAGAGCGGGGCAATGGGGAAAACCATTTAAAATACAATATTTTATTCGAGGCCGATCTCCTCATTATCGACGATCTGGGCACGGAAACGGTGAATAGTTTCACCACCTCACAGCTCTTTAATGTGATCAACACCCGGCTGGTAAAGGGGAAAAAGACCATTATCTCAACCAATCTCACCCCCTCCACCATTTCCGCCACCTACAGCGACCGCCTCTTCTCCCGAATTTTTCAGTCCTACATTCCCATCAGGTTCTATGGCAAGGATCTGAGATGGGAGTAGGATATCGATTGCTTTAAAAAAATCCATGTCTTATAATGAGGGTAGAAACTTTGTCTTTTGAAAGTGAGGTACTCTATGGAATTATCAAAACGCATGCAGTCCATGCCCTACAGCGCTATTCGCAAGCTCACCCCCTATGCTGACAAGGCCAAGGCCCAAGGCAAACACGTCTATCACCTGAACATCGGTGCCCCCGACGTGGAGACCCCTCAGGAGTTCTTCGACGCCATCAACAATGCCGACCTGGACGTCCTCAGCTACGCTCCCGCAGCCGGTCTCATGGACCTGAGAGAAGCCATGGCCGACTACTACAAGGCCAATGACATCCCCATGGAAGCTTCCGACATCGTCATCACCGCCGGTGGTAGTGAAGCCCTCCTCTTTGCCCTCCTGGCCCTGACGGATATTGGCGACGAAGTGCTCACCTGCGAGCCCTACTACACCAACTACTTCAGCTACTTCAAATGGGCTGCCAACGAGTATGTGACCTTCCCCACCTCTGTAGAGAACAACTTCCACCTTCCCTCCAAGGAAGAGATCGTAAGCAAAATCACAGATCGCACCAAGGTCCTCCTCCTCTCCAACCCCGGAAACCCCACCGGTACCGTCTACACCAAGGCCGAAATTAGACTCCTGGCAGACATTGCCAAAGAGTACAATCTCTACATCATCGCCGACGAAGTGTATCGTGAATTCATCTTCGACGGAGCCGAGTATCAGAGCTTTGGTTCCCTGGACGATATCGACGATCGCCTGATCATCATCGACTCCATCTCCAAGCGCTACAGTGCCTGCGGTGCACGGATCGGCTGCCTGGCCACCCGGAACAACGAACTTCGGGACGCTTTCGTGAAACTGGCCACCGGACGCCTGGCCGCCCCCACCCTGGAAATGATCGGTGCCGCTGCCCTCTACCGCAAGACCCCCGAGTACTTCCAAGAAGTAAACCGCGAGTACCAACACCGCAGAGATGTCATGGTGGAAGAACTCAACAAAATCGAAGGAGTCACCTGCTCCAACACCGCCGGTGCCTTCTACACCATCGCCGATCTGCCCATTGAAGACGCCGACCACTTCTGCCGCTGGCTTTTGGAAGAATTCGACGTCGACGGCGAAACCCTGATGATGGCCCCCGCCGCTGGCTTCTACGAGCACAGCGAAAACTTCAGAAACCAAGTCCGCATTGCCTTCGTACTCAATGCAGAATCCCTGAAGAAGAGCGCCAACATCCTGGCCGAAGGCCTCAAAGCCTACAAAGCCAGATAAGAAGCCACAAAACCGGCCCCCGGGCCGGTTTTTTCGTGCGACCAAACAGCCCCACAGCTCACGTGTAAAAAAACCCACAGACGAACCCTGCAAAAAAACCTCTTCAGAGAAACACCCAAACCCCCCACAAAAAAGAGACACAAAAAACCCGGCCCACATGATTCCTGGGCCGGGTACATTTGTCCTGTGAGTTTTAGCCTATGAAGCTTTTTTGATTGAGATTTTTCCAGTACTCTACCTTACCGTCTTTATCCTTATTGAAATCATGTCCCATGGTTGCTTCCATAATTGCCTCATAGAACCAATCATTGTCCATGACATCGGTGAATTTCACCACTTCGTTCTCGTGTGCGTCGATCCAATCCAAATCTGCCCTTCTGTTGAGCATACGATTGGTGATGGCGGTTACTTCAGCCCTGGTAATCTCTTTGTCGGGCCTAAAAGTTCCATCGGGATAGCCGGATATCCAGCCATTTGCTGCTGCCAATTGTACCGATTTATAACTCCAGTGGGCATCGGTCAAGTCCACAAAATTCACTTCCTCACCCTCTGTCAATTGAGCAAAACGGGCTGCTATCGTTGCAAATTCCGCACGAGTGATGGATTTGTTGGGGCCAAATGTGCCATCGGGATAGCCGGAAACAATGCCCACTTGGGCCGCATATCCAACTGGATTTTTGTACCAGTCATTCGCCTGTACATCTGTAAAGTCGGCCGGATAATCCACGCCACTCTTTGGCCGTTCATTTAGCAAGCGAGTAAACATAACAGCGACTTCCGCCCGAGTCATTCCCCTGTTGGGAGCAAAACTTCCGTCCGGATAACCTTGGAGGTATTGGTAGTGGTCTTCGGTATTGAGGCTTTCCGAAGTAGTTGTATCCTCGGGTTTCCATACGATGCCACCAAATGGGCCCTTTCCAGACGAGTGGTTATCATCGGGCTTCTCACCGGGTTTGTCATCGGGCTTGGGTTCGGGAGATATTTCCTTCCACACTGCCTTGAAGACATGATTTCCTTTCACCACATACTCATCGCCGGGCTTTACCACAGGCTCTGCCCAGTGAAGAAATTTATAACCCTCTCGAACCGGCGCCTTACAAATATTTATCGTTGCCCCGAGGGATTGTTCTTCCACCACCTTCGTCTCGTTTGTTCCCTCGAACTTTCCGCCATTTGCATCGAATATGATCAATCGAGTGTCACTCTTGTAATTGACATCATAGTTGTTGAGTAAACTCTTTCGAGTTAAGATGTCATGCAATACATCGGAGTCGTCAGAAAATTGCAAGTCGTTCTTAAATTTTACATAGTTAATGGGAGGATTGTGCAATCCTTGATTGGATACATTTCCTTTAAATAGAGTCGTTGCATCGGTCTTCAGTGGCAGATAAGCATCCTCTTCAGTTATTTCTGTAGCATATTGATATGGGAAAACATGAATTGCCCCGCCTTCTCCAATATCAGCGGTGTTTGATAAGAACTGAGTTTTATTAGTTATTTCTAATTTTACATTTTTATTTGGATCTGTGATATTGTCATCATCATCTCTGATTACGCCGTCCACTTGGATGGCTCCACCGTGACCCATGGCATAATTTTCTTTAAAAGAAGAGCCTGAGATTTCAGTTTTGTTGTCCGCTACATAGATGGCCCCACCTCTACCGATGTAAAGTGAATCCACTTTATTGTCTTCATTGGTAACGTCAATCGCTCGATTTTTCAAAAAGCTACTTGCTGAGATCTGCGTTGGAAGTAAAGTATATACGCCTGCTCCCAAGTTAGCTACATTATCTTCAAATGAAACCTCTTCGATTTTCAAGTT
Organism: Tissierellia bacterium; assembly: GCA_030535395.1. GTDB lineage: Bacteria > Bacillota > Clostridia > Tissierellales > Peptoniphilaceae > JAUNLK01. Next base: position 47,426 of record JAUNLK010000002.1, read on the forward strand.
TGAGTTATCTGGTTCAGAAACATTTTCACTTGCATAAATACCTGCACCGTGTACACTCACATTTTCTTTAAAGGTGGATTTTGTTACTGTCAAATTCACTTGATCTTTTGCATAAATTCCACCTCCAAAACGAAAACCGATATTTTCTGCAAATGTGGAATTGGAGATCTGTGCTTTTTTTGTAGATTCCTCTATTGATATAGCGCCGCCATTGAATTGTGCGGTATTTCCTTCAAAAGTTGAGTTATCTACTACAATGAGATTTCCTTTTTTCTTATTGATAGCACCGCCGTGGTAACCTGCTCCATTTTGTTTAAATGTTGCATTTTTAATGGTAATTTCTTGTCCGTCTTTACTACAAATTATAGCTCCACCGGATTCTTTACTCGCATTTTCAATAAATTCTCCGCCGGTAATGTTTAACTCATTACCGTATGCTGCAATGGCTCCGCCTGATTTAGCCGCCTTATTGTCCTTAAAAGTACCACCGGAGATATTTAAAGTTCCATAGGTGAAGATGACTCCACCGAAATAATTAGTAGCATTGTTTTTAAAGGTACCACCGGAAATATTTATAATTGTATTACTTTTGCCATAGATAACGCCGCTAACCCTTCCTTCGGACTCTGCTTTATTATTTTGAATAGTAGCACCTTCTAAAACATTTAGTGTAGCGCCGTCACCAAAAAGATATATCGCCGATCCATCTGTCCTTTGAACATCAGAGAAGTTTTGTAGCACGGTACCATCTCCAAGAGTTGCTTTACCATTTTTAAAAATATCTATAGCTTCTCCTGTACCATTTCCATCCAGGATAATATTTTCAATTGTAAATTTACAATCCGTGTTTACAGTTAAAAAAGAACTATTCCTTAAATTCTTTAATGTATAGGGGCCACCCTCGGCAGAACGCAAAAGTACATTAGTATATTGCACATAAAGACTACTCTCATCAGACTTGACATCATAATCTCGATTCATTGTTATAATATACAGGTCTGTACTATTTTCCTTGTTATTTACGCTTACTGTTGCATCATAAAAACTATTAAAATTCCCCACATGTGTTTCCTCTGCAATGGAATCGTTTAACGGTCTCTTTGTGACCGTGAACGGTTCTCCTTCAGCAAATACATTTGTTGTCAGTAGTATAGTTGCCACAAAAACTATGGCAAATACACTTAAGCCTTTCAAAAATCTCTTCATAAGTACTCTCCTCCCAAATTTTCTACACAGCCAAATTAAAACTCATCCACAAATGTGATTTGCATGTGAAAATTTTAATTTGGAGGATAGTATACGCCATCTGTGCATATACTTTAAGTAAAATATAGCACTTTTCATATTCGTTTTAAATAGGAAGATGCAATTTTTTTATGGCTTTATTGGGATACATTTCTGCGCCTATTCCTTATATATACCAAGTGTGGAAACTTTCATTTTGTCGGATCCCGTTCTTTGGTTCTAAAGATCTGTCCCTCAAAACGCCCAAAATAAAAAGGACCCCAAGGGTCCTTTTTGCTTTTAGCTTTTGGTTTTTTAGAAGAGGCGGCGGTACTCGTCTTCCAGTATGGAGAAGATCCATTGGTTGGCGTATTTGTCGCCTCTTTTGTCGCTGTGGCGGAGGATGCCTTCGTGGATGAGGTATTTCCGGTAGAGGGCGATGGCCCGCTGGTTGTATTCGTAGACGTCCAGCCAGAGGCGGTGGGCGTCTCGCTCTTCGAAGGCTCTCTTGAGGGCGAGGATCAGGGCGGCCTCTCCCAGGCCTCTGCCCTGGTAGTCCCGGGCCAGGGCCAGGCGGCGGAGTTCGTAGACTCTGTAGTTTCCCATGAGGCCCAGGAGGAAGCCCGCCGGGGCTCCCGCCACTTGGTAGATCATGAGGTCCACTTGGGGGTCTGTTAGTTGCTTGCGGTGCTCTTCCACGCTATTGCTCCAGATGAAGGGGCTGAAGTGGGGGTCTGCCTCCTTGGCCACGATCCATTCCAGGTCCCCCTCTCCTGCGGGGCGGATGCTCAGTTCCATCTCAGTCCAACTTCAGATCGAAGCCCTGGTCTCGAATGACCTTGAAGATCTCCTGGCGCTTGGGGTTCACCTGGGTGAGGCGGGTGACGATTTGCCGGGAGAAGCTGTCGGATCTGCGGTTGGCGTCCCGCAGGTCGTAGTAGGTGGTCATTTCCTCATCGTAGTCCTCGATGGCCTTCAGGTAGTTTTCCTCCACTTGGTAGCCATTTTCGAAGACTTTCAGGGAAAGGGGCATCCGGGGTTTCAGCTGGGGCTGTTGATTGGGGACGCCGAAGCCCAGGCCCAGGACGGCAAAGGTGAGTTTGGGGAGATTTAGGATTTCCACCAGCTTGGCCTCATCGTTTAGGATGCTCCCCAGATACACGGCCCCCAGGCCCACGGATTCCAGGGCGCTGTTGACATTTTGAGCGGCGATGATGGCATCGGTCATGGCCTGGAGGAGGCGATCGGCGTCGTTCTCCCCGGGGGTCGCTTCCTTCAGCTGCTCATGGGCGATTTGCTGATTGCGGAAGCAGTCGGCCACAAAGATCCACAGCTCCGGGGCCCGGGCGATGTACTCCTGGCCCCCCACTTGGGCTATGGCCCGCTTTTTCTCGGGATCGGTGACTCGAATGATGGAAAAACTCTGAATCCCCGTGGCGGTGGCGCTGTGATTGGCCACTTCCAAAAGAGCTTCAACGAGTTGGGGATCCACGGGCTCATCTTTAAATTCACGAATGGTGCGGTGATTCAGTTGGTGTTCAAAGATTTTTTTATAGTCCATTTTCGCTCTCCTCTTCTCTCTCTCTTCTCAGTAGTTCTTCCCTCATAAGTTCCCCCATGCGCCCCGCGGTTTCCATGGTGAAGATTTGGAAATTCTTGGCCTTTTCCAGCCAGTCCTCGTAGAGGGCCTCCATGGTGCGGTCCTTGCTGATTCCCGTTTGCACCGGAAGATACACCTCCCGCACCTCCTCCCGGGGGAGCATTTCAATGATGAGATCTCCCATGGAGCCGGGGCTCGCTGGTTCCTCCGTGAAGCCCGGGAGGGTCTTGGGCTCCTGGGAGGCCATGAGGGCCCGGGGCTTCAGGGCCATGGAATTGCCCCGCGCCTCCAGGGGCTTGGGTGCCGGCTGGGGGCTTACTTCGTAGTCAAAGGAGAAATTCCGCCAGCTCTCGTCGGTGACTTCCTTGAGGCCGGGCCCCTCGAGGAGCTCTCTCAGGGGGGGATTCCCCTCAAAGGTCCCGAGCCTCCGGACCTTGGGCCCGTACACGTGGAAGTCCTCAGTGGTGAGGAGGGTGTCCTCCCCCGTCACCTCGTAGAGAAAATACTGCCGGTCGTTTTTGGTCCAGATCCGGTCCCCCTCCTGGAAGGTGGCCCGAAACTCGTCGATGCCCCGGTAGTAGCGGCGGTCCTCCGCAGATTCAAGTTGCTCCTCCGAGAGGAAGAAAAAGCCCAGCACCGTGGCATCGGCAATGTGATCCCGGTAGCTCTGCTCCTCCCCCGCCTCGTAGGTCAAGCGCCAAAGATGTCGTGTCATGGCTCCCCCCTTTCCCCTATATCATAACAAAAAATTCTCCCCCGCCCCACGGTTCTGTGGGGGAAATTTCTCCCCCGGCCCCCGGAGGTGGCCTCGAACTTGGAATTGGAACCAGCAAAAAGCCCCCGCCCTGAAGCTTACAGGGAGGGGGCTTTCAGCTCCTCTTTTAAGGGTCACTTGTGATAGGCGTGGCCCTCGTGGATTCTCGCTGAGCGATAGAGCTGCTCCAGGAGAATGAGCCTCATGAGCTGGTGGGGGAAAGTGAGTTTGGAAAAGCTAATTCGCCCCTGGGCCCTCTTCAACACCTCCGAGGAGAGGCCCAGGCTCCCTCCAATGAGCAGGACCACGTCCCGGTGGGTCTCCTCCAGGGCCCGGTAGAGGCGCTGGGAGAGGGCCACGGAGTCCAGCTCCTTGCCCGTGAGGTCCAGGGCCAACACCAGATCCCCGTCGTGGATCTTTTCCAAGAGCCGCTGGCCCTCCACCATTTTCACCCGCTCCTCGTCCTTTTGGGAGGCGGAGGCGGGAGAGGGCTCGTCCTTTACCTCCACAATCTCCACAGGGACATAGGCCCTCATGCGATGGACATAGTCATCGATGAGGGCGCTGAGTGCCTGATCTTTTATTTTCCCCACACAGAGGATTTTATACTGCAATTAAACCAGCTTCTTTACGGCTTCGATGGCCTTGTCGAAGTTGACGGCATCGGTCACTTCGTCCACATACTCCACATAGGTCACCTTGTCACTCTCATCAATGACCACAATGCCCCGAGTGAGGAGGCGGAACTCGTCGATGACAAAGCCGTACTTCATGCCAAAGTCCAAGTCCTTGTAGTCGCTGACCACGTGAACCTTGTCAATATTTTCCGCCTGGCAGAAGCGGGCCTGGGCGAAGGGCAGGTCGTTGGAGATGGTGATGACGTGGACATTGTCCCCCAGTTCCACGACCCGGTCCTCAAAGGTCTTGGTTTGAATGGAGCAGACGCCGGTGTCCAGGGAGGGCACCACGGAGATGAGGCGAACGGAGCCCTTGTAGTCCTGGGAGTTGAACTCGCTGAGATCGTTGTTCAGGGCTTTAAAATCGGGAGCCACGTCCCCCACTTGAATTTGTTTTCCGGAAATGGTCACGGGATTGCCACCAAAAGTAGTCATAGATCCTCCTTAAATGTATTTTTATCTTTTAAATTACGTACAGTGGAAGTATACCCATTCGCAAGACATTTAACGGCGGAAATAAAAAATCATGCTATACTAGAAATAGAAAAAAGGGGGTGCAAGTATGGAATTTCTACACATGGCCCTGGTCCTGGGGGCCTCCAGCCCCGGGGGCCTGGCCGTTGTTCGAGACCTGGGCCGCCAGGGGATTGGGGTGGTGACTGTGGATGCCGCCCCGGGTCCTCTGGGGGTCAGTAAATTCGTCCGGGAGGCCCTCCTCCTCCCCCCGCCCCAGAGGGGGGCAGAACTCATGGACGCCCTGGAGATTCTGGCCAAAAACTACACCACAGAGGGGAGAAGGCCCGTCCTCTACTGGACCGAGGCCCCCTACGAGGACTTCGTCCTCCAGTGGCATGGCCGCCTCAAAGAGCTCTTTCTCTTTCCCCTGGAGAATGGGGCCCATCAAAAGGAGCTCAAGGACATCCTGAAGCACCCCGCCGCCCCCGAGGGGGTGGACTACGGGGAGTACTTCGTGGAGGAAGTGGAGGATGCCCTGGGCTATCCCATGACCCTGGTGGGAGAGGAGGAGCGCACGGTGGAGTCGGAGGAGGAGCTGGTGCAGCTCATCAGGGAGGGTCCCGCCCCCCGCTACGGCCGCCGGATCATCCCCGGAGGGGACGAGGGGGTCTACACCGCCACCGTCTACTACCAGGGGGGGAGCCTCATGGGCTTTGTCACCGCCCAGTCCCTGAGGCGAAGGGGGGGCTGGGCGGGGGAGGCCAGCTATCTCAGGCAGCGCTGGATCCCCGACCTGGTGCCCCTCATCCACAATCACATTCGGGCCACGGGCTACAGCGGCCCGGCGGAGGTGATCTTCCAAATTGACGAATTTTCCCGGAGGGTCTATCTCCAGGAAATCCGCTCCCTCTTCCCCCAGTACACGGAGCTCCTCTGTAGCCTGGGCTTCCACCTGCCCCTCCTCTACTACTTGGATGCCACTGGCCAGAAGCTCCCCCGGCGCTATCTCAACCGGGACACCCACCGCCACTGGCTCTGTCTCATGGAGGATCTGCCCAATGTGGCGGCCAAATTCTCCACGGGCAATTTGGGGCTCATGAAGTATCTCACGGACTTTCGCTTTAAGAGAGTCTCCGCCACCTTTGCCCTGGACGACCCCTCCCCGGGCTTCAGTGCGGCGAGCCACTTTATCAACGGCCATCTCAAAAAGCTCTGGGGAAAAATCTTTCGGAGATAGCAAGATCTCTGCCATCCAGTGAGTTCCTCACTGGATTTTTTCTTGCCCATGGAAGCTTTGAGAGGCGGGAAAGGGCCCCTGGAAGTAAAAAATCCACCGAAGACTTTGGTGGCGGAGCCGGCGGGAAGTTCTAAGTGGCGTTGGCCCGAGGCCCAAAGAAGGATCGCCCCGGCCCCGGCCAGCTCCCTTCCCCGGGAATTGAGGGCATGCTAAGGGGACACGGCTTTCAAGGATCTCCCCTCGATGCCGTGTCCCCTTTAACATTTTATGACCACTGGGGCCCCCTTTAGAAGGTCAGGACTTCATAGCCGTCTTCCAAGTACTTGGCGACGCCCGCGTGGCCGTACATGTCGTCGATCATGGTCAGGCCCAGTTTTTCATTGTCTTCAAAGACGCCCAGGGTCTTGGAGCAGGCATGGCAGACGCCCACTATGGTGCCATCTTCCTTGAGCCCTTGGAACAGGGGGTTCTTCTCCGCCACCAATTCCTTGGGGAGGGTTACCGACTGGCCTTCCAGGATCACTTTTACCTCGTAGCCCTTTTCCTTCAGCTGCTTGGCGTTCATGAGGGCGTGTAAAAAGCACATTTTTTTGCCTTCCATGGCGTAGACTAATACTTTCTTCATCTTGGCTCCTTTCTCACCTGGGGACATGCTCTCTCCTATATAATACTTTATTTTGAGAAATATTGGCCCATGAAAGGGGCAAAGAATTTAGAATTATTTTACATGACCGGGATATCCCGCCACAAAAAAAGGCACAGGGGCTTCTGCCTCTGTGCCGGGAAATTCCTGGGAACCGGCACCCCCTTGGGGGCCCTCCCTTTACTTTCCGGTGATGGTGTCGGTGAGTTTGGGGATCATTTGCTTTTTGCGGCTCAAGAGGCCCGGGGCCATGAAGCTGCTCCCCTCCAGGGGGCTTTCGAAGGCACTGGCGAGGCCCGCCACATAGTCGCCGGAGACCAGCACCTTGGAGGTCTCCTGGAAGATGTCGGTGACCATGAGGACGAAGGTCTGGGCGCCGGTCTCTTTCCGCACCTCATCCATGGCCTCCATGAGCTCTGGGAGGACGGGCTCCACACTGGCCAGGTCCGCCGTCATGACCTGGGCCACCCGGGCGAGTTTCCCGTCGATATTAAATTCCTTGGCATCGGCGGAGATGAGTTCCTGGGCGCTCATGCCCTCCAGGCTGGTGCCGGCCTTGAAGAGGCGATCGGCATAGTCGTCCACATTGAGGCCCGCCAGTTTGCTCACATAGTCCAGGGCTTCCCTGTCCTCTTGGGTGGTGGTGGGGCTTCTGAAGTAGAGGGTGTCGGAGAGAATGGCGGAGGTGAGGAGGCCCGCCGTGGTCTCATCGGGGGTGAGGCCCCTCTCTCTGTAGAGCTTGGAGACAATGGTGGCGGTGCAGCCCACGGGCTCTGCCCGGTAGAAGACGGGGCCCTTGGTTTCGAAATTGGCAATTCTGTGGTGGTCCACTACCTGGCGAATGTCCAGCTCCTCAATGCCGTCAATGGCCTGTCCCCGCTCGTTGTGGTCCACCAGGGCGATGGCCGTGCCGGCCTCCAGGGCCTCCACCAGGGGGGGCGCTGCCACTTCCAAAGTGTCCAGGACAAATTGACTCTCCCGGCTAATTTCCCCCAGGCGAATGGCCTGAGCGTCGTACTGGCCGGAGTCCTTTAAAAATTGGGCGTAGGCAATGGCGGAGCAGATGGAGTCGGTATCGGGTACCTTGTGTCCGCTGACATATATTTTTTCCATTTTGGATCCTTTCTCTAGTCTTTCCTGTAATTTACTCAACTATAAATGCGGTCCCGGTCATCGACGATGACGTCCACCGCCATGATGATGGAGATGATGACATCGGTCATGGACTCGTCCTCCACGGTGATCTCGAAGGCCTCCTCCCCCCAGCGCTCAGTCATCTCCAAGGAGCCCACCACTTCCTCCCCCCGGTAGACCCGGTAGGAGTAGTCCCACAGCTGACCCTCGGCGTAGTAGTCCCCGCCGAGACCCTCCACATCCAGGCGATCTCTGAAGAGGGACATTCTGCCATTGATGGTAAAGAGCTTTCCATCATCGAAGGTGACGATGTACTTGGGGAGGAAGGAAATGGCCAGTTTTTGGATGCTGAAGAGATGCTCGGAATTTTTCCTGACATCCACTCGCCGGCCCCAAAAGGTGAAGTTGCGATGGACTTCATAGACTTCCTGATCCATTTCATCCACAATGGCGTGGTGATCAACGATGTTTAAAGTTTCAGCCGCAGCGAAAAATTTTTTCATAATCCTCTCTCACTTCTTCCGGTCCTTGCCGGCCCCTCAACCTCCCCCTGGCCCACCTCTTGCACAGGTGGAGGGCACTCCAGTGTTGCCATGGTGCGCAGCATTGTGCCCGGAGCCAAGAAAATCTCTGATTTTAATTTGTATTTCTTCCCCCAGGAGGAGAAGTACACCCACCACTCCCCTCCTCGCTCCTCCAGCTCGGTGACAATCACCCAGTGGTAGCGAAAGGCGGGGTGGGGGTGATTGGTCTGAAGGACGGCCACGGGGTGATCGTTCATGAGGCTGTAGATTAAAAAACTCAGCTCACTGCCGTGGCGCCTCCGGTCGTAGACTTTAAAGCGGCCGCTGATGCCAAGCTCTCTCAGGGCCCTGCGGTAGCGGTGGATCCCCACCACCCCCCAGGGCCTGGGCCTCAGGGCACGGAAGACCTCCAGGAGAAAAAATTTCCCCTGGCTGAGACTCCTGTAGTGGACGGCCCCCTCGTAGTCCACCAGGCCCGCCAGGGCGGCCACCCCACAGGCCCTGTAGCGAAAAAAATCCCCCACCAGGCCCGCCAGCATATTTTGGTCGTAGCCGTAGCGGCCCCCCACCTGGACGAAGGAGGGCTCCTTCAGGGTGATGTGCATATTGGCCACCTCACTAAAAAATAACCCAATGGTATACTTTGTATTCACTTGGGTACATACAAGGGGATAGGAGGACTCATGAAAGATTACGTACGACCTTATATACCCCGGATCATTCTGGTAGTAGGACTGATATTTTTAAGTATCCTGGGGAGCCTCTTTCTGCCCAGGCTCATGAGCCGCATTGTGGATCAGGGGGTGGTTTTGGGGGATCTGGCCACCATTCGCACCCTGGGGATTCGGATGATACTCCTGAGCATTGGCTCCATGGCCCTCATGGTACTGGCGGGGCACTTCTCCGCGCAAATTTCCATGTCCTTTGCCCGGGACCTGAGGCGGGGGCTCTTCCGCCACACCCTCTCTCTGAACTTTGAGGAGTTTGAGGACTACGGCGCCCCCTCCCTCCTCACCCGGACCACCGACGACATTGCCCAATTGGAGCGGACGGCCGTGGTGGCCCTGAGGCCCTTGGTCCAGGCGCCCCTGATGTTTGTGGGGGCCCTGTTCATGGCCATTACCACGGACATTGGCCTCTCCCCCATTATTCTCACATCGGCCCCTGTACTCCTCTACATTATAACAAATATTGCACGAAGAACGATTCCCTATTTCCGGGAGATTCGCACCCTCCTGGACCGGATCAATCTCCTCTTTCGGGAGCGCCTCACGGGGATTCGGGTCATCCGCGCCTTCCACAAGGAGGACTACGAGGAGGAGCGCTTCGAGAAGGTGAATGGCGAGATCACCCAGGTGGGCAAGGACGTGAACCATCTGCTCATCATCATGCTGCCGGTCTTTAATTTAATCTTCAACTTCAATATGCTCCTCCTCCTCTGGTTTGGGGCAAAGCGAGTGGACATGGGGGGCCTTGCCGTGGGCTCCCTTATGGCCTACATTCAGTACATCACTCAAATTATGTTTGCCACCATGATGTTTTCCATGCTCTTTGCCATGTATCCCAATGCCCAGGCGAGCTATCAGCGGGTGAGTGAGGTCCTCTCCACCCCCATTCCCAAGGAGGGTCAGCTGCGGGAGATTCCCCAGGGGCCATTGGAGCTGGTCTTTGACCACGTGTCCTTCTGCTATCCCGGGGCGGAGCGAAAGGTCTTAAACGACATCTCCTTCAAGGTGGAGGCCGGCAAGAAGCTCGCCCTCATTGGGGGAACGGGGAGCGGCAAGAGCACGGTCCTCAAGCTCATCAACCGCTTCTACGATGTCACCGAGGGGCGCATCCTCTTAAATGGCGTGGACATCAGGGAGCTGGACAAGGGGGTCCTGAGAAGGGCCCTGGGCTATGTGCCCCAGCAGAACATCCTCTTCAACCGCTCCGTCCGGGACAATTTGGCCCTGGGACGGACTCAGGGGGCCTCCGACGATTTCTACTGGAGCCTATTGGATGTGGCCCAGGCCCAGGACTTCATTGAAAATATGGAGGAGGGCCTCTCCGCCACTGTGGCCCAGACGGGGAAGAACTTTTCCGGTGGGCAGAAGCAGCGGCTGTCCATTGCCCGGGCCCTGGCCAAGGAGCCCATCATCTATCTCTTTGACGACTCCTTCTCGGCTTTGGACTTTTCCACCGACAAGGCCCTCCGCCGTGAGCTCGCCCCCCGGACGGAGGATGCCATCACCATCATTGTGGCCCAGCGGGTGATGACCGTCACCGATGCCCACGAAATTTTGGTCATGGAAAATGGGGAAATTGTGGGCCGGGGCACCCACGAGAGTCTCCTGGGGACCAACGAAATCTACACCGAAATCGCCGAATCCCAGTTGGGAGAGGGCGCGGGAAGGGAGGTGCAACATGCCTAGGGGCCTATCCACTGTGGTCCACGAGGAGGACCGGAGAAATCTGGCCAGTAGGGAGTCCCGGATGATTATGGCCCGCCTCTTGGGCTATCTCAAGGAGGGCAAGCGGCAGCTGATCATTGCGGCTCTCGCCACAGCCACCTCCACCATTTTCGACATCTTCTCCCCCTTCATCCTGGGCCTTGCCATCACTTCCATCTTTCAGGCGGTCACCTCCGCCAGTCCCATTCCCTATGACTATCTCTTGAAGATCATCCTCATACTCATCGTCCTCTATCTCTCCAGTGCCTCCATGCTCTACATTCGGGGCAAGCTCTTGGTGAATATCACCCAGGAGATGATCCAGAGTCTGAGGCGGGATCTGTCGGAGAAGGTCCAGCGCCTCCCCCTCTCCTATTTGGACAGCAGGAGCACCGGGGACCTCCTCTCCCGTATGACCAGTGATATGGAATCCATTGGCAACAATCTCAGGCAGAACATCGCCCAGATGATCAGCGCCGTGGTCACCATCACCGGCACCCTCATTATGATGTTTGTCATAGAGTGGCGCCTCAGTCTGGTGGTCCTCATCACCCTGCCCCTCTCGGCCCTGTTCACCTCCATGATTGCCCGCAGGTCCCAGCACTACTTCCGGAAAAAAAGCAAGAACTTGGGCCAGATCAATGGCTATATGGAGGAGATCATCTCCGCCCAGGAGGTGGTGAAGTCCTTCACCTTTGAGGGCCAGGCCATGGAGGAGTTCGACGCCATCAATGATGAGCTCTATCGCTCCAGTTACAAGGCCCAGTTCATCTCCGGCAATATCATGCCCGTGATGCACTTTCTCAACAATCTCTCCTATGTGGGGATTGCCGTCTTCGGGGGGCTGCTCATTCTCCAGGGCAGGCTCTCCGTGGGGGCCGTACAGGCCTTCATTCAGTACAGCCGGAAGATGGGCCAGCCCATTGGCCAAATGGCCGAGGTCATCAGCTCCATGCAGTCGGCAGTGGCCGCTGGTGGGCGGATCTTCAAAATTCTGGACGCCCCCGAGGAGGAGCCCGTCCTGGAGCCCGTAGCTCTGGAGCACGCCACGGGGAAAGTGGACTTCGAGGGCGTCCACTTCGGCTACGAGAAGGGCAAGACCATCATCCACGACTTCAATCTCCACGTCCCCTCGGGAGCCACCATTGCCATTGTGGGCCCCACGGGGGCGGGGAAGACCACCCTCATCAATCTCCTCCTCCGCTTCTACGATGTGGATGAGGGGGCCATTAAAATCGACGGGGTGGACATCCGGAACATGGACCGGGAGGAGCTGAGGGATCACTTTGGCATGGTCCTCCAGGACACCTGGCTCTTTGAGGACACCATCGCCGCCAATATCGCCTATGGCACCCAGGGGGCCAGCCGTGAGGAGATTGTGGCGGCGGCCAAGGCCACCTATGCCGATGCCTTCATTCGCACCCTCCCCGAGGGCTACGACACCGTCATCCGCTCCGATGGCAGCAGCATCTCCCAGGGCCAGCGGCAGCTTTTGACCATTGCCCGGGCCCTCATCTCCAATCCCGACATCCTCATTTTGGACGAGGCCACCTCCAGTGTGGACACCCGAACGGAGAAGCTCATTCAAAAGGCCATGGACCGCCTCATGAAGGGCAGGACCAATTTCGTCATTGCCCACCGCCTCTCCACCATTGTGGGGGCGGACAAGATCCTGGTCCTGGAGGATGGAAATATTGTGGAGGCCGGGAGCCACCGAGAGCTCATGGCCAAGGAGGGGGCCTACTACCGCCTCTATATGGCCCAGTTTGAAAATCGAGAAGAGAGCGCCTAAATTCAATCCTTGTGTAAATCACAAGGATTTCTCTTTTTCTATTATAAATTCTAAAATATCCCCCTAAATTCATCGTTTTTACCCAGCGGCTGGGTAAAGAATAAATGTAATCATTGTAGACATTTTGAAGACAATCAAGGATCTTTTTAAGGAGGATATATTATGGGCATTATTACCTGGATTATTTTCGGCGCACTGGCAGGTTGGATCGCAAGTAAAATCGTGGGCAAGGACGCCTCCATGGGGGGCCTCGCCAATATTGTCGTGGGCATCGTCGGTTCCTTTGTCGGCGGCTTTGTGGCCAATTTCTTTGGCATGGGGGGCGTGAGTGGCTTCAATCTCTACAGCCTCTTGGTTGCCATTGTGGGAGCGGTCATTCTCCTGCTCATTGTCAATGCCATTAAAAAGTAAACGGATACAAAAATTCCCGGAGCTCAAGGGCTCCGGGATTTTTTTGTTTGGATTTAGTTTTTGGCCTTGGACTGGAGGTATTTGTCCATGCCGGCGGCGGCCACTTTTCCCGCCCCCATGGCCAGGATCACCGTGGCGGCACCGGTGACGGCGTCTCCCCCGGCGAAGATGTCGGGAACGGAGGTCTGGCCGTCCTCGTTGACCACAATGCCCATCCAGCGGTTGGTTTCAAGGTCGGGATTGGTGCAGGTGATGAGGGGATTGGGGTCCGTGCCCAGGGCCATGATCACCGTGTCCATTTCGATCTCGTACTCCTCCCCCACTTTGGGAATGGGGCGGCGGCGGCCGGAGTCATCGGGCTCGCCCAGCTCCATGGGCACCACCCGGATCTGGTTCACCCAGCCCAGTTCATTGCCCAGGATTTCCACGGGATTGGTGAGGAAGTGGAAGTGAATCCCCTCCTCCATGGCGTGGTGGAGCTCCTCCACTCGAGCGGGGATCTCCTCCTGGGTCCTCCGGTAGATGACGTGGACATCGGCCCCCAGGCGCTTGGCCACCCGGGCGGCGTCCATGGCCACATTGCCCCCGCCCACAATGGCCGTGCGATTGCCGGCGATAATGGGGGTGTCGTACTCCGGGTCCCCGGCGTGCATGAGATTGGCCCGGGTGAGGAATTCATTGGCGGAGAAGACTCCATTGAGGTTTTCCCCGGGGATGTTCATAAATTTGGGCAGCCCCGCACCGGTGCCCAGGAAGAAGGCCTCGTAGCCCTCCTCCCGGAGGGACTCAATGGTCACTGTGCGGCCCACAATGACGTCGGTGTCGAAGACCACGCCCAGCTCCTCCAGCTTCCGCACTTCGCTCTCCACCACCTCATCGGGGAGACGGAAGGAGGGGATGCCGTAGACCAGGACCCCGCCGGGGGTCTGGAGGGACTCGAAGACCGTCACGGAGTAGCCCTTTTTGGCCAGCTCCCCGGCCACGGTGATCCCCGAGGGGCCGGCGCCGATGACGGCCACCTTTCGCCCATTGGGAGCCTCCGCCTTCATGGTTTTGATGCCCTCTTCCCTGGCGTAGTCGGCGGCGTAGCGCTCCAATTTCCCAATGCTCACGGGATCGCCCTTTTTCCCCAAAATGCACAGGGCCTCGCACTGGGTCTCCTGGGGGCAGACCCTGCCGCAGACGGCGGGCAGAGCCGTGTACTCCGAGAGGACCTTGGCGGCCTCGCCGGGGTTCTTTTCGGAGATTTCCTTGATGAATCGGGGAATGTCAATGGATACGGGGCAGCCCTTCACGCACTGGGGCTTTTTGCAGTTGAGGCAGCGGGCGGCCTCCAGGGTGGCCTCCTCCTCATTGTAGCCCAGGTTTACCTCGTCAAAATTCTTGTTGCGCACATTCGCTTCCTGCTCCCTGGTGGGGATTCTCTTCATCCGGTCCATCTCACACCTCCAATTGGGCGGCCTCGCCCTTGTCCTTTTCCACACAGACATACTGACTCTGGCGCTTCATGGCCTCGTCAAAGTCCACCTTGTGCCCGTCAAACTCGGGGCCGTGGACGCAGGCAAATTTGGTCTTGCCATCCACGCTGCAGCGGCAGGCGCCGCACATTCCCGTGCCGTCCACCATAATGGGGTTCATGCTGACAATGGTGGGCAGCTCGTACTCCTTGGTTTTGAGGCAGGTGAATTTCATCATGACCATGGGGCCAATGGCCACACATTGGTCGTACTCTTTCTTTTCATTTTCAATGAGGTCCTCGATCTTCTGGGTGACCATGCCGTGGAAGCCGTAGGAACCATCGTCGGTGCACATGTACAGATTGCAGTTGAGCTCGCGGAAGAGCTCCTCGTAGAAAATGGCCTCCTTGTTTTTAAAGCCCAAAATGACATCGCAGACAATGCCCCGCTCGCTGAAATAGCGAACTTGGGGATAGATGGGGGCCGCGCCCACGCCGCCGCCCACAAAGAGATAGCGCTTGTTCTTCAGCTCCTCATCGGGGAGATTGCTGAACTCGCTGGGTTCTCCCAAGGGTCCAATGAAGTTCTGGATCGAATCGCCAGCTTCAAAGGTTTTGAGTTTTCGGGTGGAGGGGCCAATGGCGGAAATGACAATGTCCACCCAGCCGGCCTCTGAATCAAAATTAGCAATGGTGACTGGGATCCGCTCCGCCTTTTCGTCCGCGATGGTAATGACAAACTGCCCGGGTTTGGCAGCTTTGGCAATCCGCGGTGCCTCCAGACGCATTAAATATGTATCCTTGGTCAAATCTCTCTTTTCTAGCACCTTGTACATTCCATGTCCTCCTCATTGGATTTGTAGATATTATAACACACTCCCAGTGGAAGCTGTTCATCCACAAAGAAATATACTCGACCTAAGCCGAGTATACAACTAGTTTTTTATTTAACTACTGGAAGAGTCCTGCGAACCATTCAAAGAATGAATTTACAGCCTCCTGAATGGAGCGAATGAGGCCCTGGCCCTCCTCACTGGAGAGGTACTCCTTGGCCCCCTCTGCCGCCCCCTGGAGCTTGCCGGCAATGGCGTCCCAGTCCACATCGAGGGTTCTGAGATTGTCGAAGAGATCGGTGACCTGCTCCGTCTGGCTCTCCGTGAGATTGAGATTGAGATCCCCTGCGATATTCACCACAATGTTTCGGACCTCCTCCCGACTCTCGGGGGCATTCTCCGCCATGGTCTGTTTCACCTGGGCGATGAAGGCCGCGGCCTCTTCGTTGCCCAACACCTCCGCCAGGGAGGAGGTGACCACCAATTCCTCATTGGCCACCACCTTCTGCTCCTCCGAGATGGCATCGCCTGCTGCGAGCTCGTAGGCCTTCATAATGCCGGTGAGGGCCGCCGTCCCCGACACCCTGCCGGGGCCGTCCACCAAAACTTTGGCATCGGTGATTCCCGCCGTGGTGAGGGCCTGCTCGTACATCTTGGGGGTGATGTAGAAGATGTGCTCCGAAGTGGTGACATCCAGTCCCGTTCCCGGGGCGGTGAGGGTGACCTTGGCACTGGAGAGGGCCCGGTTGCCGATATTCTCCTTGGGGACAAATTCCCCCAGATAGCGGTGCTCCTCCTCATTGGTCACCTCCACTATGGGGTCCTCCTCCGAGGCCCCCAGGCGGTCCAAAATTTCGGCTCGCTCCTCCGCCGTGAGATCCTGTCCCAGAGAGACAAAGACCTCACCCTCCTCTCCGGCGGCAAGGACGGGGGCCACCGACAAAAAAATGACCAAAAGAGCCAGGGCAAGTGTCAGGGCCCGGCCCGTTATTTTACGATGAAATACATACATATTGCTCATCCTCCTGGGATGAATTATATCACGGCGGGCCCCCGCCATGGGCGGTGGGACAGTTCTTGCCCCTTCCTTAGAACGATCTTTAACAATGGCCTCGGAACCCCGTGGGAGCTCCCGGTCCATGATGTTTTTTCCCCGTCGTCTGAAATGGCCCCCGGAACCCTGGGGGAGCTCCCGGTCCATGGTGTTTTTCCCCGTCGTCTGAAATGGCCCCGGAACCCCCTGGGAGCTCCCGGCCCTTGATGTTTTTTCCCCGTCGTCTGAAATGGCCCCCGGACCCTGGGGGGGGATTTCCACTTCCCCACTCCCCCTTGCCCTTCTCCGGGTCTTTTCTGTACAATAGCTTTGAAACGCCGTTTCTTGCGGCTAGATTCAGATTTGGAGGAGTATATGAAGAAGGAATTTTTGGCCCGTCGCTACCGTTCCATAGAGTCCACGGCCATGGGCGACAGCGATACCAAGGTCCAGGCCTACGACGATCTCATTAATTTTTCCCTGGGAGATCCCGATCTCACCACCCCGGAGATCATCATTGAAAGGGCCTTTGCCGATGCCCGGGCGGGCCACACCCACTACACGGGCTTCGCCGGGGACCTGGAGCTCATCGATGCCATACGAGAATTCTACGGGGAGGAATATGGCCTCACCCCCCGCCAGGATGAAATCATGGTGACCACCTCCGCCTGCCACGGCATGTGGCTCTCCCTGGAGGCCATTTTGGACCAGGGGGACGAGGTTCTCATTCCCGAGCCCTATTTCACCCCCTATCCCAGTCAGGTGCGCCTGGCGGGGGGCGTCCCCGTCTTTGTGCCCACCCATGCCTCGGAGGGCTTTAAGCTCACGCCCCAGGCGGTGGAGGCCGCCATTACCCAGCGGACCAAGGCCATGATTCTCAACACCCCCAACAATCCCACGGGGGCCTGTCTCGGCCGGGAGGAGCTCATTGCCCTGGGCCGAGTGGCCAAGGAGCACGACCTCATCATCATTGCCGATGACATCTACACGGAGTTCAGCTACGGCGCCCCCTTTGTGCCCATTGGCAGCCTGGAGGACTTCAAGGAGCGAACGGTGACCCTCCGCTCCTTCTCCAAAAACTACGCCATGACCGGCTGGAGGCTGGGCTACATCTTTGCCGATGCCAATTTCATCCACACGGTGCGGGAGATCAACGAGAACAATGTTTTCACCGCTCCCTCCATCTCCCAGCGGGGAGGGATCTATGCCATCAAGCACCGGGGGGAATTTCAAGAGGAGCTGGTGGGCACCTTTAAGAGGCGCACCTTCCACGCCTATGAGCGCCTGAGAAAGCTCAAAAATGTGGCCATCTCTGAGCCCCAGGGGACCTTCTATCTCTTCCCCGACATCCGAAAAACGGGCCTCAGCTCCCAGGAAGTGGCCGATAAGATCCTGGAGGAGGCCCATGTTCTGGTGATCCCCGGCACCGCCTTTGGCCAGGGGGGCGAGGGCTTCTTGCGCCTGGCCGTCACCGTGGGGGAGGACAAAATCGACGAGGCCTTTGACCGCATGGCCGCCATGGAGATCTTCCAGTGACCCGTAGAAATAGCGCCCATCTCATTAAATTCGCCGTCTTCTCCCTCATTGGGGTCTTCCTCTTTCTGGTGCCCATTCCCTCCAATGAGACCTTCACCATTCCCGTGGGAATCCTCATCGACCTGGTGAAGTCGGTCATTCACGACTACACCCTCTGGCCCCTGACCTTTCTGGTGGTGGCCAATGCCCTCCTGAGCCTCTACACGGCCTTTAAAAAGCCCCAGTGGATCATGGACCACAGGTGGCTCAGGGAGACCTTTGTCACCACTCCCCTCTATCTCATCAGCCGAGTGGTGGGGGCGGTGATCATCGTCCTCTATGCCACCCAGACGGGGCCGGATTTAATCACCGGCCAAGAGACCGGGGGCACCATGATTGATCTGGCCCGGAGCCTCATGAGCATCCTCATTGTCATCAGCTACACCATGCCCTTTCTCACGGAATTTGGCATTATGGAATTTGTGGGGGTCCTGGTGGCCCCGGTGGTTCGCCCCCTCTTTCTGGTGCCGGGCCGCTCCGCCGTGGACCTCATCACCTCCTGGCTGGGGGCCAGCAATGCCGCCGTCCTCCTCACCAAGCAGCAGTACGACAAGGGCTTCTACACCGGCAGGGAGGCGGCCATCATCATGACCAATTTCTCCCTGGTGTCCATTCCCTTCTGCTATATTGTGGCGGACATCCTCCAGGTGACCCATAGGTTCACCGCCTTCTATCTCATCACCACCGCCGCGGGCATCCTCATGGCCGTGCTCATCTCCCGGATTCCCCCTTTGAGGACACTGAGCCAGGACTACGGCCCCGGGGGCCAGAGAGAGCTGGGAGAGGAGCTCCCCCCGGGGAAGGGCCGCCTTGCCCACGCCCTGGATGAGGCCGCCCGGGGGGCGGAGGGGGCCACGGCCCAGGGCTGCCTCCGTCAGGGCACCGATATGCTCCTCTCGGTGATCTTTGGCCTCTCCCCCATTATCATCGCCTGGGGGACTGCCGCCCTCCTCTTGGTGGAGCACACGGAGGTCTTCAACTACCTCTCCTATCCCCTGGGCTGGTATATGAATCTGCTGGGGATTGAGGGGGCCTTTGAGGTGGCCCCCGCCACCCTGGTGGGCTTTGCCGATATGTTCATCCCGCCACTGCTCCTCACCAATGTGGCCAGCGAGGCCACCCGCTTCATTGTGGGCTCCGCCACCCTCCTCCAGCTCATCTACATGACCGAGACCGGGGCCATTATGCTCCAGTCCCAGGTGCCCTTGGATTTTAAAGATCTCGTCATTATATTTTTGGAGCGGACCCTCCTGGCCCTGGCCCTGGTGACCCTCCTGAGCCGTGTATTTCTCTCTTTTTAAAAACTGGAAAGGAATTCTCATGCATCCTGAAATTAATTCTCGCATTCACATGGTGGGGGCCCCCCTGGACATGGGGGCAAGCCTTCGGGGCTGCCGATTGGGTCCCGATGCCATTCGGCTGAGCCGGATCAAAGAGCGGCTGGAGGCCATTGGCTATGAAGTCACCGATCTCGGCAATGTGCAGGCGGAAAACTCCATGAATCAGGAGCACGCCCAAAATGGCCTCAATCACCTGGAACAGGTGGTGGCCTCCAATGTGGCCCTCTACGAAAAGGTGGACGGCATCCTCAGAGAGGGGGCCTTCCCCCTCATTTTGGGGGGCGACCACTCCATTGCCATGGGCTCCATCAAGGCCATCCTCAACCACTATGACGATCTGGGGGTGCTGTGGTTCGATGCCCACGGGGACATCAATACCCCGGACACCTCCCCCACGGGAAATATCCACGGCATGCCCGTGGCCACCCTCCTGGGCCTGGGGCCCGAGGAGCTCCTCTCCATCGGCGCCCCCGGCGTTCACCTGAAGCGGGAAAACATCGTCTACATCGGCTCCCGGGACCTGGACCCCGGGGAGCGGAAGCGAATGAAGGAGCTCAAGATCAAGACCTTCACCATGCACGAGGTGGACAGCTTTGGCATCAAAAAGGTCATGGAGGAGGCCCTGGAATACCTCCTGGCACGGACCAGCCACATCCACCTGAGTTTTGACATGGACGTTCTGGACCCCTCCATTGCCCCGGGCACCGGCACCAAAGTCCCCGGGGGCATGAACTACCGGGAGGGCCATTTGGCCCTGGAAATGCTGGCCCAGACGGGAAAACTGGTGAGCGCAGAATTCGTGGAAGTGAACCCCGCCCTGGATGTGGAAAACAAGACCGCCCAGGCCGCTGCGGCCCTTTCAGGCTCCCTTTTGGGAGAGTGGCTCATCTGAGCAGAACAAAACCCGAGGATGAATGATCCTCGGGTTTTTTGTTGCTATTTTTGCTCTGGGGGCTCTGTCACCATGGCCATAAAGGAGATGGCATAGTCCCCCTCCCCATTTTTGGGATGGGAGGCGATGACCAAAAAGAAGGGCCGGGTGGCATCCACCTCCAAGGTCTTCAGGTCCTCCTCATAGGGCTCCGCCGCCGTATCCATCATTTCCGTGACGGCCTTGGCATCCACCTGCCGCTCATCCAAACTCAGGGCAGAGACCTGGAGGATGCTATCGATGATGGTGGGCTCATCTGAGGTCTCCTCCACCACCAGCTCCTCGTTGAAGGCAATGGGCCCCTGGAGGCCGTAGCCCCGAAGCTCACTCATCTTCAAGAGGTCCATGGTGCTCTTGAGCTCCAGCCTGGGGAGGCTCAGGTAAACCCCATCGTAGAGGTCCATTTCCCCCACAGGCAACACATAGCGGTCCAGATTTCGGGCCACGGAGACCATCCGCTCCCTCATCTTTTCATCATTGAGGCCCAGAGTCTTGGGCACAATGATGTAGACCAGACTGGGGATCTCGTCCCCCTCCTCTGCGGCTTTTTTATAGGTGACCACGGCCTCATCGTCCTCAAAGCCCCCGTGATCCTCCATGGTCTCGTGCATGACGGCCACCTCCTGAAGGCCCTCGATGCCCGTGAAGGGATCGTCGTAGGTGAAGGCCTCCTCAAAGGGAAGCTCCCAGGGGACCAGAAAGCGGGTCACATTGAGGATGACCCCTCGGGTCTCCCTCCTGTACTCCGGCTCCAGGAGAACCTCATCCAAAACCCTCTTTTGAAGGGCCCGGGAGGCCTCCTCTGCCTCCTTGGGGAATTTCATTTCACGGATCATTTCAGGGGCCTCCGGCCCGCGGTGGAGGAAATCCCCATTCAGATACATCTCCGTCTCACTCTCGGTGTGATCCAGGGCCCAGGGGGCCGCCGCTGCCAGGGACACCAGGGGATTGTCCTCAAAATTGGTGCTGGTCATCCCAAAGGTGTGAAGGGCTGCGTAGAAGGAGTGGGGGGAGTAGATGAGATTGCCCCCCGCCCCCATGTACTCCGCCTCAGTGAGGAGCTGGTCCTCCACCATGTCCCCAAAGGTGGTGATGGCCATGCTGCGACTGTCCTGGAAGAATACGGCCTCCAGGGGCTCATCCAAAGAGGCAACGCCGCCCCCCGATGGAGGGGCCGGCTGCTCTCTGCTGCAGGCCGCGCTCAGGGAGAGGAGGGCCGCCAGGAGGAGGTATTTTAGTACTTTCATGGGATCACCTCGGATCACTTCTATGTAAGAAAAACCCCCCTTTAGGGGGGGCTTTCAGAGCAAAACTTATTTTTTCAGAGCTTCGGTGAGGAGGGGCATAATTTCGTAGACATCGCCCACGATGATATAGTCGGCACCCTTGAAGATGGGCGCATCGGGATCGTTGTTGACGGCCACAATGGTCTTGGCCTTTTCAATGCCCTTCATGTGCTGGATGGCACCGGAGACTGCCATGGCGAAGTAGAGTTCCCCTTCAAAGCGCTGTCCGCTGATGCCCACATAGTGGTCCATGGGGAGGAGTTTGTGCATTTCTGCCACGGGACGGGTGGCACCCATGGTGGCGCAAACGGCCTCGGACAGGGCGCGGGTGAGGGCCATGCCTTCCTCAGAGGCGAGACCTTGACCGGCGGTGACCACGCGCTTGGCTTCTGCAATGGGGCCTTCCAGATCGCAGGCGGTGTCAAAGGTGAAGCCGTCTTCCTTGAGGGCTTTCACTAATTTATCCACTTGCTCTTGGGGGGTACCCTCAATGACCATTTGCTTGCGGCCGGTTTCCTTGGTGGCATTGCCGCCCTTGGCCTTCTTCTTGCCGCCCAGGCGACCGAGGATTTGACCTGCGATGACCATGCGGAGAATTTCGTTGGTACCTTCGTAGATCTGGGTGATCTTGGCATCGCGGTAGAGGCGCTCAACGGCCATGCCCTTGATGAAGCCGGAACCACCGTGGATTTGGAGGGCCTCGGAGGTCATCTTTTCAGCCACGTCGGAGGCGAACATCTTGGCCATGGCGGCTTCCTTGGTGTAGGTCTCGTGACGGGTCTTCAGATCGGCAGCGTGATAGATGAGCAGACGGGCAGCTTCGATTTGGGTGGCCATATCGGCGAGTTTGAAGCTGACGCCTTGGTTGACCCCAATGGGCTTGCCAAATTGAACGCGGTTTTTGGCGTAGTCCAGAGCTTCCTCGTAGGCACCTTGGGCAATCCCCAGAGCTTGAGAGGCGATCCCAATGCGGCCGCCGTCCAGGGTCATCATGGCGATCTTGAAGCCTTCGCCCAGTTTACCCAGGAGGTTTTCCTTGGGAACTTTTACATTTTTGAAATCGAGTTCTGCAGTGATGGAAGCGCGGATCCCCAGTTTGTCATAGATATTGGGGAATGTGAAGCCTTCCCAGCCCCGCTCTACGATGAAAGCGGAAATGCCCCGGGTGCCCATGCCGGGTTCGGTAAC
Organism: Tissierellia bacterium; assembly: GCA_030535395.1. GTDB lineage: Bacteria > Bacillota > Clostridia > Tissierellales > Peptoniphilaceae > JAUNLK01. The sequence continues at coordinate 69,952 of JAUNLK010000002.1, forward strand.
GGCAAAGACCACATAGACATCGGCCTCGGAACCGTTGGTGATGAAAATCTTATGTCCATTTAGGAGGTAGTGGTCGCCCTTGTCCACAGCTGTGGTTTCCGTTTCCCCAGCGTCGGAACCTGCATTGTTCTCGGTGAGACCAAAGGCAGCTACCTTTTCCCCCTTAGCTACGGGCACTAGGTATTTTTGCTTTTGCTCTTCGGTACCAAACTGCCAAATGGGCCATGCACCCAGGGAAGTGTGGGCCGATACGATAACACCGGCGGAACCGTCCACCCGGCTCAGTTCTTCAACGGCAATGGCATAGGCGGTGGTGTCCATTTCCATGCCACCGTATTTCTTTTCAAAGGGAATTCCCATGAAACCCTCTTCCCCCATGGCCTTGACGATCTCAGCGGGCCACTCTTTCTTTTGGTCCAACTGGAAGGAGTAGGGTTTGATCTTGGTTTCAGCGAATTTACGAACTTTTTGTCTCAGGGCTTCGTGCTCTTCATTGATAAAATACTTCATAAAGTTTGCTCCTCTCTTGATCGCGGTTGGAAACCGTTTGTAATTTGATTATATCCCATTTCAGGGATTCATAACAGTGAAAAAGTTGTTTTTTTAAAATGTTTTTAAATTCTACAGTCACTTTGGGGCGGAAAAATCTTCCATTTCCTCAAAACCGGCCCCAAAAAGCCCGAAATATCCCCATTTTTCCATTTTTGCCACCAAAAAACTCCGGACGGTGCCGGAGTTTTTATTTTTTGTGGTTTTTTTCCATTTGGAGAAGGTATTCCTTCCACTCCAGGCCCCCGCCGAAGCCGGTGAGGCCCTGCTTGCCCACCACTCGGTGGCAGGGAATGAGAATGGAGATGGGATTTTTGTTGCAGGCGCCCCCCACCGCTCGGGCGCTGCCCTTTCGGTGATAGGTCTCGGCCATCTGGCCGTAGGTCATGGTCTCGCCATAGGGAATTTCCTGAAGGCCCTTCCAGATTTTCATCTGAAACTCCGTCCCCCGAGGGGCCACTGGAAAATGGGGCAGGGGCCCCTCTCCCCTGAGATAGGCCTCCAGGGCATCTTTGAGCTTGAGGTCGAATTTCTCCACGGGCTCTCGGGGATCGTCCTCAGTGAAATCCACCTCCAGGACCCGCTCATCTTCCGTGGTGACGGTGATGGAGGAGAGGCCCTGGGGTCCCTTTAAGGTGAAGGTGCCCATTAGCGGCCAAAGAGCCAGGCCCAGAAGCCCCTCCTGGGCTTTTTGGCGGCCTTGGGGGCCCCCGCCGGGGCCGCCTGCTCCACTGCAGCTTGGGGCACGGTGTCGGCATAGTCCACGGCCTCGGTCATGAGGACCTCCTGGGCCACAATATTGTGCTCGTTTTTCACCTGGGTGTAGCGGCCCGTGGGGAGGAGCTCTCTAATTTTCACATCGTCTGAGAACATGATGTCCATAAAGTCCAGGACCCGCATTTTAATGGTGGTGTCCAGGACGGGGCAGGCCACCTCCACCCGCTTTCTGATATTTCGGGTCATGAAGTCGGCACTGGAAATGTAGACCTGGGCGTCCTGGCCCCTGCCAAATTGATACACCCGGTGGTGCTCCAAGAAGCGGCCCACCACACTGTAGATGCTCACATTCTCCGTTCGATTGGCGATCCCCGGAATGATGCAGGTGATCCCCCGGACCATCATGTCGATTTTCACCCCGGCATTGGAGGCCTCGGAGATCTTGTCGATGAGGATGCGGTCGGAGATGGAGTTCATCTTCAGGCGAATGTAGCCATTGCCCCCATTTTTGGCAATGGCAATCTGCTCATTGAACAGCCGCTCCAGGCCCTCCTGCATGGACTTGGGGGAGACCATGAGCTTGTCGTAGCTGCCATTGAGATTGCCCGTGAGGAAATTGTCGAAGAGGGCATTGACATCCCGGCCAATCTCCTGATTGGCGGTGCAGAGGGAGAAGTCGGTGTACATTTTGGCGGTCTTTTCGTTGTAGTTGCCCGTGGCCACCTGGGAGAGGTATTTCACCTGGCCATTGACCATGCGGGTGATGAGGAGCACCTTGGAGTGGCACTTGAAGTGATTGAAGCCATAGATGACCCTGCAGCCCGCCCGCTCCAAATTGGCGGACCAGAGGATGTTGTTTTCCTCGTCGAAGCGGGCCCTCAGCTCCATGAGGACCACCACGTCCTTGCCATTTTCCGCGGCGGCAATGAGCTGCTTGGCCACCTTGGAGTCCTTGGCAATGCGGTAGAGGGTAATTTTGATGCTCACCACATCGGGATCTGTGGCCGCCTCCTCCAATAGCTGAATGATGGGGTCCATGGACTCATAGGGATAGCTGAGGAGGATGTCCTTGTGCTGGATTTGAGGCATAATGGGCCGCTTGTCGTCGATGTAGCGGCTCTTTTGGGGGGAGAAGCTGGGGTCCACATACTCGCTGTCGGCGCCGTAGTGATCCACTAAGTAGTCGTAGAAGTCGAAGAGATAGCCCAGTCTCACAGGGGACTTGGTGATGAAGATGCGGTTGTGCTTGAGGCTCAAATTCTCCAGGAGGAAGTCCTCCACCTCCTGGACCGGCTCCCGGTCGATTTCCAGGCGGACGGGCATGAGGCGCTTGCGCTTTTTCAGCATTTTCTTCATGTGGCTGCGGTAGTCGTCCTCCAGCTCGTAGTCCTCGTCCTCAAAGTCGATGTCGGCATTGCGGGTGACGGAGAGGACATACTCCTCCAGGACATCGTAGTTTTCGAAGAGCTCCCTGCCATAGACCTTGATAATGGACTCAATGAGGATGCGCTTGTTGTTGCCCAGCTCCACCAGCCGCTTCATTTGATGGGGAATTTGAATGATGCCTATGCTGTGCTTTTGATTCTCCCGGTTTTTCAGCAGATAGAGAATCATAATGCCCAAATTGGGCACATGGGGGAAGGGGTGGGTGAGGTCCACAATTTGATAGTTCAAAATGGGCCCAATGGAATTGTCGAAATACACCTTGAGATAGTCCCTCTCGTGGCCCCGAAGCTCCCCGAAGTCCACGGAGTAGCTGCCCATGGCCCGGAAGTGTTCCCCCAGCTCATTGTAGATGTGGTCCTTCTTTTGATAGAGGAGCTTGGTCTTTTCCATAATGGCGTCCAGCTGCTCGTCGGGGTCCATGAGGGACTTGTTGTCCACCACCTTCTTTTGAAGCATGGACAGATCCGTGAGGGAGCCCACCCGCACCATGAAAAACTCGTCCAGATTGGAGTCGAAGATGCTCAGAAATTTCAGACGCTCAAAGAGGGGCACCCGCCCGTCCTGGGTCTCCTCCAGTACCCGCTCGTTGAATTTCAGCCAACTCAGATCTCGATTTTGGGTAAAAGATATGTCGTTCATTCTGCTCCTCCTACAAGTCGGTCGTAGACATAGCCCTCCCGGATCCCAGTTTGGGAAACGGAGATGGTGTGCACATGATAGTACTTGGCAATGCGATAGAGGATGGTCATGCCCGGAAGGAAAGTGTGAATGCGATCGGCCTTGATTTTCAAGATGCGGTTCATCTTCTCCTTGTAGTCCAGATCCAAGAGCTCCTTCATAATGGCCTTGAGGTCGTCGGGATTCATGGTGCGATTGTCCGGGTGCTCATCGAAGTACTCATTGTAGTACTTCAGAATGGCCCGGGCCGATCCCCCCACGGCACAGAGGACGTCGAAGTAGTCCCTGGGCATTTTCCCCAGACTCAGAAGCTCCTTGAGCCTGCCGTCCACGGCCTTGCGCTCCTCCGAGGTGAGGAAGAGGCCACAGGCGTAGTCCTTGTAGGCGGTGAGGGAGCCAAGGTCCAGGGAGAAGGAGTCCACAATTTTGCGGTTGTGGAAGAAGACGATCTCCGTGGAGCCGCCCCCAATGTCGGTGAGAATGCCACTGGCAAGCTCCTCCTCATCCAGGGTCTGTCCTGCCCCCATAAAGGCCAGCCGGGCCTCCTCCGAGCCGCTTAAAAGCTCAATGGCAAGGCCCGTTGCCTCCTTCACCTCCGCCAGGACCTCCTCCGTATTGTTGACATTGCGGATACTCGCCGTGGCGAAGGCGTGGACCTCTTCAATGTCGCCAAAATTGTCGGTAATGGACAGGAAGTTTTGGAGGGTGCAGATGAGCTTTTTAATGCCCTCGGGGGTGATGGCCCCCTTTTCCCGGTAGCTCCCCAGGCCCACTGTGGCCTTTTCGTTGAAGAGATTGCTCACCTGACGGCCTTCCACCGCAAAGACGGAGAGTCTTATGGTATTGGATCCTATGTCAATGATTCCGTGAATCATGAAAACACCTCTTGAACAATGGTATCAGAAAAATATTTACATTGTGTAAAATCACTGGCTCTCACCGGAAATATAGCGCTCAATATAGCTGTCAAAGTCCATGGACACGTCCCGGTAGCTGCCGTCGTCGAAGATATCCACAATGCGATTGGCAATGGAGGAGATGAACTGGTGGTCCTGGGAAGTGAAGAGGACATTGCCCTTGAAGTCCACCAGGCCCTTGTTCACCGCCTCAATGCTCTCCAGGTCCAGGTGATTGGTGGGCTGGTCCATAATGAGGACATTCATGGGGCTGGTCATCATTTTGGAGAACATCATCCGTACCCGCTCTCCCCCGGAGAGGACATTGGCCTTTTTCAGGGCCTCGTCCCCGCTGAAGAGCATCCGCCCCAAGAGGCCCCGCATGGCAATCTCCGACTGCTCCTCGGAGAAATCCCTGAGCCAGTCGATGAGATTTTTCTCATTGCCGTCGAAATAGCTGGCATTGTCCTTGGGGAAGTAGGCGGTGGTGATGGTCTGGCCCCAGCTGTAGCGCCCCTCTTGGGCCTCCAGGCCCTGGCCCAGGACTTCAAAGAGCTGGGTGATGGCCCGCTCATTGCCAATGAAGGCAATTTTGTCGTTTTTGTTGACCCGCATGGAGAGGTCCTTGATGAGCACTTCCCCCTCCACTGTGAGGCTCAGGCCCTCAATGTTTAAAATTTCATTGCCCACTTCCCGGGAGAGGGGAAAGCCCACAAAGGGATAGCGGCGGCTGGAGGGCTTGATCTCCGTGAGGTCGATTTTGTCCAGGAGTTTCTTGCGGCTGGTGGCCTGCTTGGACTTACTCTTATTGGCGGAGAATCTGCGAATGAACTCCTCCAGCTCCTTGATCTTCTCCTCCTTCTTCCGGTTTTGCTCCTTTAAGAGGCGGGCCGCCAGCTGACTGGACTCGTACCAGAAGTCGTAGTTGCCGGTGACCATGCGCACCTTCTCGAAGTCGATGTCCACCATGTGGGTGCACACCTCATTGAGGAAGTAGCGGTCGTGGGAGACGATGATGACAATGCCGGGGAAAGTGGAGAGGAAGTCCTGGAGCCACAGCACCGCCCGCACGTCCAGGCCGTTGGTGGGCTCGTCCAAAAGGAGGATGTCGGGACTGCCAAAGAGGGCCTGGGCCAAAAGCACCTTCACCTTCTCCGCCTCGGTGAGAAGATTCATGGTCTGGTAGTGGAGATCGGTGGTGATTCCCAGACCCTGGAGGAGATAGCCCGCATCGGCCTCGGCCTCATAGCCCCCCATTTCGGCGAACTGGCCCTCCAGCTCCCCGGCCCGAATGCCGTCCTCGTCGGAGAAATCGGCCTTGGCATAGAGGGCATCCTTCTCCTCGCGAATCTCGTAGAGGGCCCGATTGCCCATGATCACCGTATCCAGGACCGTGTACTCCTCAAAGGCATAGTGGTCCTGATTGAGCTTGCTCATCCGCTGATCCTTCCCCTTGGAGACGGAACCGGTGGTGGGCTCCTTCTCCCCGGAGAGGATTTTCAAAAAGGTGGACTTTCCCGCCCCATTGGCCCCAATGATCCCGTAGCAGAAGCCCTCATTGAAGACCAGATTCACATCGTCAAAGAGTTTCTTGTCGGGAAATAGTACGCTGACATCTTGCACTTGTAACATATATGCTCCTATAATTCATTTTCCATGTTGTATTGACTGGCTTATTTTTTACAATCATTTTTATTGTACCATTCCAAGCACAAAAAAAGACCCCCTGGGGTCTTTCTGCCGGAAAACTCAACCTGCCCTCAGCGCCCTGATGTTCTTTCGGTAGACCTCCTCCACCAGGGCGGCGAAGTCGTCGTCGGAGTAGAGCTCCCCGCCCCCAAAGGCCAGGTCCAGGGCCCGGGGAAGCTGGGCCACAAACTCATCGGAGGAGGCAAAGCCGTAGCCATTGACCCCCTCCAAAAGGACCCCCTCCAGACAGGGGTCCCGCCGCACCAAGAGCTTGAGCCCCCCGGCCAAGGCCTCATTGTAGGTGAGGCCCTGGGTCTCGGAGGTGGAGGAGGAGACGAAGACATCCCCCAGGGCGTAGTAGTCCTGAATCTCCTCCCAGTCCACGTAGCCGGTGAAGATGACCCGGGGATCGGCCAAGTTCTGCTGAATTTTCTGAAGGCGACGGGCCTCGGGGCCGTCCCCCACAATCATGAGCCGAAGGTCCTCCCCGGGCACTCGGGCAAAGTAGCGAAGGAGCTCGTCCACATTCTTCTCCTTGGCCAGGCGCCCCACAAATAAAAACACCGTGGTGCCATTGAGCTCGTAGTGCTCCTTGAGGGCCAGGACGTGGTCGCCGTCCACCCTGCGGTACTTCTCCTGGGACAGCCCCGTGGGAATCACATCCACCCGCCGGTAGACCCGGTAGTCCTCCAGGCGATGTTTCACCTTCTCCGTGGGGACGATGATGCCATCGGCATCATTGCAGAACCAGCGGGAGAGGCGACAGACCACGGGCTTGAGCTTCTCATTTTTGGGCACCCTGAGGTAGTGGGTGTAGTCCTCATACATGGTGTGATAGGTGTGGATGTGGGGAATGCCGGCATAGATGGCCGCCACCCGGCCCAGATAGCCCACGGTGAACTCCGTCTGGGTGTGAATGAGGTCCAGCTGGTATCTTTTGATTCTCCGCTTCCAATAGCTCAGAAAGGGCAGGGCAATTCGCCGGTCCTTGGCAATGCGAGCATCCACCGAGCGAATGCGAATCACATGGTCCTCCTCCACCTCCTCCTTGGTGGTGGAAGTGAAGACAAAGACCTCGTGGCCCCGCCGCTCCAGGGCGTGCTTTAAGGTGTAGGTGGAATTGGCCACCCCATTGATTTCAGGAAAATAGGTATCTGTAAAAAGTCCGATGCGCATAGTTTCCTCCCAATAGCTCCTATTTTACCCCATGTTTTTTAAAAAAACGTAAAATATTTGCCCCAGAAGTTTAAGATCCCATAAATAAATCCGTTTTTTTCCCAGATTTCCGGAATGTCTTTTTTTCTTTGACAGTTCTTAGGACTGCTTTTAGAGGATGTTCAAACTACCCGGCCCCCCCGGTGATACAATAGGGGCGTAGGGAAACCTACACGACTCGTCCACTAGAAAATTACGAGCTCCTTCAAACAATGTGCAGAGAGGGTGGCCCCTTGGGGCCACCCTCTCCATGTCTTTGTGGGCAAAAATCAGTCCTTTTTCCGGCTGTTTCTCGTGGCAATGGCGAGGACCACGCCAGCGGAAATCACAGAGCCCAGGAGGATCACCAGCACAAATGTTGAAATAAATGTCATCTTCTCTCCCCTTCCCATGCTGCTCCCTCCCCTACAGTGTACAATACAGGGAAACAGTGTACAATATAGGGATAGAAAGGGCGTGAGATGGTGGCACAAAAAGATCAATACATCGTACCCATGGTGGCCCGGGCCGTGGACATCCTGAGCTATCTTTCCCGGGAGGGGGGATTCCACGGCATTCACGAGATCTCCTATGTTCTGGACATCCCCAAGGCCACCGTCTTCAAGGTCCTCTACACCCTCCAGCAGGCCCAGTTCATCACCAAAAATGCCGAGGACCAGTATGCCCTGGGCCTGGCCTTTCTCACCTTTAGCTCGGAGCTGAAGAACAATCTGGACTTTCGCACCTACACAAAGCCCATTATGGAGCGGGTGGCGAGAAACTGCGGGGAGAGTGTGAATCTGGGCCTTCTCATGGACGACACCGTGGTGGTCATGGACACCGCCAAGGGGGAGGACTTCTTCATTGTGCGCCAGCTCATCCCCTACTCCCCCCTCTACTGCTCGGGAATGGGGAAGATCTTTCTCTCCTCCTTTACCCAGGAGGAATTTGAGGACTATCTGAGGCGAACGGAGCTTGCCCCGAGAACCGTCTCCACCCTCACCGATCCTGGGGCCCTCAACGAGGACCGCCTCCGCACCCGGGAAAAGGGCCTGGGCTACGACCGGGAGGAGTACGAGTACGGCCTCACCTGCATCGCCACGGGAATCCACCACCAGGGAAAACTCCTGGCCGCCGTGAGCATCTCCGGGCCCACCAGCCGCCTGAAGCACAAGGGCATGGGCGCCATGGAGGAGGCCGTCCTGGAACTGGCCCGGGAAATGGAGGCCATCCCCGGCATCGAAGAGCTCTTAAAGAGCACCTGATGATCATTCTAAAAAGTGACCCCATGAGGTCCCTTTTTTGTTGCCCAAAAGTGAAAATTGCCCTTCAAAACAAACATCCCCCTTCAAAGAATGCAGCCAATAGTCACAGCCCCAAAACGCACCACTGCGTCCAAAAGCAAATGGCGGTGGGGTCTCCTCGAAAGTGGAATTGAAAGCAAAAAAAGACTCCCCGGGGGGAGTCTTTTGGATTACCAATTTATTTGTTGTAGTTGTAGAAGCCTTCGCCAGTCTTGCGACCCAGTTTGCCGCCGCGGACCATTTTGCGGAGCAAGGGGTGGGCTGCGTATTTGTCGCTGCCGAATTCATTGTAGAGAACATCCATAATGGCCAGGCACACGTCCAAACCAATGAGGTCGCCCAGTTCCAGGGGTCCCATGGGGTGGTTGGCGCCGAGCTTCATGGCGGTGTCGATGTCTTCAACGCTGGCAATGCCGTCGGCGTAGATGCCGATGCCTTCATTGACCAGGGGAATGAGGACGCGGTTTACCACAAATCCGGGAGCTTCTTCCACTTGTACGGGGGTCTTGCCAATTTCCTTGGAAAGTTCGTGGATCAGAGTATTGGTTTCATCACTGGTGTTGAGGCCGCGAATTACTTCAACCAGTTTCATCATGGGAACGGGGTTGAAGAAGTGCATGCCGATGACCTTGTCAGCTCTTCCGGTTACGGCAGCGATGTCGGTAATGCTCAAAGAAGAGGTGTTGGTGGCCAGGATGGTGTTTTCACTGGTGGCAGCTGCCAATTCTTTGAAGATTTCCTTTTTGATTACGGGATTTTCCGTAGCAGCTTCAATGACGAGATCGGCATCCTTGAGATCGTCCAGGGTCTCGGTGATGTGAAGATTTGCAAGAGCAGTGGCTTGTTCCTCTTCGGTCATGCGGCCCTTGGAAACATTTTTGGCATAGCCCTTTTCAATTCTGGCTTTGGCTGCGGTCAATGCTTCGGGAGCGATGTCGCGGATGTACACTTCGTGTTTGGGAGCAAGAACTTGTGCAATGCCGGCACCCATGGTACCGGAACCGATAACACCAATTTTCATATATTTCCTCCTATTCCAGAGTTGTGATCACTACCAGATTTGTGTTCAGCTTATTTGAATTCTGGGGCGCGTTTTTCCAAGAAAGCGGCCATGCCCTCGGTTTGATCGTCGGTGGCAAAGCAGAGGCCGAACTTGGATTTTTCGATATCCATAGCCGTATCGATGTCAGCTTGGAGACCGGCATTGATGGCGTTCTTGGCGTATTTTACAGCTACAGGGCTCTTGGATGCGATGGTTTCGGCGAGTTTTTTCGCTTCGGCCATGAGCTCCTCGGGAGCAACCACTTTGTTGACCAGGCCAATTTCATAGGCGCGGTCGGCCTTGATGTTCACAGCTGCCAGGATCATTTCCTTGGCAATGCCCACACCTACGGTACGGGGCAGACGCTGGGTACCGCCGAATCCGGGGGTGATGCCCAGGCCCACTTCAGGCTGACCAAAGAGTGCCTTCTCGGAGGCAATGCGAATGTCGCAGGCCAGGGAGAGTTCACAGCCGCCGCCCAGGGCAAAGCCGTTGACTGCAGCGATGACGGGCACGTGGAGGCGCTCCACCTTCATGAAGGTGTCCATCCCCTTTTGGCCGAAGGCAAAGCCCTCTTCCGAGGTGAGGGTGGACATCTCGGAGATGTCGGCACCGGCTACAAATGCCTTGCCTTCCCCGGTGAGGATGACGACCTTCAGATCTTCATCCTGGTCCAGTTCAGTGAACATGGCATTGAGTTCGTCCAAAACTTGGGAGTTGAGGGCGTTCAAACTCTTGGGCTTGTTGATGGTGACGGTGGCAATGCCATTTTCCTTTTCCAGGAGCAGATATTGGTAATCCATATTCAATTAGTCCCTTTCTACCACGAGAGCCGTACCTTGGCCGCCGCCGATGCACAGTGTGGCCAGGCCCTTCTTGGCGTCGCGACGCTTCATTTCATAGAGCAGGGTGGTGAGGATGCGGGCTCCACTTGCGCCAATGGGGTGACCAATGGCAATGGCGCCGCCGTTTACGTTTACTTTGTCCATATCCAGTTTCAGCTCATTGGCAACGGCCTTGGCTTGAGCTGCGAAAGCTTCGTTGGCTTCGATGAGGTCCAGCTCGTCAAATTCGAAACCAGCTTTTTCCATGGCTTTTCTGGAAGAGGGAATGGGACCGGTACCCATGATCTTGGGATCCACACCGGCGGAGGCATAGCCCACGATGGTGGCCATGGGTTCAATGCCCAGTTCCTTGGCTTTTTCTTCGCTCATTACCACGATGGCGGCAGCACCGTCGTTGATCCCGGAGGCGTTGGCGGCGGTTACAGTTCCGTTTTCCTTGATGAAAGCGGGTTTCATTTTGCCAATGCCCTCAGCGGTAACGCCGTCGCGAATGTGCTCGTCGGTGTCCACTACGGTGACATTGCCCTTGCGGTCTTTTACTTCGAAGGGAACAATTTCATCCTTGAAGCGGCCTTCATTGCGAGCAGCTTCTGCGCGGTTTTGGCTGGTGGCTGCCAGTTCGTCTTGGTCCTGACGGGTGATGTTGAATTCCTTTGCAACATTTTCAGCGGTAACGCCCATGTGATAGTTGTTGAAGGCATCCCACAGACCGTCAACGATCATTTCGTCGACCAGCTTCTTGTCTCCCATGCGAGCGCCCCAGCGAGCGTCGTTGGAGATGAAGGGAGCCTTACTCATGGACTCGGTACCACCGGCAACTACGATATCAGCGTCGCCGGCCTTGATGATTTGAGCTGCCAAGGAAACGGTACGCAGTCCGGAACCACAAACTTTGTTGATGGTCATGGAAGGTACTTCCTTGGGAATTCCTGCGGCCATGGACACCTGACGAGCTACGTTTTGTCCTTGACCGGCTTGAAGAACGTTACCAAAAACGACTTCGTCTACGGTATCGGGGTTGACATTTGCACGTTCAAGAGCTTCCTTGACTGCCTTTGCGCCTAGTTCTACTGCACTCACCGATTTAAAGGAACCACCAAAATCCCCTACAGCGGTACGGACAGCACTAGCAATAACAACTTTCGTCATGTAACCCTCCTTAAATTAATTAGAAATCATTCAACGATTTCATTATAATGCGGACCTACTCAAATTGCAACGAATCTGGGAATATTTTAACAAGAATCTATAAATATTTTTCGCTGCTAGTTACTTATACCCATAAAAAATCGCCGTATAGACGGCGATTTTCATTTTATTCTGAAATTGTTTAAAAAATATGCTGTACTTTCACCAATAGTCATATTTTTTAGCGTTTTCCCGAATTTATTTTCTCAGATTTATTTTTCTCTCTCCCGCTCTGCCAGGGTTTCCACAATGTAGGTGGCCACATCTTCCGCGAAAGTGTTTTGACCGAATCCTGCATCGTAGCCCAGTTCCTTGGCCAGTTCGTAGTTGATCCGGGGACCACCGCAGCAGATGAGCATGCGGTCCCGAATGCCCTCGGCCTCGGCCAGTTCAATGAGCTGGGTCATATTGGGAATGTGGGCGTTTTGCTGGGTGACCACTTGGGAAATGAGGATGGCATCGGCGTCCATTTCAATGGCCTTGGCGATGAGTTCCTCATTGGGTACTTGGGAGCCCATGTTGAGGGCGTTGATTCCCTCGTAGCGCTCCAGGCCGTAGTGGCCGGCGAAGCCCTTCATGTTCATAATGGCATCGATGCCCACGGTGTGGGCGTCGGAACCGGTGCAGGCACCCACAATGGTGATTTCCCGGCCCAGGTTTTCCCGAATGTAGTCTTCCACTTCTTCCCGGCTCATGACATCCTCTGTCACCTTGGGCACTTTAATTTGGGTGAAGTCGATGGTGGCGGGCATTTCCGCGTAGACGATGAAGTAGGTGTATTCGATCCCCAGGTCCTTGGAGTAGATCACCGAGGGATTTTGGAAGCCCTGTTTCATGACGATTTGCTTGGCAGCTTCTTCCGCTTCCAAACCCACGGGCACGGGGAGGGTAAAGGACATTTGTACTTTCCCGTCGTTTAAGGTGTCCCCATAGGCCCTCACTTTGGTCAGATCTACCGCTTCCGCTTGCAGATTGTCGTTGGTATTTAAGTGCATTCCAGCGGTCATACCAGTTCCCTCCCTTCCGTCATCAGTGGAATAAAGGGATTGAAGTAGTCGGGAGCTTTTTCCAGTACGCCTTCCAAGCCCTTACCGCCATCCCGTGCGCGTTTTACATCTCCGAATTTACCCTGTTCGATGGTGGCGAAAATGCCATCGGCCTCGATGTCGGCCAGGAGTTTCTCGGCTTTTTCCAATACTTCATTGGCCCGAGTCTCCATGATGCCGCCCCGCTTGAACTCGATGTCATCCCCCAGGTCGTGGGCGTTGTTGAAGATGTACTGTGCGTTTTCCACGGCCAGGTAGCGGTCCTGAATGTGGGGGGTGTGGACGGCTTCGGTCATCATCCCCAGAAGTTGCAGGCCCTGGTGGCTCATAATGGAGATGAGGTTGAACATGGCGTCTTGAATGTGGCCCTTCATGATATTACCGGTCATGAATTTGGTGGGGGGCATGTATTTCAAGGGCGCCTTGGGGAAGATTTGACGGGCCATTTTGGCTTGGGCCAGTTCGTAGAGGAAGCCATTTTTCATATTGGGATCCATCTCGAAGGCGTGTCCCAGACCCATTTGCTCCTCGGGCAGGGCTGCAAAGAGGGCAAATTGCTCGTTCATGAACTGACTGGACAGGACGGTGTGGGCCTCTTCGTAGGCATCGGCGGTGGTGAGGTAGTTGTCCTCGCCGGTGTTGATGATGATGCCGGCATAGCCGTTGATGACCCGGGAGAAGTATTGGTCCACCAGAGTTCTTTGCATATTGATGTCTCTGAAGAGAATGCCGTAGAGGGCGTCGTTGAGCATGACGTCCAGGCGCTCCACGGCCCCCATGGCTGCAATCTCGGGCATGCAGAGTCCGGAGCAGTAGTTACAGAGGCGAATGTATTTTCCAACTTTTTCCCCAGCTTCGTCCAGGGCCTCCCGCATGAGGCGGAAGTTTTCCTGGGTGGCATAGGTTCCCCCAAAGCCGCCGGTGGGGGCGTGGTAGGGAACGAAGTCCAGAAGGGACTGACCGGTGGTGCGGATGACGGCGATGATGTCTGCCCCCTGCATGGCGGCAGCTTTGGCCTGTACGATGTCCTCGTAGATATTCCCCGTAGCTACAATGAGGTAGAGGAGGGGACGGGGCCCTTCGCCGATTTCTTCCAGGTATTGATTTCTGCGTTCTCTGGCAGCGTCGATTTTTGCCACGCCTTTTTTGGCCTCTTCCACGGCGACTCTGCGCACTTCCTCATCGGGATGTCTGGGCAGGTCGGTGAGGTTCAAGGAGCCGGCGGCAACTTCGTCTGCAATGGCTTGGGCATCGAGACCGGTTTCGATCATGGCATTGGCCATCCAGTAGGCGATTCCCTTGTTCAAACCACCATTGTCCTTTACGTGGTCCACGACCACATTGGGCTTGGGTACTTCGGCCTCGTCTTGGCCGTCCACTCCAAGAAGTCGAACTACGGCGCGCTCAGTAGCCACGGTGGTATGGGCGTCGATAAATTCTTGGACTTCCTGGGCGATGAGTCGAGCTGATCGTCTAGAAGAGTCGATCAATTCTTGGTTGAGATGTAGTTCCCCCAAATGATTCACCATCCATTCTTTAGTGTGTCGATAGCGTACGATGTAATTTCTCGAGGAAGCCCCATGAGATGGGCAATGCGAATGGCGTCTTTGGGTACCTCGTCGAGATTGGATACTTCCATTAAGTGATAGTCCATGAGTTCATTGATGCCCCTCAGGGGATCCCCCTCGTGGGCTTCCAATTCCTCTAAGTCGATATTGGCAAGGCCCACCACCTGGAGGTGCTTGATGCCCTCCAGGTGGGTCACCTTGTCAAAGTGGGTGGTCAGTAGGGTCATGGCGGGCTTGTCCCTCAAAAAGCGAACAATGGCCAGGCTAATGGCATAGCCCTCCTGGGGATTGGTGCCCCGGGCCAGCTCGTCAATGAGGAGCAGCCCCCGCTGGTGTGCCCTGGCAATGGCGTGGGTCACATTTTCGATTTCCCCGCCAAAGGTGGACAGCCCACTGGTGGTGGACTGATAGTCCCCGATGGAGGTGCGAACGAAGGCGTTGAGGCCCAGGCGCAGGGACCTGGCCGGTACAAACAGCCCCATTTGCGCCATGACGGAGACCAGGCCCACCAGTTTCAGGCTGATGGTCTTGCCCCCCATATTGGCCCCTGTGATACAGGTGACACCCTCCTTTAGGCTGATGGAGATGGAGGTGAAGGACATGTTTTCGCGCTTGAGGTTTTCCTCAATTTTGGGATATCTCCCCTCCACCAGCTCCAGGCGGTGCTCCTCTATAATTTCAGGCTTCACGCCCCCAATTTTTCGGGTGAGATCGGCCTTGGCCAGATACAGGTCTAAGTTTGCTATGGCGTGTATATTGGTTTTTATTTTTTTGTCGTATTTGGCAATTTCCTGGGAAATTTCCTGGAGGACCCTCTGGGTGGCGTCGAACTCTTTGCTCTTGGCCTTTTCAATGTCCTCCTGGAGATTAAGTAGCTCAGCCCCGGGCTTGAGGCTGAAGATGACATTGTGGAATGTCTCTTGGTTGTAGGTCAGGTAGGGTGCGCTTTCGGCCCGGGCCAGGGCTTTTTTGTCGTCTTTGGGCAGGGTGATGGTCAAATCTCCCCCCAGGGCCAGGTCGTATTCCTCTTTGAGTTTCGAGCGGATGCTTCTCAGGGAGGCCCGATACTCGTTTTCCAATTGGCTCCTGCGCTTTCGAGATTTGGTGAGAAAGTCGGAGTAGGAGTCGTAGAGGTAGAAGGACTGGGGGTTTTGCCCCTCTGGATTGAGATAGTCCATCAGCTCATCCAGGGGAACAAAGGTGAGTTTTACATCATCCCGGGCTTTTTCCGGCAGAAATTTTTGAAGGTGCTGGGAGGCATAGACCAGACTTTTAATTTCAAAAATTTCCACTTCACTGAGGATATTGCCCCCCTTGGCTCGGCGCAGGGAGTAGCGAATATCCTTGACGGTGTGGAGCAGCTTCAGGGCCTCTTTGGCCTGTTCACGGTCCCAGGAAAGGATGATCTCCAGAAGGTCCAGGTCCCTTCTGAGATAGTCCTCGGTGCCCAAAGGATAGGGACGGAGTGCTTTTTTATACTCCAATCCGTAGGGAGTCAGCGGACGCATTTTTTCCAGGATGAAGTCCCAGTCGATGGCCCTCTTCACTTGTTCGTCCATGAAGGCATCCATGGTGATTTTGTCCTTGCTCATCCTTGCCCCCTCATGAGGTCCACAATAGGTACATCCTCAATGCGCTCCTTGAGGGCACGGAGGAAGCGGCCACTCTCAAATTGATAGCCCTCCGGTGCATAGGGATTGGCGGTAATGGCCACCAGCTTGGAGGCGTGGGCCACGGCCAAATTCAGTCCCCGGATGGTGAAGCGGCGGTAGCTCTTGCTGTCAATGAAGATCTTGGTGGGGTCTTTCACCACAATGGTGTAGGAGGAGGGCTTGGAGTGCTGCATTAAGGTCTCCACCACGCTGCCCACCAGGGCACCGGAGACCAGAATGTAGGCCGTATCCTCCCCCACCACCTCTGCCAGTCTTCTCCCCGCCATGAGGGAGGTGGCCACGGGAATTTCCGTGACCGCCCCCTTCCGGTCCATGACGGCCAGGGTGTGCTCCTCCAAGAGGGGCTGAAACTCTGGCAGCTCCGGCAGGGCAAAGAGCTTGGCCACATGCGCCGTGTCCTCCACCACTCGCTCCATGCTCCGGTGGTAGGCGGCACCGGTGGCGAGGATGGTGGCGGAGGTGAGCTCGGGGGCGGCTTGGCTCTTGCGGTCCAAGGCCCCGTCCACCAGGACCACTTGGGCCCCGTATCCCTGGAGGGCATCCAGGATGTGGGCCATGTCCCTCAGGGTTTGGGGACCGGAGACCTGGACATTGCCCCCGTACATCACCTTGGCCAGGACCACCGGGCCCAGAGGTGTCGCAAAGGGCGTCACCTCTTGAATGGCCATGGTGGCTTCGCTGAGCTCCATGAGCTTGGTGGTGGTGGCCACCAGGCTCTCAGCGGGCAGGTAGACGGTGGGCTTTTCCGTCTCCGTCAAGACGTCCACCCGCTCCCCATCCCTTCCGATGGAGGTGATGCCCATGGTGAGGCCCATTTCCTCGGCCTCTGCCATGAGGGCATTTAGGGTGAAGGTCTTGCCTGAGTTTTTACTCATCCCGATGATGCTGACTCGGGAGTGTTCCGGATAGAGTTTTTCTAAGAGGTTCACGATCCCCTCTTATTTCATGCGCTCCTTGTTGGCCTTGCTGCGTTCGTGACGGGGCAGTCCTTGGGGCTCCATGTATTTTTGTTCTTCGCCACGGAGGAGTTCGGTTACGCCGTCATCTTCGTTGCCTTCAGCGTAGAAGGGATCTTCATCCACAACATAGTTGGGCTCGGTGAAGGTGGTGATGATGCCCTCGTAGTTTCTGAGAACGATCTTGTTGGGGGACTGACTGATGACATAGTTAGGCATAACGGGGGTCTTTCCGCCGCCACCGGGAGCGTCCACAACGAAGGTGGGTACGCAGTAACCGGAGGTGTGACCGCGGAGACCTTCCATGATTTCGATCCCCTTGGAGACCTTGGTGCGGAAGTGCTCGATCCCCAGGGAGGGGTCACATTCGTAGATGTAGTAGGGGCGCACTCTCATTTGTACGAGGCCGTGTACCAGATCCCGCATTACCTTTACGGAGTCGTTGATGCCGCGCAGAAGTACGGATTGGTTGCCCAGGGGAACACCAGCGTCTGCGAGTTTTGCACAGGCTGCAGCGGCTTCGGGGGTGATTTCTCTGGGGGTGTTGAAGTGGGTGTTGAGCCAGATGGGGTGGTATTTTTTCAGCATGTCGATGAGCTCGTCGGTGATCCGCTGGGGCAGTACCACGGGTGCACGGCTACCGATGCGGACGATTTCAACGTGGTCGATCTTTCTCAGTTCGCTGATGACATACTCGAGGCGCTCGTCGCTGACCAGAAGAGCGTCCCCACCGGAGAGGAGGACGTCGCGAACTTGAGGCGTTCTGCGGACGTATTCCAGACCCTTGTCGATTTGCTCCTTGGAGATGGTGGCGTCTTTACCACCGGCGAAGCGACGACGGGTGCAGTGACGGCAGTACATGGAGCACATGTCGGTGATGAGGAAGAGGATGCGGTCGGGATAGCGGTGGGTGATGCCAGGTGCGGGGCTGTCGGCGTCCTCGTGGAGGGGGTCAGCCTGCTCGTAGGAAGCGGTGTTCAGCTCGAGACCTGCGGGAACTGCTTGGCGACGAACGGGGTCCTTGGGATCGTTGGGATCCATGATGGAAGCGTAGTAGGGGGTAATGGCCCAGCGGAAGCGAGCACCGGCTTCGTCGATTTCCTTGCGCTCTTCATCGGTGAGGTTGATGATTTTGCCCAGGGTTTCGGTATCGGAGATGCGGTTTCTAACTTGCCATTGCCAGTCGTTCCACTCTTCTTCAGTTACGTCCTTGTACAGGGGGATGTCTTTGTAGTTTCTGCGAACGTTGTTGTACTTAGTGAAATCCATTTTTTCCTCCTAAACAAAAAGTTGGGTGTAGAGATTGCGAAGGTCTTCGGAGTCACGCATGATTTGCAGGGTGAGTTCAGCGTGGCCCTTGGTGTATCCGTTACCGATCATCATGTTGACGTCCTTGCCTACCCCTTCAGCGCCGAGAGCAGCCTTGGTGAAGCTGGTGGCCATGGAGAAGAAGTACACGAGACCGTCGTCCTTGGTGCAGAGAATGGAGGCCATTTCGGTGTTTTCCACATTGACGCAGTTGATCACTACATCGCAGAGCTCGCCACCGGTGACTTCCTCCACTTTTTCCAACAGGCCCACGGCGTCGGTGGCATCGGCTGCGATGCACACATCGGCAATGCCCATCTCTTGGATTTCCTTGAAGCGGGTTTCGTCGTAGTTGACGCAGATCACCTTGCCGGTGACGCCCACCCGACGCTTGGCTTCGTAGAGGCAGAGCATGCCGGCCTTACCGGGTCCACCGATGACCATGACGGTTTGGCCGAGTTTTGCGATTTTGGCCGTTTGGGCGGGAGCGCCGCAGACGTCCAGCACGCTAAGTACTAAGTTTTCGGGCAGATCGTCGGGAACGATGGAGTAGATGCCGGATTCAAAGAGAATGGCCTTGCCCTTGATTTCCACGCGGTCGATTTCGGGATTGATGGCCACGATCTCGTCGATGCGGAGGGGGGTCAGGGAGAGGGATACCAGAGTGGCAATTTTGTCCCCCACCTTGAGGTCGGTCTTGCCTTCCAGGGCGGGACCAATTTTTTCAACGGTGCCCAGGAGCATCCCACCGGAACCGGTGACGGGGTTTTGGTGTTTGCCCCGGGTTGCCACGATGTCCATGATGATTTCTTTGGTCTTGTCCAGATCCTTTTCCGCTTGATTGTAGATTTGGGTGAAGGATGCGGAGTCGATGTTCAGGGTGTCCACGTCAATGAGGATCTCGTTGTCGTAGATCTCCATGTCGTTGTCAATTTTAATGGCGGGTTGGGGCAGTATCCCCTTGGGCTCTAGTACCCGGTGGGTACCGTAGCGGTTTCCTTGCTTCATAGTTCCTCCCTCTTTGGCAGACTCAAAATCTCCCGGGCCTCGGCTGGTGTGGCAATTTCACGGCCCAGCAGTTTTGCAATAGTTACAACCTTCTCAACCAGCTGACCATTACTTTCAGCGAGTTTTCCCTTTTCAATGTAGAGATTGTCCTCAAAGCCCACGCGGACGTGGCCCCCCATGAGGATGCCGGCTGTGGCCATGGGGAATTGGTTCTTGCCAACCCCTGCCACCGTCCAGGTGCTTCCCTCGGGAACGGAGCCTGCAATATAGGCCAGGTCCGGAACGGTAGCGGCCAGCTGAACGCCCATGACAAAGTCGAAGTGGGTGGGCTGGGTGATGACGCCCTCTTTAATGTAGCCCTTGGCCAAATCCACCATGCCCTTGTCGAAGACTTCCACCTCGGGCTTTACGCCACGCTCTTGCATGATGCGGCCGAAGTTTCTGATGGTGGTGTCGCTGTTGAGGAAGACCTCGTCCCCCCCGAAGTTACAGCTACCGCAGTCCAGGGTGGCCATTTCGGGGTGCAGCTCGGTCACTTCCAAGCGCTCCATGTCGCTCATCCCCACGGCACCGCCAGTGGAGGGTTGAATGATGGCATCGGGGCAGACCTTGCGGATGGCATCGATGCACTCTTCAAAGCGAGCCTTGGATTGGGTGGGCGTACCATCGTCCTCTCGAACGTGGAGGTGGATGATGCTGGCGCCGGCGTCGTAGGCACTTTTAGCTTCCCTTACAATTTCTTCCACAGTGTAGGGGACCATGGGGTTTTGTTCCTTGGTCACCTCTGCGCCGCAGATGGCAGCGGTAATGATGAGTTTTTCCATGGCCTTACTTTCTTTGGTTTTGTTTTTGAACCACGCAGATGCCGGTGGCTTCGCAGACCACTTCGGGCTCTTCCAAAAGATCGGCTGCGGAGTCGGAGATATCGGTGCGGGCCTTGATGTACTTACGGGCAACAAAGGTCATTTTCCGGGAGCTATTGCCCACTTCGGTGATTTCACCCTCAGCTTCGATGAAGTCTCCAGCATAGACCGGTGCCTTGAACTGCACGCTGTCGTAGGTGAGGAAGAGGCCCTCATCGCCGTCGTGGCGAATGAGCAGTTCCGTTGCAACGTCTCCAAAAAGTGCCAGCATGTGGGCACCGTCCACCAGGTTGCCACCGTAGTGGGCATCCCCGGAGGACATTCTCAGGCGAATTGTAGCTTTTTCCATTCATGTACCCCCTTAAAAAATTTTAGTTTTATATACTTCCAACAAGATTCCGGATAAAGGATGCACCAATTCATTGCAACAAAAAGAGAGCCCTTTCAAACAGCTTAAAATAAAGCTCTTTGAAATAGCTCTCCCCATACCATAACGGGACAGTTACTTGGACCCTGCTCCAAGTACCCTGGCTAAAGCCATCGGCGCACGCAACCTTCGGTCGCCCTACCCTACGTACGCTCCTCTATTTCTATATGTATGCAGTTGGTTATCGTTTACCTCTTGTTGTTAATCTTAAATTAGCACAGCTTATTTAATTTTGCAAGAAAAAATTGTCAATTAATCTATAATCCTGGAAAAAAATTTTATAATTCCTCCCAAATTTGTCTGGTATCCCCTGAATTTTCCCCTTTTTTCACCATTTTTTCGCAAAGGCACTGGCTCGTGAAGTGGCCATTTTTTGTCTATTTCTTGCCAATCTGCGGCCTTTTTGCCCCTTTTCGCCCGGTTTTTTGCCCTAATTTTCATGAATTGAATTCTCTGAAAAGCTATTCCCGGAGGGAAAAATTATTTTTTTCGTGGGGAAATTCCCCCCAAGCCCTGGATTTGTCAGGATTTTCTCAAATCCCTTCCCGCCTTCCCTTCCCGATTTCAAATGTAAAATCTATTCCTATTGATGGGCTTCCTTTAAAGTGTTACCATGAATCTATCGAGGTATTTATTGTTCATGTTAGGAGCGTATATGTTTAAGAAACTCACCAATGCGAGTGTAGCTTTGGTGCAACGGTATTTGCCCGATGCCTACATTTTCGCTATTATTCTGACCCTCATTACCTTTGTCGTCAGCATGATCACCACCGGCCAGGGCCCCATCGCCCTCATTGGCCACTGGGGCAATGGCTTCTGGTCGCTATTGTCCTTCACCATGCAAATGGCCCTGGTACTGGTACTGGGCAATGCCCTGGCCAGTTCCAAGCCGGTGAAAAAACTCCTGGTGCGGATTGCCTCCATTGCAAAGACGCCCACCCAAGCCATTATGCTCGTTTCCTTTGTATCGGCTGTGGCCTGTTGGATCAACTGGGGCTTCGGTCTCATCGTCGGTGCCCTCCTGGCCCGTGAACTTGCCAAGACCGTCAAGAATGTGGACTACCGGCTCCTCATTGCCGCTGCCTACTCCGGCTTCGTCGTTTGGCACGCCGGGGTTTCCGGTTCCGTTCCCCTCACCGTAGCTTCCAATGTGGAGGAAGTGACCAAGGTCACCCAAGGGGCCCTCACCTCCACCATTCCCGTAACCCGCACCCTCTTCAGTGTGCCCAACCTCATTATGAGCTGGCTGATCATCCTCACCCTTCCCTTCATCAACAAGGCCATGCAGCCGGATCCCGATAAGATCGTAACGGTGGATCCCGAGCTGTTGAAGGACGACCTCGTTGAAGAGGAAGAGGAAAAGGACCGCTCCCTGTGGACCCCCGCCGATCGCCTGGAAAACAGTGTGATCCTCTCCGCCATTGTGGTGATTCTGGGGGGTATCTTCCTCATCATGCACTTTAGGGCCAATGGCTTCGACCTGAGCCTCGATATCGTCAATCTCATCTTCTTGGTACTGGGGGTCCTCTTCCACAAAACCCCCATCCGCTACGTTGCTGCCATCAATGACGCCGTGAAGGGCGCCGGGGGCATCATCCTCCAATTCCCCTTCTACGCTGGAATCATGGGTCTGATGACCGGTGCCAATGCCGACGGCGTATCTCTGGCCAGCCAAATCACCAATTTCTTCCTGGCCATTTCCAACGAGAAAACTTTCCCCATGTTCACCTTCTGGAGTGCGGGCCTCATCAACGTCTTCGTGCCCTCCGGTGGCGGACAGTGGGCCGTTCAAGGACCCATTGCCATGCCCGCTTCCGTGCGCATGGGCATTGACCCCGGCATCACCGCCATGGCCGTGGCCTGGGGAGACTCCTGGACCAATATGCTGCAGCCCTTCTGGGCCCTGCCTGCCCTGGGCATTGCCAAGCTCTCCGCCAAGGACATCATGGGCTTCTGTGTCATGGTGCTCCTCTATGTGGGCATTGTGATCTCCGTGGGCTTTTTGATCTGGGCGAGCTTCTTCGGCTAAAGAGCCCAGATCCCTGGAAAATCTCTCTATAAATACCTCAATGTAAAAAATGTATCTCCTCAAAAAAAAGAGCCGCAGCGCGGCTCTTTTTTCATGCCCCCTTGGGGGGATATTTTATTTTCCAGGTACCAGTCCGTCGGATTCCACAATGCCTTCGCCCTTAATGAGGGTGGCACCGGTGGCGGCTTGGATTTCGTCGAAGGTGAAGTCGGGATTGAGTTCCGTGAGGACCAGACCCTCGTCGGTGACTTCCATCACGCCCATTTCGGTGATGATCATGTCCACGACGCCCTTGCCAGTGAGGGGCAGGGTGCAGCGTTCCAGAATTTTGTGATTGCCCTTTTGGGTGTGCTCCATGGCCACGATGACTTTCTTGGCACCGGATACCAGGTCCATGGCGCCCCCCATGCCGGGAACGTGCTTGCCGGGGATCATGTAGTTGGCCAGGTCGCCGTTTTCAGCCACTTGGAGGGCCCCCAAAACGGTCATGTCCACGTGGCCGCCCCGAATGAGGCCAAAGCTGGTGGCGGAGTTGAAGAAGCTGCCGATTTTGGTGATGGTTCCGGGCATGCCCCCGGCGTTCACCAGGTCAGCCCGCTCTTTTCCTGCTTCGGGAGCGGGGCCGGCACCGGAGTAGCCGTTCTCAGACTGGAGGGTCACTTCCACGCCCTCGGCCACATAGTCGGAAGCTAAAGTGGGAATACCGATCCCCAGGTTTACAAAGTCGCCATCTTTAAATTCCTTGGCAACGCGCTTGGCAATTGTTTCTTTGATTTGTTGTCTATCCATTGGAGACCTCCCTAGAACTTGGAACCGTCGACGATGTGGGTGACTACGGCACCGGGGACGGAGATGCGCTCGGGATCCAATTCGCCAGGTTCCACTACTTCGTCGGCTTGTACGATGACGGTGGGGGCGGCAAAGGCCATGAGCTCATTGAAGTTCCGGGTCATGCCGGTGAAGACCAGATTGCCGTAGGTGTCCGCTTGGGCGCAGTTGATTACGGCGATGTCCCCTACGATGGGTTTTTCCAGGAGGAATTTCCGTCCGTCCACTTCGATGATTTCCTTGCCCTCTTCAATTTCCTCCAGGCCCACACCGGTGGGGGTCAGCACGCCGCCGAGGCCGAATCCACCGGCACGGATGCGCTCTGCCAAGGTTCCCTGGGGCACCAGGACAACTTCCGTTTCCCCGGCGTTCATTTGACGGCCCAGTTCACGGTCGCTTCCGATGTAGGAAGTGATGACTCTCTTGACGTATTTTTTGGCGGTGAAGGAGGCAATGCCCTCTCTGTCGCCAAAGTGAGCGTCGTTTCCGATGATGGTGAGATCTTTGAGTTCCTTGTTATCGGCAACATATTGCAGGAGCTCATTGGCGCTCCCGGCGTTCAAAAATCCACCAAAGAGAATGGTTTGACCATCCTGGAAAAGGTCTAGTGCCTTTTCTTTTTCAATGACTTTACTCATTCGTCAGTCCTTTCTCAAGTATGATCCAGACGTTCCACGTAAACTTTCTACCCATTTTTCCCCAATGGAAAAGGTACCCATTACAAATTAATCCTATTATGAGATGGGCACTTTGTCAAGATAAAGACGTTCTGCCCCGCCCCGGGCGAGGAGGGAGGGAAGAGTCTAGTTTTCCCCTTTTTCCATTTTTTGCATGCCCGCCAGGGTCTGTTCCATGAGCTCCGGCAGCTCCATGCCCAGTAGCTCCGCCCCCTGGGTGATGACGGTGCGGTCGCAGCCGGCGGCGAATTTTTTGTCTTTGAACTTCTTTTTCACGCTCTTGAGGTCCATGTCCAGGGTGGACTTGCTGGGCCTCATGAGGCGGGCGGCCCCGATGATCCCCGTGAGCTCGTCCACGGCAAAGAGGACCTTTTCCATCTCCAGCTCCGGGGCATTTTTTGTGCCCGTCATGCCGTGGCCGTGGGAGGTGATGGCGTGGATCATCTCCTCGCTTATGCCCTCCTTACGGAGGAGCTCCTCGGCCTTGACGCAGTGCTCCTCGGGCCACATTTCAAAGTCGATGTCGTGGAGGAGCCCCACCAGTCGCCAAAACTCCACCCGCTCCGGGTCCCGAGTCTCGGCAAAGTGGGCCATCACTTCCCCCACCGTTTTGCCGTGCTCCACGTGGAAGGGCTCTTTGTTGTACTTCTGCAGAAGTTCCAGGGCCTGTTGGTAGCTTAGATTCATAATTCCTCCTTGACGGGATTATTATCATCATGTAAAATTACTCTATCATGCGGGTGTAGCTCAGTGGTAGAGCCCCAGCTTCCCAAGCTGGTTGCGAGGGTTCGATTCCCTTCACCCGCTCCATTTTTTTGTGGCGGAAATCCGCCTGCCATATAGAGGAGGGAGTCCCTAGGGACTCCCTTTTTTTGCGGTTTTTTAGTAGTGAAGGACCGAGGCCACTCTGTACTCTTCAATGGACTTTCGCCCCTCCAAATCGTCCAGCTCAATGAGGAAGAGGAAGGCCTGGATCTCCCCTCCCGCCTGGTGGATGAGTTTGGCGGCGGCCACACTGGTGCCCCCCGTGGCCAGAAGATCGTCCACAATGAGGACCTTCTCCCCGGGGGCAATGGCATCCTTGTGCATTTCAATGACATCGGTGCCGTACTCCAGGGCGTACTCCTGGACGTAGCGCTCCGCCGGGAGTTTTCCGGGCTTTCGAATGGGCACAAAGCCCACCCCCAGGGCGTAGGCCACCGGTGCCCCCACAATGAAGCCCCTGGCCTCAATGCCCACCACTTTGTCCACGGAATACTCCTTGGCCAGCTCCACCAAGCTCTTTACCATGGCCTCCATGGTCTGTGAATCTCCCAGGGCGGGGGTGATGTCACGAAAAATAATCCCCTCCTTGGGGTGATCTTCAATGCTGCGAATTTTGTCCCGTATCATAGCGATTTCCCTGTCCATATTTCCTCCTCAATGTACTGAAAGTATACCATAATTTTACACGACCAGAAAGAGAGTGGGCTATACTAGGACCAAAGGAGTGAGGAAATGACCCACGGATCCAGCAAGTATTTAGAACTATTGAGCCAGCGCTATCCCACCCGGGAAACTGTGGTGGAGGCCATTGCCATGAGGCGGGCCACTTTGGAACTTCCCAAGCCCACGGAGCACTTTGTCTCCGATCTTCACGGGGAATTCACCGCCTTCACCCATGTCCTGCGCAATGCCTCGGGGACCATTCGCCGCTACATTGGCGAGCTCTTCCCCAAGCTGCCCCAAAAAGAGCAGGACGGCCTGGCCACCCTCATCTACTATCCCCGGGAGAAGATGGAGGACCTCAGAGCGTCCCTTGCCGGGGACTACGAGGAGAGGCTCAAGGAGCAGCTCTTTCAGATGATACTGGTGGCCAAGCGAGTGGCCAGTAAGTACGACCACGATCACCTCCAGTCCTTCTTTCCCGGGCCCTATGAGAAGCTCTTGGACACCCTCCTACTGGAGGAGCGGGCGGCCCGCCACAAGCGCCACTATGTGGATGCCATACTGGACGCCCTCATGGAGATGGGGGCCCTGGAGCAGGTGGTGGAGGATGTGGCCGATGTCACCGTGGCCTTTGCCGTGGAGCACCTCCACGTGTTGGGGGACATCTACGACCGGGGCGACGGCGCCCACCGCATCATGGACTTTCTCGCCGCCCACCCCCGGGTGGACATTCAGTGGGGCAATCACGACATCGCCTGGATTGGGGCGGCCCTGGGCTCCAGGCCCCTGATGATGAGCGTCATTCGCATTGCCCTCCGCTACAATGCCGTGGAGACCATTGAGGAGGCCTATGGCATCAGCCTCCTGCCCCTCCTCCGCTATGCCGAGGAGCATGTGGCCGCAGGGGAGGCCTTCATTCCCAAGGTGGAGGAGGCCGATCCCAGCCGGAGGATGATCCTCACCAGGGCCCACAAATTGGCCGCCCTCCTCCAGTTTAAAACGGAGGCCGAGGTCATCGCTCGAAATCCCCTCTTTGACATGGACGAGCGCATTCTCCTGGACCGAGTCAGCGCCGATGGAAAGTGGGTCCAAGTGGAGGGCGTGGATTATCCTTTAAGGGAGGACTTGGGGGTGGACCCCCAGGATCCTCTCACCATCACCCCGGAAGAGGAGGGGATTTTAGAGGAGCTCTCCAAGGCCTTTCAGCGGGCGGAAAAGCTCCAGCGCCACATTCGCTTTCTCATCGACCGAGGGGGCATGTACAAGGTCATCAACGACAATCTCCTCTTCCACGGCTGCATCCCCCTCAATGGGGACGGCAGCTTCAAAGAGACCCACTTCCTGGGGGAAAATCTCTCCGGCAGGGCCCTCTTGGATGAGCTGGACCGCCAGGTGCGCCGTGCCCGCTACGCCGAAAAGACAGGCGATCGCCAGCGGGCCCTGGACATCCTCTTCTATCTCTGGTGCGGCCAGGACTCCCCCCTCTTTGGCAAGGAGCGCATCACCACCTTTGAGCGCTACTACATCGAGGACAAAAACACCCACCGGGAGCGAAAGAACCCCTACTACTCCCTCAGGGAGAAGGAGGAGGTCACTCTGAGCATCCTCCGGGCCTTTGGCCTCAACTCGGAGCGGAGCCTTCTCATCAATGGCCACACCCCGGTGAAAAAACCCAGCGGCGAGTCCCCCATTAAGGGGGGCGGCCACCTGGTGGTCATCGACGGGGGCTTTGCCCCCGCCTATCGCAAGACCACCGGCACCGCCGGCTACACCCTCATCAGCAATTCCTACGGCATCCTCATGGCGGCCCACAAGCCCATCACCCAGGAGGAGGCCCTCATCCGGGAAAATTTCGACATCACCTCGGAGCTGGAGTATGTGATGAAGTACAAGAAGCGCCGCCGCCGCTGGGACACCGACGAGGGCCGGGCCATTCAGGGGGAAATTGAGGACCTCACCGCCCTCTTTGAAGCCTACGATCAGGGGATTCTGGCCGAGGGGGGAAATCAGGGCCCCGGGAGGGGCATTTTCCCGCGGTAAAGTGATATAATAAACGATATTCACAAAATGGAGGGAATCGAGCTATGAGAGCTGTAATCACTGTTATTGGCAAAGACCGCGTGGGCATTGTGGCGGAAGTGGCCAAGAAGACCGCGGAGTTTCAACTGAATATCATCGACATCGCCCAGACGGTACTGGACGGTTTTTTCACCATGACGGTGATTGTGGACCTGGCCAAAATGACCGTCCCCTTCCAGGATGTGGTGGACGCCTTTGAGGCCCTGGGCCAGGAGATGGGCCTGTCCATCCGGGTTCAGCATCAGGGGATCTTCGATGCCATGCACACCATTTAGGAGGGGCCCATGGATCAAAAGCGAATTCTAGAAACCATTCGAATGTTCGATGAGGAGCACCTGGACATCCGCACGGTCACCCTGGGCATCTCCCTGTTGGACTGCGTGGACGCCTCCAGCGATGTCGCCTGCCGGAAGATCTACGACAAAATTGTCCGCTACGGCAGAGATCTCGTCCAAGCGGCCGATCAGGTGGGCAAGACCTACGGAGTCACCGTGGTCAACAAGCGGGTCTCGGTGACCCCCATCGCCCTCATTGCCGGGGCCTGCGGCGACAAGGACTATGTGAAATTTGCCCAGACCATGGACCGGGCCGCCCAGGAGATTGGGGTGGACTTCATTGGGGGCTTTTCCGCCCTGGTCCACGGCACCATGACCCCCGCCGATGAGATTCTCATCCGCTCCATCCCCCAGGCCCTGGCCCAGACGGAGAAGGTCTGCGCCTCAGTCAATGTGGGCACCACCAAGGACGGCCTCAATATGAGCGCCGTAAAGCTCCTGGGAGAGACCATCAAGGAGACAGCAGAGCACACCGCCCAGGCCGACAGCATTGGCTGCGCCAAGCTGGTGGTCTTTGCCAATGCCGTGGAGGACAATCCCTTTATGGCCGGGGCCTTTCACGGCGTGGGCATGGGGGATGTGGTCCTCCACGTGGGGGTCTCCGGCCCCGGAGTGGTGAAGCACGCCCTGGAGAAGGTCCGGGGGGCCCGCTTCGAGGTGGTCTCCGAGACCATTAAAAAGACCGCCTTTAAAATCACCCGCCTGGGAGAGTTGGTGGGCTCCAAGGTGGCCGAGGCCATTGGGGTGCCCTTTGGCACCATCGACCTCTCCCTGGCCCCCACCCCCGCCGTGGGCGACTCCGTGGCCCGGATCCTGGAGGAGATCGGGGTGGAATTTGCCGGGGGCCACGGCACCACCGCCGCCCTGGCCCTCCTCAATGACGCCGTGAAAAAGGGGGGCATCATGGCCTCCGACCACGTGGGGGGCCTGAGCGGTGCCTTCATCCCCGTGAGCGAAGACGAGGGGATGATTGCCGCTGCCAGAAACGGCCACATTGGCCTGGACAAGCTGGAGGCCATGACCTGCGTCTGCTCCGTGGGCCTGGACATGATTGCCATTCCCGGAGACACGAAAGCCTCCACCCTCTCCGCCATCATCGCCGATGAGGCCATGATTGGCATCATCAATCAAAAGACCACCGCCGTGCGAATCATCCCCGTAGTGGGCAAAACCGTGGGAGAGGAGGCCTTCTTCGGCGGCCTCTTGGGCTCCGCCCCCATTCTCCCCGTCCACCCCGGCAGCTGCGATGAGCTCACCTGCCGAGGGGGCTACATCCCCGCCCCCGTCCACAGCTTTAAAAACTAATCTTGCAAACCCCAAGTTTGGATCCCCGCGACCAGCTTGGGGGTTTTTTTGCCTCCAAATTGTGGCTTCTGGGAACACAGATGCCCTGCTGGAGAAATATGGTTTTAGAAATTTATTTTTAAATGCCCCCATCCCCTCTTCAAACTGCTGCCGGGGCAGGTAAAGGGAATGAATTTATAAAGTGGCACTCAGCCTTCAAAAGTTTGGGTGGGGGAGCTCCTTTTTTGGACCGCTCAAAAACTTTACCCATTCTTCAAGATGGAGCAATATATTCCATACAAGATGGCGATATATTGCTACAGAGGAGGTGACGAGGATCGGAGAATTTTTAATCGCTTCTTCTCTCATGTGGGATTTCACCGCAGATGAAATCTTTGACTATGTGAAGGCCAACGGGCTGTCGGGCATAGAGTTCTGGTCTCAACAAATGGAGAACCAAAATTTAAGTGCAGAGAGGATCCGTGAGTTAAAGTCAAAGTTCGGCACCAGGCTCATCCTTCACGGCAAGAGCTGGGACTTAAACTTGGCTTCCATAAATAAAAATATTAGAGATTTGAGTGTCGCAGAGATGGTCAGGGACATCGACCTGGCCGGGGAAATCTCCGCCCAGGAGCTGACCATCCACCCGGGGCGGTTTTCCGTGAATCAGGACCCTGAGAGCTACTATGGATTTCTCAGGGAGAGTTTGGACCAAATTTTGGACTACGCCTCCCAAAGGGAAGTTCCCATCTCCATTGAGATTATGGAGAAGGCGAACAAGGAATTCATCGTGGACATGGCTTCCCTAAAAAAACTCTTGGGCGACGACTATGGCAAAGTTCAAGTGACCCTGGATGTGTCCCACTGTGACAGCACGGAGGAGATTTACTTCCTCCTGGACCACTTGGAGGAAATATCCAAGGTCCACCTCAGCAACCGATTGAAGGACAGCTATCACAGCCCCCTGGACCGCGGCATATTCCCCATGACTGAAATCATCAGAGCCATTGCCAAAAGAGAAATACCCATGGTACTTGAGGGTATGGAAACCGGCAATACTCTGTTTTTTTTGGATCGCAATATCAAATTTTTAAAGGAGAACAATCTACTATGAAAAAAATCATCGCCCTACTGCTACTGATCTTCACCCTCACTGCCTGTGCTCCAGGTGGCGAAAACAGTGCCGCAGCCCCTGAAAATGCATCCCAAAACGAGGTGGCCCAAGAGACCGCTGAAGTTGAAGGCACCATCACCCTCTACACTTCTCAACCTGAAGAGGACGCCAATCAGCTCATTGAGGGCTTCAAGGAGCTTCACCCCAAGGCCGATGTGGTGGTATTCAGATCCGGCACGGAGGAAGTGGTCTCCAAAATCCTCTCTGAAAAGGAAGTCAACGCCGTTCAAGCTGATGTGATTTTGGTCTCTGACACGGTTACTTTTGAAATCCTCAAGGCCAATGACCTCCTGGAGCCGTACGAATCCCCTGAGCTGGAGGGCCTGGATCCCAAATTCTACGACCCCGACAAGTTCTACGCTGGCACCAAGATCATCTCCACTGGAATCATCCAAAACACCGAAGTGTATCCCGGGGAAGTAAAGGCATTTAAAGACCTCATCAGCCCCGAGACCAAGTCCCAAACCATTATGCCCTCCCCCCTCTACTCGGGAGCTGCCGCCTACAATCTCTCCCTCATCACCCGCACCGACGGCCTGGGCTGGGCGTTCTACCAGGGCCTCAAGGACAACGACATTTTGGTGGACAAGGGCAATGGCGCCGTGCAAAAGGCAGTGATGGAGGGCCAAAAGGGCCTGGGCATCATCGTGGACTACATGGCCAATCGCTCTAAGAATGAAGGGGCCCCCGTGGTCTTCATCTATCCCGAGGAGGGATCCCCCATTGTGACGGAGCCTGTGGGCATTGTAAAGGGCACCCAGAACCCCGAAGTGGCTCAGGCCTTCTACGACTACATCATCTCTAAGGAGGGGCAGCAACTGGCCGCCGACATGGGCTACACCCCCATCCGTGAAGACGTGGAAGCTCCCGAAGGACTCAAGTCCGCCAAAGACCTCCAAGTGCTCTTGGGCGACGATGCCGTCCTCTTGGAAAACAGAGAGGCGGACAAGGAAGAATTTTCGAAAGTCTTTAACTAAAAAGGAGATCCTTTGAAGAGAAATCAGACCGTAGACCATCTATTGGTGCTACCCATACTATTTGTTTTGATCATCCCCTTTATCAAACTCTTTCTCATGAGTGTTAAAGGGGATGGTCTTATTTCCAATTACGGCGAAGTATTTTCCGATCCCAGAGTTGTGGAGGGCATTGCCAACACTTTGATCATCGGCCTTGTCACGTCCGCTTTGACCGTCATCCTGGGCACTTATCTGGCCTTTGTCATCGCCTATACCAATATTAAATTTAAGCGTATTTTAAAGGTCCTGGTCTATCTGCCCTTTATCGTCCCCGGCTACATCATGACCCTGGCCTGGACCAATATCACCTCAAGTGTGGGCATGGTCACCAAAATCCTTGCCCGGCTGGGACTTGCCCCCATCAATCTCTACTCCATGGGGGGGATCATCTTTGTCATGACCCTCTGCTACATTCCCTTTGTGTATTTGAGCGTGTACCGGAGCCTGATCAAGGTCCCCCTGAGTAGCGAGTACGCCTCCCATCTTCTGAACTACGGAGTTTTGGAGACCTTCAGAAAGATCAATCTCCGGCAGATCCGCCCCACCCTGGTGAGCACCTTTGTCCTGGTATTTCTCTCCAGTCTGGACAATTTCTCCATCCCCGCCTTTTTGGGGGTGTCGGCGGGGATCCCCGTCCTGTCCACCCTCATCTATGAAAAGACCATCTCCGTCTCCACGGGGGGCTTTACCAGTCCGGCGGTCCTCTCCGTCCTCCTCTTTGTCATTTCCGTTTCCATTTCCCAGACGGAGGGGCAGATTCTAAAGAGAGCGAGGACCGGCAAGGACGCCCGGGAGGATAAGTCCGTTCGCTACGCCTTTCCTGCCGCCGTGAGAAGGGCCGTGGAGATCCTCACCTTCTCCGCATTGATCTTCATCAACATCGTCCCCATTGGCTTTATGGTCTACTCCTCCTTTATCTCCAACTATGTGAGGGAATTTTCCCTGGCCAATTTCAGCTTGGACAACTACAGGGGCCTCTTCTCCATCTCCTCCATTAAAATGTCCATGACCAACAGTTTGACCTATGCCCTGATCACCGTAGTCATCTGTGCTCTTCTGTCCCTGGTCTATGGCTATTTTAAGTGGAAGGACCGCTACCCCCGCTCCATGTCCCTGCTGGAAAAGGGAACCAGCATCTCCTATTCCCTCCCTGGCATGGTCCTGGCCCTCTCCATGATCTTTCACTGGGCCAAGCCCATCCCCTGGCTCAATTTTGGATTCTACGGGGGGCCGGGGATCATCCTCATCGCCTATGTGACCCGCTTTTTAATCATCGACATGAAGGCGGCCCATCAGGCCTTTGGCGCCATGTCCCACAATTTGGAGTACGCGGCCCTCCTCTCGGACAGCTCCTTTTTTAAAAAGTGGTTCAAGATCTTTCTCCCCCTCATCTACAAGTATATTTTGACCTCGTCCCTGTTGATCTTTGTGTATTCCCTCACGGAGCTGAGCCTCTCGGCCATGCTCTCCGGCCCCTACACCAAGACCATCGGCCTGTTTATCTTCAATCTACAGCAGGCGGGAGACTACAGTTTGGCCTATGCCATGTCCACACTGGTTTTGATTCTCCTGCTCCTTTTGTATTTACTCATGGAAAAAATAAACGGAGGTGAAAGAATTGACTCTTTCAATTAAAAATATAGACAAGAGTTTCGGAAATAAAAAAGTCCTCAAGGACATCAATCTGGAAATCCAGGACGGGGAGTTCGTCTCCCTCCTGGGGGCCAGCGGCTGCGGCAAGACCACCCTCTTGAAGATACTGGCGGGCTTTGAAGGCATCGACCGAGGGGAGATTCAAAAGGACGGCAAGGTCTTTGTCAATGACCAGGGAATCTTCCTCCCCCCTCAGGAGAGAAAGCTGAATATGGTCTTTCAACAATTCGCCCTCTGGCCCCACATGAATGTGGTGGAGCACTTGGACTACGCCCTAAAGGGCAGGAATCGAAGGGCCGATGGAAATAGGGAAATCGCAGAGCTCCTTGACATTGTGGGCCTCACCGGCTTTGAAAAATCCTATCCCGACGATCTCTCCGGGGGACAGAAGCAGAGGGTGGCCCTGGCCCGGGCCCTCATTACCAAGCCTGAACTCATCCTCATGGACGAGCCCCTCTCGGCCCTGGATGCCAATTTGAGAATTGAAATGCGAAAGTTCATCAAGGAGATCCACCGTCAATTTAAATCCCTCATTGTCTATGTGACCCACGACCAGGAGGAGGCCCT
Organism: Tissierellia bacterium; assembly: GCA_030535395.1. Taxonomy (GTDB): domain Bacteria; phylum Bacillota; class Clostridia; order Tissierellales; family Peptoniphilaceae; genus JAUNLK01. The sequence continues at coordinate 103,419 of JAUNLK010000002.1, forward strand.
GGCCATGAGCGACCGAATTGTCATTCTGAGAGAGGGCATTGTGGAGCAGGTGGGAAGCCCCGTGGAAATCTACGAAAATCCCAGAACGGAGTATGTGGCGAAATTTGTGGGCAAGTCCAATCTCATCAAAGGCAGCTGGAAGGGGGAGTACTTTGAGGTGGAGGAGGCGGACATCTCCATCAAAGACCGCTCCGTCAAGGGCAGATTTTCCAGGGACGATCTCTATCCGGTGAAGCCCGACCAACTGTCCATCTCCGGATCGGGGAGGGGAATCGATGCCCAGGTCCTCCAAATGGACTACATGGGCATGGGCTTTGAGTACAAATTGTCCTCCTCCCACGGCATTTTAAATGTACTGAGCAAGTGCCCCGACTTCTCCCCGGGGGACCGTGTAAAAGTGAATGTGAGGGAGCCCTATGAAACTGCTATGTGATTTACACACCCACACCTTTGTCAGTGGCCACGCCTACTCCAGCCTCAAGGACAATATTCAAATGGCCAGGGAGAGGGGCCTGAAATTTTTGGGGACCAGTGAACACGCAGAGAGAATGCCCGGCTCCGTCAACAATGTGTATTTTTACAATATGAAGATCCTAAAGCGAGATTACGGCGGCATCTACCTGCTTCGAGGGGCCGAGGCCAATATTATGGACTACGAGGGAAATCTGGATCTGGAAAAAGAAAAGCACATTAAAAATCTGGACTATATCATCGCCTCCCTCCACACCCCCTGTATTGAGGACGGGGGCATAGGTAACAACACCCGGGCCCTCATCGCTGCCATGGACCGGGAGAAGGTGCGGATCATCGGCCACCCCGACGACGACCGCTACCCCATCGACCGCAGGGCACTGGTCCAAGCTGCCAAAGAAAAGGGGATCCTACTGGAGCTCAACAACTCCTCCCTCTCCCCCGTGAGCTCCAGGACCAATGCCAGGGAAAACATCGTGGAGCTCCTGGGATATGCCGCAGACTACGGGGCCGATATCATCATCAACTCCGACGCCCACGTGGACCATCAGGTGGGGGACTTCACCCTGGCCCTGGACATAATTGCAGAAATGGGCTTTCCCAGGGAGAGAGTCGTCAACTTCGATGAGACGGAAAAGCGGCTCTTCCGGTATCTCAAGGTGGACGGGGAGACATTCTTCGGCCTATAGGCCCTCACCCCCCGGGGCAAAACGCCCAGGCAAAACTTTATTAGAGAAACTCCGCCCCCAGAGCCAAGTGCGCTTTGGGGGTCTTTTCATGGGAAGATCCTCAAAAGCTCTCTGAGGCACAAAAAAATCGAGTGGGCCTCTGGCTCACTCGATTTGTTCTCATGGGTATTTGTTTGTTCTGATTAGTCCAGGACGTAGACCACTACATTTCTCCGGCCAAATTGGAGGGCCTGGGCGTTGGTATTGTAGAAGAGGTCGATGCGATTGCCCTTAATGGCGCTCCCCACGTCCTCTGCCACGGCAAAGCCGTAGGAGGGATAGTCGTCGGTGCTCTCAATGTAGAGCTCGGTGCCCAGGGGAATCACCTTTCGGTCCACGGCCACGGCCCCCACGCGTGCGGGGGTGCCCATGGCGGTGAGGGAGCCCGCCGTGGGATCGTAGGCGGTGGCCTCCATGACGATTTTCCGGCTGTAGGTCCTGCCATTGATGACATTTTCTCCCACTGGCTCTTGCACTTCCTCGGGGGAGGAGTCCTCAGGGGCCGCCTGAACTTGGGGAGCCGCCTGAGCTTGGGGGGCCTGAGTGCCCACTTGGGTGATTTTATTTTGAACGCCCTTGGTGACCACGGCATCGGTGATGACCGACTGAACGGCCACTCCGTTGATATAGCGCACCATCACCGTCTCGGTGATCTCACCGGGCGCCCCCTCCTGAACCAGCTGTTCCACTCCCTGGGGGAGCTCATCACTGTAGCGGGTCTCCACGGCGAAGGGGAGAGCCCGGGTGTGGGTCTCCTCCTCGTAGCGGATTCTGTCAATGGAGAGCCGCTGGCCCTCTGCCAGGACTTCCTCCCGGGCGGGGCTCAGAATATCGTCCTCTCCCAGGGCGATCCCCAGTTCCCTGAGGATGTCCTTCACCTTAAGGCTCTTGACGGAGGTCTTGTAGCTTTCGCCCCCGTCCACAATGGTGATTTCGAAGCCCTCTTCCAGGCTCAGTTTCATCTCCTCAGTGAGCTCCGTGGAGCGACCGGGGAAGACCACCTCCCCCTCCTCCATTTGGATCTCTTGCTCTTCCAAAAATTCTCCCACTGTGGCGGCGCCGCTGCGGTAATTGCGATAGACGCCGTCGTCCACTAGGGTGATGGTCTTGGCTCTCCCCGCCCCCATGGAGAGGAGGGCCACCGCCGCCAGGGCCCCTGTGAGGAGGGATTTATTCATGTACTTTTTTACGAAATTCATAGATGAGAAACACCTCTTTGTATATCATTTGTAACCTTACTTTTGACAATTGTACCCTGTTTCCGGGGCCAGTGGCGGTTTTTAACACAATTGTCACGGAATTGTAACTATTGAAGGGGCATTTCTCCCACAAAAAAATCCCCCGGTTTCCCGAGGGATGGAGAGCTTACAATTTGTAATGCTTACACCCCTCGGGTCCGAAGGGTCTCGGCCACATTGCGCATCATCTTGGCGGTAAATCCCCAGATGACCCGCTCCTTGCCATGGTCGTCGTAGCGGTAGAACTCCACCAGATCCTGGACGGAGCGCCACTTGTACTTGTAGCCGTCGCGAATGAGCTCGTAGGGGAAGTCGTCCTTTTGCTCTCCCTTGAAAAATTCCAGGGTGTAGGTCTCCGGCTCCACGTCCAAGAAGTATCGCAGAGGCACGGTGAAGAGGCTCCCCACCTCGTCTGGATTGGGGTCGATTTCCTCCAGAGTCATGTCCTCAATATAGGCCAGATAGCAGTGAATGGCCGCCCCGTAGCGGGTGACCATAAAGCCCATATTTTTGAGAATGGTGAGATTGTCCGCGGGGATTCTCAGCTCCTCCAAGGTCTCCCTGAAGGCGGCCTCCCGGGGGCTCTCCCCCTCCTCAATGGCCCCTCCCGGGAAGGAGACCTCTCCCGGCTGGGTGTTCAGAGTCTCCGCCCGCTTCTCAAAGAGGACGTGGATCTGTCCGTCCCGCTCCATGAGGGTGATGGCCACACTGTACATGTGATCCACCCCCAGGACCCCGGGGCGGAAGTTTTTTATGGCTTCTTCTATGGTTTCGATGGTACATTTCTTCATGGTAATGCCTTTCCGTATGTGCTAAAGAGGAGGTGGAGGACCCGAGGGAGGAGGGCCCCCTCCTCCCCCAGGGAGGGGCGGGGCCCGAGGCTTCCGTCCCGGCGGAGGAGCTTTTCAAAGGCATCCGCCCGGTAGATGCCGTCGTGGGGCAGCTGAACCATGGCCCCCCGAGCCTCCAATAGGCCCAGGTAGAGCTCCTTGTAGCTGTAGTTTTGGGGCAGCTCCAGTTCCCCTGCCAGTTTGGGGAAGAGCTCCTCCCAAATGCCCCGCTCCAGGGGAAACTCTCGGGAAATCATATAGCGAAAATTTTCCCTGCCGGTGTAGAAGAGTTTCATGAGGCCCACCATGGCCTCCTCCTCCGTCATGGGCTCAAAGGCATAGTCGTAGCCATCGTAGCCCCCGAGAATGCGCTTGGCGTGGCGGTAGCCCCGCTGCATCCGCTCCTCCGTGGTCATGGGGTCGAAGTCCAGGGTGCCCCCCAGGGGGGCTCTGGGGGCCACCACCAGGGCCCCGGGGGGCATCTTCTCCCCCTCCGCCGGGGGATTGGTCCTGAGAATCACCGGAGTGAGGCCCCGATCCAGGACCATCTCAAAGGGGAGATTGTTTCCCAGGCCCCCGTCCATATACAGTTTTCCGTCAATTTTTACCGGAGGGAAGATGGGGAAGGTGCAGGAGGCCTCCAGATAGCTGTTGAGCTTTCCCCGGGGAATCTCGTCCACAAAGAGGCTCTTGGTCTTGTTTTCCGAGAGGCTGTAGACGGTGAGCCCGTAGTCCAGGGGGCTGTTTCGAATCTTCTCCTCATCTATGTGCCGGTGGATGAGCTCCTTCAGGGGCTTGGGATCCACCTGGCCCGCAGAGCGGACCGTCTGAAACAAATGTATGGGATTGGGGAAACTCTCCCCCTTGAGCTTTCCATAGGCCTCCAGAAAGTCCTCCCCAGTGGAGAAGGCGGCATTCTTCCAGACCTCCAGGAGGGCCTCCACCGCCCCCTGAACAATGAAAGCGCCGTTTAGGGCACCGATGCTGGTGCCCACCACGGCGGAAATTTCAAGTCCCTCTTCTAAAACGGCCATATAGGCCCCCATTTGGTAGCTGCCTTTGGCGCCGCCACCCTCCAGGACTAGGCCATAACTCAAGCTTCCACGCCCTCCAGCTGGCTGGTGCAGTGGGGGCAGCGGGTGGCATTGATGTCGATGTCGCTCTTACAGAAGGGGCAGGTCTTGGTGGTGGCTTCCTCTTCCTTCTTAAAGCGGCTCTGGAATTTGGTCATCTGCTTTAAGACGACAAAGAGGACCAGGGCGATGATGAGAAAGTCGATGACCGTCTGGATGAAGGTCCCGTAGGTGAGGACGCTGGCGCCCGCCTCCTGGGCCGCTGCGAGACTGGGGTAGTCCTGACCGTTGAGGGCCACAAAGCGGGAGGTGAAATCCACCCCGCCCAAGAGCAGGCCAATGAGGGGCATGAGGATGTCGTTGACAAAGCTGGTCACGATTTTTCCGAAGGCCCCACCGATGATGACACCGATGGCCAGATCTAAAATATTACCCTGAGAAATAAATGCTTTAAAATCACTCCAAAAATTATTCATGGGCAACCTCCTAAATTTGGTGAAAAAATCTTACTAAATATAGATACCCCATCCAGGGCTTCCCTACCTCGTGTATAATAGCAAAAAAAGGGGGATTTAGGATGAGAAAAAGCTGGGATGCCTATTTTATGGAAATTACACAGTTGGTGGCCAGTCGCTCCACCTGCGACCGGGCCTTTGTGGGCTGTGTGCTGGTCAATGGGGAGCACAGAATTGTCTCCACCGGCTACAATGGCTCGGTGTCGGGCAATCCCCACTGCTTCGATGTGGGCCACACCCTGAGGGACGGCCACTGTATCGCCACCATTCACGCGGAGATGAATGCCCTCCTCTACTGCGCCAAGGAGGGAATCAAAGTCAAGGACACCACCTGCTATGTCACCCACTTTCCCTGTCTCAACTGCACCAAGGCCCTGATCCAGGCGGGGATACGGGAGATCGTCTATCTCCACGACTATAAAAACGACCCCTACGCCCTGGAGCTCTTCGAGAAAAACGGCATTCCCGTCCGTCAGTTCTCGGAGTAAGTGGCGGCCTTGGCCAGCTCGTCGGCCATTTCATTGTAGCGAACCCCGGAGTGGGCGGGGACCTTCACAAAGTACAACTGAATCTTCTCTCGGGCACCGTCCATAAAGGCCTTGTAGTCTGCGGTGCCCTTTTTGTTGCGCTTCCAGTGGCCCAGGGCCCACTGTTCAATGCCGGCGTAGTCGTAGTAGATGGTGAGGGACTCGAGGCCCAGGGCCAAGGCCTCGGTGACGGCCCGCTCCGCTCCCTTGATCTCCCCGGCCACATTGCGCATGTTGCTCAGCTCATCGGGGGGAAATCTCCGTGAGAAGGTGAGCTCCCTCCCGTCCAGGAGGAGGACCACCCCGTAGGAGTAGGAGCCGTCTGAGATATCGTAGGAGCCGTCCACATAGGCCTCGGGGCCCTGAGCTGGGGCCTCCACCTTCCCGTGAAGGTACTCCTCCGCCTCCTCCCGGGTGGCGAAGGACTTGTACTCGGCCCCCTTGTAGCCGTGGACCTGACTTTTGGCCTCGTCCCACTGGGTGTAGATCCCCGCCTCTCGCCCCCTGCGAATGGCGTAGAACTTGGGCCCCTTAGCCACGGTGAATCCTCCGGCGAGCCTCTTCCAGGGAGAGGTCCATGGCCTGGGCATAGCCCTTTACATCTTCAAATTCCAGGCTCTCTCGCTCAATGTCGCCGTAGCGGGCGCATTTCACCTGAATGTCCACCCCGTCCCGGGTGATCTTCTCGAAGCGCCGCTCCATCTCGATTTTTTCCAGGGGGAATTTTTTCACCCCCAGGGTGGTGGTGTGGCGGAAGATGAGCTGGAGAATGGCGCTCTCCCCCTCCCGGTCGGTGAGGACTTCCACCCGGACTGCCGGGCGATTTTTCTTCATGAAGATGGGGCTGTAGCTACAGTCCCGGGCCCCGTGGGCCAGAATGAGCTCCATAAAGTAGCCCAGATCCTCCCCGGTCATATCGTCCACATTGAAGGTGAAGAGGACGGGCTCCGAGGGGGCCGCTCCCTCCAAGAGCTGGAGGGGAAGGACATTGGCGGTGGGAAGGTCCAGAGTGCCGGCCCCGTAGCCCACCTTGATGAGGCGGCCCTGGGGCTCTGTAAATTCATCGACACAGGTGGCAATAATGGCCGCCCCCGTGGGGGTGGTGAGCTCCCGCTGGAGGGAGATGCCCCCCAGGGGGGCCGAGACTGAGGAGAGGAGATGGGCCGTGGCGGGGGTGGGGACGGGATAGTAACCGTGGGCGATTTTCACCGTGCCCCCGCCGGGATTCACCGGGCCGCAGGTGACCCGGTCCACCCCCAGGCTCAGGAGGCCATAGGCAGCCCCCAGGGTGTCCACAATGCTGTCCAGCTCCGCCACCTCGTGGAGGTGAACCTGGGAGAGCTCCTTTTGGTGGACATGGGCCTCCGCCAGGGCGAGATTCTCGAAGATCCGCTTGGCCAGATCCACCACCTCCCGGGGGAGCTGGGTCCGGTCCATTAGGGCATAGACCTCCTCCAGACTGCCGTGGTGATGGTGGCCGTGACCGTGGCCGTGGTCATGATGGTGGTCATGGTCGTGGTGATGATCGTGGTCATGCTCGAGACGGCGGTCGTGCTGGTGTTCGTGATGGTGATCGTGGTCGTGATGGTGGTCATGCCCGTGTTCGTGATCGTGTTCGTGGTGGTGGTGGGCCTCTGCCACCTGGGGCCGAAGGTAGATCTCCTCCACCTTCTCCTCTTCCCCTCGCATATTGAAGTAGGTGGCCACCAGGCCCGACTTGTCCCGGTGCTCCAGGATGAAGTCCTCCTCCTCCAGGCCCAGGGGGGCCAGGGCCTCAAAGAAGGGGGCCAGATCCACCCCCAGATCCACACAGGCCCCCAAAAACATATTGCCGCTGATGCCGCTGTAGGGATTGAGATGCAGTGTCTTCATAATCTCTCCTCTATGCTCCTTCCCTGTCCCTGAGGACCAGATCTCCGCTGCCACTCCTGAGGCCCTCCAGGTCCAAGGTGACATAGACGATCCCCAGGGCCTTCAATTGGGCGATGACCTCCTCCTCTTTTTCAAAGAATTTGGGGAAGTCCTCCCTGGGAATTTCAATTCGAGCCAGGGGGCCGTGGAGTCTCAGGCGCCGGTACAAGAAGCCGTGGTCCTCCAAAATGGCCTCCCCCTCCTCCACCAGGGCCAGTTTCTCCGGGGTGATCTCCTCCCCATAGGGAATCCGGCTGGCGAGACAGGCCGCCGAGGGCTTGTTCCAGGTGGGCAGATCGTACTTCTCCTTGGAGAGGCTGCGGATCTCCCCCTTGGAGAGGCCGGCCTCCAGGAGGGGGCTTAGAATCTCTCGCTCCCTCAGGGCCTTGAGTCCCGGGCGATACTCCCCCAAGTCGGAGGTATTGGTGCCGTCCAGAATGTGGTGGAAGCCCTGCTCCTCTGCGGTGCGGTGTATCTCATCGAAGATGCTCCCCTTGCAGAAGTAGCAGCGGTCCACGGGATTGGAGGTGATCTTTTCCATGTGCTGCCACAGGTCCACCTTCACCATTTCCAATTGCCAGTCCTCGTGGCCCGCCAGGATGATGGCATCCCGCACTTCCCGCTGGGGACTCAGGGAGCTGTCCACAAAGATCCCCAGGACTTGCTCCCGCCCCAAAGTCTCCACGGCCACTTTCATGAGAAAGGAGCTGTCCACCCCGCCGGAGTAGGCAATGGCCACCCGCTCCAGGGCCCGCAAGTGGTCCACAAGTTGGTCAAATTTTTCGCCCAAACTCAGGGCTGTTTGTTCTATTGCTGATTCCATAATTTCCCTCTTTCTATGGTACATCATAGCCCATGAAAGGATTTTTTTGAAGATGGGAAGGGCCATTCCCCGGCCTTAAAAGTGGCCCCCCAGTCGGATTTCCCATCTCAAAGCGCAAAAAACCGGCGGGAGATTTCTCCGCGCCGGCAGTTTGCACATGGTGTTGCCGTGATTTATTTGTTGAGGGTTTTGGCCTGAATGGCGGTGATATAGGCCAGTTGATAGGCCTCTTCCTTGGAGCAGCCCCGGGACAGGTCGTTGACGGGGAGGGCCAGACCTTGGAGGATGGGGCCCACGGCGGTGAAGCCACCCAGACGCTGGGCGATTTTGTAGCCGATGTTACCAGCTTCCAGGGAGGGGAAGACGAAGACCGTGGCCTTGCCCGCTACATCGGAGCCGGGGGCCTTTTTGCTGCCCACTTCGGCCACAAAGGCGGCGTCAAATTGGAGCTCGCCGTCCACGGGAATCTCGGGATGGGTCTCCTTGACCAGGCGAGTGGCATCGGCCACTTTGTCCACCACTGGAGAGGAAGCGGAGCCCTTGGTGGAGAAGCTCAGCATGGCCACTTTGGGGTCAATGCCAAAGGCCTTGGCCGTGTCGTAGGAGGCCACGGCAACTTCTGCCAGGGTGGGGGTGTCCATTTCCATATTGATGGCACAGTCGGCGAAGAGGTATTTTTCGTCTCCGCGGAGCATGAGGAAGGAACCGGAGATGCGGCTGACCCCCTCTTTGGTCTTGATGATTTGCAGTGCAGGCAGGACGGTGTCGCCGGTGGTGTGAACGGCCCCGGAGACCATGCCCTCGGCCTTGCCGGTGTAGACCATCATGGTGCCCAGATAGTTGGCATCCTTGAGTTTTTCCCGGGCGCCAGCTTCATCGATTTTTCCCTTGCGACGCTCCACAAAGGCGGCCACCATTTCGTCCATGAACTCGTAGTGTTCCACATCGATGATTTCCATGCCTTCGATGTCCAAATTGTTTTCTTGGGCGGTCTTTTTAATCTCTTCCAAATTCCCCAAAACCACTGGGTGGATGATGCCCTCTCTGTGGAGCTTTTCAGCGGCCCAAAGGATTCTGGGATCTTCCCCCTCGGGATAGACCACATTGATCTCCCCTGCAGTGAGCTTGCCACGCAATTCTTCGATGAAATCCATAGTTCCTCCTTGAGTTTGTATTCAATATTCCCTTACTAGTATACTCCTTACGTGTAAAAATCTCATGAAAACATGAGAAAAACATGATAGTTTCAGGAAAATGGGCAAAAAAAATGGTCGGAGTGAAAGGATTTGAACCTTCGGCCTCATGGTCCCGAACCATGCGCGCTACCAAACTGCGCTACACCCCGACAAAAAAACGATGAAATTTAAAGAGAAATGGTCGGGGTGAAAGGATTTGAACCTTCGACCCCATGGTCCCAAACCATGTGCGCTACCAAACTGCGCTACACCCCGACAATTGTGATCTGTGGCTCCATTTTAGAAGTCCAGTACCCTATTATTATACTGTTGTCACAGGAATTTTACAAGGGAAACGGGGCTTTTACACGGCCACAAAAAAAGAGCGGCCTCAGCCGCTCTTTTGAGAACTATGGGGTTTATTTGCGGTCTAAAATCCGCTCCAGTCTGGCCTTGTCGAAGCCCACGATTTCTTCATTGCCAATGACAATGACGGGTACTCCAGAGTAGCCCTTGGCAATGAGCTCTTCACGGGCGGAGGGGTCGTTTTGGATATTGCGCTCGTCAAAATCCACGCCCTTGTCGCGGAAGTAGTCCTTGGCCATGGTGCAGAAGGGACAGGTGTTGCTGGTGTAGATTTTTATATTTTCCATGATTGAATTGCCTCCTAGTTTATCTGTTGAATCAATCGCTACTGCATTGTCTGTTACAGATGTACCCAGGTAGATCAAATCCTAATCATCCACTTTCTCCTCTTCCCTGTGGCTCACATGGGCCAGCCCCACTTCCAAGAGTTCCAGGACGTGATCGTCGTCCAAATCGTAGAAGACCCGCCGCCCCCGCTTCTCCGAGCGGACCAAGTTCTCCTCCCGGAGGATGGCCAGCTGGTGGGAAATGGAGCTCTGACTCATGCCCAGCAAGATCTCCAGGGCCCGGACATTCTTGGTGCCCTGGGAGAGGTGATAGAGGATGCTCAAGCGAGTGGGATCGGAGAGATTTTTGAACATTTTCGCCACGGCATTGAGCTTGTCCAGGGGTTTGGCCTGAATGGCCATGAGTTTATCGTCTCTTCTGTCATTCTCCAAAGTGCTCACCTCCCTTTCCCCCGCTGATTTTGGGGAAATTGGCCCCCAGGCGAATGTAGTCCTCGGGGCTCAGGGTCTCGGCCCTGCGCTTGGGGTCGATGCCCGTCTTTAGAAGGGCCGCCTCAATTTGGGACTTTTCCACTGGCAGGCCGTAGGTGGAGAGGGCATTGAGGAGGGTCTTCCGCCTTTTGGAAAAGGCCCCTCGAACAATTTTCTCCAGCTGGACATAGTCCAAGAGGGGGTCGAACTTGGGGACAATGGCAAGGACCGCCGAGTCCACCCGGGGGGCGGGCATAAAGCAGCTGGCCGGTACATTGAGGACCTTCTCGATCCTCCCCCTCAGCTGCATGTACACGCTAATGGAGCCGTAGTCCTTCCCCGAGGTGGCCACCAGGCGCTGGGCCATCTCCCGCTGAACCATGACGTGGATGCTCTGAATATTGTAGTCCTCCCTGAGGAGGAAGCGGAGGATGGGGGTGGTGACATAGTAGGGGAGATTGGCCACCACCTTCACGGGCCGCTGGCCAAAGCGCTCTTCCAAGAGGGCCCTGAGATCCACCTTTAGGATGTCCTGGTAGTGGATGGTCACCTGAGGGTAGTGGCCCAGGGTCTTTTTCAGTATGGGCCGGAGGCTCTCGTCGATTTCCACACAGAGGACCTGGGCCCCCCTCAGGGCCATCTCCTCGGTGAGGACCCCGATGCCGGCGCCGATTTCCAGGACAGCGTCCCCCTGGGAAACTTGGGCGGCATCGGCAATTTTCCGGATGACATTGCCGTCGATGAGGAAGTTCTGCCCCAGGGATTTGGTGAAGCGAAAGTCGAATTCCTCCACCAATTGGTGGATGGTCTTGGGCTGATAGAGTCTACCGTCCACGGTGCACCTCCCAGGACTTTTTCAGCTCCTCGGGACTGATGCCAAAGCGATTGAGGCGCTGGAGAAACTGCTTGGCATTGCCGTGGCCGATGCCCAAATCGGCGGCAATGGCATTTCGCAGCTCCTCCGCCCCCGGCCGCCCCGCCAGGCCCAGGGCCATCATCTCCTCCATGGTGAAGACCTCCTCGGGCTCCTCCTCCATGGGCTTGGCCGCAAGTATTGCCGCCCGGATGGCCTCGGGGGGCGCATTTTCCACCCCAATATTGCCCTTGGCCGTGGTGGCCAAGGACTGCTCCAAGAAGGCGTGCTTGGGGTTTTTCAGTGCCCCGTCCAGCCTCTTTCGGATCTGATTGCCCATGTAGTCCGGGTCGGTGAGGATGATGACGCCCCGCCGCTCTTCGATTTTCCGGGCGGTGGCGAGGAATTTTTTCCCGAAGCCAAAGCCCGAGGTGGCAATGACATCGGCATCCAGGGCGGCCTTCACCCGGGCAATGTCGTCCTTGCCCTCTACGATGATGACCTCCTTAATCATGGTGCATCCCCCGGGGCATGGAGATGCCGTAGAAGTTGAGGGCATTGTCGTCGGTGATTTTCACCAGCTCCTCCACTTCCATGCCCCGAAGCTGGGCGATGTAGTCGGCCACCAGGGCCACATACTTGGGCTCGTTTCGCTTGCCCCGGTGGGGCACCGGGGTCATATAGGGGGCATCGGTCTCCAGGAGGAGGTGCTCCACGGGAATTGCCCGGGCCACTTCCTTGGGGTTTTTGGCGTTTTTAAAGGTGACGGCGCCCCCCAGGCTGATGAGAAAGCCCATGTCCACGTATTTTTTCATGGTGGCCACGGAGTCCATATAGCAGTGGAGGAGGACCTTCAGCTCTGGGGCCCTTTTGTGGGCCCGGCTGAGGATCTCCAGGGTGTCGGCCTCGGCCTCCCGGCTGTGGATGACCACGGGGAGCTTCAGCTCCATGGCCAGTTCCAGCTGCTTTTCAAAGACCTCCCTCTGGACCTTCCGGGGGGAGAAGTCGTAGTGATAGTCCAGGCCCATCTCCCCCAAGGCCACCACCTTGTCGTAGGAGGAGAGGACCCGCAGGGCATCCTCCACCTCATCGGTGTAGGTGGAGGCCTCGTGGGGGTGAACGCCAACGACGGCATAGATCCGCTCATGGTCCCTGGAGAGGGCCACGGAAGCCTTGGAGGTGGCTAGATCCGAGCCCACATTGATGGCCAGATCCACCCCGTCCCTCTCAAAGTTTTTGATGATTTTTACCGCCTCTGAGCCGAAGCGATTGCTTTCCAAATGAGTGTGGGCATCAATCATGGCAACCTCAAGAGATGGTGGCGCCGCTGTCCAGGCGCTCCCCGGGACTCAACAGGGAGAGGGCCCCGTTGAGATCCTCCGCCGCGAGAAGCATCCCCTCACTGAGGATGCCCCTCATCTTCCGGGGCTTGAGATTGGTGACCACCACCACTTGGCGGCCCACCAATTCCTCTGCCTCATACCACTCCTTGATCCCCGAGAGGATGGTCCGCTCCTCGGAGCCCATGTCCACAGTGAGGACGTAGAGCTTGTCGGCATTGGGGTGATCCTCCGCCTTTAGGACGGTGCCCACCCGAAGGTCCAGCTGATCCAGGACATCGATGGTCACCTCGTCCTTGTAGGGGGGCAGCTGGGGCCGGGCGCTCTGCTCCTTCTCCTTCTTCCGCTGCTCAATGAGGGCGGCGTTTTTCTCCTGGAAGATCTCCACTTCCTTGGCCACATCCATCCGGGGGAAGATGATGCCGTCCTTGTGGACCCTCTGGCCGTCCAGCAGGCCCCAGACCTTGGCATCGTCGTAGACCAGTTCCCCCTCAAGGCCCAACTGCCGGTGAATCTTCACGGCGGTGTCGGGGAGGAAGGGGCTGATGAGGACGGAGATGATTCTCAGAGACTCCGCCAAGTGGTAGAGGACGGTGTTCAGGCGAGTGGCATCCTCCCCCTTGGCCAGGACCCAGGGTTCGTTTTCGTCCACGTATTTGTTGCTCCTGCCCACCAATTTCCAAATGGCCTGGAGGGCACTGGAAAACTGGAGGTGGTCCATGGCCCGGTCCACTTCCTGCCAGGTGCTCTTGGCCAGCTCCTCCAACTCCCCGTCCAGCTCCGTGGAGGGGCCGGGAGTGGGCACCACGCCGTCATTGTACTTTTCGATCATGGAGAGGGTCCGGGAGACGAGATTGCCCAGGTCATTGGCCAGATCTGCATTGAGGCGCTTGATGAAGCTCTCGGCATTGAAGGAACCGTCGTTGCCAAAGCTGAACTCCCGGAGGAGGAAGTACTTCAAGGCGTCCAGGCCGTAGAGCTCAATGATGGGCTCGGGATAGACCACATTGCCCTTGGATTTACTCATTTTGTCGTTGTCGAAGAGAATCCAGCCGTGGCCAAAGACCTTCTCCGGCAGGGGCAGCTCCAAGGCCATTAAAATGGCCGGCCAGATGATGGTGTGGAAGCGGACGATCTCCTTGCCCACCAGGTGGACATCGGCGGGCCAGAATTTGTTGAATTTTTCCTCGTCGGTGCCGTAGCCAATGCCGGTGAGATAGCAGGAGAGGGCGTCGATCCACACATAGACCACATGATTTTCATCGAAGGGCACCTTCACCCCCCAGTCGAAACTGGAGCGGGTCACGGACAGATCGTCCAGGCCGTCCTTGAGGAAGGAATTGACCATCTCTGCCTCCCGGCTCTTGGGCTCAATGAACTCGGGGTGGTCCTTGTAGTACTGGAGGAGGCGGTCCCGGTACTCCGAGAGGCGGAAGAAATAGCTCTCCTCCTTCTGGAGCTGGGTCTCCCTGCCGCAGTCGGGGCACCGGTTCCCGTCCAAGAGCTGACTTTCAGACCAGAAGGCCTCACACTGGGTGCAGTAGTAGCCCTCGTACTCCCCCTTGTAAATGGCCCCCTTGTCGTAGAGCTTCTGGAAGAGCTCCTGGACATTTTTCTCGTGGCGGGGATCGGTGGAGCGGACAAAGGCGTCGTAGTTGATATGGAGGCTCTCCCAGAGCTTTTTGGTGTCTGCCACAATGCGGTCGATGTATTCAATGGGTTCCAGCCCCACCTCCTGGGCCTTCTGCTGGAGCTTTTGGCCGTGCTCGTCGGTGCCGGTGACAAAATAGGCCTCATAGCCCTGGAGGGTCTTGTAGCGCTTTAGGGCATCGGCCGCCACCGTGGAGTAGGTGTGGCCAATGTGGAGATTGTCACTGGGATAGTAGATGGGGGTGGTGATATAGTATGTCTTCTTTTCTTCCGGATGATCCATGGTTCCTCCTCTGTGCATAGATGATGCACGTAAAAAATCATATAGGATGATTTTTGTTTTAACCTATTTCTTCATTATACCCAGTGGGAGAGTATAAAACAATTTGGGGGGAGGGGCCCCCTTTTGGGGTATACAAAATATACTGAAAGGAGCACTCATGAAACACTACGATTACATCGCCATTGGGGGCGGAAGCGGGGGCATAGCCACTGCCAATCGCGCCGCCGAGTATGGGGCCAGGGCCCTGATCATAGAGCAGGACCTGGTGGGGGGCACTTGTGTCAATCGAGGCTGTGTTCCCAAGAAAGTCCGCTGGTACGGGGGCGTCATGAAAATGGCCCTGGACCACCACGCCTATGGCTATGGGGTCAGTCAAGTGGACTACAATTTCGACTATGGAGAACTGAAAAAGCAGGCTGACAACTACATCGAGCGGGCCCGGGCATCCTACTTCAAGGGCTTTGAAGCCAGGGGCACCGAACTTTTAAAGGGCAAGGCCACCTTTGTGGACGACCACACCGTGGAGGTGAACGGGGAGCTTTACACCGCAGATCACATCACCATTGCCACCGGGGCACATCCCAGAATGCCCAATTTTGAAGGGGCGGAGTATTTGGACAATAGCACCGACTTTTTCAATTGGACGGAACTGCCCGGAAAAATCGCCGTCATTGGCGGGGGCTATATTGGCACCGAGCTCAGCGGTCTGGTGGCAGAGCTGGGGGCCGAGACCCACTTCTACATCAGGGGCCAGAGAATCCTGGCCAATTTCGACAGCTACATCACCGATGTGGTGACCCGCCACCTGGCCCAGACCGGGGTGAACCTCCACTTTGGCCTGAGCCTTTCCCGGGTGGAGAAAGTGGAGGAGGGGCTCTTGGCCCACCTCAGCGACGGCACCACCGAAGTCTTCGACAAGATCATTTGGGCGGCGGGCATCGCCCCCAACACCCAAAACCTGGGCCTGGAAAACACCCACATCGCCCTCTCCCCCAAGGGGAGCATCCTGGTGGATGAGTATCAGAACACCAATGTTCCCGGACTCTATGCCATTGGGGATGTCATCGACAAGGTGAATCTCACCCCCGTGGCCATTGCCGCCGGCCGCAGACTCTCCGACCGCCTCTTTGGCGGCATGGAGGGCCGCAAGCTCAACTACGAGAACATCCCCTCGGTGGTCTTCACCAATCCCCCCATGGGATCTGTGGGCCTCACCGAGGAGGAGGCCCGGAAGCGCTACGACGATGTGAAGGTCTATGCCCACAAGTTCACCGACATCTTCTCCTCCCTCACCCCCGTCCGCCGGCAGAACCGGATGAAGATGGTGGTCCAGGGCCCCGATGAAGTGGTGGTGGGCATCCACATGGCCGGAGACGGCGTGGACGAGTCCCTCCAGGGCTATGCCGTGGCCGTGGCCAATGGCCTCACCAAGGCCCAGTTCTCCGACACCGTGGCCATCCACCCCACCACTGCCGAGGAAGTGGTGACTCTGAGATAATTTTTAAGACTCTAAAAAGTTTCTTGACTTTCCTCCAAAGCTGTATTACTATGCCAGTATCGAAGATGAAGAGAAGAGTATCCATTCACCTTCAGGTTTCAGAGAGTCCCCATTTGGTGCAAGGGGATGCCGAAGAGAGTGGAGAACATGGCCTCGGATTCCGAGGGTCCCAAAGGCCCTTGCAGGTGCGCCTGTTATAGCGCCGGAGTATGATGGTACTCGATGAGGCAGAAATCGCGAGGTTTCTGTAAACAAAAGGTGGTAACACGATGATTCGTCCTTTTCCCCTGCCGTGGCAGTGTGGAAGAGGACTTTTTTGTATACAGATGATGAAGGAGGAAGCATTGATAGAGCTACAGGATATTTCCGTGGTCTTCACCCGAGATGGAAATACACTGAGGGCCGTGGATGAGGTGAATCTCACCGTGGAGAAGGGGGATATATTTGGCATTGTGGGCTTTTCCGGGGCGGGGAAATCCACCCTGGTGAGGACCATCAATCTCCTCCAGCCCCCCACCGAGGGCACCGTCACCGTCTCGGGGACGGAACTCACCTCCCTCTCCCAGGCAGAACTTCGCCAGCGCCGGAAGAAAATTGGCATGATCTTCCAGCACTTCAATCTCATGAATGCCCGGACCATACTGGAAAATGTCACCTATCCCCTGAAGCGCTCGGGACTGTCCAAGGAGCAGAAGCGGGAGCGGGCCATGAAGCTGTTGAAATTGGTGGGCATTGAGGAGAAGGCCCACCAATACCCCAAGGAGCTCTCCGGGGGGCAAAAGCAGCGGGTGGCCATTGCCCGGGCCCTGGCCAATGAGCCGGAGATCCTCCTCTGCGATGAGGCCACCAGCGCCCTGGACCCCCAGACCACCCTCTCCATCCTCCACCTCCTCAAGGAGCTCAACCGCACCATGGATCTGACCATCGTCCTCATCACCCACGAGATGCAGGCCGTCAAGGAAATCTGCAACAAGGTGGCGGTGATGGAGGCGGGGCGAGTGGTGGAACAGGGCACCATTCTCGACATCTTCGCCAATCCCAAGGAGGACATCACTAAGGAGTTTATCAACACCGCCAATCACCAAAACGAAACTCGAAACAAAATTCTGGAGCACAATGTCCTGGACATGTTTCCAAAGGGCACCCTCCTCCACAATCTCAAATACATCGGCGACAGCAGCCTCAGGCCCCTTTTGGCCGACCTCTATCAGCTCTTTGCCGTAAAGACCAATATCCTGGCCGGGAGCATCGAGTACTTGGACCAGACCCCCTTTGGCAATCTCCTGGTGGTCTTCGAGGGGGAAGTCCCCCACCGGGAGGCGGCCATCGCCTATCTCAGGGAAAATGGCGTCGCCGTCACCGAGGAGAAGACCCAGCTTCCCCAGGAAAGGGAGGTGAAGCATGTTTGAAAATGTAGCACAGTACCAGCAGGACTTTCTCATTGAAACTGGAGCCACTGTCTACATGGTGGTTCTCACCGCCATCATCGCCGGCATCCTGGGCCTCATCACCGGGGTCCTCCTCATCCTCACCCGGGAGGGGGGACTCATGGAGCACAGGCCCCTCTACTGGATCCTGGACAAGCTGGTGAATATTTTCCGCTCCATTCCCTTTGTCATTCTCCTGGCCCTCATTAGCCCCGTGACCCGGGCCATCATTGGCACCACCATCGGCAATCGGGCGGCCATTGTGCCTCTGGTCTTTGGCACCGTCCCCTTCTACGCCCGCCAGGTGGAAAATGCCCTGGCCGAGGTGGACGGGGGGATCATCGAGGCCGCCATCGCCATGGGGGATGCCCCCAAAGATGTCATCTTCGGGGTCTACCTCAAGGAGGGCCTCCCCGCCATCATCAGAGCCAGCGCCATGACCGTCATCTCCCTCATCGGCCTCACCGCCATGGCGGGGGCCGTGGGGGCCGGGGGCCTGGGCAATCTCGCCATCACCAAGGGCTACAATCGCCTCCAAGACGATGTGACCTTGGTTGCCACTGTCATCATTCTGCTGTTAGTTTTTGTCGCTCAGGGAATCTTCAACCTTTGGGAAAAGAAGGTCTCCCACTAATTCCTTTAAGGAGGACATTATGAAAAAATGGAAGAAAATCACCCGCTTGACCGCCCTCACCCTCTTCGCACTCCTCTTTGCCGCAGCCTGCGGCGGTGGCGGAGGCCAAAACGCCGGGGGAGATGCCCCCGCAGCTGAAGGTGCCAAGGGCACCGTGGAAGATCCCGTAAAAGTGGGGGTCGTGGGAGACGACGCCAGAATGTGGGAAGTGGCCAAGGAACTGGCCGCCAAGGACGACTTCCACATTGAAATTGTGGAATTCACCGACTACAACACCCCCAACGACGCCCTGGCCGGTGGAGACCTGGACCTCAACGCCTTCCAGCACCAGGCCTTCCTGGACGACTACAACGAAGCCAAGGGCACAGAGCTCACCACCATTGGGGTCACCTATCTGGATCCCCTGGGCCTCTACTCCGTGAAAGTACTGAGCCCCGATGAAGTGCCCCAGGGAGGCACCGTGGCCATTCCCAACGACCCCACCAATGCCGGCCGGGGGATCTATGTCCTGGAGCAAGCGGGCCTCATCACCCTGAAAGAGGACGCCCCCCTCTCCCCCACAGTGGACGACATTGCAGAAAACCCCAAGGAACTGGAGATTAAAGAACTGGATGCCGCCCAAATTGCCCGGAGCCTCCCCGATGTGGATGCCGCCATTATCAACAGCGGCCTGGCCGTGGACGCCGGTCTCGATCCCCTCTCCGACTCCATCTTCATTGAAGAGGCGGGAGAAGCCGCACAGGAGTACATCAATGTCATCGTGGCCCGTCCCGAGGACAAGGACAACGAGGCCTATCTCAAAACCGTGGGCTACTACAATACCGACGAAGTGGAAATTGCCATTCAGGAAGTCTACAATGGCAGCAAACTCGCCGCTTGGAAACTGGAAAAATAAAAGCAACAGCATGATGAAAACTCCGGAGCTCACTCCGGAGTTTTATTTTTATGGCAGGCCGCCCTTGACAGAGCCCCAATCCATCTGTATAATAGATTTCTGTAATCAATAATTAACACGGAGAGATGGTTGAGTTGGTTTAAGGCGCTCGCCTGGAAAGCGGGTATACGTTAATAGCGTATCGGGGGTTCGAATCCCCCTCTCTCCGCCAGTAAAAATTTTGCCATGCTAGACGGGAAATTAGCGGTGTCCTGTAACCTGCAATCCGCTACAGCAGGGTTGAATCCCCGATTTCGGTCTTCACTTCTTCGGTCTGCCCGAGGCAAGTGGCGTTGAGGACCGGGCTTCACGCAACAGGCCCCTGCGAACCGTGTCAGGTCTTGACGGAAGCAGCACTAAGTAGGTTCGTCTGTGTGCCGTGAAAGTACCCGATCTGAGTTAACTGCCCCGGTAACGCGAGGGAGGGCTGAACAACATCGGGTGCATGGCTCTATAGAAAGTAAAGACAGGCTTTCGCCTGTCTTTTTTGTTGCCCAAATTCACCCACCAAAAAGCCCCCAGGCCGCGGCTGCGGTTCTGGGGGTTTTGTATTTATCTTCGGTCTCGGAGCTTGCGGACCTTTGTCAGATTTCCATGTGTTTTAATATCCCTAGTAATTCAACTTCACAGTTCATGAGAGACCACCCCATCCTGTTTGCAGATGACAATTTTATTGCCTTCCATCCTCACCCCAATGATGTCTTCTTCAAAAAAACTATGATCACTTTCGATATTTGTGACCTTTAAAGCTAACTGGCTCTCTTCATTGAGGATATACTGAAATAAATAGTTTCCTCGGAAAAAGTTTTCTGTTTCTTTTTTGAATGTCTTGTGATCGGATATCAGATTGATTCCATCTGAAGTGTATAGATCCCCATTTCCAATGAGAACAAGGCCATCCTTCAGTCCTGATCTCATTTCTTCGGGGGCACCACTGATTTCATCCCGAAGGACCCTGTATAAGGAGTAATCATCATTTTCGCTATTGTAGACCGTATAGTATATGTATTCATCCCCAACGGCTCCATAGTCTATGGCCCCCCCAGTATTTGAATAGTCTATATTTTCTTGAGTTTTAAGATTGTATACCCCGATCCTTCTCTTTTCGGTATTTTCGGCCCCATTTTCATCATAGTATGTGTGGATGTAGTACAAATTGTGATCCACCATACCAATGGGGAATACCCCTTGCCCCTGATCAAAATTATGGATATTCGAAATCGATTTACGGGCAAGTTTAAGTAGACCGAAATCATTTGTCATGGAATTCCCATTCACAAATATGTCTCCATGATCTACATTAAACTGAAATTGATTGTCGGCATGATCCCACAACTGGGTTTTTTTCGTATGGGGATGATATTCCACTATTTTTTGAGTATACGGATTATAGAAAAATTCAATTTCACCAGGGTTTTCTACTTCTTCAACCCTACTGAAATTCACACATGAAGTACATAACAGCACAGCTAGTGCGAAAAATATAACTCCGGTTCTCCCTTTCATAAGCCCAACCTTTCGTTTTCAAATAAAAAGGCCCAAAATGAAACCATTTCAAAGCAACGTTCATGCGTCTGAAGAAATTTCCCATGGCAAGGATTGATTTTCTTCATAATGCAACGATTCTGTTATGGGCTGCCAATTTATTTTTCGTGATGGCTGTTTCTTTCCTCTGTTTTATGATTTTATCTTGTTTTTATTGTATCATACCACCTGTTTTCCTAAACCCAAGAAGTTTCTAAATTCCTTTTATTCTTGACAATTCACCCAACAAAAAGCCCCCAGGCCGCCACTGCGGTTCTGGGGGTTCTCTCTATCTTCGGTCTCGGGGGTGCTGGATGGGCACGGCCCGGAGGAGTTTTTTGGTGTAGGGGTGTTGGGGATTGCGGTAGATTTCTTCTCGTTCTCCCAGTTCCACCAGTTCTCCGTTGAGGAGGACGCCCACCCGGTGGGAGATGTGTTCCACTACGGCCAGATTGTGGGAGATGAAGACATAGCTGAGGCCCAGTTCCTGCTGGAGTTCCTCCAGGAGATTGATGATCTGGGCCTGAATGGACACGTCCAGGGCGGAGGTGGGCTCATCGGCCAGGATGATCTTGGGCCGGAGGACCAGGGCCCTGGCGATGCCAATCCGCTGGCGCTGTCCCCCGGAAAATTCGTGGGGGTAGCGGCGGTAGTGCTGCTCGGTGAGGCCGCAGACTTTCATGGCCTCCAGCACCCGCTCCCGAATGTTCTTTTCCCCGTGATTGATAAGGGGCTCTGCGATGATCTCTCCTGCCGTCATGGAGGGATTGAGGGAGCTGTAGGGGTCCTGGAAGATGAGCTGGATGTTCCGGCGGATCTCCCGAAGCTCTGCCGCAGATGCCCCCAAAATCTCCCGGCCCTCGTAGGTGATGGAGCCCTGGGTGTCCTTGAAGGAGCCCAGGATGCAGCGGAGGAGGGTGCTCTTGCCGCTGCCGGACTCCCCCACGATTCCCAGGGTCTCTCCTGGGGCCACGGTAAAGGAGACGTCCTTCACGGCGGTGAAGCTGCCGGTCTTCTGCCCCAAAAGATTCCTCCTGCCGGCGGGGAAGGTCTTGGTGACATGGGAGAGTTTTAGAAGTTCTGTCATGACCTTTCCCCCTTCCCGTAGAGGTGACAGCGTACCAGACTCTCACCCACCCGCTCCTCCCCCGGGTCCTCTTTCCAGCAGATGTCCATGGCCCTCTCGCAGCGGGCTGCAAAGGCGCAGTGGTCCATCTCCTCCGTGGCCGGGGGCACATTGCCCTCGATGGAGTAGAGTTTTTCATCGACATTTTCCAGGGTGGGCCGGGCCTTGAGTAGCCCCTGGGTGTAGGGGTGCTTGGGGCGGTCAAAGAGGGTGAAGACATCGGCCTTTTCCACAATTTGCCCGTGGTACATGACCACCACCCGGTCGGCCATCTCCGCCACCACCCCCAGGTCGTGGGTGATGAGGAGGATGGCGGTGCCGTACTCCTCCTTGAGGCGCTTCATTAAATCCAGCACCTCCGCCTGTATGGTGACATCCAAGGCGGTGGTGGGCTCATCGGCAATGAGGAGCCGGGGCCGGGCGGCCAGGGCAATGGCGATCATCACCCGCTGGCGCTGTCCCCCGGAGAGCTCGTGGGGGAAGGCGGCCATCTTCCCCTCGGGATCGGGCATTTCCACGGCCCGGAGCATGTCGATGCTCCGCTCCACCGCCTCTTTTTTGGAGAGGCCCAGGATTTTTTGATAGACCTCCCTCAGCTGAAAGCCGATTTTCAGGGAAGGATTCAAGCTGGTCATGGGCTCCTGGAAGATGATGCTCATGTCCCTGCCTCGAAGGGCCCGGTGCTGATCCTCTGTGAGGGAGAGAACATCGGTGCCGTCAAAGTAGATGTGGCCGGATTCAATTTTGCCCTGGGGCTTGGGGAGCAGGCCCAAGAGGCTCAGGGCCGTGACGCTCTTGCCACTCCCCGACTCCCCCACCAGGGCCACGGTCTCGCCGGCATCAAGGTGAAAGCTCACCCCATTGACGGCGTGAACCACGCCCTTGTCCGTGTGAAAGGAGGTGTGGAGCTGGTCAAATGTCACCAGGTGATCTCTGTGTACTTCCTTCATTCCTACCTCCTTGCCTTGGGATCCAGGGCATCTCTCAAGCCGTCCCCCAGTAGATTCAAGCTAAAAATGGTGAGAGCAATGGCCAGCCCCGGAAACAGGGTCATGTGGGGATAGTCCCGAATAAAGGCCCGCCCCTGACTGAGCATATTCCCCCACTCCGGGGTGGGGGGCTGAACCCCCAGGCCAATGAAGGAGAGGGAGGCCCCTTGAAGGATGGCCGTCCCCACCCCCAGGGTGGCCTGGACGATGATGGGCCCGGTGATATTGGGGAGGATGTGGCGGAGGATGATGCGAAAATCCCCCGCGCCCCCAATGCGGGCCGCCTCCACATACTCCCGCTCCTTGGCCGAGAGGACCGAGGCCCGGACGAGCCTTGCATAGCCGGTGATTCCCGTGAGGGAAACGGCCAGGATCAGATTCCACATCCCCGTGCCCAGGGCAGCGGAGATGGCAATGGCCAAGACCAGGGAGGGAATGGAGAGGACGATGTCCACCATGCGCATGATCACATTGTCCAGCTTCCCCCCATAGTAGCCGCTGATGGCCCCCAAAAAGGTCCCCAGAGCCAGGGAGATGAGGGTGGCGAAGATCCCCACAAAGAGGCTGATCCTGGCCCCATAGACCACATTGCTAAAGACATCCCTCCCGAAATTGTCGGTGCCAAAGGGGTGGGCCGCCGAAGGGGGCAGGAATCTATTGGCGAGATCCTGGGCCTCGGGGGCATATGGGGCAATGAGGGGGGCGAAGATGGCCACCAGCACAAAGAGCACCACTATGGAAAGGCCCAAAATGGCCATTTTGTTCTTGGAAAACTGACGGATCAAATCCCCCATGAGGCTGGCTTCCCTGGGGGCCTTATCTTGTAGATTCATTTCCATGGGGCCTCCTACTCATACTGGGTTCGAACTTTGGGATCAATGAAGCCGTAGAGGATGTCCACGGCCAAATTGATCACGCTGTAGGTAAAGGCGATCATCAACACCCCGCCCAGGATCATGGGATAGTCCCGGGTGGTAATGGACTGGACCATATAGCGGCCAATGCCGGGAATGGAGAAGATGGTCTCCGTGAGGACCGAGCCCCCCAAAAGGGAACCCATGAGAAGCCCCGCCGTGGTCACCACGGGAATCATGGCGTTTTTCAGGGCGTGGACCACAATGATGTAGCTCCTCCTCAGGCCCTTGGCATCGGCGGTGCGAATGTAGTCCTGGCTCATCACTTCCAGCATGCTCCCCCGGGTCTGACGCATGATCACCGCCATGGACTGAAAGCCCAGGGCAAAGCCCGGGAGCACCAGGTGCTTCAGGGAGGTGAAGCCACTGGAGGGGAACCAGCCCAGTTTCACGGAAAAGAGGAGAATGAAGAGAATCCCGCTCCAGAAAATGGGCATGGACAGGCCCACCATCCCCAACACCATGGAGATCCGGTCGATCCAGCTGTATTTGTAGAGGGCCGAGAGGACCCCAAAGAGCATGCCAAAGACCACCGCCACTGCCAGGGAAAAGAGGGTGAGCTTAATGGTGGCGGGGTACATCCCCATGAGTTCCTTGAAGACCGGGCGATTGCTGATATAGCTCACCCCCAAGTCCCCCCGCACCGCTCCGGAGATGTAGCGGCCGTACTGAACCAGGAAGGGATCGTTGAGGCCCAGCTCCTCCCGATAGGCCTCAATGGCCTCCTTGGGGGCCGTCTGCCCCAGCTTACTGGTGGCGGCATCCCCGGGGGTCAAGTAGAGGAGCCCAAAGATGATGAAGCTCACCCCAAAGAGGGTGGGAATCATCATGAGCACTCGTCGTAAGATGTATTTCAACATTTTGCCACCTCCAATGATGAGGAAAAGCCCTCTTTAGGATGGACCTAAGAGGGCTTCACCTGTTCTCCCTATTCAAAACGAATGTGATAGTACTCATTGGAACCGGAGGGGTCCACGTCGAAGTTCTTCACATTGCTCTGAGTACCGATGATTTGTTCACCGTACTGTGCATAGATCACGGGCTTGTCTTCCATGAGGAGTCTCTGAACATCCCCGTAGATCTGGGCCCGCTCCTCACCGCTCACTTGAATGCCCTTATCGATGAGGGCGTCCAGCTCGGGATTGGAGTAGTACATATAGTTGGGACCCACCCCCATATTGGCCGTGTGATAGGGGCTGTAGAGGGTGTAGTGGGGATCCACAATGGAGGGCGTCCAGCTCATAATGAAGAAGTCGTCCTCTTTGTTTTTCAGGGCGTCCACATAGGCCCCCCACTCCAGGGAGGTGATTTCCAGGGTGATGCCCACTTCCGCCAGTTGAGACTGGATGATGGTGGCCATGTCCTTCCGCTTTTGGTCCTGGGAGGTGTACATCTTGAGGACGGTGCCCTCTTCCACTCCGGCCTCAGTGAGGAGGGCCTTGGCCTTTTCCACATCTCGCTCAATGGCGGGCAGCTCCGAGGCAATGGAGTAGTCGAAGTTGGGATTGATGGGGCCAGTGGCCACTTGTCCCGCGCCCATGTACACGGCGTCAATGACGGCGCCCATGTCCACGGCATAGTACATGGCCTCCCGGGCCTTTACATTGTCGAAGGGGGGACGGGTCATATTCATGCCCACAAAGTGAATGGAGTTGTCCAGCTTCCGGTGAATGGCCAGCTGCTCATTGGCCTCGATCTTCTCCACATCGGAGGGGGAGATCTCCAGGGCGAGATCCACCTGTCCGCTCTCCAGCTCAATGACTCGGTTGGAGGCCTCGGGGATGATGCGCACGGTCATGGTGTGGAAGGCGGGCTCTTCTCCCCAGTAGTTTTCATTGTAGGAGAGCTCCATGGAGTCCAGCTTGTTCCACTGATCCAGCTTGAAGGGGCCGGTGCCCACGGGCTCCTCCGAGAGGGAACCGCCGGCGGCCTCGGTGGTGGTCTTGTCCACCATGGACACTCCGGGGTGGCTCAGGGCATTTTTAAAGGACTGATCCGCCTCCTTGAGCTTGAAGCTCAGCACCAGGGGATCGGCGGCATCGTAAGTTGCGGGGTCGATCTTTTCAAAGATATAGGCATAGGCATCACTGGCAGCGGCCCGCTCCAGGGTGTACTGGACGTCCTCACTGGTGAAGGCCTCGCCATTGCTAAAGGTGACATCGGGCTTCAGATTGATGACATAGGTGAGCTCATCGGGCTGCTCGATGCTCTCTGCCAGGCGATACTCCATGCTTCCGTCGGGAAGGCGAACCAGGAGGGTGTCGTAGATTTGCCGAATGACATTTTCAGCATAGATGGTGGTCTGCTCCACCGGGTCCAGGGTGGGAGCGTCCTCCTGCTGGGCCACCACCAGGTGGTCCTTGCCCTCAGTGGCGCCCACCTCTGCGCCCCCTTCCCCCTCAGTCTGTGCACCGCCACAGGCGGCCAGTACCAGGGTGAGGGACAGGGCCAGTAGGACTTTTTTAACCTTAGCCATTTCATCACTCCTTTGTAGATTTTTTAGAGATAGATACAGTATATCTTAATTCGACCTAGTTTGGTAAAGTTTTGTTGGATTTAGTCTTCCTCGCTAATGCGGTAAATTTTTGCCCCCAGCCCCCGGAGCTTCTCCTCAATGCGGTCGTAGCCCCGGTCGATGTGGTGGACGGCGGTGACGGTGGTCTTGCCCTCGGCAATGAGCCCCGCCAGAATGAGGGCCGCTCCTGCCCTGAGGTCCGAGGCCTTCACCGTGGCTCCGGTGAGTTGGCTGGGCCCAAAGACGGTGGCCCTCCGGTCCTCGATGCGAATCTCCGCCCCCATTTTTTGGAGTTCCTCCACGTGCATGAAGCGGTTTTCGAAGACCGTTTCAATGACCTCGCTGCTCCCCTTGCACTGGGTCATAAAGGCGGTGAACTGGGCCTGCATGTCCGTGGGGAAGCCGGGATAGGGGAGGGTCTTCACCTCGATCTCCCTGGGGGCTGCCACCCCCTGGACCCGAATGCTGTCCCCGTCCTCGGTGAGGGTGCAGCCGGCCTCCTCCAGCTTGGCCATCATGGGGAGCATGTGGGAGGAGATGACATTTTCCACCAGCACGTCCCCACCGGTGATGGCGGCGGCCACCATAAAGGTCCCCGCCTCAATGCGGTCGGGGATGATGGAGTAGCGGGCGCCCCCCAGCTTCTCCACCCCATTGATGCGAATGGTGGAGGTCCCCGCCCCCATGACCTTGGCCCCCAGCTTTCTCAAAAAGTTGGAGAGGTCCACAATCTCCGGTTCCTTGGCGGCATTTTCGATGATGGTCTCCCCCTCTGCCAGGACGGCGGCCATCATGATGTTTTCCGTGGCCCCCACACTGGGAAAGTCCAGATAGACCCGGCTGCCCTTGAGCTTTTTCGCATGGGCAGTGATATTGCCGAAGTCCTCCTCGATCTCCGCCCCCAGGGCCCTGAAGCCCTTGAGGTGATAGTCGATGGGTCTGGAGCCAATGGCGCAGCCCCCGGGGAGGGAGTTTTCCGTCCGCCCCAGTCGAGTGAGGAGGGGCCCCATGACCAGGAAGGAGGCCCGCATTTTGTTCATGAGTTCAAAGGGGGTCTTGTACTCCTTGAGACCCCCGGAGTTGATGATGAGCTTTCCCTTTTCGGGATAGCTCACTTTGGAGCCCAAGCTCTCCAAAACTTCGCACATGACCCGAATGTCTTCCAAATCGGGCACTTCATCCAAGTAGATGTCCTCGGTGCCCAAAAGGCAGGCAGCCAGAATGGGCAGGGCCGCATTTTTCGAACCGCTGACCCGCACCCGCCCCTTGAGGGCGGGACTTTTTTCAACTACAATTTTATCCAAAAACGCTCACCCTCAATTCTAGTTTTTCCGTATGATTTCCGTCTTGTAGCCATCGGGGTCCTCCACGAAGAAGAAGCGGGGGCTCTCCCCGGGGAGGCCCTTCAAAGGGCCCACTCCCTCCCAGAGTGTCTGGATCCTCTCGTGCTCCCCCTCCAAGTCCTCGGTGTAGAGGGCCACGTGGCCGTAGCCGTCCCCAATTTCGTAGGGGCCGTGGCCAATATTGTAGGTGAGCTCCAGCTCCACGCTGTCCCCTTCCAGGGCCAGGTAGACGATTTTAAAACCGTCGTCGCTGTGGTCCTTCTCCCCGGTGACATGGTAGCCCAAGACCTTTTCATAGAAGTTGATGGATGCCTCCAAGTCCTCCACCCGGATGCAGGTGTGCGCGTACTCCATTACTTTGTCCTCTCAATCTTGTCCAGGTACCGACCGGTGTCTTTCAACATATCGTAATCGATTTTGTGGAGGGAGGATTTTTTCACGGAGAGGCTCTTGCCCGTAAGTTCCGTAATAATTTCCCCGAGTTCCGGCTGGTGGGACACAAAGAGGATGGGCTCATTGCCCAGATAGCCCCGCATGTGGGGCCACTGGGTGGCCTCCTCATAGCTTACAAATTTCACGTCCCGTATTCCCAGAACTTCCGCCATGATCTCGGCCGTTTCCTTGGCCCGGAGATACTCGGAGGCCACCAGTTTCTTGGGCAGGGGCCATTCCCGCTTCAGCATGGCATGGGCCACATCCTCCACTTGAAAGCGTCCCTCATGGGTCAGGGCCCGTTTTGCATCGGTTTCGGCGACATCTTCCGCCTTCCCGTGTCTCATGAGATATAAAATCATTAGAACCTCTTTAATTTATGAATACTCGCCCCGCCGTAGACGGACAGATCCCCAAGTTCATCTTCGATTCTCAGAAGTTGATTGTACTTGGCCACCCGGTCGGTGCGGGCGGGGGCTCCGGTCTTGATTTGGCCGGAGTTGACGGCAACGGCAAGGTCTGCGATGGTGCTGTCTTCGGTTTCCCCACTGCGGTGGGAGATGACGGTGGTGTAGCCATTTTCCTTGGCCAGATTGATGGTCTCCAGAGTTTCGGTGAGGGTGCCAATCTGATTGAGCTTCACCAGAATGGAATTGCCCACGCCCCCTTGAATCCCCCGGTCCAGCCGGGTCTTATTGGTGACAAAGAGGTCGTCGCCCACCAGTTGAACTTTCTCGCCCAGAGCGTCGGTGAGCTCCTTCCAGCCCTCCCAGTCGTTTTCATCCAGGCCGTCTTCAATGGACACAATGGGGTACTTCTCCACCAACTCGCCGTACCACTGAATCATCTCTTGGGCGCTGCGCACTACGCCCTCGCCCTCCAGGTGATAGGCGCCGTCTTTGTAGAGCTCGCTGCTGGCCACATCCAGGGCCAGGACAATGTCCCTGCCAAAGGCGTAGCCCGCCTGCTCCACGGCCTCTTTTATGAGATCCAGGGCCTCCTCATTGGTCTTGAGGTTGGGAGCAAAGCCCCCCTCGTCCCCCACGCCGGTGGAGAGGCCCTTTTGGGAGATGACCTTCTTCAGACTGTGGTAGATCTCAGCCCCCATGCGCAGGCCCTCGGAAAAGCTCTCGGCCCCCACGGGCATAATCATGAACTCTTGGATGTCCACGGTGTTGTCGGCGTGCTGACCCCCGTTGAGGATGTTCATCATGGGCACGGGGAGGGTCTTGCCACCCACGCCCCCCAGATACTGGAAGAGGGGCAGGCCCAGCTCCTGGGCAGCGGCCCGGGCCACGGCCAGGGAGACGGCCAGAATGGCATTGGCCCCCAGGGCGGCCTTGTTTTCCGTGCCGTCCATTTCAATGAGGGCCCGGTCAATCCCCAGCTGATCGAAGACATCGTAGCCCAAAATCTCCGATGCAATGTCCTCATTGACGTGGTCCACGGCCTTGAGGACCCCCTTGCCCAGATAGCGGTCGCCGCCATCTCTCAGCTCCACGGCCTCAAAGGCCCCGGTGGAGGCGCCGGAGGGGACCATGGCCCTACCGAAGCCCCCACCGGAAGTGGCCACTTCCACCTCCACTGTGGGATTGCCCCGGCTGTCCAAAACTTCTCTTGCATAGATATCGATAATTGCGCTCATGATTCCTCCTCTACCCACAGGGACCTGCCGGTCATGGCTGCGGGGGGCTCTATGGAAAGGCACTCCAGTATGGTGGGTGCCAAATCGGACAAACTTCCACTTCTAAGTTTTTTATTATAACCCATGGAAAGTGCGGGAACAAGATTGGTGGTGTGGGCCGTCAGTGGGGCCCCGTCCCGGGTCATCTCCTCGCAGTTGCCGTGGTCGGCGGTGATGATGGCAATGCCGTCCTTTTCCCTCAGCGCCTCCAGGACTTGTCCCAGGCAGCGGTCCACGGTCTCCACCGCTTCCACAGCAGCGGGAATGACTCCGGTGTGGCCCACCATGTCGCAGTTGGCAAAATTGAGGACGGTGAAGTCCGGGGGATCTTCCCGGAGGATCTCCACCAGTTTTTCCGCCACCAGGGGGGCGCTCATCTGGGGCATTTCATCGTAAGTGGCCACCTTGGGGGAGGGAATGAGGATCTCCTCCTTCCCGGGAAGGGAGAGGGAGATGCCCCCGTCAAAGAAATAGGTGACGTGGGGGTACTTCTCGGTCTCGGCAATTCTCAGCTGCCTGAGGCCCGCCTCGCTGATCACCTGGCCCAGAGTTTCCCCCACCAGGACCTTGGGATAGGCCACCCTGGCCCTGGTAAATTCAGGATCGTACTCCGTGAGGCTCACAAAGGCGAGATCCAGCTCCTCCAGGGGAAAGACCGGGGGAAAGTCCTGGCTCAATAGGGCCCTGGAGAGCTGCTTGGCCCGGTCGGAGCGGAAGTTGGCAAAGATCACGGCATCGCCCTTTTCAATGGGCCGTGCCCCCTCCCGCCGGTGGGGGAGGAGAAATTCGTCGGTGATCTCCTCCTCATAGCTCCTTCTGAAGACCTCCCGCACATGGGTAAAGGGCGCTCCCTTTCCCCGAACCAAGAGGTCGTAGGCCCGCTCCACCCGCTCCCAGCGCTGGTCCCGGTCCATGGCGTAGTAGCGGCCAATGATGGTGTCCACCCGGCCCACGCCCAAGGACCGGGCGTAGTCGTCCATTTCCCCCACAAATTCCAGTCCGGAATTGGGGGCGGTGTCCCGGCCATCGGTGAAGGCGTGGAGGGAAACCTCCTCCACCCCGGCCTCCTTGGCCATTCTCATGAGGCCCTTCATCTGTTCCATGTGGCTGTGGACGCCGCCGTCACTCACCAGGCCCATGATGTGGAGCCTGCCCCTCTTTTTGGCGTACTCCGCCAGATCCCGGAGGACGGGATTTTCTAAAAATTGATCCCCCTGGGCAATTTTATTGAGGCGCACCAAATCCTGGTCCAGGACTCTCCCGGAACCAATGGTGAGGTGGCCCACTTCGGAATTGCCCATTTGCCCCGGAGTGAGGCCCACGGCAGAGCCCGACGCCTCCAGGGCGCCGTGGCCGTCTTTCATGAGGCCGTCCAGGACGGGGGTGTGGGCCAGGGAGAAGGCATTGTCCTCTGCCGGCTCCCTGAGGCCCAGGCCATCTAAAATGGCCAGGAGCACTGGTCTCATAGGGCGGCCTCCACAATGGTGAGAAACTCCTCAGCCTTGAGGCTCGCTCCCCCCACCAGGACGCCGTCAATGTCCTGGCAGGAGAGGTACTCTCCGGCATTGTTGCCCTTGACGCTGCCGCCGTAGAGGACGGGCACTTTGAGCTTGCCCTTTAAGTGGGCGGCCACTTCCTGGGCCACCTCGGGGGGACAGTTCTTCCCGGTGCCAATGGCCCAGAGGGGCTCATAGGCGAGGATCACTTTTTCCGCCTCCTCGGGGCTCAGAGAGAGGACGGACTCCTCCAGCTGGCGGGCCACCGTCTCCAGGGAGAGCCCCCGGTCGTACTCCTCCTCGGATTCTCCCAGACAGACAATGGGCACGAGGCCCTCCCTGAGGGCCGCCCTCACCTTTTGGGAGACCTCCTCGTCGGTCTGGCCCTCGCCCCTGAGCTCGGAGTGGCCCACAATGACATAGCTGAGGCCCAGATCTTTGAGCATGGAGGCGGAAATTTCCCCGGTGTGGGCGCCATTTTCGTACTTGGAGACGTCCTGGGCCCCCAGTTTGTAGGGGGAGCCCTCCAGAAGTTCAGCGGCCCCCTCCAAGCGGAGGAAGGGGGGGCAGAGAATGGCCTCCACCTGGGAGGGAATCTTCCCCTCCCTGAGCCCCTTCAAAAGCTCCACCGATTCCTCCCTGTGGAGATTCATTTTCCAATTGCCTGCGATGTAGACCTTGTTCACTGTCATTTCTGCTCCTCTTCCCCTCCGCCAATGGCGGCAATGCCGGGGAGTACTTTCCCCTCCAAAAACTCCAGGCTGGCTCCCCCACCGGAGGAGATGTGGCTCATTTTGTCCTCATAGCCGCCCTTTTTAATGGCCGCTGCGGAGTCGCCGCCGCCGATGACCCTGTTGGCATCGAGGCCTGCCAAGATTTCAGCCACGGCCATGGTCCCCTTGTCAAAGGGCTCCTGCTCAAAGACCCCCAGGGGCCCGTTCCAAATGACGCTCTTGGCATCTGCCAGGGCATCGCCGTAGAGGGCCACGGTCTTCTCGCCAATGTCCACGGCCAAGTCATCCGCTCCCATGGCGGAGGCATCCTTGGTTTCCACCACGGTGGGAACGTCCAGATTGTCGGTGACCACGACATCCACGGGAATGAGGAGGTCCACCCCCATGGCCTCGGCCCGGCTCATAAACTCCTGGGCCTGGGCCACTTGGCCCTCCTCCACCAGGGACTTGCCCGTTTCGTAGCCCTTGGCCAAGAGGAAGGTGTTGCCCATGGCCCCCCCAATGAGGATCTTGTCCACTTTGCTCAGAAGGTGGTCAATGACGGGAATCTTGTCGGAGATTTTGGCCCCGCCGAGAATGGCCACAAAGGGCCGCTTGGGCTGCTCCATGAGTTCCGAGAGGACAGTCACCTCCCGGTCCATGAGAAAGCCCAGGGCCGACGGGAGATACTGGGCCACCCCCACATTGCTGGCGTGGGCCCGGTGGGCGGTGCCAAAGGCGTCGTTGACAAAGACATCGGCAAGACCTGCCAGTTCCCTGGCAAAGGCCGGGTCGTTCTTTTCCTCCTCGGGGCGGAATCTCAGATTTTCCAAGAGGGCCACTTCCCCGGGGGCCAGTGCCTCCACCTTTTGGCGGACCCCATCGTCCACTACGTCTTGGGAGAAGATGCCCTTCACCTCGTGGCCCAGGACCTCCTCCGCCGCCCGGCGCACCGGCTCCATGGCAAATTTTTCCGAGGGCTGTCCCTTGGGCCGACCCCGGTGACTCATGAGGACCACCTTGGCCCCCGACTCTCTCAGAAAATCAATGGTCTCCCTGGCCGCCTCAATCCGCTGGGTGTCGGTGACTTTTCCATCAGCCACGGGGACATTGAAGTCCACCCGAACCAGGGCCACCCTGCCCTGTACTTGTAGATCTTTCAGATTCATGGTTCCCTCCATAAAAAATCGAGCCCGAGGCTCGATTGGTTACATTTTTTCTGCCACCATGGCGGTTACGTCAACGACCCTCTGGGAGTAGCCCCACTCATTGTCGTACCAGCTGAAGAGCTTCACCATGCGATCCTGAACCAAAGTGAGCTTGGAGTCAAAGATGGAGGAGTGTTCGTTGCCAATGATGTCGCTGGAAACCAGGGGATCCTCGGAGTACTGGAGCACGCCCTTCATGGGGCCCTCTGCAGCCTTTCTCATGGCCTCATTGATTTCCTCCACCGTGGCTTCCTTGGAGAGTTCGAAGACGGCATCCACAATGGAACCGGTGGGCACGGGCACTCGAAGAGCGTAGCCGGTGAGTTTGCCCTGAAGCTCGGGGAGGACCACACCCACGGCCTTGGCGGCACCGGTGGAGGTGGGGATGATGTTTTCAGCGGCGGCACGGGCCCTGCGCCAGTCCTTCTTGTGCTTGGCATCGTGGATGTTTTGGTCATTGGTGTAGGCGTGGGTGGTGGTGATGAGGCCCCGCTCAATGCCAAAATTGTCCATCATGACCTTGGCCAGGGGCGCCAGGCAGTTGGTGGTGCAGGAGGCATTGGAAATGAAGTGGTGCTTTTCGGGATCGTACTCGTCGTCATTGACCCCCAGTACCACGGTCAAATCTTCCCCCTTGGCGGGTGCGGTGACAATGACCTTCTTGGCCCCGGCCTTGAAGTGCTTTTCCGCCCCTTCCCTGGTGTTGAAGGCGCCGGTGGAGTCGATGACCAGATCCACGCCCATTTCCTTCCAGGGAATTTCCTCGGGATTTCTGAAGTCGGTGATCTTCACCAGTTTGCCGTCGATTTCAAAGCCCTCATCCACCACTTTGATGTCCCCGGGATACTCCCGATAAATGGTGTCGTAGCGGAACAGATGGGCCATGAGTTCCCAGTCCCCGGAGGCGTTAAGGGCCACCAGCTCAAAGGGGAGATCTTCCCTGAGGCAAATGCCCCGAATTACATCTCTGCCAATACGTCCAAATCCGTTAACACCAACTTTGATTGTCATGTGGACCTCCTCAGTCACAGTATCTATTTTTCATCGTGTAAAACAATTGGAAAAAGCCCCGGATCCATCTTCACCGGAACTTTCGGTCACGTCCATAAAGATCAGTTCACAGACATGAATCACTTCTATTATACCCAAAGGTGGCCGTCCATAGTTAGTTGTGGGGGATTTTCCTCAAGTTCTGGGGCCATTTTCAGCCCAGAGGACCCAAATTCTCCCTCCAAAAATCCCCCGTGAACGGAAAGGGGCGGGGAGAGTTTATCAAAAAAGTCCCTCCCCTTTCCAGGCAAAGAGGGGCGAAAGCTCCGGGGCTTGTGGCCACAAAAAAAAAGAATGGCCGCAGCCATTCTTCTCAGTCCAAAACCCGAGTCCAGAGTTCTTTTCCGTCTTTTCGAGGGGTGGTCTCGTGATTGTTGGCGGCATCCAAGATGTCGTAGTAGAACCAGTGGGAGGGGTGGACATCGGCAAAACTATTGAGCTTTTCCATGTGCTCCGTGTGGCGGAAGCTCTCCCCGTCGGTCTTTCGGTCGAAGAGGCGGTTGAACATGGCAATGGCCTCTGCCCGGGTGAGTTTGGCATTGGGGCGGAAGGTGCCATTGGGATAGCCCTCAATTCTCCCATTGTTGTACTCCTGGGCGATGTAGTCCTCCGCCCAGTGGCCCTTGAGGTCGCTGAAGGGGTGGCCCTTTTTGTTCTTCTTGTCCCCCCGGCTCAAAATGGCGGCGAATTCCCCCCGAGTGATCTCCTTGCCGGGGCGGAAGGTATTGTCGGGATAGCCCTTCATAAAGCCCTTTTTCACCACCACATTGATGTAGCTGTTGTACCACATTTTTCCGCTGTCCTTGAAGCCGGTCTTTTCGTTTTTGGGCAGCTCCATCTTTCCCTCGGAGAGGCGGGCCAGGAGCACCGCCGCCTCCCAGCGGGTGATGACGGCATTGGGGTCCATGAGGTGATCGGTGCCGCCGCGAACATAGGCCATCCGCTGGCGAATGCTCTGTGCCTCTGCCACAGTGACCTTCACTTCCATGTCGTCGCTAAAGACCCTCAGCTCCTCCTTCCCCTGGAGCTTTCTGCTGAGAGAGAGGCGGTAGCGGCCATTTTCATCGCTGTGGCCCTCGGCCAGGAGCTTTCCGGGGCCGTCCACCACCTTGAGGTGGGCCCCCGCCGGGGCAAGGCCCGTAATGACCTCGTCCCCTCCCCGAGGGGGATCCACAAAGAGCCCCGTGGACTCCTCCGAATCCCCCACCACCGTCACGGGGACTTTCAGAGTCTCGCTGCCCTTGTTAAAGATGATGTACCGCTGTCCCTCCACCAGGGGGCTGTTGTCCATGGACCACTGGCCCTTTAGAAACTCCCCTCCGGTGATTCTCTTCTCTTCGCCGTCCTCATAGACGAAGAGGAAGGTCAGCTCCTCGGGCATTTTCCCCTCCGGTTGCTCCCTGACTTCCAGGCGAATCTCCTTGAGCTCCCCATTGAGCTCTTGGGCGAAGACCTCCGTCGGGTCCACGGCCACAAGAAAAAGCAGGAGAATGAGTAGTCCCACTCTCTTCATCATGTCACTTCCCTTTCTAGGGGCCCCGTTCCGGGCCCCAGGTACAGATAAACGTTCTCCAGGTGGAAAAAAGGGGCCCCCGGGCCCGAGGGGCAATTTAGGCCTCCTGTTGGATCACCTGATAGCCCTCGTCCTCCAGGGAGAGGTCCCCCTCCTCCCTCCTCCAGTCCTTGTAGGCCCTGAGCTCGTCCCCCACATGCTGAATCACATAGGCGAGGACGGCCAAATCGTCAAAGAAACCCACGGAGAAGATAAAATCGGGGACCACATCTGCAGGATTAATGAGATACAGCACCCCCGCCAAAATAAAGACCATATTCTTCTTGGACAGGCCTCGGTACCTGCCAGTGGCCGCGTCCCTCACCATGTACATGAGGGTAAGCAGCTCTTTTTGGATGTCAGCGAATTGCCTCTTTCCCCGGACAATGGAAATTCCCTCTTTGAGAATTTTCTTGGTCCTCCTGGGATTGGTAATCAGGGTGGAGGCCTTGGGCATCATTCGTCTTAAAATTCCTTTAATGATCATGCAAACTCCTCTCTACGCCGATTTTTACCCGAAAAATCCCCCATCTATTCCAAAATCCAGGCCTCGTCCCGGGGATTTTCCCGCCAGCGGGCCAGGGCCTCCAGGTGTTTTTCATCCAAGAGGCCCCGTTTCAGGGCCACTTGGGTGAGATCCGTGAAGGTGGCCAGGGCGTGGTAATCAAGCTTGGCCTCCTGAAATTTCTCCCGGGACTCCTTGAGCTCGTAGGTGAAGAGGGCCGCCACCCCCAGCACCTCCAGGCCCTCTTTCCGGGCGGACTGGGCCGCTTCGATGCTGCTTCCCCCAGTGGAGAGGAGATCCTCTACCACCACCACCTTCTGGCCGGGGCGGAAGGCCCCCTCCACCTTTTTGCCGGTGCCGTGGTCCTTGGCCTTGGAGCGAATGAAGCCCCCGGGCAGATCCAAGAGGTGGGCCACAATACTGGCGTGGGGAATCCCCGCCGTGGCCGTGCCCAAAATGGCCTCCGCCTGGGGATAGTGCTCTTGAATGGCCCCCGCCAGGGCCTCCTCCACCACCGTCCGCTCCCGGGGATGGGAGAGAATGAGGCGGTTGTCACAGTAAATGGGGGACTTGATCCCACTGGCCCAGGTGAAGGGTTTATTGGGAGAGAGGAGCACGGCCTCAATGTCCAGGAGCACCTGAGCGATCTGGCTCCCCGTCACCCTCTGAAAATTCTTTTCCATCATGCCTCTTTCCTCCTCATTCGCCTAAAAACTCCGCCAAAATCTCAAGATAAGCTGCTTTGGGATCCGCCGCCTGGGTGATGGGACGGCCCACCACAATGTAGTCCACCCCGGCCTCCCTGGCCTCCTTGGGGGTCATGGTCCGGGCCTGATCGTCCCCCTCTTTTTTCACGGGGCGAATCCCCGGGCAGACCAAGTCGAAGTCGTGGCCCAAGGCCCTTCTCAGGGCCCGCCCCTCCAGGGGGGAGGCCACAATGCCCCTGATCCCCTCCTCCAGGGCGAGACCCGCCAGGTGGACCACATAGTCCTCCGTGGAAAAGCCCTCTCCCAGGTGGAGCTCCCCTTTTCGCATCTCATCGCTCAGTGAAGTGAGGACGGTGACCCCCAGAAGGCCCATGTCCCCGGCATCCCGTGCTGCCGCCGCCATCATATCCCTGCCCCCGGTGGTGTGGAGGGTGAGAAAATCCGGGGCCAGCTCCCTGAGATTGGCCACGGAGCGGCCCACGGTGTTGGGAATATCGTGGAGCTTCAGGTCCAAAAAGATCCGGTAGCCCCGCTCCTTCAGGGCCCTCACCAGACCGCGGCCCTCCCTGAGATAGAGCTCCAAGCCGATTTTTATGAACACATCCCGGGGCATTTTTTCCAAAAAAGCCTCCAGCTCCTCCCCATTGGGGAAGTCGCAGGCGACAATGACATCCTTGGCCATGGGCCTTCCTTTCTATTCTCAGCCCCCGAGGCCCTTGCCACCGGGGAAAATAATAAGTTCCACTCTCAATTTTACCATAAAAAAGAGCCTCCTAAGAGGCTCAAGTCCCACTCACTCCGCTGCAATGTCCCACACCGGCTTGGGAATTCGAACTTCGAACTGGCCGATGAGAAAACTGGAAATGCAGGTGGACAAAAAGGAAAATAAAATACGAATGGGTGAAATGTACACCAGAGAGAGGGTGAGGACGGTAATATCGGTGAATAAGTACGCTTTACTCAGGCTGAAGCCGGACTTTTTGGCAATGACCATGGCCAGGGCATCGTCCCCACCGGAACAGCCCCCCACAGTGACCACCAGGCCACAACCTACACCTATGCCCAGCCCACCTAAAATGGCCGCCAAGAGGGGATACTCATAGAGGGAGGGCAAGACGGGGCCCACGGGGGCCATGAGAGCGTACAGTCCTGCGAAAGATACACTGGCTACCAGGGCCTTCTTCAAAAAATTCTTTCCCAAGAGGGAAAAGCCCAGTGCGTAGCAAGAGATGTCCAATACCACGGAGACAATGGAGGCTTTAATGCCAAAGAGATTGGAGATGAGCAGGGTCATCCCCAGCACGCCGCCCTCGGTGACCATGGCCTGTTTGTGGACATTGATGACGGTGAAGACCATGATAAAGCTCCCCACCAAAATGCGTACAAGATCCCCCTTGGAAAGGGAGAGTTTCCTCAGCAAAGGACTGAGCATTTTTTTCACTCCTTGTTCATAAATCTACAAGGACACCAAAAAAAGACTGCTTTGGTGACCCTTGCAATCTTATGATGGTAGTTGATGCTATTTTGTTTGCTGATTTTTTCTTGTAAAAACTCTGAGCTGCTGCACACCTTTTTAGCCTTCTAGAGTCCCACATCAGGCACTCGATAGGCTCTTCATCGGTGCATAGGCATCAGATAAAAACTACCGCCGAGGCGGCAACCACCGTAAATGAATACTGCTAACGCTGGAATTATACCACAGAAAAAGAAAAAATACCAGATCCAGGCCGTCCCCATGAAAAAGGCCCCCTGAGGGGCCTTAAGGGGGCGGGGAAATTCTTGCCACGGGGAAGCTTGGGAGGGCCGCCTCTCAGCTCTGGGAGAGGCCCCTTTCAGCAATTACTGAAACTGGGAATAGTACTCCTCCAGCTCCTCCATCATATAGATGTGGCTGGTTTTGAGGATTTCCTTCACTCGCTCCACGGAGTTCTGATAGCTGAGGCTCTGTTCCTCGTTTTCAAAGCCAAAATTCTGATGCCCCAGGAAGCAGAAGCAGAGATAGCCCCCCTGAATTTTCCCCAGAATGATGTGGCGCATGGGGAGGTCCTTGGGCTGGCCCACCACTGCGAAGTTGCCCACCATTCCTCCGCCGGTGGCGGCGTAATTCATCTTATCGAAGAAG
Organism: Tissierellia bacterium; assembly: GCA_030535395.1. Lineage (GTDB taxonomy): Bacteria > Bacillota > Clostridia > Tissierellales > Peptoniphilaceae > JAUNLK01. The sequence continues at coordinate 142,333 of JAUNLK010000002.1, forward strand.
ACGTAGTTGTTGTAGTCCGCAGCCCAAACGAGGAGCAGTGCCGCCTTGTCGGCTTCATTGAAGTAGAACTTGGTGCCCATATCCACCATATTGTACTCCACGGTCCGCTCCTCTTGGGGGCGGTCGATATAGCTGCCCACCAGGACCAAGCGGTAGAACTCGTCCCACTCCACGGTGGTGCCCAGGGCCTCTGCCACAAAGCGCAGGGGAACGAAAGTCCGGTCCTCCCTGAGGAAGGGCTGGGCGTCCATGTACTTAAGCTCGCCATTGACGGTGTAGTCGGCCATGCCCACGGCCATGACCACTTCCGTGCCGTCCCTGGTGATGCTCACTTCCTTTGCCCCCTGATTCCAGGCCACATCATAGCCCAAATTCTCCGAGATGACCCGAATGGGAACATAGGTCCGGTCCCCTTCAATGACATAGGGGGTTTCATTCCACAGGGTCCTCAAGTCCTCCCCATTTAAGTAGACGGCAATGTCCGTGCCCTCTGCCAGGGCAATCCCCGGAATCAGGACGAGCATGAGCACCAGTGCCAACAATTTTTTCATGATGGTCCTCCTTTGTCCCACAATTTTCCACTTTACTTAATTAAATTGTATCCTCTTGTGGAGATATTGCAATGGTTTTCCCTGTTTTTTTGTGCAATTCCCTTAACTTTGGAAAATCTCCCAATGCCCTACCGAGATGGGGGAGCTTCTGAAGGCACCCCCTCCCCCGCGGCCCGGGTTTTCCCTCCTCAAGTTCTCAAAGACGCCCCCGCCCCATTTAAAAAAGAGGCAAAAAACGCCGCGGCACTGGCGGGAAATTGTGATCTTCCGCCCGGGGGCCCGGGAACTTCAGCCCCGAAGCTGAAAGTTCCAAAAAAAAAAACGAGTGAGAGGATCTCACTCGTTATTTATTCCCTCATTGCTCCCCCTCCACTTGCGCGTTCAGCTCCACGGTGCGGAGGATCTCCTCCACCAGTTTCCGGGATTTTCCATAGGACTCGGTGAGCTGGGGATTTTGAAGGTCATAGTTCACATCGCTTGCAAAGTTGAAGCAGAGATAGCCCCCCTCCACGGCCCCCAAATTGATGTGGGGCACGGGGATGTACTGGGGCTCTTTTTCAATGGCAAAGCTCCCCACAAAGCCCAGATCATTGGCCTCTCGATTTTTCCGGTCGTAGAAGCTGTAGCCGGGAAAATCGGTGTTCTCTTCCAGGGTCAGCTGCTCTTTTTCCTCCTTCCCAAAGCGGAAGGAAATGGAGAGTTCCTCCAAGCTGTAGAGCTCCTCCGCCGCCTCACTTTCCTGGGCGTATTCCCCCACCATGACGATGGCATTTTCCCCGTCCCAGAGGAGGGGCGCATCCAAGGCCTCAGCCACAAAGCGGAGGGGGACATAGGTCCGGTCCTCCTGGAGGAAGGGGGCCACGTCCATCTCCTCCTCCTTGCCCTCCAGGACATACTTCCCCTGACCAATGGTCATGACCAAGCTGCGACTGTCTTTATTCATATGTACCTGTTGTTTTTCCTGATTCCAGTCCACAGTGAAGCCCAGCTCTTCCCCCACCAGGCGAACGGGGAGGAAGGTCCGGTCCTCCCGGATGATGACGGGATTTTTGCTGGTGATCCCTCGAACATCCCTGCCTCTGAGGTAGACCAAGGGCCCCTCTCCTTGGGCCAGGGCAGCACCGGGGATCAGGCTTGCCCCGAGGACCAAAGCCAGAATTTGTTTTTTCATTTTTTCCTCTCTTTCTGAGCTCCTTGGTGATCTCCTACCCCTTCTCGTGAAGTTTTAAGCAATCCTTTTCCCCTGAATTTTATTCTCCCCACAAATTCCCCTCAGGGCGCAGGGCTGCCAATGACTTCCCCGGGCCCATCAGTTTCCGGGCAAATAAAAAAACCGCGTCTCCGCGGTTATCTGCTACTGATCTGCTTCCAGGACCTTGAGGGTCTGGGCGTCCATGGCAATTTCCCTGCCATTGTCCAGCTTCACCTCATAGATCAGCTGTCCGTCGTCCTCTTCCAGGGAGAGGGCGACAAAATTGCCCTTGAGCTCCTCCTCCGCCCCTCGGACGGCATCCATCCAGGGGGCCAGGGCGGCGAGATCCATGGCCCCGTCCTCGTCGTCGTCCTCCTGGTCGGTGGGACCCTGGGAGATCTCCCCGGTGAGGGCATCCATTCTCAAATTCAGCTCCTGGTCTCCCTCTCGACCCTCAAGTACAAAATAGCCCTTGCCCACTTCGTAGACCAAAGCCGTGAGCTCCCAATTGGGATGGGCCTCCCTGTGGGCCCGCTGGATGTCCTCATTGGTGAAGGTGGAGAGATTCACCACCCCCGCCGCAGCGCCGCTGGCAGGCTCCACCACCACATGATCTTCCACGGGTTTTTCGTTCACTTCCGCCGCCGGAGGGGAGTTTTCCCCTCCGGCGTTGTTGGCCTGGGGCCCACAGGCGGTCAATAGGATGAGGCCCAGTAGGGCCATATATCTAATCTTCATAATTCCTCCGTTCTCCCTGACAGTATAGCCATGGACTGAGAAATCCCCGTGATAAATGAAAGATTGATTCATGAGCCTTGGCCCCTCACTCCGGGACTTCACGGGAGAGGTGCGGAAAAATCCCCGCGGAAAACTTGGCCCCTCACTCCCGGGGCAGTTTCCCCTCTGCCAGGAGGCGGCCCTTTTCCCGCAGCTCCTCCAGCTCATCAGTGGAGGGCTCGGTGCGCGTGATGTGGGTCCCCAGCACCTTGGCCCCCCGAAATTCCAAGTCCGACTTCCAAATTCTCATAAAGGTGCCGCTCCCCCAGTCGTAGGAGCCAAAGAGAAAGAACTCCTTCTCCGAGATCTCTCCCCCCAGTTGGTGGAGGAGGGGGAGGAGGTACTCGTGGTCCACCTCCTCACTCCCCAGGGCGGGACAGCCCAGGAGAATGAGCGCTTCCCCCTTGAAGTGGGAGACCTCCGCCTGGTCAGCGGCCACAAGGGTCACCTCCGTCACCTCCGATGCCCCCTCCCCCAGGGCCCTGGCCATTTTCTCCGTATTTCCCGTGCGGCTGTAGTAACAAATGAGCATATCTGCCTCCCAATCTATTTCTCGAAGATACTTTTGGACTTTCTCCCCGCCCTCAGCCTCTCCAGAATCTGGGCGATGAGGGCGAGGCCCAGGCCCACCACAATGTAGCGAATGGGCAGGAGGGTCTGGGCATAGCGGTCAAAGACATAGGCCATGGCGTAGCTGTAAATCTGCTGGAAGTAGAGGAAGACCAAAAAGAAAATCTGCCGCCGCCACTTCCGAGCCACCAGGGCCAATAGGGGGGTGAAAATAAAGAAGTAAAATTCCACTTGGCGGAAGTACTCAATCCACACCTTGAAACCGGGAATCACCTCAAACCAATAGAAGGTCTTGAAGAACATACTCTTGGGCTTGAGCCACAGATAGCTCCTTAGAAAGGACTGGGGATCCTCCCGCCACCACTTCTCCTGGCGGTAGCGAGCGATGGCCAGATCCTCCTCCAAAAGGGCGTAGCGCTGGATATAGGGGGGCAGGGCCCCGTCGTCGTCCCCGTATTTTTCCACCATCTCCCCCTGGACCCTCTGGCGAATCTCCCCGTAGACCTCCGGCTCATCCTCCGGGAAACCCTCCCCCTGATAGGTCCCCAAGAGGAGGGGATTGCCCACCCCATAGGTCAGGGGAATGAAGCTGTGGAAGTAGCGGTAATTCCTCACCGTCCAGGGGGCCAGCACCAGGAGAAAGGCCAGGAGGGTGAGAAAGGCCTGGGGGGCCATTTTATTGCCATCGTAACCCACCACGGCGAGATACAGAAAGGCCAAGAGGGGAAAGATGATAAACTGGGCCTTTAAAAGGAGGCCCCCCACCATGGAGAGGAGGAGAAAGTAAAAGTGCCGCCACTCCTCCGTCCTGCCCAGGGCCATTAGGTGATAGAGGGAGCTGGCCAAGAGAAACATAAAGGGCGTCTCCGTGAGGATCAAATTGTCCTGCCAGAGAAAATCCGGCGTGAAAAAGAAAAACAGGGGAATCACCGCCGCCCAGGCCGGGGCAAAGAGGCGAATGGCCCGGTAGACATAGGCCGCCGCCATGGTGCCCAAAAAGCAATAGAAGAGCTTCAGGGCCATCCACAGGGCCCTGCCACTGCCCAAAAATTTGGCAAAGACGGCAATCACCATGGGCAGCCCCGGCATAATCTGAGCGGAGATGGTGCCGTGCATGGTGAGAACCCCCGTCCGTGCCAGGGTGATGCCACTTTGCACATAGCTCACATCGTCACTCTTCAAGCTGTACTCCGGGCCCAACTCCGAGAGGAGAAGGAGTCTCGCAAAAAACAAAATCCCCAAAATCACCACCACGGCATAGCGCTCCAGGGGCGTCTTTTTTATTTTTCCATCCAGTGTCTGAGTCGCCATTTAATTGTCGATCCCCCTTCGAGAGAGGACCCCCTGCTGGTAGTAGTGCTTCACTTCCACCATCTCCGTCACTAGATCCGCTGCGTCCATGAGCTCTCTTGGGGCGCTTCTGCCCGTGGTGATCACCTCCACCCCCTCCCCTCTGAGGGCCAGCACTTCCAAAAGCTCCTCCAGGCCAATGAGGCGGAAAAAGAGGGCCATGTGGACCTCATCGAAGATCACCACATCATAGTCCCCTCCCTGGAGGACCTCCCTCATCCGCTGAAGGCCCCTCTGGGCCATGGCAATCTCCTCCGGCGAGGGCTCCCGGCCCACGAAGCAGGAGTCCCCAAACTGCTCAATGGTAAAGCCCGGGAGCAAATCCGGTGCTTTGAGCTCACTGTAGGCCATCCCCTTGAGAAACTGACCCATAAACACCCGCTTCCCGGCACAGACCGCCCTGAGGGCCAGGCCCAGAGCCGCCGTGGTCTTCCCCTTGCCGTCACCAGTGTACACATGTAAAAATCCCATATTCACCTCCACATATTAAAGATAGTATAGCATGAGTTTGAGACACACAAAGACCCCCAAAGGTGGAATGCAAATCCCATCTTTGGGGGTCGGCTCCTGTAAAGGCTCCATGAAAAAACCGTGCGCCCCGTAAAAAGGAGGCCCATGATATGGATGGGGGCCTGGAGGATGGATTCAGAGTAGTACTGGACCATCTCAAAAATATCCCCACGAAGGGCCGCAGTGAGTCCCAGAGTGGGCAGCGAAACAAACAGCCAGACCCATTTGTTTTTGGGCACAAAGCAGTTGCCCAAGAGGACAAGGCCCAGACTCAGAAAGAGGAGATTCATCAAAAGTTCATGGCCCATGGCCCGCCACACTGTGGAACAGGGTGGCCAGAAAAATCCCCCCATACATCACGGAAGAGCCGTAAAGGTAGATCTTCGTCCGATCTACTTTTCCAAAACTTTTAAAAGCTTCCGTGGACTCCTTCTTCTCAAGCCAACCCAGTGGAGGAAATCAGATGAAGGCCCAGACTCAGGCCGTTGGATCTTTTCGCCTCAACACGAAGGGGTGGTGAATCATAAAAACTAGGGGGGTAAATTTCCACAGCTCCACGAAAAAGTTCTCCATGGTACCCGGGGAAATACTGTCGATCAAAGAGTAGTGGCGGATGGCAGTTACAATGACGGTGGAAATGAGGATGGCAGCAAAGCCCAAAATCAAATCCAACCGCGGCCTCTTGGGGTAAAAATCCCCCTTGCCCCGAAAGAGGAGGGGAACAGCGATGCTCAAGGCCCACGGGATCAGGGATAGATAAACATGACCGGTAAAGTAGATGAGCAGCGGAACCGAAAAGTGAAGTAGATATGTAAGCAGCATGCCCATGGCACGACCTCCTTCCGCTCCATATTCCACGAAGGGGCAATATGGAATCCAGGGTATTTTAAAGGATTGAAATACCCATCACATAATATTTGTGATTTTCATTTTAGAACTGGAAATATTTTCTTGTCAAGAAAAAATTATATTTTTGCCCCTGTCCCTAAAGTTCATTGAATCGGCGCACAAAAAAACACGCAACGTCTTAGCGATCGTTGCGTGTCCTTCATTTAACCGGCAATTTCCTACTCTCCCAGGTCGTTACCAACCAAGTACCATCGGCGTTGAG
>JAUNLK010000003.1 GCA_030535395.1 Tissierellia bacterium
CAACGCAAATACCCCCTCTACTGGTTTGTCCAGTAAAGGGGGTACGTTTCAAAAAATGGGGTTTTAAATAATCTTAAAGGATTTTTACCCCAGCTACAAGTTCTTTACTTACAGGGAGTATTTTAACACGGCCTTTACATGGAAGCTTTTTAGAAGCCCACTGGAAAAACAGAGTCCCACCGGAAAATTGGCCCAAAAAAAAGACCCTGGCATCTGCCAAGGTCAGTTTTTTCACATCGGAATACTGGGAAGCCCTTTTAGTTTGAAGCTTGGGCAGTGAACACCCATCACCCCAGGGGCCAATGAGCTGGGCAATTGCGCCAGCCACGGCATGTCACATGGAATTTTTTGGCACCCCTCGAAGCTTCATATAGCGATAGAGGGTGACAAAAAAGGCAATCACCGCAAAAACCATCTGGAGCCTGACGGTGGAAAGCCAGTAGCCGCCCTCCACAAGCTCCACGGATCCCGGATTCAGATACACCACCAGGGATTGGGCGAAAATCCCCACTTGAATCAAAAGATAGGGAAAGAGGAGCCACCTCTTGCCACCGGAAAAAATCACCAAGTGAGAAAAGCCATTGTACATGAAAAACAGCACAAAGGACAGGGCAATCAACTGAATCGATCCCACTTTGTTAAACCAAATCAGGGAGAGCAAATACCCGTAGCAGAGGCCAAAGAGCCCGGCCATTACATAATTGAACTTTTCCTTGAATTCAGCGGTCATTTTCAATCACCTCTCTATTCTTCCTAAAAGCAGATTCCCAACAGAGCCATCCCCACAATCCACGGGAAACGACTGGGTGAGAGGGTTTTCCTTATGTATATTGTAATACAAAAAAAAACTAGTGCAAGTACAAAAACATACTCCCAAAAAAAATTTAAACGGATAGACACCAAAACCACAAACACCACCACCCCACAGACACCGCAATATCACTTGAAGTAAAATACCCCCCGCGGACCCATCCCCGGGGGGCACTTAAAGAGCTGAACTACTGCGCCAAATCTTGGCCTTCGGCACCCACTGCCGGAGTATTTTCCAGGGAGATTGACCCAATGCTCAGGCGCTGGCTCTGAGGTTTTTGTAGATTTCTCTCAGGAAGAGGCCCATAATTTCTCGCTGGGCTGTGGGGTGTTTCAGAAGGTAGTCAAAGAATTTGGTGTAACTCTCTCTGTTGTCCAGTAGGGCGCCCTCCACTTCCCTGTAGTAGGTGAGGCTGAAGTCCTCTGGGGTGTTGTTTTTGGCGGAGTTTTTCAGATGCTCCGACTGCTCCATTTTTTCTTTCAGCTGGATGATGGCATTGGCGGCGGCCTCTTGGTCGAATTTGTCGCCAATGAGCTCGTTGATCTTTTGGATGATCTCCGAGAGGCGGGCCCGATTCTCCACAGGGCCTGTTCTGGGCTCAAAGTCGGGCATTTGCACCATGGGCTTGGAGGGCATTTTTTCCGCTTCATGCTCCTCCAGAAGCTTCTGGGAGAAGCGGGTAGCACGAATTTTGTCCCTGAGATCGAAGCCGGGGCCCGCCTCGTTCACACTGAGGTGCCCCATGAGATAGGTGAGGAAGATGTAGTACTTGTGGACGTTCACATCCTCATAGGAGGACACCTGAATGATAAATTCATAGAACTTAATAAAGCTCTTCATGACGGCCATGGCCTCCCGCTGATCCGCCTTGCTCAGATTTTCAAAATGCCCCTGGGCCCGCTTTAAGTAGCCCATCATGGACCGCTGCTCCCTTGGACTGGGGCCCTGGCCGGCACTGCCGTAGAGGTACTGGCTGAATCGCTCCACATCCACGGCATCCAGGAAGTAAAAGCCCTCCAGCCTCTGGAAGAGCTCCAGAATTTTTTCGGGAGAAAAATCCTTGGAGAGAATGGTGGTGGTGTAGTAGCGGGCAAAGGCGTTTTTTATATCCTCGTAGTCGTTGACAAAGTCCAGGACAAAGACCTTCTTGTCGTGGGGAGGATAGATCCGATTGAGGCGGGAGAGGGTCTGGACGGCATTGACCCCCGAGAGCCTCTTGAAGATGTACATGGCCGAGAGCTTCTTTTGGTCGAAGCCCGTCTGGTATTTGTTGGCCACAATCATCACATTGTATTGCTCGGAGTCGAAGGCGAAGGGCACCTCCTCCTCACGAATCTGATTCATGCCGTACTCGGTGTAGTCCTCCTCCCCCTCCAAGCTCACCTTGCCGGAGAAGGCCACCAGGGCGCGGATGTCGTTGTAGCCATTTTCCGCCACATACTCGTCAAAGGCCTGGGCGTATTTCACCGCGGCCTCCCGGGAGGAGGTCACCACCATGGCCTTGGCCTGGCCCCCCAGGCCGTCCATGACCTTGCTTCGGAAGTGCTCCACCACGATCTTCACCCTCTGGGCGATATTGGTGTCGTGGAGGTCCACATATTTAAAAATTTGACTGAAGGCATCGGAGGTCTTGAGCTCTGGGTCCTCCTCGATTTCCTTATTGAGCCGGTAGACGCTGCGGTAGGTGGTGTATTTTTGGAGGACATCCAAAATAAAGCCCTCCTCAATGGCCTGCTTCATGGAGTAGAGGTGGAAGGCCTCGTAATTTCCCTGCTCATTGGGGCGGCCAAACATCTTCAGGGTCATGGCCTTGGGCGTGGCAGTAAAGGCAAAATAGGACACATTGGACTGCTTGCCCGACTTTCGAATCTCCGAGAGAATCATGTCGTCCTCGTCCTCATACACTCCGCTGCCTGAGGAGAGGGACTGGGACACCGCCACCATGTTCTTCCCCGAGGTGGAGGAGTGGGCCTCGTCGATGATGACGGCGAAATTCTTCTCCTCCAGGTCCCGGAGCCCCTCCACAATAAAGGGGAACTTTTGAATGGTGGTGATGACGATCTTGGTATTGCCCTCCAGGGCCGCCTTCAGGTCCTGGGAGGTGCAGCCATCCCCCATGGCCCGAATGAGGCCCTCCACGTGGTCCTGACCCAATACCGCCTGCTGGAGCTGACGATCCACCACCACCCGGTCTGTGACAATGATGGTGGTGTCGTAGATGACCCGGTGCTCCTCATCGTGGAGGGAGACCAGCCGGTGGGCCAGCCAGGCAATGGAATTGGTCTTACCGGAGCCCGCCGAGTGCTGAATGAGATAGTTCCGCTCCCGCTTGTGGATGCGCACATCGGCCAGAATCTTTCTCAAAAGATCCAGCTGGTGGAATCTGGGGAAGATGAGGGTCTCCTTGAGGAGCAGTTTGTGATTGTCGTCCTCCTCCTCCCGCCGCTCCAGGAAGATAAATTTGGAAATGAGCTCCAAAATGGAATCCTTGGTGAGAATCTCCCGCCACATATAGGCCACGGAGAGCTCCCCATCCATCTCCGGATTGCCGGCCCCGGTGTGGATCCCCTCCCCCTTCCCCCGGTTAAAGGGGAGAAAGTGGGTGTTCTCCCCCGCCAGCTTGGTGGTCATCATCACTTCGCTGGTGTCCATGGCATGGGCCGGGTCATGATTCGGTGCCGAACGCTCCTGAAAACCATTGACCCTCACGAAATGACCAGAGAAGGACGCTGATAGCCACGTTCTTTGGTTTAAATTGCCTGGAGATCATTATCTGCAATGTTTAATCTTCCCGTGGCTTCATGTTGATGCTGAAGACAATGGAAGAATAACGAAAAACAGCCGGCAGTGGTTAGCTGCTCAGCCGCCTAATTCATCTATCGTATTGTATAGTCTCAGAAAGCACATGATAAAATTTTTCTAACTCGTCTGTTACCAACTGCATAGTTTTCTGGTTCAAGAAATTGTTCTCATCAACATTATGCTCAGCAAGAGTGTGGAATAGCTGTTCATTGAAGTTATACGTCTGATTTCTCGTCAAAAACTCATCCAAGTTAATACTTGCAAATCTATCTTTATCGCAAAGTTGATACACAAAAAATGCAATGCTCATCTTGAAACGAAACTTCACAAAACCCTCTATGTCTAACATATTTTCCGACAACATAGAGATGTAATGAAACGAAACTGGATATCTAATATATGGGATACAGCCATACTCTACACACGATACAATAACATCAATAGCTTGTTGGATAAACCCAAATACAATCATGAAGAAATTGAATGCATCTGACATAGGTTGATCTAGCATGTATTGGGTCCCTGCCAGGGCAACCTTAAATCGTTCCTCGAATGGTAGCGTCACATTATCATCTTCCGAGAAAATTACTAATCTCCTAATACCTTCACGGGCAAATCGCATAATATCATCAATGCTATTACACTTAGAAAAGTAATCGTTCAGATTTTCTATTCCATTAAAAAGACTAACAAATACTTTTTCTCCAACTTTATAGAGTGAATCATGATCATTTGGTTGGTTTAGAAGTCGTAACGGTAATATGAGGATTTTGCCATGAACATTTTCCAATAGCTTCAAATTATTTTCTGCCGTCACGCCAATTTGTCTATACAAAAATCTAGCATCTTTGCCATCTGGCATTCTACTTCGTATTTCTGAATACTTGCTCAAAGGATCGTCAAGAACGTGCTTATCTCCCATCAGCAAAAAAGGTAAGTGTTCGTTATCTTCAAAATACATAAGTGTAGCCCCCGTGAAAGCATAACTGTTCTCACCTGGGAACCACGCCTTTAGATAAAGATGGATTTCCTCGTAATGGCGCGACCAGAACAAAATTATTTCATCCAGTGCTTCAAGCGAAGAACTACTCTTTAGTTTCGGCAATAAAGCTTTCAGCAATTCTTTATATTCAAACTGGATTAATTGGATCTTCCTCAATAATAGGTTAGATTTCAAAGTCAATTACCTCTCTTAACAACTGATCTGGAATACCATAGATCTCATCCAAAAATGCAACAGTTTTATTCATGACCATAACACAATCTGGCAGAACTGTCTTCAATCTGATTTCGTCGTAAACATCAGGAATAGAATGGTATTTATGGGCAGGATTGATGCACTTCAATAGAGAAGTTTCACGAATGGCTCCCCATAATCCATGTTCAAAGGAAGAATCGTAATCATAATATAAACCATATAGATTCTTCTCTCCGACCTCTTCCGCTTTAAGCCTTATGTTTTTCTTGTCAAAATATTTAGTATCCATGTCTATGAATTCTTCATCTTTAAATTCATTAACCAAAGCTTCGATATATCTTTCATCAAAGTGGGACTCCTCTGAAACACCACTTTCCCTACATCTTGCCAAAACAAGTTTATATAAACCCATTCCGTACAATTGATAATCACGCCAAATGTTATCATGAGATGGCTCGTTTTTTACGAGATATTTCATCATGATATAGTCTTCTATCAAAACTCGCACACAACTCCTACCAGAAATAGAATTGAATAACTGATGATCATAAATTTCTTTCATACGCTTAAAGGAATATGTTGCAATTCCAAGCAAAACGTTCATTTTCTCGCTGAGCAGGTTAGTCGCAACGAATAGTTCTGAAAGATAAGTAAACACCTCATGCAATTTTTGCATATATGTGGTGATGTTTCTCTGTTCCTCTGGAAATTCAATAGCAATTTTACTGCAATCTGTCATTTCACTTAAACACCTCCAAAACTCCTTCAAATATGTAGAGTCAATTTTATCAAAAGTTAATATCAACGTTTCAAGAGTACGCACAATCGGACGAGCCATATGCATTATTTTATCGCCATGGTCTGCTGTCGGATATTTCGTCAGCAAATCCACCTGATTTCGTTGAATATGCATTTTTCCTGAAAGCAGATTGAAATATAGTGCGACATATCTAATATCTGTAGATTCGTTAGATTGATGATCCATTATTTCACGCATTGTATCAATTATCGCTTCACATCTCTCCTCAATGCTCTGCTCGGGACAATAAAAACATTTAACAAAAACAGGAGCCTTACTTGCCGTAAGAAAAATAGTTAATGGACCAAGTGCTTCTTTAGCTCCAATAGAGATTATGTAATCATAAAAATTCTTTTGTACATCTCCCGGTAATGTTATTATCTGTGACATTCTTGCAGTATAGAGATCTGGAGCTAATTTGTGTAATGTTGAAATAATACCGTGGGCCTTTTTTAAACCTTCATCTCGACCATAATGTTTCAATATCAAACCTATCCAAAGATACTCCGGAATACGGCCATATGTCCACGATTCTACATCGTCTAGTTGATGCATAAACGGTATGCTATTTATAGGCGAAATAAATTTGCCCTTTTGTAACTTATGATCGGATAATTTGCTACGTCTCATTTCAAACCCCCCATCTTTTAATTTTATAGCATCTAAATTTAAAAATAGCAGAAGCACTCAAGTGAATGCCCCCGTAGAATCAATTTATGACATTTTGTCTTGTCCAGTACAAGTTCAAATATTTCTTCGATAAGAAGAATAGTTTCCGATACAGACAATCGTTCATCCAGACACTTTTTTAAACTTTGCGATTTTGATTTAAAAATAATTTTCCCGTCGTCGATTCTTTTCAAAAATAGATACAGAGTTAACAGCTATAGACAGTATAACTAGAACCCATAGTGCTTTGCTCATTGTGGGCATAGTGTCCATTAGACCGCCCCAGTCTTCTTTCACTACACGACTGGCTCCATCAAAGTAAAATGCACATACCGTTAAAGCCGTTAAAGATATCGGTGGCCCCTATTTTTTCAAGATCGTAGTTCTTTCAAAGAAACTTGTTCACCAAAAAGGAAGATTCACACAAAAAAATGCCGGCAGCATGATGGTGTCATGGGCCGGCAGTTTTTTTATTTTTCTTCGAGGTTGAAGACTTGGCTGGGTTTTTCCAGATAGGAGATCTTTTCGCCTATGGTGGCCCGGAGGACGTGGCGGATTTCCTGTTCTCCCTTTTTAGTGACAAATTCCAGGTCGTAGCTTTCACCGTCGGGGGTCACTTTTGTAACTGAGACCAGCTCCACTTGGTCCAGGGTCCTCTCTTTCAGGGGGAAGTAGGGGTAGTCCCCATTGGCCACCAACTGTCCCAGAGCCTCCTGGCTCATGAGTTCTTTCAGGGGGTCGTAGAGGGCGGGGAGTTCCTGGGCCGCTTCTTCCCTGGCCTCTAGCTCCCTGGCTTCCAGCTCTTCATCCAGTTTAATGATGGTGCCTGCCTGGCTGAGTTCTGCTTCCCATTGCGCCCAGTCCTCTTCCGTAAAGTCCAGCTGGGCCAGGTAGAGCTGGGCAAAGTCTTGGGCCAGTCCTTGGGCGGGATCTGGGGCCTCCTTGGGGCCGCAGGCCACCAGGGTCAGGGCCAGAGCGAAAATACTGATCATTGCTAATTTTTTCATCCCATGCCTCCTTACCATCATCTCTCGGTTTTCTTAATTTGCTGTTACTTAATTAAATCAGAGTGGGAGCAGGTTCTCAATATCTTTTCCTTGTTTTTTGGCTTGCTTTAGGTCTTTGTTAAAGCTCGCTGTAAACTTTATCTGATACTTCAAGGGCTCTCCTTAAATCATCCATATTTTCGTAAGACTTAAAGCTCTCGTCTTTAGCTATCTTTCTTCCTTCTTCTATGGCATTTATGGTTTCATCACTTGGAATATCAAGTTTTAACTCAAAAAGGAATGCCACTTTCTCTGATACTCGCCCTTAAAACATGTTAATGGCAGTAATCATATTTAAACCCAAGCTGGAAAAAACAAAAACGGGATTGGAAAAGCTTTGAAATTTTCCCCGCTGGGGGCCAAGTTTGGGAATTCCTTTTAAAAGGGTATGAATTAAATGAATTGAAGTTGACCTACCACTTTTCCGGAGGGGCGGAGGCTTTCTGCTCCTTTTCTTTGGAAGGCTGGTAGGGTGATACGAGTAGTTTTGAGTAGTTAGGAGGACCTTGATGAACAATTTATTGAAAGAGCAATATGGGCTATTTATCAATGGCGCATTTAAAGATAGTATTTCAGGGGAAACTCTGGAAGTGACCAGCCCCGCAACGGGGGAAGTCCTTGCAAAGGTCGCCAGAGCTTCGGATGCCGATGTGGATGAGGCGGTGCAAGCGGCTAGGGAAGCTTTCAAAACTTGGAGACACTCCTCTCACACCAAGAGGGCAAAGCTCCTCAACCAAATTGCCGACAGAATGGATGAGCACCGGGAGGAACTGGCCAAGATCGAGTCCATCAACAGCGGGAAGGCCATTCGGGAATCCTTCAATGTGGATATTCCCACGGCGGCTGAGCACTTCAGATACTTCGCAGGGGTCATCCTCGCCGATGAAGGCTCCAACAAGGAAGTGGATGCCAATGTGATCAGCATTGTCACCCACGAACCCATTGGCGTGGTGGGTGCCGTGGTGGCGTGGAACTTCCCCATTCTCCTGGCTGCGTGGAAACTGGCTCCGGCCCTGGCTGCGGGCAATACGGTGGTCATCCAACCCTCCTCCTCCACGCCCCTGTCCCTCCTCAGATTTGCCGAGATCATCCAAGACATTCTGCCCCCGGGAGTGCTCAATGTGGTCACCGGCAAGGGCTCTGAATCCGGGGACGCCATTTTCAATCACAAAGATGTGGACAAAGTGTCCTTTACAGGCTCCACTGAAGTGGGTTACAGCGTTGCGGAGGCAGCTGCCAAGCGCATCGTACCCGCCACCCTGGAGCTGGGGGGCAAGAGCGCCAATATCATCTTCGACGATGCAAATATTGAGCAGGCCATTGAAGGTACCCAGCTGGGCATTCTCTTCAACCAAGGGGAAGTCTGCTCCGCAGGGAGCCGCCTCTATGTGCAAGAGGGCATTTACGATGAATTTATCGCCAAACTGAAAGAGGCCTTTGAAAAGATCAGAGTGGGAGACCCCATGGACGAGAACAACCACTACGGTTCTCAAACGGGAAAATCCCAAATGGACAAAATCGAAGGATATATGGACATCGCCAAGGAAGAGGGCCTCAACATTGTCACCGGCGGTGAGCGCCTCATGGATGAAGGTCGGGACAAGGGCTACTTCTTCCCGCCCACCATTATCGAATTCAAGGACAATAAATCCCGCCTGGTTCAGGAGGAAATCTTCGGACCTGTGATTCTGGTGACCAAATTCAAAACCAGAGAGGAAGTCATCCAACTGGCCAATGACTCCGAGTACGGCCTCGCCGGCGGCATCTTCACCTCCAATATCAACAACGCCCTCCAAGTGGCCAATGGCGTGGACACCGGCAGGATCTGGGTCAACACCTACAATCAAATCCCCGCAGGCTCCCCCTTCGGCGGCTACAAAAATTCAGGGATCGGACGGGAGACCTACAAGGACACCATCCGCCACTATCAGCAAACCAAGAGCATCTATATCGACTACTCCGATCAAACCAAGGGCATCTACAAATAAGCTGCCCCCACGAAAGAGCACATCTCCTCCCCCGGGAAGAGATGTGCTTTTTTGGTGGAAGGACAGGGCCCGAGTGGAGCACCATCTTCTGCGTGCTAAATGGACGGCCTTCGACCTGTGGGGACAAGTGGGGAAAAATCATGGCCTTTGGTAGGACCTCGAGGGGAGCCTCCCGGGACAGGCCGTGGATTTAGATATTGCTTTGGATTTCCCCGTTTAGGACGGGGATTTTTTGCCCTCTGGGCCCTCCCCTTCCCCTGGGGCACTTTGGCCGGAGTGACAATTTTCAAGAGCATTTTCGCCCTCTAAAAGATGTTTGCATTTTATTAAACTTTCCTTGGGAAATGGTTTTCACACAAGTGTAAAACTTTTAACCTTTAAAACAATTTTCTGAGTTTTCACTTCAACAGATTAGCATGCTGAAACATTGCATTTTACAAGCTTTGGTGACATTTCTAAAATTCCAGAATTTTTTCATGATTTTAAACAATGGTGAAAAAATTTACAAAAGGTGAACAAAAAACGTATGCAAGAAAAAAATGATGTGGTATGATTGGTTCGTGAAAAACATGTTTTAGGAGGTTCTATGTCTATTTTTGATTGCAAAATCACAGGCGATAAAAAAGAAGCTCTCTTTGACGCTCTGTCAAAAGAGTTCGATATTTATGGGCCTGTACGGGAAATCCGAGGCGGAAGATATTGTGATGATGATGTGATCATGTATCGTCAGCTGGAAAGTCTGGACAGCTTAGAAATCAAGGAAAAATCCACCTATTCTCCAAAAGAGATGCTGACCCCAATGACGGAGACGCTCTTTTACTTCAACGAGGACCAATACACTGAAACCAGTGAGCGATACAAGAAAAAAGTCTTGGTTTTTGCCAGAGCATGTGACATCAATGCCATCAAGTACTTGGATGACATGTATCTGAAAAATGCCAATGTAGAGGACCCCTTCTACAAAAGACGCAAAAAAATGATCAGCTACGCCCTCATGGAGTGCGCCGGTTCCCTGGATGAGCACTGCTTCTGTGTCTCCACTCAGTCCAACAAAACCGATGATTACACCATCGCAGTGCGTTTCAATGACGATGGCTCCATCAACCTGAAGCTCAACGACGGCCAGTACGAAGAGCTCTTTGCAGATTTTGAAAAGGAAGCCTTCGATCTCAAATTCCCCGAAGAGAATGACTTCACCGTTACCTTCCCTGAAATCAAAAACGACAAGGAAGCCAACGCCCTTGCCAATGATCCCATGTGGGACGAATACAACAGCCGGTGCATCGCCTGTGGCTCCTGTACCACTGCTTGCTCCACCTGTACTTGCTTCACCACCAGAGATTTGGTATACACTGCCAATGCCAATGTGGGTGAGCGGAGAAGAACCAATGCTTCTTGCATGACCAAGGACTTTGACCTGGTTGCAGGGGGAGGAAAATTCAGACCCGAAATCAAGGACAGATATCGGTATAAGATCCTACATAAAATTTATGCCCACAACGAGAGATTCGGCGATGGCGCCATGTGTGTAGGTTGCGGCCGCTGCTCCGCCCACTGCCCACAACTTATAAGCTATCCTGCAACCATCGAAAAGGTTGCCCAGGCGCTTACAAGAATCAGAGAAGGAGAGGATCAGTAAATGGAAAAAAACATCATTAAAGACGCTTCACTGGAAGAAAATCCCGTTCGCCCCTTGGCCTATGAGATCCTCGAGATCATCAAGCACACGGATATCGAATGGACTTTCAGAATTGCATTCGACAAAGCTGTACTGCCGGGACAATTCTTGGAGCTCTCTCTTCCCAGAACTGGTGAAGCACCCATCTCCGTCAGCGGCTATGGCGACGGCTTCTGTGATCTGACCATCCGCAATGTGGGTTGTGTGACCAAAGAGATCTTCGAGAAAAAAGTCGGAGATAGCATCTTCGCCAGAGGACCCTACGGCAATGGTTGGCCCATTGAAGAGTACAAGGGCAAAAATCTGGTCATTGTAGCCGGTGGCACTGGCCTCTCCCCCGTTCGCGGTCTCATCGAATATGTGAGAAACAACAAAGATGAATTCGGTCATCTCCACCTCATTGCCGGTTTCAAAAACCACGATGCCGTCCTCTTTAAAGATGACCTGGAGCTGTGGAAAGAAGCTGAAAACATCACCCCCGTGTACGCCCTCGACACTGAAGAGTATGGCGACTTCAAAAAGGGCATGGTAACTGAGTTCATCAAGGACATCCCCTTCAATGACTTTGCAGACAACTACGCCTGCGTCATGGTGGGACCCCCCGTTATGCTGAGATTTACCGCCCTGGCCTTCCTGAAAGAGGGCGTTCCCGAGGAAAAAATCTGGACCTCCTTTGAAAGAAAAATGTCCTGTGGCGTGGGCAAATGCGGCCACTGCAGGATCAATTCTACCTATGTATGCACGGATGGCCCGGTCTTTAACTACACTAAGGCAAAAGAGTTGTTGGATTAAGGAGAGATTATGACAAAAGACATGAACGTAGGAGCCTTGAGACAGAGCTGTTTTCGGCAATCCAAAGTTCCTGGCGAATTTATGCTTCAACTGAGAGTTCCCGGCGCTGTGGTCGATGCCAAGTGGCTGGAAACCGTTCAATACATCTGCCAAACCTGGGGCAATGGAGACTTCCACTTCGGTACCCGTCAAACCTTCGACATTCCCGGCATTAAATACGAGCACGTGCCCGCAGTCAATGAGTACATCAAAGACTACATAGATGCCATTGAAAATGATATGTGCAATGTGGGCATGGATGTCACCGACGATGGTTACCCCTTCATCGGACCCCGGAACATCGTGGCCTGTATCGGTGGCGTGCACTGCATCAAGGCTGCCCAAAACACCCAAAGACTGGCCCACAAGCTGGAACCCCTCATCTACCCCAGCCCCTACCACATTAAAATAGCCATTGCCGGCTGCCCCAACGACTGTGCCAAGGCTCACTTCGCAGACTTTGGCTTCATTGGCACCACCAAGCCCGTCTATGAAATTGACCGCTGCATTGGCTGTGGCGCCTGCGCCGACAAGTGCTACAATGTTGCCACCCGAGTGCTGGAACTCAACGACAACTACAAAATCGACAAGGACGACTGCTGCTGCGTAGGCTGCGGCGAGTGCGTCACCGCCTGCCCCACCAGCGCCTGGAGAAGAGACGAAAAGAAACTTTGGACCGTCATGATCGGCGGAAGAACTGGTAAACAGTACCCCAGAATGGGCAACACCTTTGCCAAGTTCATGTCTGAAGATGCCATCCTTCAAATGATGAAGAACTGGCAAGAATTCTCCAGATACGTCCTGGACGGCAAGCCCGTCTACCTCCACGGTGGTCACTTGATCGACAGAGTGGGCTTCCCCACCTTCAAGAAGATGATGCTCAAAGACGTTGATCTGAACCCCGAATGCCTCATCGCAGACCGGATCAACTGGACTGAAAAAGAATACAGAAGCAACATCAACGTCAAGCCACTGGAAGACCACAAATCTTGGAAATAAGGAGCGAATATGTCTACAGAAATTTTTGGTGTAAAAGATCTCCTGGAATCCCTCGTTAGACTGGAACAAAATGGTCACAAATTCTATTCCCAAGCCAGCGAAAAATTTGACGATTTGGAAATCAGAGAATTCTTCAAATTCCTGGCAGAGGAAGAACTGGGCCACGAAAAATTGTACAAGAGTCTGGCAGAGGAACTGGGAAGCAATGTTTCCAACACCACCAGAGAATCATACGACGACGAGTACAATGAGTACCTTCAATCCCTCGTTGAAAACACCTTCAACTTCGACCTGGACGAGAGCCTCACTGATGTGAAAGCCGTCTATAAATTTGCCATGGGTCTGGAAAAAGACACCATCATCTTTATCGGCGAAATCAGAAAACTCCTCCCCGACTTCAAGGCCGACATCTTCGAGAGAGTTGAGAAGGAAGAGCGCAAGCACATCCACCTCATCGACCAGTGGTACAAAAAACACATCGCAAAATAAACACCTGAGAAACAGAAATATCTGTTGGCGGATACGAAAATATCCCCCAACAGATATTTTTTTGTGCAAAAAACAGCCCCGGGCTGCGGAGTGGATGAGCTTCAGGGCCGTTCTCTGCGCCTCAAGGGGGGAGGTATCTCGGGAAAGGCCATGGGATTGGGCCGTGGGGGTTGCCTTGCCATCGTGTCACAGAGAGGCAAGAAAATAGTTTTGGGGCACATTTCCTTGGCCCAAGACCTTAAAACCAACTTAGATCCTCAAAAGATGTGTCGGTGTAAAGGTTCTGGAAAATAAAAAAATCCCAGATTAACTGGGATTTGAAGGATTATTTTTGGGGGGCGTACTCGTATCGCTCTCGATTGTAGGGAACTTCCTCTTCGTGGATCCGGTGGTACTTCCGGTATCTCTGGGGGCCCGGGGCCTCCTCCACCACGACCGAGGAGTTGGGCCCGGAGATGAGGAGGCTCCCGGCCCCCTGAACGGCGGCGGCCAGGGCGTAGGTCTTCCCCACTTCCAGGAGCTCGTCATTTTCGTAGGTGAGGACTTCCCCTTGGGGGCCGATTCCCCCGGCCTTGAGGACATCTAAGGCCTCGTCCTGGGGCAGGCTGCCCTTGATGTTTTCCACCACCTGTACCTGGTAGCGGGTGTAGGGCAGGGCCCCGCCCTCCCCCTGGGGGAGGGTCTCCATCTCCCGGAGGACTTCCCCGATGAAATAGTAGTCGGCAAAGCCCACCACCTCCCGGGGATTTTCCACATCCACGGCAAAGTCCACGGTGGAGCTGGGATGGGCCCCTCCGCGGTCACAGGCCGCCAGTGGGAGGACAATTAGGGCAAATAACAGGGGGAGGATCTTCTTCATATGCACCGTCATCGCGGGGCACCTCCTTTACAAGAGCCGCAGCTTTCAGCCGGCAGGGAATCTTTGGGCCCAAGGGATCCACGGGGCTCACAGGCCCCTCCTGCGGTGGAGGAAGAGGGAGTAGCCGGTGGGAGTGAGGAGGGCCAGGGAGAGGGCCACTGAGAAGGGAATCAGGGGGTGGATGGGGAGGAGGGAGCTCAGCACCATGAGCAGGCCCAGGACCCGGAAGAGTCTCCCGGCGAGGACGTGGGTCCTCCGCCAATTCTCCTCACTGGCCAGGGTCCAGGGGAGCCTGACCCCCGCCACGGGATTGGGCGTTAAATTGGGAAGTTGCCGGCCCAGGACGAGAAAGACCAGGGCCAAAAACCAATTGGCCCACCGCCCCACGGAGACCTCCAGGCCCAGATTGTAGGAGTAGACCAAAGCAGCGGTGAAGGCGGAGACTGCGGGCATCACCCACATCACCAGGGAGTGGGCGGGCCCTCCCTCCCCTCCCCTCAGCTCCAGGGCCGTCACCAGGCCCAGAAAGAGGTGAAAGGCCAGGAGGATCAGGGGGATGGCAAAGACGGCAAAAGCTCTGCCACTGAAGCCATCGGCCCCCTGGCTCCATCCAAAGTGAATGGCCATGGTCTGGGGGAGGCGCTCCCAGAGGAGGAGACCCAAAACCATGGGCAACAGGACCACCCCACTGGTCCACAGCCATCTCCCCAGATATCTCCCGTCCATCTTCCCCCCCATTCCAAGGTATAAAAAAACGACACTTGGAGGATCCAAGTATCGTCTTAAAATTCCACATTATAACTTTGAAGATCGCAGATCTCGTAAAGTTTGATGGTATTAAGTGGTGCGGGAAAAGGGACTTGAACCCATACGTCAAGGACACTAGATCCTAAGTCTAGCGCGTCTGCCAATTCCGCCATTCCCGCATGAAAATTTTGGGGTGGATAGTGGGAATCGAACCCACGATCTCCAGGACCACAATCTGGCGCCTTAACCTACTAGGCCATACCCACCACAATTTTGGCAACAAAGATATGTTACCATCGTCATTACAAAATGTCAACTCCATCTTACAATATTTTTACAGGAACCGGGGAGATCACTCCCCCCTCTCCTCCAAGTAGCTCTTGAGCTCTTTCATGGCCCGGGCACGGTGGCTGATGGTGTTTTTCACCTTGGCCGGGAGCTCAGGGAAGGTTTTATCGCAGCCCTGCGGGAGTCGTAGCCAGCCCCTCCCACTCCTGGGTGTGATGCCACGACAGACGCCTCCCTGCGCCCCCAGATCCGCCGGAAGGGGGATCACTCCCCCCGCTCCTGGGTGTGATGCCACGATGGACGCCTCTAAGGGCCCCCAGAACCGCCGGAAGGGGAAATCACTCCTCCCCTCCCCCCCTCTCCTCGGGATGGGCCGGGACAGACGCCTAAGAGCCCTCAGATCCGCCGCAAGGGGAGATCACTCCCCCCGCTCCTGGGTGTGGTGCGACGATGGACGCCTCTAAGGGCCCCCAGAACCGCCAGGGGAAATCACTCCCCCCGCTCCTCCAAGTAGCTCTTGAGCTCTCCCATGGCCCGGGCACGGTGGCTGATGGTGTTTTTCACCTGGGCCGGGAGCTCAGCGAAGGTTTTGTCGTAGCCCTCGGGGATGAAGAGACTGTCGTAGCCAAAGCCCCGCTCCCCCCGCTCCTCGGTGGCAATGGTGCCGCGGCAGATCCCCGTCACAAAGTGGATGCCTCCTCCGTGGGCAATGGCGATGACGGTCTTGAAGTGGGCCCTGCGGTCCTCCACTCCCTGAAGCTCCTCTAGGAGGCGAGCGCGATTCTCCCCATCGGTGGCTCCCTCGCCGGCAAAGCGGGCGGTGTGGACCCCGGGGCGGCCGTCCAGGGCATCCACAAATAGGCCCGTGTCGTCGCCGATGATGATGTCGCCGGGGTCCTTGAGGGGGATGGCCGCCACCTTAATTTTGGCATTGCCCTCCAGGGTGGGGGCATCCTCCACAATTTCCCCCTCCGGGGCCCCGTACTGGGACTTGCTCAGAATTTCATCTGCGCCCAAAATTTCCCTGATCTCCTTGAGTTTGTGGGGATTGTCCGTGGATAGTACCAGCATAATTTTCCTCCCATGAAAAAAGGAGACCGTGTGGGCCTCCTCCTGTGAATTCGATTTAGTCTACAAATTTGGCCTTGTAATTGGCAATGCCCCGATCGATGGCCTGAGCCATCAATTTGAGATAGCCCGGGGACTGGATCTGTTCCAGGTCCTCCTCATTGGAGAGGAAGCCCAGTTCCACCAGGGCGGCATCCATCTCAGTGGAATTGAGAACCACCAGGTCGGGACGATTCTTGATGCCCCGATTGTTGGCCCCTGTGGCCTTGATGAGCTCATTTAAAACTTCCTTGGCCAGGCGGTACTCATTGGGTCCCTTGTGCTCCACATCCTCCTCCGAGGCGTAGAGGACCTCGATGCCATTGGCCTTTTCGCTGCCGGCAGAATTGAAGTGGATGCTCATAAAGACATCGGCCCCCACTTCATTGGCCAGCTCCGGACGGGAGCGAAGGCCCGTGGTGGTGTCAGAGCTCCGAGTCATAATGACCACATAGCCTCGAGCTTCCAAAAGGGGCTTGAGGAGTTGTGCCACTTCAAGATTGAGATCGGCCTCGTGGGTGTCATCTATGGCAACGGCGCCCACGTCCTTGCCCCCGTGACCGGCATCCACCACCACTACGAATTTGCCGTCGTAGCGGGGATCCCTCTTGGGGGGCTGCACCTCAGCCTGGGTGGTCTCCTGGGGCTGTTCCAGAGCTGCGGGCTCCTTTTCCTCCACTATGGAGACTGCACCATTGGAAATGGTGGCTACTTTTTTGGCCTGATTCCAGTCCACTTGAAAGCCCAGAGACTCCGAGAGGAATCGCAGGGGCACCATGGTCTTGCTCTCCCCCTTTTGGTCCCGATAGATGGCCAAACGGGGAATGGAGTCCCAGTCCACGGTCTGCTGCTGTCCATTGACATAGACCACGGGGGAATCCACCCGGAGCATGACCTCCCGATCCGCCATGGCGATGCTCACCGAGTGGGTCTCCTGGTGCCAATCCACATTGGCCCCCATGAGCTCAGTGAGTTCACGAATGGGGACGAAGGTTCTGTTCTCGTGTATGTAGGGACGGAACTTACTTCTCAAGGTAAAACCGTTGACCTGCACATCCACTGGAGCCAGATTTTGATTCTTGCCTTCCAGTTGGATTCTCATGGAGGCGGAACCTGCGTGTACTTGCATTGGTAACAATATGGTGAATAGCAGTATGATTGCCAGTAATTTCTTCATAAAACCACGTAAACCTCCTTGCAGAATAGGTCTTCTCACTGTGTATTATGATGAAATAAACCAATATTGTCAACAACTTTGACTTTCTGTAACTTTATTGTAATTTACTCAGGGCCGCGTAGAGCTCATCGCTCCCGGGAGGGGGAATGAGCTGTCCGCTCTTGTAGCTGATTTTGCCCCCCTCTACAATGGTGCCAATTTGATGGAGGGGGATCCCCTGGGCCCTTAAATCCTCGGCCAGAGGGGCCACATCCTCGGGGTGGAGGACCATGAGCATGGAGCCGGAGGAGATGAGGCGGTAGATATTGATGTCCAAAAACTCCCCTATGGCCACCGTGGCGGGGTGAACGGGAATGGCGTCCTTGTCCACCTCCATGCCCCAGTCCGTGGCCTGGGCGGCCTCCCAAATGGCCCCCTCAATGCCCCCCTCGGTGACATCGTGCATATAGCCCACCCGGTATTTTCTGGCGGCCCGGCCCTCCCGGTAGACACTGGTGCCGTGGATGAGCTCCTGGGCCTCTCTGAGGATTTCAGGCTCCAGATGGGCCTGGACCCCCCGGTGGTCGGTGGCCAAAATGGCGGTGCCCTCGAGGCCTGCGGTCTTGGTCATGCAGACGGCATAGCCCGGGGCGATGCGCTCCTTCTTGGGCATCTCCTCCCCCTTGGCCTTCCCCAGGACGGTGGTGACCAAAACGGGCTTGGTAACGGCATCGGTGATTTCCGTGTGTCCCCCCACCACGGACATGCCCAGCTCGTCGGTGGCCTGAAGGACCTCCTCCATGGTCTTTTGGATGAAGGCCTCGGTGGTCTTGGGGGGCAGCAGGAGGGTGAGGAGGATCCCCACGGCCTCCGCCCCCTGGGTGGCGATGTCATTGACGCTGATATTGACCCCCAGGTGGCCCAAATTGCCGCTGGCCCCGGTGATGGGGTCGGTGCTCAGTACCGTGAGGTACTCCCCCATATTGAGGACGGCGGTGTCCTGGCCCACATCCCCTCCCAGGGTCACTTCCGGGCGATTGATTTTTATCTTGGACAGAATGTAATTTTCCAGTAGCTCATTGGGTAACTTGCCTATTTCCAAATATTCAGACATTAATTTCTCCTTCATTAATGGTACAGCGGAAATAGAGCAGGCCATTGATATCCGTGGGCGGTTCCAGTTCCACTTGGGCCTCCAGGGCCCACTCCAGGTCGTCCAGCCACTGTTCCAGTGCCTCTTGGTCGGTGGCCTGACCGTTGATTTCGGTGATGCCCCCCTGGTAGTTCACACTGGAAATGGTGATGTCCTCAGTGGCCAAATCCTGGATGATCTCCATGGTGGCGGCAATTTTTTCGCTATTGTTTTCAGGGGGGCTCTGGGGCAGGATCTCGGTCATGGCCAGTTCCTGATTTTCCAGGTCCTGATTGCCCCTCTTGAGTTTTTCCCCGTAGAGGAAGCTGCCCCCCAAAAGGACCAGGGAGAGGAGGCCGATGACCAGGGGAATCATGGGAATGCCCCCCAGGCCCAGGCTCCTCCCCTGCTTCTGTGCAAAGTTCATGGCCCGGAGGGGGGGATGCTCCAGGCTGGAGGCCACCAGCTCATCCGCGGTGGTGCTCTTCACATTGCCCTCTTCCCCGGAGATGGTGAGATAGTCCCAGAGGCCCATTTGGGAGAAGCTCCCCACTAAGTAGACGGGCACCTGGCTGTCGAAGCCCTGGGCCATGCGGGTGATCTTCTGAAAGATCTCATTGACCCGAGCCAAAAAGCCCCTTTCAAATTCCCCGTCGAAGCCCACAGTCTCCGGCTGGGCCCTGAGGCGGTCCATGATGAGGTGGTGCTCCATTCGCTGCTTTTCCAAAAAGTCCCCCAGATCGTCGGAGGGGAGGCTGCGGCTGTAGAAGCGCTGTTGATGGCCGTAGTGGAAGCCGTAGGTGGTCTCATTGACCTCGAAGAGCTTGCCCCCGCCCTCATTGAAGGCAAAGGTGAGGTAGAGATTGGCCAGGGGCAGCAGGCGGCGGCTGCGGGCCTCCTCCTTTTCCAGGAGGAGATTCCACTCCCGGGACAGCTCCTTGGGCAGCAGGCTCACCAGCAGTATGCTCTCCTCCTCCCCCTCCAGAACGGTGTGGTCCCAAAAGTAGTCCTCCAGGTCCTGAAGGAAGATCTCCCCCAGCTGATTTTCCGCCAGGGAGGCGTACTCCTCCAAGGTGAGCTTGGGGCTGGTGATGGCCCTGGTTTTTATGGCGGAAGATGCCACAAAGAGGGTGAGTCCATTGCCCTGATACTCCTCGCCGATGATGCGGCGAATGAGGTACTGGAGGTGGGGACTGTCCATAATTTTTCCGTCTTCCAGGACATGGGGGGGAATGGAGAGGGTCTCCCCGTGAATTTTTTGGCCCTGTTGGTAGACCATAAACTCCATTACACGGTCATGGAGGATAAGTATATTGTTGGGTTGCTTGGTGCCGAGCATGATTGCCTCCTCCCTGCCCACCGGGATCCAGAGAGCCTCCCGTGGGTGGATTACCCTACTATTTTATCACAGCCCCGGGGATTTCGTTGAGGCCCAGGTGTAATTCAGAAGAACAGGAGATGAAGAATGCCGCTGATGAAGAAGAAGGGGAACATGGCCATCTCCCGGTCCTCCCTCCCTCGAACAGTGAGGAGGCTGATGAGGGCCACGGCCCCCGCCAGGATGTGGGCGTGGAGGATGTAGTAGACGATGTTCCAGGGATCTGCCAGGAGAAAACTCACGGCAGCGGCATAGCGGCCGTCCCCATCGCCTATGGCCCCGGTGAACTTGCTGAATCCCGTGTAGACGGCGAAGATCAGCCCTCCGGGAATCAGGGGCTGGGACATCTTTATGGCGTAGAGGAAGGTGGCCAAAAGCCACAGCTCCAGGGAGAGGGCCCCCACTTCCCGGAAGAGGAGGTCCTCAATGGTGAGATAGAATCCCCAAAGGACCAAAATCATCAAAAGGGGGCCGGCCTTTTCCATGTAGAGGATCAGGGCCGTGGCCCCGCCCATGAGCTCCACCAGGGGGTGGAGGGGGGAGACTTTCCCGCCGCAGTGGACGCAGCGGCCCCGCACCAGAAAATACCCCCCAATGGGAATGAGCCCATAGGGGGGGATGGCTTTCATGCAGTGATTGCAGTGGCTGGAGCCTGAGATCCAGGATTCCCCTCGCTCCCGGCGCTCCACCACCAGGTGAAAGAAGGAAGCCAGGGCGGCCCCCAGAGTGAAGATGAGTAGGTACATGGATCCGCTATTCTCCTGCTACCACCATGCTCCCGTCCTGGATTTCCACCATGCCGGGACTCACTTCCACCCTGCCGTCCACAATGTCCACGGTGAATGTATCCGTATTGAGGGCCTTGGCCGGCGTGGGAATCTTGCCGTCCTCCAAGTAGTCGGAGAGCTCCTGGGCGGAGATGGTGGTGGCCTCGGGATGGTCCACGGTGTAGAGCATGGCGGCATTTTTCAGCACTCGAACATTGGCATTGTGGGCCGTGGCCTGGGCGGTGAGATTGGACTGCTGATAGCGGGGCACGGCAATGGCAATGAGGATGGCCAAAATGGCGATGACGATGATCAGTTCGATGAGGGTGAAGCCCCGGCGTTTTCTCTTGAATATGTACATCATTTACCTCCCAAATGAATTGCAATATGTAGGCGGAAACTGCTGCTTTTGTCCGCGGAGGGGACAGGGCGCAGTCCTTGGACGGTGCTGGAAGCTCTGATTCTGTAATGGGCATCACCTCCTCAAAGGGCATTGACCATGTCGAACATGGGTATGGCAATGGAAAATACGATGAAGCCCACAATGACGGCCATGATGAGGATGAGGGCGGGCTCCAGAACGATATTAATGCGAGCCGTCTGCTCCTCAAAGTCCCCCTGCTCCAGGGCAATGAGCACCTCCAGCATCTCCTCCAGGCGGGAGGACTGCTCCCCCAGGCGAATGAAGGTGAGGATTCTGGAGGTGAAGAGCTCCGAGAGCTCCATGGCCTCGGAGAGTTCCCGGCCATTTTTCAGTTCCTCGGTGAGGAGGGTCCACTGGGCCTGAATGTAGGTGTTGTCGGTCATCTCCCTCATGCTCTCGCCAATGGCCAGTACATCCAGTCCCCCCTGAAACTCCATGGCCATGGCCTGGAGGCTGAAGGCCAGGTAGCGGTCCCGAATGAAAAAGCGGGTCAGGGGGCTGTGGTAGAGGCGCCGCTCCAGTTTCAGGCGAAAGGAGGGGCGACTGCGAAAGGCCACCAAGAGGGCCAGGAGGGCCACCAGCAGCACCAAGAGATAGTAGAGGCCAAAGGCCTCCATGTGGCGGCTGAAGGCCATGATGAGGCGAGTGCTCCAGGGGAGGGGGGTTCCAGAGGAGGAGAAGACCTCCTCAAAGACGGGGAGGACATAGCGGAGGATGATCCCCGTCACCGTGACGGTGGCCACCACCAGGAGGACGGGATAGGCCAGGGCCTGGAGGACCTTCTGCTCCAGGCGGTGGCGCTTCATATAGTAGTCCCCCAGGGAGTGGAGGACCGGCCCCAGGGCCCCCGCACTCTCCGCCGAGCGGACCATCCCCAGGGCCACCGAGGGAAAGGCGCCGGTTGCCGCCATGGCGCTACTCAAAAGCTGGCCCCGCTCCACCTCCCGGTAGACCTCTCCCATGACCCGCTTCACCTTGCCCCTGGACTCCGTGGCGTAGAGGGAGATGAGCTCCAAGAGCTCCACCCCAGCGGAGAGCATGAGGCTCATCTGCTCGAAGAGCACCCCCAGTTCCCCACTGGAGATGGGCCGGGGCCCAGGGGGAGAGAGGAATTTCTTGGGCTCCCTCACCCCCTTGACATAGACCACGGTGAGGCCCTCTTCGGTGAGGAGGCGGCGGACCTCCTCCTCACTCCTGCCGCTGCGGATGCCCTCCACCACCGTCTGGGCATCGTGGAAGGCCTTGTACTTGTACTCCATAGTCACTCTCCCAATGTGGTCAGGGCCCGGTAGCCCTCTTCCAATGTGGTCTCCCCTTTGAGAATCATCTCCCGCACCTGATCCTTGAGGCGGACAAAGCCACTCTCTTTGGCCGCCTCATTGAAGAGCCCCAAATCCTCCGGTCCCCTGAGGGCCCTCTTCAAAGCCCCGCTCATGGTGAGGACTTCGAAGACGGCCCTGCGGCCCACATAGCCCTGATGGCAGTGGGGACAGCCCGCCTCATGGGCCCGGTAGCCCTCCTCCCCGTGGAAGTCGAAGGGCTCATCCGAAAGGAGAGTCCCCTCCTTACAGTGGGGACAGAGGACCCTCAACAGCCGCTGGGAGATGATGCCAATGATCCCCGCCGAGAGCATATAGCCCTCCACCCCCATGTCCAGGAGGCGGATGAGGGCCGCCGGGGAGGAATTGGTGTGGAGGGTGGAGAAGACCAAGTGGCCGGTGATGGCGGCCCTCAGGGCGGTCTCCGCCGTCTCCCGGGAGCGGATCTCCCCAATCATGAGGACCTCCGGGTCCTGGCGGAGCATGCTCTCCAGGGCCGACTCAAAGGTGATCCCCGCCTTGCGGTTCACCTGCATTTGGCTGATGCCCTCAATGCGATACTCGATGGGGTCCTCAATGGTGATGATATTGCGCTCCACGGTGTTGAGATTTTGGAGGAAGGTGTAGAGGGTGGTGGTCTTCCCCGAGCCCGTGGGCCCGCAGAGGAGGATGAGGCCCTGGGGCTGGCGGAGGAGGAGCTCCACATCCTCCTCCTGCTGCCCCGTGAGGCCGATGGCCCGGTGGCTGTACTCCATCTTCCCCTGATCCAAGAGGCGGAGGACCAAATTTTCCCCCTCGGGAGTGGGAATGGAGGAGACCCTCACGTCGCAGGAGGTCCCCTCATCAAAGGGGAAGCGGCCGTCCTGGGGCTTTCTCCGCTCCCCGATGTCCATCCCCGAGATGATTTTGATCCGGGTGATGACCTCCGTGGCCAAATGGGCGGGCACGGTGGAGTGTATGTAGAGGCTCCCGTGAACGCGAAAACGCACCCGAAGAACCCCACGGTATGGCTCCAGGTGGATGTCCGAGGCATTGAGGTGAAGGGCTTCTGAAAGAAGCCCAGACACCAGGGCCTTGGCACTATTTTCCTCTGCCGCCATGGGTTCTTGGGTGCGTTTTTTACGCCCGTATGCACTTGTTTCAACGACTCGCTGGTGAACAGTCTTCCCCAGATACTCCTCCAGGTCCTCCCGCTCCTCGGGGCGGAGGGGCCGCCCCTCCAGGATCACCGCATCCTCAGTTTCCTCCACGGCGATCTGCTTGAATCTCTCCAGTATGTCTGAAATGGGGGTCACAGGATTCCTCCCTTAGTTTCCTCGTTCCCCTTGGGAACATTTTGGGGGTCGCGCCATTCCATAAAATCGCATTCTTTATTGTGACACAGGATTTGGGTCTTGCCCTTGGTCTCCTTTTTGGTGAGGATGTCCCCGCATTTGGGGCAGTGCTCCTCTATGGGCTCATTCCAGGAGACGAAGTCGCAGTCGGGATAGCGGGAGCAGCCGAAGAATTTCCGCCCCTTCTTGGAGCGCTTCACCACGATTTCCCCCTCGTGGCACTTGGGGCACTTGACCCCAATTTTTTCCACCAGAGGTTTGGTGTTCCGGCACTCGGGGAAGCCGGGACAGGCCAGGAATTTGCCGTAGCGGCCCATTTTGATGACCATATTTCGGCCGCACTTTTCGCAGATGACATCGGTGGGTTCGTCCCGGATTTGGATCTTTTCCACTTCCGCCTCCGCCACGGCCAGGGAGTCCTTGAGTTCGGAGTAGACATCGTCCACCACTTTCTTCCACTCCAGATCTCCATCGGCAATTTCGTCCAGGGACTCCTCCATTTGGGCGGTGAAGGCACTGTCCATGAGGGTGGGAAAGTACTCCTCCAGGAGGTGACTCACCGTCTCCCCCAGCTCCGTGGGCACGAAGCGCTTCTCCTCCAGGGCCACATAGTAGCGGCTCCTGAGGGTGGAGATAATGGGGGCGTAGGTGGAGGGGCGGCCAATGCCCTTCTCCTCCAAGAGCTTAATGAGGCTGGCCTCATTGTAGCGGGCGGGGGGCTGGGTGAAGTGCTGCTCGGGGTCCACGGAGGTGGCGCTGATGAGCTCTCCCTCTTCAAGTTCCGGCAGGATGTCGTCCTTGTCCTTGGCGGGGAGCACCCTGAGGAAGCCGTCAAAATTGAGCTTATTGCCATTGGTGCGGAAGAGGCTGTGGCCATTTACAATGTCCACCCGCTGGGTGTCGAAAATGGCGGCCTTCATTTGGGAGGCCACAAAGCGCCGCCAAATGAGATCGTAGAGGCGGTACTCGTCCCGGCTCAAAAATTCTTTAATGGACAGGGGGGTCCGAAACACATCGGTGGGGCGAATGGCCTCGTGGGCGTCTTGAATATTGCCCTTCTTTTTGCCATAGCTATTGGGGGCACTGTAGGCCTCGCCGTAGTGATCCAGAATAAATTCCTTGGCCGCTGCGATGGCCGGAGGGGCCAGGCGGGTGGAGTCGGTACGCATGTAGGTGATGAGCCCCACATTCCCCTCCTTGTCCAAGCGAATCCCCTCGTAGAGGGACTGGGCCACGGACATGGTCTTTCGGGTGTTGAAATTGATCCGCTTGGAGGCCTCCTGCTGGAGGGTGGAGGTGGTGAAGGGGGCGGGGGCCCGGCGGCTCCGGGTGGAGTTTTTGATGCTGTGGACGGTGAAGGCCTCGGGGTCCAGGCTCTTCAAGACCTCGTGGGCCTCCTCCTCATTGCTGAGCTTCACATTGACGGCCTTCTCCCCCTCCAGGCGGCCAAAGTACTCCCCGGTGAATTTCTTCCGGGACTTTTTAAAATTGGCGGTGATGGTCCAGTACTCCTGGGGGACGAATTTTCGAATCTCATCCTCCCGGTCGCAGATCATCTTCAGTACCACCGACTGGACCCTCCCGGCGGAGAGGCCGGATTTGATCTTCTTCCAGAGGAGGGGGCTGATCTTGTAGCCCACCAGCCGGTCCAGGACCCGACGGGCCTGTTGGGCATCCACCAGGTCCATATCAATGGGACGGGGGTTTTTGATCTCCCGCTTCACCGTGTCCTTGGTGATCTCGTTGAAGGCAATGCGAATGGGCTCATTGGGGTCCAGATTGAGGATGTGGGACAGGTGCCAGGAGATGGCCTCCCCCTCTCGATCCGGGTCCGTCGCCAGGAGGATTTTATTGGCCCCCTTGGCCGCCTTTTTCAGGTCGTTGATGAGGGGGCCCTTCCCCCGAATATTGATGTAGTGGGGCTCGTAATTGTCCTCGACATCGATCCCCAACTTGGATTTGGGCAGATCCCGGACGTGGCCCACAGAGGCCATGACCCGGTAATTGGATCCTGCCATCTTACGTATGGTCTTCGCCTTGGTGGGCGACTCAACTATGATTAGATTCTTACTCAAATACAAAACCTCTTCCAATAGTTTCCGTTATTCTGCTTACCACCGGTTGATCTGTATGCTCTGGCTGTCCACCCCAGAGAGAACGCCCTTGAGTTCCAAGAGGCTCAGTACCGGCAAAATTTCGTCCATGGAAAGGGCCACCGCCTCCGCGATGGCATCCACATTTTGGGCCCCCTCCTCCACGGCTTGAACCACGGCCGCCTCGGTGAAGTCCAGCTCCCACTCCTGGGCCTGAGCCTCCTCCTTTTCCACGGCAAAGACCGGATGCTCCAAGAGGTCCTGGGGCTTCAGGGCCATGAGGGCCCCGTCCTGAATCAATTTATTGGTGCCCTCACTGAAGACGGAGTCGATATTGCCGCAGATGGCAAAGACCTCCCGGCCCAGCTCCCCGGCAATTCTCCCGGTGATGAGGGAGCCCGATTGAAGCTTTCCCTCCACCACCAGGGTGGCATCCCCCAGGGCGGCGATGATGCGATTGCGCTGGGGGAAGCGAAAGGGCAGGGGCGGAGTCCCCGGCGGGTACTCACTGAGGATGAGGCCCCGGGCGCTGATCTTGCGGTAGAGGGAGAGA
This sequence comes from Tissierellia bacterium, assembly GCA_030535395.1. Lineage (GTDB taxonomy): Bacteria > Bacillota > Clostridia > Tissierellales > Peptoniphilaceae > JAUNLK01. The sequence continues at coordinate 26,468 of JAUNLK010000003.1, forward strand.
TTGCTCTTGGGATAGGGGGTGTCGATCCCCGAGCCCAGTACGGCAATGGTGTCCCCGTCCACGTCCAGGGCGCTGTTGTGGGCCATGGAGTCGATGCCCATGGCCATGCCACTGATGATGACCACCCCGGCGGCGGCCATGGCCCTGGCAAAGCCCTCGCAGCACCTTTTGCCATAGGCGGTGTACTTCCTGGCCCCCACCATGGAGAGGGCTTTCTTTTCCAGGAGGGCCAAATCTCCTAGAGTGTAGAGTACCACAGGGGGGTCGGGAGTCAAGGCCAACTTTTCGGGATAGAAGTCGTCCCCCACCAGGAGGGGCCGGATATTCTCCTCCTCCAAAATCTCCCTCATTTTGGTAAGATCCAGCCTCCGGCGCTCCTGAAGTTTCTTGGCAATTTTGGGGGGAAGCTTTCCCTCCTCGGGGGACAGGCCCCCCTCATAAAAATCCATAAAATCGTCCATTTGGGCCAGTAGGGTCAAGAGTTCCCCATTTTGAAAGCCCGCCATGGAGGCCCAGAGGAGGCCCTCTCGCTCAATCTCCCTCATGATTTCCCCCAGTACTTCCCTTCAATGGAGCGGTAGCGAATGGCCTCCAGAAGATCGTCCTGGCCAATGGCCTCCTCCCCCTTTAAGTCGGCAATGGTCCGGGCGATCTTCAGGAGCTTGCCCAGGGTGCGGCCGCTGAATTTGTAGCGCTGAAAGGCCAGTTCCATGAGCTTTTGGGAGGGGGCATCCAGGGCGCAGTACTTCTCTAAAAATTTGTCCGGGAGGGCGGCATTGGTCTCAAACTTCAGTTCCCGGTACCGCTCCCGCTGAATCTGACGGGCCCGTTCCACCCGCTGGCGGATCTCGGTGCTGCTCACCTCGTCCTTCTTTTCCCGGATCTCCTCGTAGGCCACGGGCTGCACCTCAATGTGGAGGTCCATCCGGTCCAGGAGGGGCCGGGAGATGCGGCCCAGATAGCGCTGAATCTGCTGCATGGAGCAGGTGCACTCGTGGTTTTGGGAGCCAAAGTGGCCGCAGGGACAGGGGTTCATGGCCCCAATGAGCTGAAAATTGGCGGGATACTCCAATGAGGCATTGGCCCGGGCAATGTGTATGGTCCGCTCCTCCATGGGCTGGCGGAGGACCTCCAGGACCCGCTGGGAAAACTCCGGCAGCTCGTCCAGGAACAATACCCCATTGTGGGCCAGGGAAATCTCCCCGGGCTTGGGAATGGTGCCGCCCCCTATGAGGGCCACGGCACTGGCGGTGTGGTGGGGCTCCCGGAAGGGCCGCTGGGTCACCAGGCCCGTCCCCCGAAGGAGGCCGGTGACGGAGTAGATCTTGGTCACCTCAATGGCCTCTTCAAAGCTCATGGAGGGGAGAATGCTGGGCAGGCGCTTGGCGCTCATGCTCTTCCCCGAGCCCGGGGGGCCGATCATGAGGAGATTGTGGCCCCCGGCGGCGGCAATTTCCAGCACCCGCTTTACGGGACCCTGGCCCTTGATGTCTTTCATGTCCAGGGCGTACTGCCGGGGCCCCTCATCTATGGGCTGGGGCAACACTGGGCTCAAGGTGGTCTTGCCATTTAAAAAGTCCACCAATTCCCCCACGGTCTCCACGGCGAAGATGTCCACATCCCCCACCACGGCGCACTCCTCCCCATTCTCCCTGGGAACGATGAATTTGCTAAAGCCCTGCTCCCTGAGGCTGATGACCATGGGCAGGGCCCCCAGGACCCCACCAATGGCCCCATTGAGCTGGAGCTCCCCCAAATAGACAAACTGCTGATAGGCCTCGTCTATGACTGTGCCGGTGGCTGCCAGTATGGAGATGAGAATGGCCAGATCCATTTGGGTGCCGTCTTTCCTGAGATTGGCGGGAAAGAGATTGATGGTCATCCGGTTCATGGGATACTCGTAGCCGGAGTTTTTAATGGCACTGCGGACCCGCTCCCCGGACTCCTTAATGGCCGTGTCCGGCAGGCCCACAATGGTCATTTTGGGCAGGCCCCGAGTGAGATCGGTCTCCACTTCCACTAGATGTCCGTGTAAGCCTTCCAAGGTACAGGTTTTGGTCCTTCCGTACATAGCCACCTCTCTCTACCCCCAGGGGAGCTTAGGGCAATTGCCAAAAATTTCCTAACACCGGGCCGGAGATCTCAAGGGAGATTCAAAATGGGAGAGATTTTCCGGCCTTTTCTATCATTTTATGCATTGAATGGGATTTTGTAAAAGGAAGATTTGCCAAAAGGCTAACAAATTCCCCTGAAGACGCCGCCCCTCAGCCCCTCCCCCGGTCAATGGAGAGGATGTGGTACTGGGCAAATTCGTTGACCTCGATGGTTTCCCCCACCTTGGACTTGGCCACTTCCAGGGCCAGGGGGGACTTTTGGGTGATCTTACAGGCGATGAAATCCTCATCTTCCCTGGCGACAATTTCAAAGAGGAGAGTCTGTCCGCTGTTGACATCCCGGGCGCGGAATTTGGAGCCCAGGGGCAGGGTCCGGATGGGCTTCTTCTTTTTGGGAGGCTGCACCCAGGGGCTGGGGGCCCTCTTTTTGATTGGTCTATTTCCCTCAACATAGACATCGCACTGCCCACTGCCGCAACAGTAAATGGCATCCCCATAGCCACAGAGGTCCCTGTGGCGATAGTAGATGCACCTGCTCTTGTGTCTTCTGCCCTCGTGTTCCACCTTGGCAAATTCCACATGCCATGGGGAGCCCTGGAGATGACCAATACCCATAGTTCCTCCTCCTGCAAGTTCAAGGGTCACAGGCTGACAGGCGGAAGGCCCGCCCGAAGAGTGCCCTCTGAACTCAGCCCGCGGGACTGAATTCAAGGAAATCTTCATTATATCTGTAGGTTAACACGGGCAGGGGAGATTGTCACCTGGCCCCCACAGACGGTGGCTCTATATTTTCAGATGGAGATAGTTTTGGTAGATCTGTCCCTTCACTTCCTCCAAGGGGCGCTCCTTGAGCTTTGCAATGTGGGCCACCATCTCCGGGATGAAGGAGCTGTCCCGGGACACTCCCCGGGCCCATGTCACGGAGCTGGGGCCGTCGGTCTCCGTGAGGATCCGCTCCAGGGGGAGGAGGCGTATGAGCTCATCGGTGAGGGGGGAAATGCCAAGATCCGGCCCAATGGTGAACATGGCCCCCAAATCCAGATATTGGGGAATCAATTCCAAAGGCCCGCTGTACCAGTGGATGATGGGGCTTCTCAGCCGGTACTTTTTCAAAAGCTCCAAAATGGGCCCCTCGGCCCCCTTGGTGTGGAGATTCACCACCTTGTCGTAGTCTTTGGCCTTTACGAGAAAGGCCTCGAAGATCTCCCGCTGTTTGGGATAGAGGGCCTCCTCCTCCGCCCAAAAAAAGTCCATGCCAATTTCCCCGATGAAGTCGCAGGTCTTCAGCTCCTCCTCCAGGGGGGCCAAGCTGCTTTCCCCAGTGACCTTCCAGGGGTGAATCCCCAGGCCAATTTTAATGAGGGGATCGTGGCCGTAGGCTGCTTTTAATTTCCGGTACCCCTGAAGGTCCATGGACACCGCCAAAGTGGCAATCTCCTGTCGGTGAATGACCTCCAGGCCCCGTAAGAGGTCCTCGTAGAGTTCAAAGTGATCGTGGGCATTGACGTACATAGGGCCTCCTTCCCCAAGCTTCACAATTGAGGGCCATCATTTTTAAAAGCTCCGGGCGTGGAACTAGAATAGTCCATTGCCATCGAAACAGCCCCTGTGGTGGTAAATTTCCGGGGGCTCGGTGCCATAGACCTCCACCACATCAAAGCGGACATTGAGGTCGTAATAGCCCTCCCCTTGGTGCTCGTGGAGAAAGGCCTCGGCCGTCTGATAGATCTGACGCTGTTTGTGCTCATCCACCGCCTCCAGGGCCCTGCCGTAGGTGCTGCTGCGGCGGCTCTTCACCTCCACAAAGACCAGAGTGAAGCGGTCCAGAGCCACAATGTCCACTTCCCCCCGGCGGGTCCTGTAATTGCGCTGTAGAATTCGGTAGCCCAAATTTTCAAGAAAAGTGGCCGCCAAATCCTCCCCCCGCTTTCCCAGGCTCTTCATGAGTCCCTCAGGAGCTTTTTCAAGAAGCTCCTCCGGTGGAGGGGGCTGGGGCCCAGGGCCAAAATCTGCTCCCGGTGGGCCTTGGTGCCATAGCCCTTGTGCTGGGCGATGCCGTAGCCGGGATGGGCCTCCTCCCACTGGAGGCAGAGGCGGTCCCGGGTGACCTTCGCCACAATGGAGGCGCAGGCAATGGCAAAGCTGGTGTCGTCCCCTCGAACAATGGCCATCTGGGGAATCTCCAGAGGCACTTTCTCGGCGTCGATGAGGAAGAACTCCCCGGCCCCGGCGGCCTCAATGGCCCGGGCCATGGCCCTCAAGGTGGCCTGGCGGATGTTCACCTCATCGATCTCCTGAGCTGTGGCCCTGCCCACCCCCACGGCTGCGGCCTCCTCCAAAATCCTGTCGTAGAGGAGCTCCCGCTTTTTGGGGCTGAGCTTCTTGGAGTCCCGGACCCCCTCGATGTCCGTGTCCGGGGCCATGACCACACAGGCCGCCACCACATCCCCAAAGAGACAGCCCCGGCCGGCCTCGTCCACGCCCCCCAGGAGGGAGACGCCCCGGTTCGATCTGATTTCAGCGTCAAAGGCCATGAGCTCACTCATGGTACTGCTCCCCGTCCTCGGGGTATTCCAAGGTCACGGGGCCCAGGGTCCCGGAGCGAAATTCCCCCAGGACGATATTGGCCACCTGAGTGTAGTCCACGGAGCCTCCGCGGCCAATGGCCCCCCGGCGCCTTGCAATGGCCTCCATGAGCTCCAGGCCCTCCAGTTTTTCGTCTTGAATGTCGTAGCGGGCGAGAATGCGACTTCTGAGCTCCCCCTCTGCCTCCTCTAAAAAGCGAAGGGCCAAAGTCTCCACATCCATAATTTCATCCTTAATGGAGCCGGTATAGGCCAGGTGCCGGCCCCGAATGGGCGGGTCCAGCTTGGGCCAGAGGACCCCTGGGGTGTCCAAGAGGTCCACGGAGCTGTCCAGGCGAATCCACTGATTGGTCTTGGTGACCCCGGGGCGATTGCCCACCTTGGTGGACTTGCGCCCCGCCATTTGATTGATAAAGGTGGACTTGCCCACATTGGGGATTCCCGTGACCATGATCCGCACCTTCCGCTCCCTCATGCCCCGGTCCCGGTCCCGCTGGAGGCGGTCGCGAGAGAGGGCTTCAATGGCCGCCATGAGGCCCCTGCGATTGGGCCTTCCCGTGGAGCGCCAGGCCAGGGCCCGGCTGTCCTGCTTGCCACTGAGGTATTCCACCCAGGCCCGGTTGCCCTCCTCCTCTGCCAGATCGGACTTATTGAGAAGATAGAGGACGGGCTTGCCCTCCAGGGCCTTTTCCAGGAGGGGATTGTGGGAGGAAATGGGAATCCGGGCATCCAATAGGGTGATGACCAAATCCACCCGGGCCTTATTGGCCTCGATGGACTCTATGGTTTTTTTCATATGTCCGGGATACCAGTTAATGTCCATATCCTTCCTCCTCTAAAATTTTATTGATGAGCGGGAATAAGCCGTAGTCCCGGGCGGGTTTTTCCGCCACATAGTCCGCCGCCCGGCGGACCACCTCCGGGGCCGTGGGCATGGCAATGCCAATGGCCGCCCCCTCCACCATGGAGAGGTCGTTCATATCGTCCCCGGCGGCCAAAATCTCATCGGGGCCAATGCCCATGAGCTGGGCGTAGTGCTGTACGGCCCGAAATTTATTGCTGGAGGCCTCCACCACCTCAATGAGATTGAACTCCCGGTTGAGGCTCTTCAAGCTGTGGTACTGGCCGCTACTCCTTTGAATCTCGGGCTGAGCCACATAGGCATCGAACTGGGCGGGGGTCATATAGGCGGCAATGACCAGCACCTTTTCCATGGCAATGGTCTCGGGGGTCACGGTGATGCAGCGATTTTCGTATTTTTCGATATAGGTCCGCTCCCTGGGACTGGGGGGCTCCAGGACTGCCAGATCGTAGCCCTTTTCATAGCCGTCCACGTGAAAGACCGGGTGAATCCCCCGCTTTCTGAGGAGGCGAATATTGGTCTCGATGAGCTCCGGGCTCATGTAGCTGGCGTGAAGGGTCTTAAGAGAATTTTTGTAGCGGAGAATATTGCCATTGCTGGAGACAATGGGCAGCTCCCCCGGCAGGGCATCCAGGATCCTTTTCAGGGAGCGAAAGGGCCTGCCCGATGCCACCACAACATGAATGCCCATCTGCTGCCACCGCTCAAGGTGGTGGGCCATATGGGCATCAAAGGCTTGTTCATATTCGGCAATGGTGCCGTCAAAATCCAGTGCAATGAGTCGAATCATAGTACCTCTAAGAAAAAAGCGACTGTAACAGTCGCTTAAAATTTCAATTCTTTCGTGCTGTAAATGAGATGGGCCAACAGGAGGAAGATGATCCCTCCCAGGAGATTGACGCCAATGCCCACCAGCTGGGGCGCCTCGCCCAGGCTAAAGGCCACGGGATTGAAGACGCCAAAGGGGAGATACTCCCCAATGAGGCCCAGTGTGCCCCCCATAATGGTGAAGACCATCCACAGAATGAGGATCAGCAGGGCCAAAGTCACCGAGCCCCCCTCGGCGTGGCTGGAGCGATTGGACAGGGCCGAGTAGAGATAGCCCAGGGCCAGGAAGATGAAGCCTATGGCCAACAGAGCCAGGCCCACCCAGGCCAAAATGGTCATTAGCTCCGTCTTATTGGCATCGGGGGCAAAGATGTAGCTGAAGCCCAGAGCGGCCAATAGGGAGAGAATGCAGACCCCCAAATAGAGAATGAGATTTCCAAAAAACTTCCCAAAGAGGATGGAACCCCGCTGTACCGGCTGACCGTAGAGATACTCAATGGTCCCGGCACTCTGCTCTCTGGAGAGGGACCGAGCCCCCAGCTGTATGGCAAAGATGGCGAAGAGCACCCCCAGATACTGGAAGATAAAGGGCACATAGTGGGTGAGATTGCTGAGGTCCAGCTGGTAGCCAAAGCCCAAGACCGTGGCCACTTGTGGGGAGAAGTTCTCCTCGAAGCTCTGAACCAAACTCAGGATGTTCTCATCCCCCATGAGGGGGAAGAAGGCCATGAGCAGTCCAATGAAGATGATGAGGACCAGGGCCCATGAGAAGGACTTTCCAAAATTATGGCGAAACTCCAGTCCAAAAATCATAGTTGTCCTCCTTTATCGTCCTTGGGTTCAAAGGAATAGGCTTCCCTGCGGATCAGGGGCTCACCGGAGGGACTCTGGGCATCGGCTGGGACGATCTTCTCGTCCTCAAGAGCTTTTTGAGCCTCCACTGGCCCGTCCTCCCTGGGGCTGTGAACCACAATTCCAGAGGAAGGATCGCTGTAGCTGTCCACGGGCTCAAAGACCTGAGTCTTGGAGGCCTCATCCTCTGCCACCGGGGCGGCCGGAACTGGATCCGCTGCCTCCACCGGGGCGTATTCGTCCTGGGCCACCACTTCCTCCGCCGGGGCCTCGGTGACGGGAGCCACCTCCACTGCCGGGGGGGCCTCATCCACGGGAGCCACCGCCACAGTTTCATCCACCGGGGCAATGACCATGGTCTCCTCCTGGGTGTCCGGGAGGTCCTCCACAGGCTCCGGAGCTTGAGCCTCCTCAGAGGCCGCCACTGGGGGCTCTTGGGGAGCGAAGATGGAGCCATCCCCCTCCTGAGTGGCATAGGATGCAATCTTGTGGCTCAAAATGGCATCCTCCAGGGTGTAGTCCTGAATGCGCTGCTGATAGAGGACGGTGGTGAGGGTGGGCAAATAGCCATTGTAGAAGAACTCCCGCTCCCCCTCCTCATCCTTAATGGGGGCGGCGCCAATTTGGGTGAAGGCACTGAGGTCCCCCGTCTCCCCGGTGATTCTCAGCATTTTATCCGAGGAGGTCTTTTCCTTGACATATTCCATGCCCACAATGCGCCCCTCACTGAGATAGGCGGCGCGGTCGGCGTACTTTTGGCCCACAGTGAGATTTTCCGTGAGCATAAAGACGGTGAGATGCTCCGTCCGCTGCAATTCCTTTAAATGGCGGAAGAGTTTTTCCACCATGGTCACACTTAAGTACTTGGTGGGTTCATCCAAAATCAACAATTTGGGGTGGGTGATGAGGGCATTGATAATGGCCACACGCTTCCGCTCGGAGTCCGACAGGTCCCCAAATTTTTTACGATTGTCCAGCTCAAAATAGTCCATGAGCTGGCCGATGTCTTCCGTATTTCGGCTCTCATGAAAACTCAGGGTCTTCTTAAAAATACTCATGGGCTTTAAGTGCTCATAGATCCACACATCCTCGGGAACATAGCCACAAAAAGCCTTCACCAACTGACTTTCCTTCACTGCGTCCATATCAAAAATACGCACTTCACCGCTGCTGGGCTTCAAATAGTGGTAGAGAATTCTGGCCAGAGTCGTTTTACCGGCCCCTTCAACTCCCATTAGCGCAAAAATTTCCCCCTCGTGCACCTCGAGGTCCAGCGCGTCTAAAATGGTATTCCGTCTCATTTTCTTCGTGAGTCCACGAATGACGATTCCGCTCATTGGTCACCTCTCTTTTTTATCCATTATACACAATGAAGATACCCATTACAAAAGATTGATACAACAGAATCAGGCTTTATTCGTGTTATAATAGAACAGATTTGGAGGGAATATGAAATTAGGGATTATCGGACTGCCCAATGTGGGCAAGTCCACACTGTTTAACGCCATTACACAAGCCGGTGCCGAAGCGGCCAACTACCCCTTCGCCACCATTGAACCCAATATAGGAACCGTCACCGTGCCCGACCAGCGGCTGAAGGTCCTCAGTGAAATGAGTGCATCCAAGCAAATTGTCTACGCCACCATCGAATTTGCAGACATTGCAGGCCTGGTGAAGGGCGCCAGCAAGGGCGAGGGCCTGGGCAATAAATTTTTGAGCAATATCCGGGAAGTGGACGCCTTGGTTCACGTGGTCCGCTGCTTTGAAGACGGCAATATCATCCACGTGGACGGCTCCGTGGACCCCCTCAGGGACATTGAAACCATCAACTTGGAGCTCATCTTCTCCGACTTGGAGCTGGTGGAAAAGCGGATGGAGCGAGTGAGAAAGCAGCTCAAGGGGGACAAGGGCTATCAAAAGGAATTCGATCTTCTGGAGCGAATCAAAACCGCCCTGGAGGGGGAACAGCCCGCCCGGAGCCTGGAATACACAGAGGACGAGGCAAAACTCCTCTCCTCCTTCCAGCTCCTCACCATGAAACCCGTCATCTACGCCGCCAATGTCAGCGAGGACGAGGTCCTGGAGGGAAACGATCACGCCAAAGCCGTGGAGGAATTCGCCCAGCAGTCCGGGGATGAAACGGTGATCATCTCCGCCGCCATTGAGGAGGAAATCTCCTCCCTGGACGCCGAGAGCAAGGCAGAATTCTTGGAAGAGCTGGGCTTCAGCTCCTCCGGCCTGGACCGCCTCATACAGGCCTCCTACCGCCTCCTGGGCCTCATCAGCTTCCTCACCACCGGGGAAATGGAATCCAGAGCCTGGACGGTGAAAAAAGGCAGCCTGGCCCCAGAGGCCGCCGGAAAAATCCACAGCGACATCCAGCGAGGCTTCATCAAAGCCGATGTCATCGCCTACGACGACCTCATCGCCGCAGGCAATATGGCCGCCGCCAGAGACAAAGGCCTCATTAGAAGCGAAGGCAAAGAATACATCATGAAAGACGGCGACGTAGTCAATTTCAAATTCAATGTATGAGAAAGACCCCCAGGGATTGGTGTTCCAATCCTGGGGGCCTTTTTGTGTTTTTGTCTGCTTTTCAGTGGAGCTGGTGTGGGCCCATGCTTGCTCCATTTGTCCTCCCCTGTGGGGTGGTTTCTTAGGATTCGGTGGTGGTTTCCGGTTCCACGACGATGTCGTCGATGACGGGGGCCATGAGGACTTTCCCGGTGCCGCGGTAGACATTGACCAGTCCTTCGCCACTGAAGGCGGAGCCCATGAGGGATTTGGTGGATTTTTCCACGGTAAATTCCAGGGAGCCGCTCCAGGCGAGGGCATTGGGCCCGTCCACTCTCAGTTCGTCGTTTTGAAGTTCCACTTCCACCAGCTCTTCCCTGGGCACGTGGGACTCCAGGACCACTTTCCCATTGCCCTGGAGTTCGAGATTGAAGAAGCCCTCGCCCCCCAGGCTGGCGGAGCTGAAATTGCTCCTCATTTGGGTTCTGTGCTTGAGCTGGCTCTCACAGGCGAGGAAGAGGCCGTCCTCCAGGACGATGCTCCCGTTCCACTGCCCCACATCCACAATGATGAGGTGGCGATAGGTGGGTTCCAGTACCAGGATTCCCGTTCCGGAGTACTCGGGTTTAATGGCGGATTCCCCCGTGACATTGCTCCGGGCGATTTTTCCAAAGAGGTCCTTGGCTCCCTTGACCCCGGTGGTGAACTGCACATTCCCCACGGTCCAAGCCATGGCCCCCTTTTGAATGGTAACGGGGGATTTGTTGAGGTCGCAGACGACCTGACGCTTGCGAATGTTCATCTGGGCTTGGAAGTACGCGGCCTGGGCTTCTCGGGCGGAGACGCTCAAATCCCGGAGATACTCAATGGTGCGGAAGGCTCCATCCTCTTGGAGGATGCGGATGTCATCATTTTCTAAGAAATTGGTAATTTTAAACATAGCCACCTCTTTTCTTTATTCCATTATTACAACACCAGACTACAGTGATCTGTCTTTATTATAGCAGATAATTGTTAAAAATGGATTAAGGAGTATGGACTTTGATTAAAATGATTTCACTCAGCTGGAGAGTTTGGCCCTGAGGGCCTTCTTGGCCTCCAAAAATTCGGCCGTGAGGTGGAAGTCCTCGCCCTTCTCTCCCAGGACCATGGCCTCCGCCACCCTGGCCGGGCGGCCCTTCATGATGTAGATGCGATGGGCCAGTTTCAGGGCCTCGTCCACATTGTGGGTGATGAGGAGGGTGGTGAGGCCCAGCTTACGGCTCTTCTGGATGTAGAATTCGTAGAGCTGCTCCTTGGTGGTCTCATCCAGGGCGCTGAAGGGCTCGTCCAGGAGGACCATGGAGGCCTCGGTGAGATAGGTCCTCAACAGGGCCGCCCGCTGGCGCATCCCCCCGGAGAGGGCCTTGGGATAGAGCTTCTCGTAGCCCTCCAGGCCAAATTCCGAGAAGAGCTCACTGGCTCGCTCATAGGCCTCCCTCTTGGACATCCCCCGGACCCTCATGGGAATACTCACATTGTCCAGGACCGTCCGCTCCTCTATGAGGAGGTCCTTCTGGAGCATATAGCTGATGTGCCCCGCTCTCCCGGTGATGTCCTCCCCCTGGAGAAATACTCTGCCCTCATGGGGGGTGAGGACTCCTGCGATAATATTAAAGAGGGTGGTTTTACCCACCCCACTTTCGCCCAATAGGGCCACTATTTCTCCCTCTGTCACCTGGAGCTGGGCGTCCTGGAAGATCCATGCTCCCTGGTACTTTTGCCCCACTCCCTGGACTTCCAGGAGGATTTTATTCTGGGAGGAATTCATTGGTAAATCCAAAGTCCTCGGGGATTTCCTTGGTGATGAGGCCCTCTTCATAGAGCCAGCTGTAGAAGGCATTCCAGCGGGCGGGGTCAATTTCTCCCCAGCGGGGGGCATCGGCGATGTACTCGTCCTTGAGGTACTCCTGGGAGGCCTCCACCAGTGCGGGGTCCAGCTCCGGGGCTGCGGCCAAGAGGACCTGGGCTGCGGCCTTGGGATCTGCTATGGCATCCTCGTAGCCCCTCTTGGTGGCCCGGAGGAAGGCCTCGATGACTTGGGGATTTTCCTCCATGAAGTCATTGTTGGCAATGAGGGTGGGGGTGTAGTAGTCGAAGACGGGATTGATGTCCTTGAAGGCAAAGTAGTCGGTGTCGATGCCCTTGAGCTCGGCGGCCACGCCGTCCCAGCCCTCGAAGATCCACACGGCATCGATGTCCGTTTGAAGACCGGTGAAGACGTCGGTGATATTGCTGGGGACCAGCTCCACTTTGGTGAAATCGCCGCCGTCGGTTTCCACGACATTTTTGAGAATGGCCTGCTCGGTTTCAATGCCCCAGGTGGCATAGCGCTTCCCTTCCAGCCCCTTGGGACGATCCATGCCGCCCCCTGCCAGGGAGATGATCCCGGAGGTATTGTGCTGGAGGAGGGCTGCAATATTGGTCACGGGAAGTGGGTTCTCCTGGGCATAGCCTGCGGCAATGGTGTCCTGATAGTCCACCCCAAGCTGGGCCTTACCGGAGGCCACCAGGGCGGGAGCGCCGTCCTCTGGGGGCTGGATAATGGAAAGCTCCAGGCCCTCTTCTTCATAGTAGCCCTTGTCCAGGGCCACATAGAGGCCGGTGTGATTGGTGTTGGGGGTGTAGTCCAAGACCAGGGTAATGGGCATGAGTTCCCCTTCTCCCTGGGCGGCATCCCCAGAGGCTGCCTCTTCCTTGCCACAGGCGGCCAAAAAGAGGAGGGAGAGGAGGAGTAGAGGCAGTAATTTTTTCATGTTTTTCATAGGATTTCCTTTCTTTACAACGAAGTTGGGCCCTTGGGCCTGGTCTCGTCCCTTCGCCAGGGGGTGGCCATCCGGTGGAGGAGGTCCACTCCCTTGAGGAGGAGGAGGCTCAGGGCCGATATGACAAAGAGCACGGCAAACATGCGGTCGAAGGCAAAGGACTTTCGGACCCGGGTCATGTAGACCCCCAGGCCCCCACTGCCCCCCAACCACTCGGCAATGACGGCCCCCACAATGGCATAGGCCGCCGAGATCTTGAGGCCCGCGAAGAAATGGGGCACCACTTGGGGGAGCTTCACATACCAGAGAATCTGACCGGGGCCCGCCCCCATGGTCTTCAAAAGGCGAATTTGATCGTCGTCCACGGAGTCAAAGCCGTCCAGGATGCCCATGGCAATGGGAAAGAAGGTCATGAGGATGATGAGGACCACCTTGGCCTCGATGCCATAGCCAAACCACAACACCAGGAGGGGGGCCACCGCCACCGTGGGGATGGTCTGGGAGACAATCATCAGGGGGTAGAACATCTTCCGCACCAATGGGAGATACTCCATGGTCATGGCCAGTGCCACCCCCAAAAGGGAGCCCAGCAACAGGCCCAGGAGGGCCTCCTGGACACTGATGATGCTGTGGCTGAAGAGGAGGGGGCCGTCCCCCACCAGCGCCCGGAACACCGCCCCGGGACTGGGGAGGAGAAACTCCGGTACAATGCCCAGACTCACTGTGGCCTGCCAGAGGGCAAAGAGAATAATTATGCCAATGGCGGGATAGATTTTACGAATGGTACTTCCCCACCTTCTCTTCCGTGGTGAGGAGGCCACCATCGGGCTGATAGTTGATTTTTAAGTAGGTCAAAAGGGAGGGCGCCCCCGCCTCAATGGCCCTCTCCTGAGCCCGGGCGATGAGTTCCATGAGGGCTTCAAATTCCCCCTCAATGACGGTTTCAAAGGGGCTGACGGTGTAGGAGAAGCCGCTCTTGTCAATTTCAGCAATCACTTCATCGACAATGCGCACGACCTCTGCCTTCCCCTCCACTTGGGGCAATACTTGAATGGCTACGGCACAGTTCATAAAATCTTCCTTTCTACTAACAAAAAAAGGACTTCAACCCAAGTCAAAGTCCATAAATGCACTTCCCTACGCTCGGATTATCGAAACAGGTTCAAAGGGTCGTTAAAAACTCTCAGCTTACGCTCCCCCAGTGAAGTATGCAGTTGTTTCAGACTTGCAGCTGATCAGGACTCCCCATTTTTTCTCCGCAGATCCGGCTCCTCCAAATCCCCGTCCCGGTGGTAGATGCCGATGCACAGGGCAAAGAGGAGGGAGCTGATTCCGCTGGTGAGACTCAAAAGAGAGATGTAAATATTGTCCAGACTCTCCCGCACAAAGAGGCGATTGAGGACCATGAGGAGGGCAAAAATCCCCACAAAGATCAGTATGAGTCCAGGCAGGTACTTGAGAAATCGGAGTTTTCTGGAAATCATGCTGACTACCAAAGTCAGAAAGATCCCAGCCAGAGAGGACACCAAGATCATAATCATATAACTGGTGTTGCCGTTGACCATATCCGAAATTTGTCCTAGCATGGGCGCCTCCTAAAGAGAATAATAGATCTTTTCCGTGTGGGCATTTTGAAGGAGCAAATCCAACTTCCTGGCCTCCAGGGTGGTCTTGGTCTTCATCAGCTCAAAGAGATTGCCGTACAAGTCGATATAAGCCACATCCTCCTTCTCCTGGTAGAGCCTGAAATAGAGCTCTCCCTCTCCCCCCACCGTAATGGCAAAGAGATTTTCCGAGGTAATGGATGTTTCCTGTACGGGAATATTATAACGCAAATCTACAAAATATTCAGCCCTACCTTTCATCATGGTGTACTGTGGATGCTCCAAGAGCTGATCGTTAAAGAGCACCACGTCCTTGTTGAGGATGAAGGTGGCGCCGATGTACTGCTGGACCTGGTCGTGGGGGTCCTTGGCGTGGACGACGCGGGTGACAATCCACCGCCCCTCCATGGGGGCGTGATTGAGGGTGGGCTTTAGAATGGAGGGGCTGAGGCCGGTGGTGTCGGCGGCGCAGCCTGTGAGGATGATGAGGCTCAAAATTAGGGCCGTGAGTTTTCCCCTATTCATTTTCCCCTCCCTCCCTGGGTAGCCGGACCCGGATGGTGGTCCCCACGCCCTTTTCTGAAACGATGTCCACGGCCCCCTTATGGAGCCTTGCGATCTCATCGGCTATGGATAGGCCCAGTCCCGAGTGGGAATTGGAGTGGGTGCCCTTGTAGAATTTTTCCTTGACCCGCTTCACTTCGTCGGGATCCATGCCCACCCCATTGTCCGATACATAGGCCTCGAAGTACTCCCCATTGACTTTGGTCTCCAATAGGACCCAGCCCCCCTGGGGAGTGAATTTCAGGGCATTGTCCACCAAATTGATAAAGAGCTGCCGCAGCCGGTCCTCGTCCCCCAAAATGAGCTGATCCCCGGGGGTGAACTCGGTCTTGAGCTCGATGCCCTCATTTCTCGCCCGGGGCCCCATTTGCACGGAGATGTCCCGAAAGAGCTCCCCAATGTCCAGCTCCTCCCGGTGGAGGGTGATGCGGCCGGAGATAAAGCGGGAGAAGTCCAAGAGCTCCTCCACCATTTTGGAGAGGCGGTCGGCCTCGGATTCAATGATGTCCAGGCCCTCGTCGATGATCTCCTTTTGATCGTCGTCGGTCTCCTTGAGGATCACCGCCCAGCCCTTAATGGAGGTGAGGGGGGTCCTGAGTTCGTGGGAGATGGAGGAGATGAAGTCGTTTTTGATTTGATCCTTCCGGATGATCTCATCGGCCAGGGTGTTCATGGTCTCCCCCAGGGCCGAAAGCTCGTCGCCGGTGTTCAAGTGGATTCTTTTTTTGTACTGGCCCCCGGCCAGGGCCAGGGCCGTGGACTGGAGCTCTTGAATGGGCCGCACCAAACTTTTGGAAATGACCCGGCTCATGAAGATCCCCACCCCCACAATGAGGAGGGTGAAGAGGGCCAAATACCGGGTGAGGCGGGCCATGAGGGCGTGGACATTGGAGAGGGAGGAGGTCCAGCGCATGACCCCCATGACCCCTCCGTCGGGCCCGGCAATGGGCTCGGAGACGCTCATCATCCACTCACTGGAGTAGTCCACCTTCCCCACTCGGCTGCCGGGCTCCCCCATGAGGGCATTTTGCACATCGGTGTAATTGCCCACGGGGTCGTTGACGGCCCCAATGGAGTCGTAGATGAGTTCCCCCTTGGTGTTGATGACCTGGATCTGGCTCTCACTGAGATTCCAAACCAGTCGGGCGTCCCCTGCAATCATCTCCTGGATGTCCTTGTCGGGATAGTAGCGCTCCAAGCTGGAGACACTGTAGCGGACGGAGTTTTGGAGATTGGCCCTCAAGTCGTCATAGGCGTACTGGCGAAACCCCAGGACAATCATCAGGTCCAATAGGGTCACGGTGACCACCAGGAGAATGGAGTAGTAGAGGCTCATTCTCCTCTTGATGGAACGTTTCATTGATCGGATGTGGCTTTAAAGCGGTAGCCCACCCCCCGCACCGTCTCCAAAAATTGTGGATGGGCGGGGTCCTCCTCGATTTTGGAGCGGAGGCGCCGCATATTCACATCGATGATTTTGCTGTCCCCCAGAAATTCCTCTCCCCAGACCACATTGAGGATCTCCTCCCGGGAGAGGGCCCGGTTTACATTTTTCAAAAAGAGCTTGATGATTTCAAACTCCGTGGGGGTGAGGACAATCTCCTCCTCCCCGTGGAAGAACTTTCGGCTGTAGGTGTCCAGGCGGAAGTCCCCCTCTTCCAGCAAGCGGCTGTTGACCTCCTCTTCCTCCTCCCGGTGCATTCTCCGCTCCAGGCTCTTCACCCGTAGACTCAGCTCCGTGGGATTGAAGGGCTTGGTCATATAATCGTCGCTGCCACTTTGAAGGCCCATGATTTTGTCGTAGTCTTCGGCCTTGGCGGTGAGCATGATGATGCCCAGCCCCGGCATGGTGCTTCTCAGCTCCTTGCAGACCTCGAAGCCGTCAATTCCCGGGAGCATCACATCCAGTAGGACGATGTCGGGCTTTTCCCGCTTGGCAATTTCCAGGCCCTCTTCCCCGCTCCCCGCTTCAAAGACGGTGAAGCCATCTCGCTTTAAGTTGATCTGTATGAATTTTCGTATGGGCGCTTCGTCCTCCACCAGCAAAACTTTGGTCATTGATCTCCTCCTGCAAAAAAGCTGTCCACAAGTTCCACGGTAAATTCATAGAGCTTGGGAAATTCCTTGAGTACGGCGATTCTCCGGTCCACCGCCTCCCGGCTCACATGGGCATCCTTCCAGGTGCCCCCGCCACTTTTGGCATTGAGATACACCGGCTCCAAGCGGTCCATGGCCAGGGCAAAGCGGCTCTCGGCAGTCTCTTGGGCCTCAAACTCGTCCCAGAGGCCCCGGACATAGGCCCGCTGGTCCTCCGGCAGGAGGCCGAAGAGCTTGTCCGCCGCCGCCTGCTCCCGCTCCTCTTTGGAGGCATTGCCCACATCGTCGTAGGCGAAGGTGTCCCCGGCCTCAATTTCCACCACATCGTGGAAGAGGAGCATGGAGAGGACCCGCTCCATATCCGTCCCCGGATGGGCGTACTCCTTGAGGAGGACGGCCATGGCGGCGATGTGAAAGCTGTGCTCGGCATCATTTTCAAAGCGCTCTGGATCCACAATGAGGCGGCTTCTCCTCTGCACCATTTTCATCTCATCCAGGCGGTGTATCAGGTCAATTTGCTGTTGTAATCTCTGGTCTTTAGTCAATACGATCCAACTCTCTATTCTCTATACGGCAAATGAATAAAAATCGCTGCCTCTCTCGGATTTACGGCTCCTGTACTGTTCCAGGTCATAGGGACTAAATACCCCTAAATCCGTCACCACCCCACTGACCAAATGGGCCGGGGTGTGGTCGAAGGCCGGGTACCAGCCCTCCACCCCCTCCAGCACGTGTTTGATGCCGTGGGCGGAGATGGCCTCCTCGGGATTTCGCTGTTCGATGGGCACCTCGGCCGCCCTGGGGGTGGTGAGGTCGGGGATTCCCGTGACGAAGTAGGGAATGTGGAAGTACTTGGCCAGGATGGCGATCTGATGGGTGCCCACCTTGTTGATGACCCCGCCGTCCATGGCAATGGAGTCCGCCGCCGAGGTGAAGAGGTCCACCCCCCGCTGCTCCATATAGGCCGCCACCATATTGTCGGTGATGACCGTCACGGGATAGCCCATGTCCTTTAAGACGGAGGCGGTGAAGCGGGCCCCCTGAAGATAGGGGCGGGTCTCGGGGCAGACGAAGGAGACCTCCTTGCCACTTCCCCGGAGGAGGCGGCCCATCATGCCGATGATGGTCTCCCCAAAGCACTGGGTCATCACCGTCCCCTGATCCGGGAGGAGGGGGAGGAGGTGCTCCGCCACCCGCTCAATGGAGGCGTAGCGGGACTCCATGGCCCTCAGGGCGTGGTCCCGTAGTATGAGATCGAGATCCGTGAAGTCCTCCGTCTCCCGGGCCACCTTGAGGGCCCCCGCCACCACCTGCTCCATTCGCACCTGGGTGGTGGGCCGGGCAGTGGCCATGAGCTCCCCCGATCTCTCCAGGTGCTCCAGGGCCTGTTCCCGGTCCATATTCCGGGCCTCGTGGGCCGCCAGGGCCATGCCCATGGCGCAGGCAGTGTAGGGCCCCGCCGATTGGGTGACCATGGCCTGGAGGGCCTGCCGCACCTCCATGGGGCTGTGGCAGGTGACATATTCCACCCGTATGGGGTAAATTCTCCGGTCCAGAATGCGGACCACCCCGTCCTCGTAGATGGCCACATGCTCCGCTCGGAGCATGAACGCCAGATCATCGTCAAAGGTCGCTACATTTCTATCCATTTCAGGCACCTCCAGCTCCCACTCTATTTCCATTATACCTATTCCATGGGATCTTTAGTATCATAGTACCATAAGGAAGGGGGCTAGCAGCTCCTTCCCCTGGATTTTGAAATGGATCTCACAAAGGATTGGAGAATTTATGGAAGGACAAAGAACATACGCCATCATCGGCGGCACGGGGATGGAGGATCTCTTTCCCCAGGCCCCCATGGAGACGGTGAGCACGGCCTATGGGGAGGCCGTCCTCTATCTCCCCCAGGGTAAAAACTACTACTTCCTCCCCCGCCACGGCAAAGAGCACCACCTGCCCCCTCACCGGATCAACTACCGGGCCAATATTGCGGCATTGAAAAAAATGGGCGTGGTGGCCGCCTTTGGCCTCTGCGCCGTGGGAAGCCTCCGGGAGGAGCTGAGGCCCGGGACTTTCGCCCTCATCTCGGACTTTTTGGACTTCACCAAGTCCCGCCCCACCACCTTCTTCGACGGGGAGGGAGGCCAGGTCCGCCACTTGGATGTGAGCGAGGTCTACAGCGAGGCCATGAACGCCTCCTTTGAAAGGCACTGGGGCCATCCTCTCCCCCGTGCCGTCTATGTGGCCACCGAGGGCCCCCGCTTTGAAACCGCAAGTGAAAACAGGTTCTACGCCTCCATTGGCGGGGATCTGGTGGGCATGACCAATGTCCCCGAGGCCCCCCTGGCCCTGGAGGCGGGGATTCGCTACAGCTGTCTCGCCCACATCATCAACTACGGCACGGGGATCCACCAAAAGGTGACCATCGAAAAATCCCAGGATCTCCCCCGCATTGTCCCCACCCTGGACGGGGTCTTTGCACAAAAAATGGAGCCCATGGAGGCTCCCTTCCTGTAAAATTTCACACCCATAGAAAAATCCCCCGCATTGCCCGTACGGAGGATTTTTCTATTAGGGGTAATGAATATGTCTTGTTCGGCACGGTGGCTCCGAACAAAAAAATTCCCGCTGCCCGCGGGAATTCAAGTACTATGATCCATGTCATAATAGTAGCTTTTCCCACCGAAAGCATAACTCAATACAATGGTAGGTCTCCTGACTTAAGTTCATCTGGTGACGACGTCTTCCCATTTTCACAGTGACTTGTGTCGCACCATCCCTATTACAGTAGCGGGGGCTGTACCGGATTCACACCGATTTCCCTTAACCAATGATCACTATTAAGTTATGGCTCCATTATATCAGAGGAAAAATAAAATGCAAGGGCCATTACTCAATCCACACCCGGTCTGCCCCATCCACCTCCTGAAGGTGGACCACCACCACCTCGGAATAGGCGGTGGGGACATTTTTGCCTATGAAGTCCCCTCGAATGGGCAGCTCCCTGTGGCCCCGGTCAATGAGGGCCAGCAGCTCCACTTTCCGGGGGCGGTCCCGGACCATGAGGGCGTCCATGGCGGCCCGCACGGTCCTGCCCGTGTAGATGACATCGTCCACCAAAACCACGATTTTTCCGTCCACCTTCCCCATGAAGTCCATGGGCGCAAAGGTCCCCGAGGGGCGGTCGTCCCGGAAGAAGGAGGGGTCCAGCTTGTAGACGGGGACGGGCCTGCCCTCAAACTCCTCCAGGAGGCGGCCCAGTCGCTGGGCCAGATCCACCCCCCGGGTCTGGATGCCCACCAAGATCACATCCTCGGTGCCCTTGTTTTTTTCGATGATTTCATTGGCCATTCGCTTCAGGGCCCGCTCCATGGCCAGGCGGTCCATAATTTCATTCATGAAAAATCTCCATTTCTCCCGTCACTTCTCCCCTCACTTTTGATCTTCTCCACTCGCCCCAAAATATCCTCGGGCAGGGGGCTCACCACCTTGAGCTCCGCTCCGGTGAAGGGGTGCTTCAAGGACAGGCTGTGGGCGTGGAGGAGGGTCCTGTGGGGGGACCTCCTGGCCCCGTAGAGCTCATCCCCCACCACGGGGTGGCCCAGGCTCTTCATGTGGACTCGGATCTGATGGGTGCGGCCCGTGAGAATGGACAGCTCCAGGGCCGTCTCCCTCGCCCCCACAGCCAGGGGCCGGTAGCGGGTGAGGGCGGCCCTGCCGTCCTCTCGCACCGCCATGCGAATGGGCACCTTGGGGTCCCTGCCAATGGGGGCCTCCACCTGGCCTGGCTCAAAAATTTGCCCCTCCACTACGGCCCGGTAGATCTTCTCCAGGCGGTGCTCCTTAAAGAGGGAGACCAGGGCGCGGTAGGCCCGGTCGGTCTTGGCCACCACCATGACCCCGGAGGTGTCCTTGTCCAGGCGGTGGACGATTCCCGGGCGGAGGGGATCAGAGCCCTCCGCCAGCCGGTCCAGGGCATAGAGGAGGCCGTGGACCAGAGTGGTCTCCTCCCGGCCGGCCCCCGGGTGCACCACCAGGCCCCAGGGTTTGTCCACAAAGGCTAGATCCTCGTCCTCATAGAGCATCTTCAGTTTCAGATCCTTGGGATGGACCCTCTGGGGCAGGGGGGGCTCATAGTGCACCAACTCCCCCTCGCTGAGGAGATAAGCGGGCTTTTGAACTTTGCCGTCCACCTGGACCCTGCCCTCTGTAATGGATTTTTTCAATTGGGAGCGGCTCTCCCCCGTGGCTTCTGCCAAAAATTGATCCAGGCGAAGGCCCGAGGCGGCTTCATCCACGGGAATGTTCACTTTGCTCCTCCTGAAAGAAGATGTGAAGGAGGACCATGAAGGTCCCCACCACAATAAAGGTGTCGGCCAAATTGAAGACGGCAAAGCTGTAGCTGCCGAAGGTGAGGCTGATGAAATCCACCACATAGTGGAGTCTGAGGCGGTCGATGAAATTGCCCAAAGTTCCGGCGAAAATGAAAACCAGGGCCCACTTTAAAAAGGCACTTTTGGGCTTTTTAATGAAGAGCTCGTAGATGAGCACGGCCGACACCACCAGGGTGATGACAATGAAAAAGCTCCGGGAGTCCTGGAGGATGCCAAAGGCCGCCCCGGTGTTTTCCAAGTAGATGAGGCGGAAAAAACTCCCCAAAACGGAGATCCCCGGCGTCCCCTTAATGTGGGCCACCACCAAAAATTTTGACAATTGATCCAGGGCCACCAGGGCCAAAATTACAAGTACTGAAGTCATACCGCCTCCCTCTGTGCCGGGACGCTGCTCCATCCCGTGCTCCATAAATCCTCGGGCCAATTTTGCCCATTAAAGCCTGTGGCCTCAGCGAATGATGCCATAGGAAATTCGAATGCGATCCTTCCGGGTGGTGGTGAGCTCCGGGAAAATTTGCACCCGCCCAAATTTTCGAATGGACAGGAGGTCCCCCGCCGCCACCACATGGGCGGGGCGCAATATGGTCTGAAAATTCACCTTCACCAGACCCCCCTCCACCTGGGCCTTGGCCAGGGTCCTGCTCTTTCGGGTGACGGCGCTCACCACCCCGTCCAGGCGCATGGAGCTCACTGTGGCCACCTCCCTCTGGTAGGAAGTGGGGGGATAGACCATCTCCTCATTGGCCACCTCCCTCACGGTGATGGCACTGGAGCCCACCTCCCGAAATTCCAGGAGGAGAAAATCGCCAATCTCCCTCTTCACGCAGATATAGGCGCTCTCGCCGTGAACGGCAATATCGCCAATTTTACTCCGGTCGATGCCCAGGCCCAAGAGGGCCCCCAAAATGTCCGGGTGGCTCAGCTGGGAAAACTTGGATGTGATTTTAAAGCTCCTGACCCCCTCATCGATATAGGCCTCATAGGGGGCAAAGCCCACAATGTCCCGCTCCCGGAGCTCCTCCCGCTGGGTGGTGAGAAACTCCATTTGGGGAAATTGGAAGGCCAGCTCCCGGGCCAGTCTCCGCTCGTAGGGATCTAAAAAATCACTCTCCTCCACCGTGTAGCCCCGAGAAGCCATGGACAGCTTGTCGAGGAGGCGGCGGAGTAAAGTGATTTTCTCTGGATCTTGAATGTGTTTTAGGTAGTCCTTGGGGCCCATATTACCAGGGGAAGATGCCGGAGTTTTGAAGCTCCTCTTTCAGGCCGTCGATCTCGATGCCATTGGGGGCCAAAATAAATATGTCTTTGTTGACCTTTTGAATCTTGCCGTCCAGAGCGTAGAGGGCTCCGTTGACAAAATCAAAAATTTCACGCTTCACATCCAGCTCCAACTGCTCAAAATTCAGAACAATGGCCTTGTTTTCCCTGAGATCATCGACAATTTTGGGACTCTCATCGTAGCTCAAGGGCTCGTGAATGGTGATGACCATGCTGGCTTTCGTGTGAATGGACAATACATTGCCCCCTTCCTGACGCTTACTGCGCACGCTGCGAGGTTCCCGCTCTTCCTCTTGGAGGCGGACCGGTTCTACCTCCGTGGTCTCAAAGGCTTCGTTGGGATTGTACTCGTAGTTATCATCGTCATAGTAGTCGTCATCGCCAAAGCCAAATACGCGTT
Organism: Tissierellia bacterium; assembly: GCA_030535395.1. Lineage (GTDB taxonomy): Bacteria > Bacillota > Clostridia > Tissierellales > Peptoniphilaceae > JAUNLK01. Next base: position 49,364 of record JAUNLK010000003.1, read on the forward strand.
TTACCTTCTCCGTAAAATTTGCCATGGTTTCCTCCTATTTATTGTAGTTCCGCGCCCCAAAGATGTGACTGCCGATGCGGACCATATTGGATCCCTCTTGGATGGCAATGGGGAAATCGTGGCTCATCCCCATGGATAGAATGTCCATGTCCACGCGATCGTAATGCATGCCTTGAATTTGCTCCCGGATTTTCACCATATTCCTGAAGCAATTCCGCAGCTCGCCCTCGTCCTCAGTGTTCGGCGCTACGCACATGAGTCCTTTCAGATGGATGTGCTGGAAGTCTTGAAGACTCTCTACTAATTTTATAGCATCATCGGGGTCTACGCCACCTTTTTGTGGTTCTCTGCCAATATTTACTTGCAAGAGGCAAGAAACCGTGGTATCGGTCTGGGCGGCTCGCTTCTCGATTTCCTTGCCCAGACTCCGGCGATCCAGGGAATGAATGAGGGCAACATTTTCATAAATATATTTTACCTTATTGCTCTGCAAGTTGCCAATCATATGGTAGCGGACTTGGGGGCCAATTTCCTCAATTTTCCCCGTGAGCTCCTGGACTTTGTTCTCGCCGATGTCGGTGACTCCGGCGGCCAGGGCCTCTCGAATGAGGGAAACGGGATGGGTCTTGGTCACGGCAATGAGCTGTACCTCTTCCCCCGTGAGGGAGTGGCGTCTGGCCTCCTCAATTTCCTCTCGCACCCGCTGTAGTCTTTCCCCTATGGTTTCTGCCATCATCAATTTTCCTCCTCAAAAATTATTTGCTCTTTGGGCACATCCTCGGGATTTTTTACCACCCGATCAAAACTATTCACCGTGGCCACTTGGACGGTCTTGCCGTCCACCTCCCGCTCTATGGTGCCCTTGTTGCCACTGCGGATATAGGCCTCCTCATTGGTCTCGGAGAGGATGTCCACGGGGACGAAACTCACAAAGCCCCGGGTCCGCTCCACATAGACCCCCCGATTCCCCTGAGCGTCCTCAATGAGGGCGGAGGTGGGGACGGTGTAGGCGGAGACCTCCCGCTTAATGAGGGTGAGATTGTAGTGCCTCTTTTCGTAGATCCGCTCCAATTGGTCGTGGAGCTCAAAAATGGCCACCCCCGGCCCATCCTCGGGGCCATTGAAGGCCACAAAGGTGGCGGGCACCAGAATGCCCTCGCCAAATTTCATGGTGAAGCTGCCGTCCACATAGTCCTCTATGAGGCGGTAGGAGTCGATGACCATGGCCACCCGGTAGCCCAGATTGTCGATGATGCGGAAAAAGGGCGCCCCCTCCTCCACTCGATTGGCCCCGGAGGTCATGGTGTCCAGCTTCAAATTGTGGAGATTTTCCAGGGTGAACTGTTCCGGATCCCGGTCCATGGAGAGCCTCCCCCTGGGATCATCGAAGAAGAAGCTCACCATCCCCGCCTCTTTGGCTCGGTAGTCGCTATTGGTGGTGGCCAGCTGCCGGGAGAGGGCCTCCTTTTCCTCCTCCAGCTCCTTCATGGGCTTTTGGAGATACTCATTGAGCTGAGAGATGCTCACCGTTCGGGCGGAGGAGAGCTCCAGGCTGTTGATGCCGCTGATGAGATTCTCGTAGTCCTCGTCCCGAATGAATCTTTGAATGTTCCGGACGGTGTTGATCTCCTCCTCGGTGAATTGGGGGGAGCGCTTGGGATTTTCATCGTTTTTGTAGTCGATGGCCGCCTGAACTTTGATGAGCTCATCCTTCACCTCGGTGTGGTCGCTGAGGACATTGACATTGGCCACAATGTAGTCCCGCTGGACCTTCTGTCCCTCGTCGGCGAAATAGGTGGCCACCCCACTGGCCCCGGTCTTGGCGGTACTTTCCCTGAGGAGGAGATAGCCCTCTCCCAGGGCCACATCCCGGTAGAGGGTGGCCTGGGGGGGAATGAGATCATAGGGGACCCGGACCCCCGTGAGCTGGCGGAAGACAAAGCCCAGCACCATCAATAACAACAGAAAGAGGACCAGGAACAAAACCCCAAGGCCGCGGTCTTTTTTTCCTCTGCTCATTCCCCTCTTCCTCTCCTCATAGACCATGGGACCCTCCCACTAGCGGTAGAGATCGTCCTCGTCCTCCCTCTTGTGGGGGCGGACCATCAGCTCCAGAACGGCCTCCGAGGGATCCTCCCCCCGGTAGAGGACGCCGTAGAGCTTCTCCGTAATGGGCATCTCGATGTTCTTCTCCTTGGCCAGCTCGTAGCAGGCCCGGGTGGTCTTGTAGCCCTCCACCACCATGCGCACCGCCTCCATGGCCTCCTCCACGGTCTTGCCCTGGCCCAGGTGATAGCCAAAGGAGCGGTTGCGGCTGTGGAGGCTGGTGCAGGTGACGATGAGATCCCCCATGCCGGAGAGGCCCTGGAAGGTCTTGGGATCGGCCCCCAGGGCCACCCCCAGTCGCTGAATTTCCACCATGCCCCGGGTCATCATGGCGGCCTTGGTGTTGTCGCCGAAGCCCAGGCCGTCGGAGATGCCGCAGCCCAGGGCAATGATGTTTTTCAGGGCGCCCCCCAGCTCCACCCCAATGAGGTCCCTCTGGGTGTAGACCCGGAAGAAGTCATTGGAAAAGAGCTTCTGGCACCACTTTCGGGTTTCATCGTCCCCACCGGCCACCGCCACTGTGGTGGGAATCTCCCGGGCCACCTCCTCGGCGTGGGAGGGCCCCGAGAGGACCAGATAGGGGTGCTCCGGCAAAAGCTCTGCCACCACCTGGGAGACCCTGAGATGGCTGTTCTCCTCCAGGCCCTTGGCCAGATTGATCACGGGCATTTTGGGAAGATTCAGCTCCCGTAGCTCCGTGGCCACCGAGCGAGCGGCATTGGTGGGAACGGCCAGAATAATGGCCTCGGCTCCCTCCACGGCCCCTGCCAGGCTGTTGTGAAATTCAATTTCCGAGAGGAAAGTGAAGTCCTCCAGGTACTTCTCGTTTTTCCCCGTGGCCCGCACCTCTTGGTACTGCTGGGGATCTTTGATATAGAGGGCCACGGAGTGCCCGTTGCCCCCCAAAACCTGGGCAATGGCACTGCCCCAGGAGCCTCCGCCCAATACGGCAATTTTACTCATGACAGCCTCCTTCCCACAGATGGGTGTTTTAAAATTACTGCCCCTTCTTCCCTAAAATGGAAAAGGACAGTCTGCGTTCCGATTTTGCAATAATGCGAATGATGTTCTCCTGATGGCGGAAGATGCCAATAATGAGGATAAAGAGCACCGCCAAAGCCTCCACCAGGGTCACGGGGCCAATGCAGAAATAGCCCAGGACCATGGCAGTGAGAAACATGAGAGAGCCGAAGCTCACATAGCCGGTGAAGAGGGCGGAAAACACCCCCACGATGACGGCAAAGGCCGCGAGCTTTGGCTCAATGACCATGAAGCCCCCCAGGGTGGTGGCCACCCCCTTGCCCCCTCTGAAGTTCATGTAGAAGGGATAGTCGTGGCCAATGACGGTGGCCAAGATGAGGAGGGCAATGCCCGTGTCACTGAGATGGGGGGCAAAGAGATAGACCACCGCCGAGCCCTTGAGGACATCGATGAGGAAGGTCATGGTGCCGATCTTTCTGCCAAAGACCCTCATGGCATTGGTGGTGCCGGCATTGCCGCTGCCCAATCTCCGCACATCTTGATGGAGGAGTAAGTGACCCAGAATATAGGACCCAGAGATGGTTCCCACGAAATAGCCTACAATGACTGCCAGAATAATCATCGATTTCTCAGCTCCATTACTAAAGGTACGCCGTCAAAGGTATAGGCCCCGCGAATCTGATTTTCCAAATAGCGCATATAGCTGAAGTGGAAGAGTTCCTGATCATTGACGGAGAAGACAAATTTTGGCGGACGAGTGGACACCTGCTGGGCGTAGTAGATCTTCCCCCGCTTTCCCTTGTCCGAGGGGGGCTGATTGTCCAGGACCGCCCGGTTGATGATGTCGTTTAAAACCCCGGTCTGTATCCTCAGGGAGTAGTTGTTGTTCACCAGGTGAATGAGGTGGAGGAGTTTGGGAATCCTCTGACCCGTCACTGCACTGATGAAGATCATGGGGGCGTAGTTGAGGAAGGGCAGCTCCCTGCGAATCTCCGCCTCCATGTCCCGGGTGGTGTGATTGTCCTTTTCGATGAGGTCCCACTTGTTTACGGCGATGATCATGGCCTTGTTCCGGTCGTGGGCATAGCCTGCAATTTTACTGTCCTGCTCGCTGATGCCGTCGCTGGCATCCACCATGAGGACGCAGACATCGGCCATGTCGATGCTCCTCAGGGTGCGGACCACGGAGTAGCGCTCCACATTCTCGTTGATCTTCTTTTTCTTCCTGAGGCCGGCGGTGTCGATGAGGGTGTAGTCGGTGCCCTCATAGCGGAAATAGGAGTGGATGGAGTCCCGGGTGGTGCCGGGGATATTGGTGACGATGGAGCGCTCCTCCCCGATGATTTTGTTCACCAGAGAGGACTTGCCGGCATTGGGCTTGCCAATGAAGGCCACCTTGATCTCATCGCTCTGATCTTCCTCCTCTTCCGGGGCAAAGCCCTCCACGGCCAGGTCCAGGAGGTCCCCGATGCCCCTGCCCTGTTCGGCAGAGATGATCACCGAGTCGTAGAAGCCCAGCTCGTAGAAGTCGTAGAGGTGCTCCTCACTGGCCTTGCTATCCATCTTGTTGATGACCAGGACCACCCGCTTTTCCCAGCGGCGGAGGCGACTGGCAATCTCCTCGTCCAGGGCCGTCACTCCGTCCTTTGCATCCACCACAAAGAGGACGACGGTGGCATGCTCCACGGCCACATCCACCTGGGCCTCGATTTCGGGCATGAAGATTTCATTGCTCCCGGGGTCCAGTCCCCCGGTGTCAATGAGGATGAACTCCCGGTTCAGCCAGGTGGCCTTGGCGTATATTCTGTCCCGAGTGACCCCGGGGGTGTCCTCGGTAATTGAAATTTTTGATTTTGTAATGGTATTGAATAGGGTGGATTTGCCCACATTGGGCCGCCCTACAATACATACCACGGGTTTATCCACCATGGATCACTTCCTTTAACTGTTTTAGAAATACCTCGCCGTCATTTTCCATGGGCGTCACGGAAACCTCCAATTGGTCCTCCAGATCCTCCAGGCTGTAGTCATCCAAGGTGATGAGCTTGTCGTGGCGAAGCATGACTCTTGGAATGATTATATCACTGGCACCATGGCCCTTCAATTGAGCCAGTAGGTCCTTACCTGTGATGAGCCCCGCCACCTTGACCATGGTGCCAAAGAATTCATTCTCAATGGTGCGCACGGTGATGTGGATCTGGGGCCACTTCTGCCCCACTGCCTCCGCCACTTTTTCAAAGAGCTCCGCGGCATAGGCCCCAGTGGCCAGGGTGATCTCCGTGAGTCCCACCCCCTCCAGGGGCCCCTCTTTTTCCAGGGCGGGGAAGAATTCCTGGGCAAAGGAGCGGAGGAGGCCCACGCCATTTTCATACTGGGGATAGCCGTCGTAAAATTCCTCTGGGGGCAGGGGCCGGTCCGCCATAAGATAGAACTCATCGGAGGGATAGGCGAAGTGGGTGCCATGTGCCTCCATCATGGTGGCGGCAAAGGCCTCCACCAGGTCGATGAGCTCCGCCGAGGTGGTCTCGTCAAAGGGGGAGAGCTCCGGGAGATGGTCCCGGTACTTGGTGAGCCCCACGGGGACAATGGCCACCGAGGCCACCTGGGGGTAGAGCTGGGAGAGCTCCTCCAAGGTCCGGACTAGCTCCTTGCCATCGTTGATGCCGGGAACCGCTACAATTTGGGCATTCATGGTGATCCCGGCCTCGGCCAGGCGGGTCATCTGCTCAAGGATTTTCCCGGAATTGGGATGCTTGAGTAGCCCTCTGCGGAGCTCGGGATTGGTGGTGTGGACGCTCACATTGATGGGGGAGAGCTTGTAGTCCACCATCCGCTGAAAGTCCTCCTCCGATACATTGGTGAGGGTGATGTAATTGCCCTGGAGGAAGGAGAGGCGTGAGTCGTCGTCCTTGATGTAGAGGCTCTCTCTCATCCCCGGGGGCATCTGATCAATGAAGCAGAAGAGGCACTTATTCTTGCAGGTCCGCTCCCGGTCCAGGAGGGGATCTTCAAAGATCAGGCCCAGGTCCTCCCCCAAGTCCTTCTCAATGTCGTAGATGATCTCTTCCCCACCCCGGTGGCGAATGTGGAGGGAGAGTTCGCTGCCCCCCACATGGTACTGATAGTCGATGACATCGCCAATGGGGTCCCCATTGATGGCCAGGACCTCGTCCCCCGGCTCCAGGCCCAGCTCCTGGGCAATGGAGTCCGGACGAATGTCCCGAATTCCCCTGAGGGCGCTGTAACCCGGGATGCTTTCCGGTCGTTCGTAGGGATTCACTGTCCCCTCCTTTCCAAAGCTCTTTCCATAGGAAAAGGACCCCCAAGTGCTCCTCGGGAGTCCCTGTACTCAGTTAGAATAATCCTTTTTCATAGAGGGGAAATTCCCTCAGCAGATTGGCCACCCGCTCTTGGGCCTCACCACTGCTCATTTCCTTTTTCAGCAGACCCACAATGATCTCCGCAACCTCGGCCATATCCTTGGTCTTGAGGCCCCTGGAGGTCATGGCAGCTGCCCCCAGGCGGAGGCCACTGGTGACCATGGGCTTCTCGGGATCGAAGGGCACGGTGTTCTTATTGGTGGCAATGCCATTGTCATTGAGGAGGGTCTCCGCCTCCATCCCCGTCATCTCAATGGAGCGGAGGTCCAGGAGAATCAGGTGATTGTCGGTGCCGCCACTGACCATGCGAATGCCGGAATTGTCGAAGACCTCCGCCATGGCCGCCGTGTTGTCCAGGACCTGCTGCTGGTAGGCCTTGAAGTCGTCCTGGGCCGCTTCGTGGAAGGAGACGGCCTTGGCGGCGATGATGTGCTCCAGGGGCCCCCCTTGAAGGCCGGGGAAGACGGCGGAGTCGATTTTCTTGTGATACTCCTCAGTGGAGAGGATGGCGCCCCCGCGGGGACCGCGAAGGGTCTTGTGGGTGGTGGTGGTCACAATGTCGGCGTAGGGCACGGGAGAGGGGTGAAGGCCCGCGGCCACCAGGCCTGCAATGTGGGCCATGTCCACCATGAGGACGGCGCCAATTTCATCGGCAATCTCCCGGAACTTTGCGAAGTCGATGATTCTGGGATAGGCGGAGGCGCCGGCCACGATGACTTTGGGCTGCTCCTTCAAGGCCACTTCCCGCACGGCATCAAAGTCGATGCGCTCACTCTCCCGGTCCACCCCGTAGGAGACGAAGTTGAAGTACTTCCCCGACATATTTACGGGGGAGCCGTGGGTCAGGTGTCCCCCCTGGGAGAGGTCCATGCCCATGATTTTGTCCCCGGGCTTTACAATGGCAAGATAGGCGGCCATATTGGCATTGGCCCCGGAGTGAGGCTGCACATTGGCGTGATCGGCACCGTAGAGGGCCTTCAGCCGGTCAATGGCCAACTGCTCCACTTGGTCCACCACTTGGCAACCGCCATAGTAGCGTCTGCCGGGCAGCCCCTCGGCGTATTTGTTGGTCAGCGGACTGCCCATGGCCTCCATGACGGCCTGGGAGACAAAGTTCTCCGATGCAATGAGCTCAATGTGGTTCTGCTGACGCTCCGTCTCCTGCTGAATGAGATCGAAAATTTTCCGGTCTCCCTCTTTCAAATGTTCGAATGCCATGTAAACCCCCTTTTCCCTTGGGTCCCCTGGGGACCAAGTACCTAATACTTAATTAACAAACCTTACAAAATCCAAACGTCCCAAGGAAACCCTGGGACGCTAGGCCTATGGCGATAGTACAGTTGTAAAGAGCAACTATTGGATCAAATAGCCCAGCATGGGCAGCACCATGGCCAGGGCCAAAACCACGGCTATGACTCGGATCGCAGTCTTGTTGTTTTTCACTATGCATCCACCTTCATTTCTTCAACATAGTCTTGAAGATCCTCGGGAATATCAGATTGCACCATATCTACATTGATGTAAAGGGCGCGGTTTTCCAAATCCAGTGCACTCAGTCGTTTGTGGAGATTTTTCAAATCGTCAACGGTGAGATCCATAATTTTGTAAAGGCCGTCCACATAGATTTTTTCCAAATCGTAGTCCATGGCCATGAGACCGCAGAGAAAACCATAGAAGGCATCCAAAGTGTTGAGACGGAATTCCGTTGCATTGATCAGACGAGCATTGTAGTCCAGGCTGTAAATATGATCGTCGTCAAATTCAACAAAGGCGATGTTCCCGTTGCCACTCTTAATGTCTTCGTTGGCATTGTCAATGAGCCATTTGGTTTTTCCGGTACCCTTTTCACCCAATATAAATCTAATCATGTTTCTCATCCTTTCCCTACAGGAAACGGCTTCCCTGCGTTCGGCTTTCTTCAATCATTCTTTCCACTATTGTATCACGAATTAGGTACCAGGAATGGTTCCAATTGGCAAAAAAGACATCCTTTTCCGGAGCTCGGCCCAAAAGCCGCCCCACCACCACCTCCGGAGACAGATGCTCCAAGAAGACAATGGTCCGCTCGATGAACTCCTCCATGGTCAGGGGGGAAAACTCTCCCGCCTGATAGAGCCTGCCCAATTTCGTGTTTTTGAGAATGTACAAATTGTGTATTTTGACCTCGTGGGCCCCCACCTCATTGATGAGCTTCGCCCCTTGAATCACATCCTCCATGTCGTCGGTGGGAAAATCCAAGATCATGTGGACCCCCACCCTGAGGCCGTAGTCGTGGAGGAGGGCCACGGCCCTCCTGAAGGAGGCCACATCGTGGCAGCGGTTCATCCAGAGGAGGGTCTGTTCGTTGGCCGACTGAAGGCCCAGCTCCACGGTGACCTCGTAGCCCGCCTCCTTGGCCCCCTTGAGGACCTCCAGTGCCGCCACACTGAGGGCATCGGGGCGGGTGCCAATGGTGATGCCCACAATGTCCTCGCCCGCTGCCATCACCTGAGCCACCCGCTCCTCCAAGACCTCGGGGGGAATGTGAGTGCCGGTGAAATTTTGGAAATAGGCGATGAAGGCCTGGGCATTGTATCTCTTTTTAAAGATTTCCCGGTTTTGGGCAATCTGCTCCTCTATGGAGCCGTAGATCCACTCGGCACTGCCCCCCTCTTCCCCGCAGAAGATACAGCCCCCGGTGCCCACGGTGCCGTCTCGATTGGGGCAGCTCCCCTTCAGGTGAATGGGGAGCTTGTAGACCTTCTTCCCAAAGCGCTCCCGGGTGTAGCGGGAGAAGGGGTGATAGGCCTCTTCCAGATTATTGATCTTCCTCATCCTCTTCCAGGTCCACTAGATCCAAGCGGGAGAACTCCTCAGCCACTCGGTTGAACTGCTCCTCGTCCTCGATGTACTCCAGTTCCACATCGTGCTCGTCCACTTCCTTGAAGCCGTAGATGAGAATTTGATCCTGATTTTCCCCTTCCAAGGGGGCAATGGCAATGTAGTCCTCCCCTTCGAAGTCAAAGGTGGCAATGACCATGCACTCCAGCTCGGAGCCGTCCTCCAAAGTCAGGACAATGGTCTCCACTTCAATTTCCTCGTGGTCGTGGTCGTGATGGTGGTGTTCGTGTTCGTGATCGTGATGGTGTTCGCTCATAGTCTTCCTCCCTGTTCCAATAATTTTTTGAGATATTTATAAACTTTTTTTGTCGATGAGATGGACAGATGCTCTCCCGGAGCGTGGACTCCGGCCATATCGGGGCCAATGGAAATCATATCCATGGTTCCCAGGACATCCTGAAGGAGGCCACACTCCAGTCCGGCGTGAATGGTCTCCACTTTCATTTCTTCCCCGGTTTGCTCTTTCCAAATCTCAAGGGCGAGATCCCGAAGGGGGGAGACACTGGCGTACTCCCAGGCGGGATAGCCGTCTCCGGCCTCGTACTGGGCCCCGGCTAGCTCCGCCAGGACCTGGGTCTTCCGGGCAATTTCCTCCACTCGGCTGGCTACAGAGGAGCGGACCTGGGAGGTGAGGACGATGGCATCCTCTCTGGATTCAATGACTCCGAAGTTGTTGGAGCTCTCCACCAGTCCGGGGATCTTCTGACTCATGGTGTGGACCCCATTGGGGCAGGTCAGGAGAAAGGCCATGAGCCTGCCCTGGAGATCGCTACTGAAGGCCCGGCCCCGGCCCTTGGTGAGGCTCAGTTTGAGATTGGGGTCCGTGTCCTCGTACTCTTTTTTCAAAACGGCCACAATCTCATCCAGGGCAATTTGAAGCTCTGCCTCCGTGGCCCCTGTGAAAATCAGGGCCTGGGCGTCCCTGGGAATGGCATTGGACTTGCTGCCCCCGTGGAGGTCCCCCAGCTTCACCGTCAGTTTTTCATCCAGGTGGTGGAGGATTCTCGCCAAGAGGAGATTGGCATTGCCCCTGCCCCTGTGGATGTCCTGACCGGAGTGGCCCCCGGTGAGGCCCTCCAGGGCCAGGAGATGGCCCTCCTCCTCGCCCCCTTCAAATTCCTTGGAAAAGATCACCGTGTCCCGCTGGCCCCCGGCGCAGCCGGCGCAGAGGACCCCCTCGTCCTCGCTGTCCAAATTAATGAGAATGCGGCCGTCCACATACTGGCCCTCCAGGTGAATGGCCCCGGTCATCCCCCGCTCCTCATCCACGGTGATGAGGGCCTCCAGGGGAGGATGGACGAGGCTTTTATCCTCAAAGATGGCCATAATCATTGCCACGGCGATGCCATTGTCCCCGCCCAGGGTGGTGTTCTTGGCGATGATGAGATCCCCCTCCACCTCGGCGGGAATGGGGTCTCGGTCAAAGTCCATCTCAAAGCCCTTTTTCACCTCATTGACCATGTCCATGTGGCCCTGGAGGACCATGGTCTTGGCCCCCTCCAGGCCGGGGGAGGCGGGCTTTTTCATGATGATATTCAAAACCCGATCCTGGTGGACCTCCAGGCCCCGCTCCTGGGCCCAGTTTTTGAGAAAATTGCTGATCTCCTCCTCATTGCCGCTCCCCCGGGGGATGTCGGTGAGGAGGGCGAAATTTTGGAGGACGGGATCCTGTATCTGTTCTATTCCTCGAATCATGGAAATTCCTTTCTATTTTTTGGTGGGCAGCTCAATGTGGCAGTAGCCACCGGGATTTTTTTTGAGATAGCGCTGGTGGTACTCCTCGGCCTCGTAGAAATTCTTCAGGGGCTCCACCTCCACTTTGATCCGCTGGACCTCGTGGGCCTGTTTTTTCATGAGAAACTGCTCATAGCAGTCCCGCTCCTCCTCACTGGTGTAGTAGAGCCCCGTTCGGTACTGGGTGCCGATGTCATTGCCCTGGCGATTGAGGAAGAAGGGATTGATGATGCGGTAGAAGAGATTGAGGATGTCCTTTCGCTGGATGTACTGGGGATCAAAGTCGATTTTCACCCCCTCCGCTGCCCGGGTCCTTCCCGTGCACACGGCCTCGTAGCTGGGGGCTTCCACCGCGGAATTGATATAGCCCACCCGGGTGGACACGATGCCCTCAGTCCGCTGAAAAAATTCCTCCACACCCCAGAAGCAACCTCCGGCCAAATAGACGGTGCTCATTTTCTCCTCCTAACCGGCCCAAATGGGGCCATCATTTTAAGTGATTGATACTGTATAAAATCCGCACCTCATTGCGCTGATAGTCCTTAAAGTTCTCAATATTTCTAAACAACTGCTTAAATTCCAGTACTTTCTTGTCGAAGACCTTGTCCAGTAGATTTTGAAGGGTGGGATTGCCCTTTAAATTGTTCAAAAGGGCGCAAAGGACCCGGTCCTCAATGTGCTTGCGCTCCCCATAGCTCAGCTGGACGGTGAGGCAGGACTGAATCCTCTTTCTGAGGATGTGCTCCACATACTCGGAGAAGCTCGCGATCTCCTCGGCAATGGGGTCGGACTCAATGCAGTCCAGCATTTTAAAGAACAGGTTCCAGCCAAAGACCTTGTTGATATTGCCGTAGATCATCTGCCCCAGTTCCCGGGAGAAGTCCGTGTAGAGCTTCAGCTCCTCGTCCTCGGGGAAGGGGGTGTAGAGATCCAAGTCGTCCTTGTCCAGGTCCCGGAGGCGGTTGATGAGGCTGATAAAGCAGGCCCCATAGTCCATCTCCTCGTCCACCCCACATTTGTAGAAGAGATAGTCCACCAGGACATCGGATAAATAGTTGAAATTGATCACAAAGCCCAGGCCCTCGTGGATGCTACTGGTGAAGACATCGTGGATCCCCTTGCTCAAGAGGAGCTTCACATGGTCCCGACTCTCAAAGCTCAGCTTTCCGGAAATCTCCATATTGTTCACATGATCGTAGAGGATCATCAGCTGCCGGTCGATCATGGACAGATTGTCCTTGATGGAGTGCATAATGTCCCGGAAGAAGTTCTCGGTGATCATGTAATTGTAGTTTTTGTAGAGGACTCGGTGGTCGATTTCCCCCCAAAACACATTGACCAGGCTCTTAATTTGGAGCTCAAAATTCACTCGGCCCCCCTCCCCCATGTAGAAGCCGTCCATTTTATAGATTTCGAAGCCATTTTTTTGGAGATGGGGCTGGGGGGACTCCACATTTAAAAACACATGCTGATCCCCGGGAATGGAGGAAAAGCCGTCGGCATCCCCCTCAGTGAATTTTTTTCTGAGCGCTTCAAAAAGCCGGCTCTCATCCTCGGAAAAACGACACTCCATTCTCAGGCCTATGAGGTCCTGCATGTTCTCGTAGAGCTCCTGGGGACTGTCGTATTTCAGGTACAGATTATTGCGAATGACCTTTTCCTTAAAGCTGTTCTCGCTCTTTACCCGACTGTTAATGCTGAGAAAGCTGTCCTCATCCTTAAAGTGGTAGAGGAAGAAGGCCTCCAAGCGGGAGCAGACCTCTTGGGTCCTATGGTATTCTTTACCCAATATCTCCACTGCGCCGCTGATTTTGTCAAATAGTTCTAACTCCATGGACTCCCCCTATTCCATATTATTATACCACGTTCGGGGGCCCCCTCCAGTGCTCTGAAGGGGGGATGCTTCCAATAGATCCCCACAAAAAAAGATCGGCCCAGCCGATCTTTCCTCGGGTCCCACTAGTACATTTTTACCGGATACTGCTCCATGAGCTCCTGAATTTTGGCGGTGTAGGCGTCCTTCTGCTTGAGGCGGAGAAGCTCCATGCGAATGTCGTCTCGGGCTTCGTCGAAGCTCCGCTCCGTGGCCTCTTTGCTGTCCAGTCGCTTGATGATGTGATAGCCAAACTGGGTCTTGACGGGGGCGGAGAGTTCGCCATCTTTTAAATTCCAGGCGGCCTCATCAAATTCTGCCACCATGGCCCCCCTGGGGAAGTCCCCCAGATCTCCCCCCTGGGCCTTGGAGGGGCAGGTGGAGTGCTCTCTGGCCAGGGCGCCAAAGTCCCCGCCATTTTGAAGTTCCTGGTGAATCTCCTTGGCCTTTTCCTCCTCGTCCACCAGAATGTGGGCGGCGCGAACGGTGGCGGGCTCTTGGAACTGCTCCCGGTGCTCGTCATAGTACTTCAGGGCCTCTTCCTCGGTGACATGTACCCCTTCAATGGACTTACTGAAGGCATAGGACTTCACCAGGGACTCGGTGGTCTGAGCCAGTACCCTTTTGAACTCCTCATCTTCCGTGAGGCCGGTGGCCAGGGCGTCCTGATAGAGGAGCTCCTGGCGCACCAGCTCGTCAATGACCTGGCGCACCCCGTCCTCCGATTGGAACTGAGCGGCCATATTGGGGTCCATGGTGCTGAAGTACTGGACGACATCGCTGTCGAAAATCTTCTTCTCCCCTACCGTTGCCACCAGTTTTGGTTCTTTGTTTTCCTTTTGTTCTACAGTCATTGCTGCCTCCTATAAAAAAGGACCCCAGCGGGTGGAGTCCATAGTCTTCCTTAGAGTACGACGATATTGGCTGCTTGCTCGCCCTTTTCCCCTTCAACGACTTCGAAGGACACTTCCTGGCCTTCGTTGAGGGTGCGGAACCCGTCGGCTTGGATTTGGGAGTAGTGGGCAAAGACATCGTTGCCCTCCTCGGTGGTGATGAAGCCAAATCCTTTTTCTGCATTGAACCATTTTACTTTACCGGTCATTGAGATTACCTCCAGTGTAAATTCTTCAGAACAAAACGAGAGATAACCTGCTGCCAAGTTGCATCTCAGTTTTTACTACTAAAGTTTCTTAATCGTATCAAAGGGACCCTCTTCCGTCAAGAAGGAGAGGTGGCCCGAGGTGTGAATTCTTTTTTGCTCCTCGTCCCAGAAAGTGAAGGCCACCTGGGGCCCCTGGGTCTTGGCCATGGCAAAGCCCTGGGGGTGGAGGAGCTCCTTGGAATAGATGATATCGAAGTGGGTGGTGGGCCCCCTGCCCTCCAGGCCCTCCCTGAGAAAATCCACGTAGAAGTAATTGCCAATGTGACCGTTGTCATCGACAAATTCCTCCCGGGTTTGGTGGAAAGTCATGGACTGGGTCACCTTGACCTTCCGGGGGATGATACTGGCGGCGTCAAATTCGGGATCGGCGTACATGGCAATCATCTCCCGGGGGATTTTCACCATTCGCCGCTTTTTGAGATCGGTGAGGACATACTGGCCGTAGGCCGAGGCAAAGACCTCCCCTGGGGTTAAAATTCGAAACCTCCGGAAGACATAGAGGGCCGTTGCCTGGACCACCGTAGTCTCCACTAAGAGCCCCTCTTTGGGAAGCTTGCCCTCCTGGTGGAGGTCCACATTCCAGGAGTAGAGCATCCAGCTCTGGCTGGGGGCTATGACCGGCTCAGAGGAGGAGTCGTGCTCCACGCTGATTTTCTGAAAGAGGACCAGGACTTTTTTCAGATCCAGCTGGCCCAGAGGGTCCAGTATTTCCTCCCTCTCCCCTGCCCCGAGAACTCGCCGATAGGACTTAGAATACATAGTTCGCCTCCTTGTTTTCAGTATAACACAGGATTTTCCCTTCATTGTATGGGGCCTCTAACTGTGCTATACTGAGAGGCATTACACAGGGAGAAAAAGCATAAGAGCGCCAGAACCCCAGCTTCTGGGGTGGACGAGGAATGGAGTGATCGAAGATTCGGCGGATGCTCCATAGGTATCACAGCCTCAGTTCGAAACAAATTCCGGGGCAATCCGGCGACAAATTTCGAACCGTGACTCCCGTGTTAGGCCCCAGTTCCGGGGCCAGTATTCCCGGGGTCTAAGACCCCCTGGCAACACGAGAGGAGAAACTATGTGTGGAATTGTTGCATATAACGGAAGTATCGCTGCCCAGGAGCCCATCCTCCACGGACTGGAGCGACTGGAGTACCGGGGCTATGACTCCGCAGGAGTGGCCATCCAAAAAGACGGCAAGCTCCAAGTGGAGCGGGCCAAGGGCCGCCTCCACGCCCTGGTGGAGCGACTGAGTGACGGGCCCATGGAGGGCACCGTGGGCATCGGCCACACCCGCTGGGCCACCCACGGGGAGCCCAATGTGGCCAATGCGCACCCCCAAGTGTCCAACGACGGCAATTTTGCCCTGGTCCACAATGGCATCATTGAAAATTTCCAAACTTTGAAAAATGCCCTCATCAGTGAGGGCTACAGCTTCCAATCGGACACCGACACGGAAGTGGCTGTAAATCTCATCCAAAAGTACTACGACGGCAATCTCAAGGAGGCCGTGGCCCGAGCCACTGGCGACATTCGAGGGACCTATGCCTTTGCCGCACTGAGCGCCCACGAGCCCGACACCCTGGTGGTGGCTCGCATGGACTCCCCCCTAATTTTGGGCGTCAGTGAGGATGGGGTCTTTGCCGCCAGTGATGTGGCCGCCCTCCTCGACTACACCAAGAAAGTCATCTACTTGGAGGACGGGGATCTGGTCACCATTGGCGCCCAGGGCTACACCATTGAAAACCAGGGAGAAGTGGTGGAGCGGGAAGTGGTGGATGTCCCCTGGGATGCCACCCAGGCCACCAAGGAGGGCTACGATCACTTTATGATCAAGGAGATCCACGAGCAGCCCAAGGCCCTCAGGGACTCCCTCATTCGGAAAGTCTCCGGCGGCACCGTGGATCTTTCGGACAGCTCCTACACCCGGGAGGAGATCCTGGCCTTCGATCGGATCTACATGAGCGCCTGTGGCACCGCCTTCCACGCAGCGGAGGTGGGCAAGCGGGCCCTGGAGGATGCCCTGGGCCGGGAGGTCCAGGCGGAAGTGGCCTCGGAGCTCCGCTACTACATGCCCTTTATCACTGAAAAGTCCCTGGTCATCGTCATCAGTCAGTCCGGGGAGACCGGGGACACCCTGGCCGTGGTGAAGGAGGCCCAGAAGCGAGGGGCCCAGGTCCTGGCCGTCACCAATGTGGTGGGCAGCTCCATCGACCGGGCCAGCGACAAAGTCATCCACTGCGATGCCGGCCCCGAGATCTCCGTGGCCAGCACCAAGGCCTACTCCACCCAGCTGCTGAGCCTCTTCCTCCTGGCCCTGGACTTTGGGGAAAAAGTGGGCCGCTACAGCCCCGAGGAAGTTCGGGCCCGGGTGAAGGAACTCTCCGAGATCCCCGACACCATTGAAAAGATGCTGGAAAAAACCATCCCCGAAGTGGACGCCATCGCCGAGAAAATCTCCAAAAAGGACTCCATCTTCTACTTGGGCCGGGGCCTGGACTATCTCAGCGCCAAGGAGGGGGCCCTGAAACTCAAGGAGATCTCCTATATCCACGCCAATGCCCTCCCCAGCGGAGAGCTGAAACACGGCACCATCGCCCTCATCGAAGAGGGACTCCCCGTGGTGACCATCATCACCCAGAGTGAGCTGGTGGAAAAGAGCATCTCCAATGTCAAGGAAGTCAAGGCCCGAGGAGCCCACACCATCGTCCTCACCAACGACGAAGCCCCAGAAGTGGACAGCGTCGCCGACGACAAAATCCTCATCCCCAAGACCTCCGACCTCTACGCCCCCCTGATCTCCGTCCTCCCCCAACAACTCCTGGCCTACAAAACCAGCGTCCTACTGGGCAACGACGTGGACAAACCCAGAAACCTGGCCAAATCCGTAACCGTAGAATAAAAAAAGAAAAGCAAAAAAGCACCCCAGGGTGCTTTTTTTTGTGGTCACTATAGGATTTTACTCTTCCCATCCGGGATCCTCTCTTCTCAATCTCGGCACTGTGCAATCATATGGTAAAGTGAATGGTAAGTTTACTGCAAAGGGAGGGGTGGCAATGAAACATGTGAAATACACCTTGATGAACAAAAACAAGCCTGTCCTGGATTTTTTGTACGATATGGAAGCTCACCGCATCGTCAAGATTCTCCAGTCCCGGGAGCTGGAATTTGCTCCACCGGCCATTCTCGATGGGAATGGAAACGCCACAAGGGAAAATCTCAACAATTGGTGGCAGAGGAGGGCGATCCCGACCTCCCGTTGCCAAATTGCGCAACTTATGAGTCGGCTAAACATCGAAAGTACCCTCGTGCTGGCTGAGAAGAACTCCGGACTCTCCCTCTCCGATCGCTACTGGATCAACGATGCAGAAAACCCCCAGGAATGGGACAAAATCAACTTTTTTGACAACGACTTTCCTGAAGACCTTGGCTCTCTCACCTTGGGACAAAATTCATTCATCGAAAGTCCAAACTTTATGTCTCCAAACGCCACAGTTGGTGGAGATTTAATGAAAAAGTGGACCATTGTGGCTGGAAGACGGGTCCTTATCAAGAGGGGCACGGCCTTTACAAATCAAGAAGTGTACAATGAGGTAATTGCCACAATGCTGCACCGGAGACTCCTCCATGAGGATGATTTCGTTCCTTACACACTCCATAAAGAAAATAGGCGGATGTATTGTGCCTGTCCGAATATGCTTCGGGAAGATGAAGAGCTCATCCCCGCCCTACACTTGATTCACAACCGAAAAAAACGGAGCTCCCAGAACGATTACCAGTTTCTCGTTGGCCGCCTTAAAGATCTTGGCTTGGATGATGTGGAGGTCTTTCTCTCTAAGATCTTCGTCTGTGATGTGATCATGGGGAATTTTGACCGGCACTACCAAAATTTTGGTGTGATTCGAAATGTGGAAACACTGGAATACACCCGTATGGCGCCCATCTTTGATACGGGCAACAGCCTTTGGTGCAATGTAGAAACCCTCGATACATTGAGAGACTTCGAATATATTGCGAAGCCCTTTGGGATCGGATGGAGTCCTGAAAGGCAGCTGAAACTTTTCTCTCATTTCCAGTGGTTTGCACCTGAAAAATTGGATGGATTTATAGCGGAGGCCATGGAAATTTTGGGGAGGAACTCCAATATGCCCCCTGCACGAATGGAAAAAATTGAAGGTGGCCTTAAGTTACAAATCGAAAAAACGGTGAAACACATTGAGAAAATGTAAGCAGGAAAAAGGGGACCCGAGCGATTGCCCAAGTACTGGAAAGGATCCTTAGTTACCATCAAGTGGATGGGAAGCTGGATTTTTAGGTTTCATCCTTTTTTCTTGCATTCACTCGTGATGGTAGCGGCGGATATATACTGATTTGGCTTAAGAAAACTCATCTTAATTAAACGCAAAGCTGAATCCCAATGCAAACAACCCCCTCCACTGGCTCAGCCAGTAAAGGGGGTGCTTTGTGTGGGTCCTTAATTTTGTTTTCAAAGGCGGGAGTTTACTCCTCCCATCCGGGATTGCCGGTGAAGTTTTCGAAGTAGTACTGTCCGTCTTCGGTGCTGACCCAGGCGTCGTTGGCGCCGCCGGGTCGTTCTATGAGGAGGCGGTTCTCCTCTTTTTTCTTCACTTTGGCGTAGAAGTTTCCGTCCACTACCTCTTTCTCACCGGTGACGGCATCCTCCAGGGTCACTTTCCCCTCTCGGACAAAGGTCACCGTTGCCAATATTTCATACTCCTGGGGGGTGGGCATGAGAATCACATTTTTCCTGGGAACATAGCCCCGGGCGAAGGACCAGTCCTCGGGGAGGTCCCCCACGGGGCGAATGAGATCCACGAAGAGCTCCTCCCCCTCTGCCTTCAGTACGATGCCCACATCCCCCGCCTGAAGCTGCTCTGGGGCCCTCTTTTTAGAGTTTGCCTCGGGCAGGGCGGAATCGTTGATGAGGACCAGTCGATACTTGAAGTCCTCCTCTTTTTTAGGCTCCACTCGGTCCCGGGTGAAGTGGACCCTGCGGTGCTCATGATCCCAAAGGACCACTTGGCCGAAGCGCTCCCCAATGTAACGGAGGGGAACGAAAGTCCTGTCCTCCCTGAGAATGGGGGCCACGTCCAATGTTTCCTCCCACCCATTGTGGGTGACTTCTCTCTTGCCTATTTGAAAGACCAGCTCTTCCCCGCCCCTGATCACGGCAACCCTCTGACCCTCCTGATCCCAAGTCACTTCATAGCCCAGCTTTTCAGAGAGGAGCCTCAGGGGGACCATGGTCCTGTCCCCATGGATGAGGGGGGCCACGTCGCTGACCAGCTTCTCTCCATGGAGATAAATCTCGGGGCCGGGGAGTTCCCCTGCCCTCACCTGTCTGGGAGCGCCGAGGGTGGCCAAAACCACCAGGGCACAGCCAAGGATCCAGAGGAATCTCCCCTGTGCAAAACACTTCTCTTTCAATGACATCTACCTCCTGTTCTCAGGAAAACCGGCCCTCTGTTGGAGGGCACACTATGTATTTAAGAAAAGTTTAACACAGTTTCCCCGCCCTTTGGCCACCCCCCCAATTTCCTCGGAATGTTTGTAGCTTCTTAGACATCTTTACCTCCCTGTAATGAAAAAAACCCCCGGCTTCTCAGCCTGGGGGGTTATGGGATCCTTGGATCTTTAGATTTACTTGTTGGCGTAGTAGTCGTAGAGCCGAACTGCCACGGCTATGGCCTGTTCCCGGGTGGTGTTTTCCAGGGGACGGAAGCTGCCGTCTTCGAAGCCCTCCAGAAGGCCGAAGCCCTGAAGGCGCATGACGTGGTCCTTGGCCCAGGTGTGAATCTTGGCCTGGTCTGTGAATTTCCCACTGCCCTGTTTTTTGGGGGCGTCGATGCGATCCAGGAATCTGGAGAGCATAATGGCCATCTCCTCTCGGGTGATGAGGGCGTCGGGGGCAAAGTGATTTTTGTCCACACCCTTCACCAGGCCCAGGGCCGTGGCCTTGAGGACATAGGGATTGCCCGTGTCCACATAGATGTTTTCCTCCATGGCCAAGGTGGTGCCGGATTCCAGCTCATAGATGCGCACCAAGACTTCGGTAAATTCACTTCGGGTGATGTTTTTCTTGACATCCTCCCGAACCCTGTTGGGGACAATGCCCAATTTGTCGGCGGTTTCCAGGGCCGCTGCACTCCAGCTGCTGCCATTGTTGAAGTCGGACTTCACCCCAATGGCAACCACGGGGGTCTCGGGTCCTGCCACTCCATCCACCAAGTAGTGAACTTTAAAGCTGTACTGATTGCTGAAGATGTCCACCTGCTGGAGATAGTGGTGGTCCTTGCCCGTGAGGAGGACACTGCTCCTGGCTTCCCCGCTGAGGGGAGCCACTATGGATGATTTCCCCTCCCCGGCCCAGGCCTCGTCGTTTTTCTTTACATCGATCTCATAGGCCACTTCTTTGCCCTCTGCCAGGGCATCCAATACCCCCTGGGGATTGTTCCAGTGGACCTCGATGCCCTTTTCCTCTTTCCGGTAGCCCGCTCCGGCTTGGGCGGGGGCAAAACTCATGGCGTGAATTTGGCTGGCTGAGATAAGTAACAGGGCCAGTACTGCAAATATATTGATAAAACTCTTTTTCATTCTTCCTCCTTCTGGGGTATTCTACCAAACTGGGAGGAAAAAATATTGTTTGTTACCATTTTGTAATATTACAGTTCCGTTTCGCACCACTGGCCCCCCGGGCCCTGCTCCAGACAGACCAGCTCCCCATTTTCCACCCGCCGGGCCTGGATGAAGTCGCAGCCTTGAACCAGGGAGAGGACGGAGCGAATGAAGGCCTCGTGGCTCACATAGAGGGTGCGGTCCCGGGCCCCCTCCAAAAATGCCCGCCCCCTCTGGAGGAGCTCATCGATGGATTCCCCCTCCGGGAGGGTGCGGTTTCTGGGGTCCTCCATCCAGTAGTCCAGCTCCTGTCTGCGGAGCTGGTAGACCTCATCGAAGTAGTGGCCCTCCAGAATGCCCATGTGGATCTCCCGAATGCCTATATCCTCCGTCACCGGGAGTTGCAACTGTTCATTGAGGATCTTACTGGTCTCCAGGGTGCGCACATAGGGGCTGGTGATTAGCTGCTCCAGGGGCAGCTCCTTTGCCCTTTGGGCCGCGGCTCGAATCTGCTCCCTGCCCCTGTCATTTAAGGGCTCGTAGCGGTCGGCAAAAAAGCCCTTTCGATTGCCCTCAGTCTCTCCGTGCCGAATCATGTAGATCTTCATAGTGTAATCCCCCACAAAATCAAGAGGCAGACCAGCTCCCCCAGTTCCATGGCGGCCCCGAAGATGTCCCCACTGACGCCGCCAATATTGCGAATGCTCCACCAACTGATCCAGAGGCCATTGAAACAGCCTCCCAAGAGGAGGAAGAGGGCCCTGGGATACCAAAACCAGAGGGCCAGGGCCGTGAGGGCCGTCAACAGGACAATGCCCTTTTGGGGTCTCCCACTCTGGAAGTAGGCCCCCAGGCCATCGGGCCGGGCGGAGGGGGCAAATCCTATACAGTAGAGGACCCCCAGCCGGGCGCTGAAGAGGGCGGCCATGAGCTTCACCGGCCCGTAGTTGTGGGCGGAGAGGAGGGCGAATTTCCCCAAGAGGACCAGGAAAATGGCCAGTATGGCGAAGGTCCCCACAGTGGAGTCATGCATGATCCTCAATTTTTCCTCTCTGCTCCGATTGGAGAGAAAGCCGTCGAAGGTGTCTCCCAGGCCGTCCAGGTGGAGGCCCCCATTGAGGAGATTCCAGAGGAGCAGGCCCACAAAGGCCGCCACCATGGCGCTGTGGGGGAAGAGCCACTGGTGGACCCAGCCAAAGATGAGGCCCATGAGGCCGCTGATAAAGGGAAAGGCGAAGAGGGCGTGTTTGGCATTTTCGTGGGTGAAGTCCACCTGGATGGGCAGGGGAATTCGGGTGAGAAATTGCAGCGCCAGTATGATGCCCTTCATGGCTGCCCCTTGATTTTCAGAGGCTGACCGCAGACCACCAGATACACCTCATCGGAGAGCTTCCCCAAAAACTGATTGACCCTCCCCTGGCTGTCCCGAAAGGCCCGGGTGAGGGGGTCCATGGGGACGGTGGCAGAGCCCACTTCATTGGTGACCAAATTGAGGTCTCGCCCCTCTTCCCTGGCCCGTTCAATGAGCCGGGAGAGCTCCCCCGTCACCTCCTCCTCCACCCTCTGGGCCCCCTCCTCCAGGGGCAGGGCCTGGTGGCGGAAGAAGTAGTTGCCAATCATATTGGTGATGTCGTCCAGGAGAATGGCGGAGTGGCCCTCTCCCAGGCCCTCCGCCAGCTTTTCATCGGCCTCCAATAGGCCCCAGGACTCCGGACGACGGATCTGGTGGAGGCGCACCCGCTCTCTCATTTCCCCGTCCTGGGGCTTGGAGGTGGCTATGTACAGGACATCGGGCCGGTCCTGAAAGAGCTCCTCCGCAAAGGTGGACTTGCCACTCCGGGCCCCACCGGTGATGAGGCGAATCATTGGGGATCGTCCATGTGGCGGATGTCCACCTGGAGCTTGACATCGATGCCCTGACTGTCGTAGCTGGCCATGGTCTCCATGCAGTGAATGGCCGCTTCCAGAATGAGGAAGGTAAAGGGACAGCCGCTCCCCTCGCCCAGGCGCATCCCCAGGGAAACCGGAGGACGAATGCCCATGGCCCCCAACAGGACCGGGGCGGCCTTCTCCCGGGAGAGGTGGGAGGCGAAGATATAGCCCTTGACCCGCTCATTGAGCTTTACGGCAATCATGGCGGCGCAGGAGGCAATGAGGCCGTCGATGACCACCCCCACTCGGTGCTTGGCTCCGGCCAGGTACACCCCCACCAGTCCGGCGATGTCCAGGCCCCCCACTTTGGCCAGAATTTCCAGGGGGCCGTCCTCGGGCTGGATGTGCTTTTTCACCCCCTCGGCCACCACCTTGACCTTTTTGGCGTACTGCTCTTCGTCGATGCCCGCGCCATAGCCCACACAGTCCTTGGCGGGGAAGCCTGTGAAGGCGTGGAGAATGGCGCTGGAAGTGGTGGTATTGCCAATGCCCAGCTCCCCGGTGCCCAAAAGGTCGGCCCCGTTTTTAATGGCCTCCTCGGCCACTTCAATTCCCGCCTGTATGCCCGCAATGGCATCCTCCACCGTCATGGCGGGGCGGAGGTAGAAGTTTTCCGTGCCGGGGCGGACCTTCTTCTTCACCACCTCATCCACCAGGGGAATGTCCTCCCTCATGCCCACATCCACCACCACTACCTCGGCCTTGGCGTAGTCGGCCAGGGCACTGACCCCAGTGCCCCCGCCCACCATGGAATTGGCCAGAAGCTGGGTGAAATTTTGGGGGGAGGAGGCGATGTTCTCCTCCACCACCCCATTGTCGGCGCAGAAGACCAAAATGGACTTCTTGGTCACCTGGGGAATCTTCCGCTGCTGTATCCCCGCCAGGCGAATGGACAGGCTCTCCAAGTCCCCCAGACTCCCCACCGGGTGGGTGAGGTGGTCCCAGTGGTCCCGGGCCAGATCCATGTATTCCTCCGAGAGTTCCTCGATGCCTTGGATGTACTCATTTAACTCACTTCGGTTCATTTGCTCCTCTTTTCTCATCATTGACTTTTTTTATGACGCCAATGATGTAATCATATCCCCCTTCCGTGTGGGGAATGGTGCAATGGGTGCAGACCTTGACTCCATTTTTGTAGACGAATTTCCCCCCGCATTTTTCCTCTAAGAAATACAGGGGACAGTAGCAGAAGAGGCAGTTGAAGAATGTTCCCCGGGTCTGGTGGCAGGGGAAGTACTCACACTGCTCATTGGTGAAATACTTATAGTGCTCCATGGTGTTCCTCCAACCACTGGGCCAGCTCCTGAAAGCTCCCCACCCCCTCCTCCTCCTCTCGGGCGATAATGAGGGTGGTGAGGCCCAAATCCTCGGCGGCCCGGACCTTCTCATCCACGCCGCCCCCCTTGCCGGAGTCCTTGGTGACCAGCACCTGGGCGCCGGATTCCAAGAGCTGGAGGCGGTTCATCTCATAGGAGAAGGGCCCCAGCATGCAGATGAGATCTCTCAGGGCCACACCGGCTGTGTGGGCCCTTTCAATGGAACTCACTGAGGGGAGGATGCGGTGGATGAAGCGCCGGTCCTTCTTGATGGCCTCCAAGTCAAAAATGCCATTGACCCCCGTGGTGAAGAAGAAGGTCTTCTCCTCCGAGGCCTCAATCCAGCGGAGGGCCTCCTGAAAGCTTTCCACCACCGTGCCCTTCTGGGGGGCAGAGGGGGGCCGGAGATAGCGCACATAGGCTACCCCCGCCACCTCCGCCGCCCTCTGGGCCTCCTGGGTGACAATTTTTGCAAAGGGATGGCTCATATCGATGATGTGGCTAATGGACCACTGATGGATGAAGTCCACCATTTCCTGGCCACTCATGCGGCCCACCTGGACCCGGGCCCCGGGGAGAAATTCCAGGCCGTCCTCTGTGGCCACAGTGAAGATGTACTGGGACAGGTCCACCTGCCGGGCCAGGGCGGTGGCATCCACCGTGCCCCCTATGACCCACTTCACTTGTTTTCGTAGCCCCGGGGAGTGACCATGTGGCCGTCCACCACCTGGGTCTGGGAATTGCCGATGATGACCATGCTCATCATGTCCACTTCCTCAATGGGGAGGCTGTCCAGTGTGTGAATGGAGACCTCCTGGCCCTCCCGGAGGGCATTTTTCACCAGACCCACGGGGCGGTCTCCGGGCACGCCCTCTCCCCTAATGAGCTCAATGACCCGCTCCAGGTGGTGGGGTCTGCCCTTGCTTCTGGGATTGTAGAGGGTGATGACAAAGTCCCCCTGGGCGGCCAGGCGGGCCCGCTTTTCAATGAGCTCCATGGGGGTCAGGAGATCCGAGAGGCTCAGGCAGGCAAAATCGTGCATAATGGGGGCCCCCAAGAGGGATGCGGCGGCGAAATTGGCGCTGATCCCCGGAATCACCTCAATGTCCACGTCCTTTCCCTCGGCCAGTTGATAGATGGGCCCTGCCATGCCGTAGAGCCCCGCATCCCCCGTGGAGACAATGGCGGTGTCCTTCCCGGACTCCGCCAGGGCGATGGCCTCCTTGCAGCGCTCAATTTCCCCCTTCATTCCCGTGGAGACCAGTTCCTTCCCAGGGAGATACTCCTCGATGTATTCCAAATAGGGGGTGTAGCCTACAATTGCAGTGACTTCCCTCAAAGCCTCGTCCATCCGCCGGGTGAAATAGAGGGAACTCCCGGGGCCAATGCCAATGACGTACAATTTTGCCATAATTTCTCCAAATCTATTCTAGCGGCGCCTCTGCCTCTCGGGTAATGGAGAGGGTGAAGCCTCCGCGGGCTGCTTTTTCCACTATGAGTTCTCCCCCCAATTTTAGGGCGGAGGTCCCCGATACAGAGCCCACCCCCACGGTCTTTCTCACAAATTCTGAGACTTCCAGGCCATCCTCTAGGGGAGCCAGTTCCTCCGGGGGGAAGGTGTAAAAGGGGAGTTGGTACTTTTGGGAGAGGGCCAGTAGGGCCCCCTCCTCTTTTTTTACATCGATGGAGGCCATGTCTTTGATGCTCAAAATGGAGAGATCCGCCTCCAAAAGGGTCTCCTCCAAGAGGGCCGAGAGTTCCGGGAAGGGGGCATCTTTCCTGGCCCCCAGGCCCAAGTGAAGATTCTTGGGCTTGAGATGGGCCGAGGCATGAGCGCCCCGCTGGGAGATTCGGCTGCTCACCACAATGCTGTAGTCCCACTCCAGGGCCTCCTCCATGGAAGAGACCCGCTTGAGCTGGGGATAGTCCGGAGTGGCGGGAAGCTCCGAGTAAAAGGCCACGGGCTTTCCATCCACCATGGCGGTGGCCACGGCCGTGAGCTCGGAGAGCCTTTCAATGGCATAGCCCTGGGCCCGTGCAAAGAGATCCAGAGACTGAAAGCCCCGGCTCTCCGATGCCGTGGTAATGACGGGCACCGCCCCAATGGACTGGGCGATCTCCCGGGCCAGCTCATTGGCGCCCCCCAAGTGGCCACTGAGGACCGAGATGACAAATTCCCCGCTGTCATTGACCGTGCAGACGGCGGGGTCCCTGTCCTTTCCCTGAAGGTGGGGGGCAATGTAGCGAACGGTGATCCCCACGGAGCCTATGAAGAGAAAGCCGTCGTAGCGGCCCCAGAGCTTTCCAAAGTCCTCCCGGCCCACGGGCCGGCCCAGGGATCTGCCGTAGAGCTCCCAGCCCTCCCTGCCGGCCGCCAGCCTCTCTCCCAGGGCCCTCCCCCGCTCCGAAAAGGTGAGAAGGGCGATTTTCATTCCGTCCCCTGACGGTACTCCGTGGTGAAACTGGGGTCGTAGAGCTTGGAGAGATCGTAGGCCGAATCCAGGAAGGGGCCCACCAAAATTTGGGCCTGCTTTACGATCTTTTCATCTCGAACCTTCTGGGTGATGTCCCTCAAGGTGCCCAGGACCCGCTTCTCATCGGGCCAGGTGGCCCGGTAGATGACGGCAATGGGCACATCCCAGGAGCCATAGCCCTCGGCCAGCTCCTCAGTGAGCTCGGCCAGACTCCCCACGGAGAGGAAAATGGCCATGGAGGCCCCGTGACGGGCGAGATCCGTGATGTTCTCCCGGCCGGGGACGGGGGTCCTGCCGGCCCTCCGGGTGATGATCACCGTCTGGGAGACCCCGGGGAGGGTGAATTCGTGTTCAATGGCGGCGGCGGCAGCGGTGAAGCTGCTCACTCCGGGCACCACCTCAAAGGCGATGCCGTCCTCTTTGAGGGCGTCCATCTGCTCTTGAATTGCCCCGTAAATACTAGGGTCCCCGGTGTGGAGGCGGACGGTGTCCAGGCCCTTCGCCTCCGCCTCTCTCATCACGGAGAGGACCTCGTCCAGGGTCATCTTGGCGGAATTGTAAAACTGGGCATCCTCCCTGCAAACGGCCAGATGCTCCTCGGAGACCAGACTCCCGGCATAGATGACCACATCGGCCCCCTCCATGAGTCTTCTTCCCTTAACGGTGATGAGGTCCACATCTCCGGGACCCGCACCTACAAAATGTATCATGTCGCTACTCCTTGTCCTCTGTATCCCGGGGGGCGCTCAGGGTCCCCCCAATCATAAAGATGGGATTCTGCCCCCGGAGGATTCCCAGCCAATCCTCATTGGCCACGGTGATCACACTCAGGGAGATCTGGGAGAAATTTTCCTCCAGCTCCTCTTTGAATTTGGCCCCATTTTTCATGGTGACAAAATTCCCCACCAGTCTGCCTCCGGGACTCAGGTGGTCCTTGGCATAGGCCACCAGCTCCCTTAAAGTTCCCTTGCTGCCTCCGATGAAGATCCCATCGAAAGTTTCATCGGGGAGCTCCTGGGGGGCCTTTCCCTCAATAACCCTGAGCTTGAGGCCCAAGTTCTTGGCATTTTCCTCAATGAGTTCCACGCCCTCCCCATTCACCTCAATGGCCGTCACCTCGGCCCCCATGGCCGCGGCCTGAAGGGAGATGCTCCCGGTGCCGGCGCCGATGTCCAAAAACCGAAAGCCCGGCTCAATATCGTAATTGGCCAGGGTGAGGATCCGCACTTCCTTTTTGGTCATGGGGACTTTTCCCCGAATCAATTCTTCGTCTTCAATCCATTTCAATTTGTATCACCACCACTGCCAAGGTCACATCCCCCTCGAAGGTCTCCCCAATGGGCTTCTTTTGAATTCGCTCCTTGGGATAGCTCAGATCACTCCCCGTGATGATGCTGCCTCGAGCCCCGGCCTCCTTGAGGGCCAGGGAGAGGGCATTGGGGCTGTGGTTGGCATCCACCAGGCCCACGGAGAGGGGGTATTTTAAAATTTCCTCGATGATCATTTCCCTGCCGTGGACGGAGAAGAGATGGGCATTCTGCCAGGGAATTTGGGTCTTGGCCATGAGGTACTGAAAGCTACTGAGGCCGGGGAGGACCTCATCCACAGGGACCCCCATGCGCTTTAAGAAGTCCACAATGCCGTAAAAGAGGGGATCTCCACTGGCCAGAACCACCGTGTGGCCCCGGGGCGCTTCCAAGAGCTCCAGGATCTCGGCCACTTTGGCGGTGACCACCACATCCTCCCTCAGCTCGGCGATGCTCTCGGAGACCCTGCCAAAGGCGATGACCTCATCGGCCTCTAGGATTCGGTCCCGGACGGCCAGGGTCATGTACTCCGGGCTTCCGGGGCCCACCCCTGCAACGGTAATCATTTCTCCTCCCCCTTTCCCATCATATCCGTCATGCTGTAGATGGCGGCGCGAATAGCCACATCTCTTCGGACGTATTTTTTAATTCGCTCCTCCACCCCCCGACTCATGGCCGTGAGGAGCCTCTCGCCATAGCCCGCCTCCCGGACCAATTTCAGGGCCTCCTCCGCCGTCAGGACCCCATCCACCGCCTCAATGAGGGCCATGGGGGCCCCCAGAAAGACCAGATAGTAGACAAAGGCCTCCATGCGGGTGTCGCTCACTGCCGAGTGGGTGTTGAAGATGCCCACACTCAATTTGCTCATTTTGCCAATGTGGCCCGAGACATGGATGGTTTCAAAGCCTTTGTTGGCGGCGTAGCGGAGGCCGTCGCCGAAGTAATTGCTCACTTCCACAATGGGGGCGTCGTTCCCCGAGGCCTCCGCCCAGCGGTGGCCGTAGTTCCCCGGGGTCAGGTGAATGGCGCGGAAGCCCTGGTCGTAAAATTTATCCATGGCCAGGGTCATGGTGGCCACATAGGCGTCCTTGCTCATGGGATAGACAATCCCCCGGGTCCCTAAAATGGAGATGCCCCCCTCAATGCCCAAGAAGGGATTGAAGGTCTTTTTGGCGATTTCCACTCCCTCCGGGGCGGAGATGATGCAGCGAATCCCACTCCCCCGGTGCTCCTCCAGGAGTTTCATCAGTCGCTCCTTGGGCTTGGGATTGATGGCCGCCTCCCCGATGGCCCCAAAGAGGCCCTTCTGGCGAATGCGGCCGATGCCCTCGCCCCCGTCCAGGGTGATCTCACCGTCTCCGGTGAAGGTGACTTCACTGTAGATGCGAATGCCGTGGGTGTCGTCGGGATCGTCCCCGGCGTCCTTGACAATGGAGTAGGTGGCGGTGTTTTCACTCCGCCCCTCTTCGCTCACCTCCAGCTCCAGGGTGTAGCCGTCGGCCTCCAGTACGACTTCCGAGACGGGCTTTCCCCTTTCCAATGCCTCAATGGCCGCCGTGGTGGCAGCCAGGGCACAGGTCCCCGTGGTGAAGCCCAGGCGCATCTTCTGGCCGTCCACCACCTGATAGGCCTCAAAGCTCATCGGGGGAAGACCTCATAGAGGAGGGCGTTGACCACGCTGGCCGCCACATTGCTCCCCCCCTTGGTCCCCACGGTGCGAATGTAGGGGAGCTCAGTTTCAGCTATGGCATCCTTGCTCTCGGCAGCTCCCACAAAGCCCACGGGGGTGGCCACGATGAAATCCGGGGTGACTGCCCCCTCCTCCACCAGTTCCAGGAGGCGGAAGAGGGCCGTGGGGGCATTGCCAATGACAAAGGCCGTGCAGCCCCTCTTGATCCCCTCCTCCAGGGCCACAATGGAGCGGGTGGTCTCCCGTTCCTTGGCAAGTTTTGCCACCTCAGGATCGCTGACCAGGGTCAGGAGTTCGCTGCCGCTCTTTTGAAGGGCTGCTTTGTTGATCCCCTGATTGCCCATATTGGTGTCGGTGTAGATCTTAATGCCCCTCTTCAGGGCCTCCTTGGCCCCCTCCAAAAAGGAGGGGTGAATGTCGATGATGTGGCGGTACTCCGGATCCCCGGTGGTGTGGATCATTCTCCGAACTACGGGGAGCTCCTCCTCGGTAAAGGACACATCGTCCAAGTAGCCATCAATGATGTCCATGGATTTATTTTCTATGGTCATGGGTTTTTTTTCGTACATGTTACCCTCCTATTTCTCTCTCTCGGTGAATAGTTCTTCCATGGCTCCTATGAGGATGCCATTGTCGTGGGCGGCCCGAACGGCGATGCGGAAAAATCCCTCCCCCAGGCCCCGGTAGTTGTCGCATTTTCGAATGAGGATGCCCCGCTCCAAGAGGCCCCGGTAGATCTCCTCCACCGTAAGCTGCCGGGTCTTTATGAGGAGATAATTGGCCTGGGAGTCGTAGACCTGAAGGCCCAGCTCCTCCATGGCGGCCTTCAGGCGGGCCCGCTCTTTGGCCACGTAGTTACGGGTGTCCTCAAAAAATTTTTCCTGGTGACAAGCGAGCTGGCCCACTTCATCGGCCAAGGTATTGATTCGCCAGGGGAGGAGCCGCTGGGAGAGGAGCTCCGCCCGCTCCCTCTCAGTGAAGCCATAGCCCAGGCGAATGCCGGGGAGGCCGAAGATCTTAGTGGCCCCTCGGCAGACCAGGAGGGGATAGTCTTCAATGTAGTCGATGGCATTGTAGTCCACGGGGGTGAACTCCACAAAGGCCTCATCCAAGAGGAGGAGGCCCCCCTGGCTCTTCACCGCTTTCAAAAGGGCGAGGAGCTCCTCCTGACTCAGGGTGTAGCCCGTGGGATTGTTGGGGCTCGCCAGGACAAGGAGGGCCCCGGGCTTCAGGGCCTCCTCCACTGCCGAAACATCCAGGTGGAAGGGCTCCTCCATGACCACATGGGTCATGTCCATTCCCCGGATTCTCCCCCGCTCCTCATACTCCGAGAAGCCCGGGTGGACCAGGACCATGGAGGAGGCCAGGGCCATGGCCCCATCCAGGATGTCCACCACTCCATTACCCACCACCACCTCCTGGGGGCTCACCCCGCCGTAGGTGGCCAGGGCCTCTCTCAGGGCCCTGTACTGGAGATCGGGATAGCGGTGGGTGTGCTTCAGCCCCTCCTCCATGGCACGGACCATCTCCGGGGGAATCCCCAGGGGATTGATATTGCTGGAAAAATCATATTGGACCTGGGGGTGGCTGTAGATATCGCCGCCGTGCATGGCCTACTGCTCCTTCTTTCTCGCCAAAATGAGGCTCATATAGCTCTTTCTTGCCACAATTTCATCTCGGTTTTTGCTGATGAACTCACTGGGATGGCCCACCCGCTCCAGATACACATAGTCGTAGCCCTCGGCCTCCAGGCGGTCCAGGATGTCCTCGGGATTTTTGGTCTTCAAAATGGCCAAGCTGTCCGCTGTGAGGGCCCGCTCCGGCTCCAGGCCGTCCATGAGGGTGAACTCCTCGTCCTTCCGGACCAGGTCCCAGCGGGCGGCATTGGCGGCTGCCACAAAGGAGGGAATGCCGGGAATCATTTCCACGGTCAGATCCCCCTCCATTTTTCCCAGCATATTGAGGAGGGTGGAGTAAATGCTCCCGTCTCCAATGGTGATGAAGACCCCCACCTCCTGGTCTTTCAAAGTGTCGCTGATGGTGTTCCGGGCCAGTTCATAGGTCTGTTCATTGGAGGCCCCCATGGGAAAATCCAAGTAGACAATTTTTTCCTCCAGCTCCTCCCGGTTAAAGACCTCCAGGACCGTGTCCAGGGCCATGGTCTTCTTGCCATTTCTGGGGACAAAGAGGTGGTGGCAGTTTTCAATGGCCCGGAGGGCCCCCAGGGTCAGAAGTTCCCCGGGTCCGGGTCCGGTGCCAATGCCAATGAGTTTTTTCATAGATATTCCCCCTCGGGCACCTGGCCCGCCATCAGTGCTTTGGTCTTGTCCAAAAAGTGCTTCGCCACAAAATCATAGTCCCCCAGTCCCTTTAAAATGGGCTGAGTCTTGTATCCCTCCCGGGAGAGAATCCCCGCCAGAGAATCGGGGTCCTGGGAGGCCATGTCATTTTTGGCGTGGTCCCCCGCCACCAGCATCAGGGGCTGGAGGTAGATCTCCTTGGGATTGAGCCTGCGAATGTTCTCCATTTGGTTTTCAATGCCCAGGGCCCCCTCGGCGGTGACCACCAGGACCCTCTCGGGACAGAGCTCGTCCAAATCGAAGTAGATCTGATCGTTTTTGTGGCTGCTGCCGTGGCCAAAGAAGATCATCATCCCATCGTCCAAGTCTGGGAAGGGAAATTCCGCCACAAAGCGCTTTAAATCCTCCCTTCCCGCAAAGAGGGGCGGCCCCACCGGCACCGGCAGGGAGAGGAGCTTCTCGTATTCGAAGCCGGGAATCAGGTGGAGGGACTGGACGAAGATCTCCCCCAGTTCCATCCCCATGTCCTGGAGGTGGGCCACGGCCTCCTCTTCACTGTAGATGTAGAGGCCCCGCTCCTTGAGGGACTTCATAATCATCCGGGATGTAAAGGCCCGGAGGACATAGGCCCCCGTCTCTGCACTGATATAGCGTTCAATATTTCCAATGGCCGCCCGACGGGTGTCGCCGTGGGTGGTTCCAAAACTGGCCAGTACTAGTCCTTTTTGCACAATACCTCCAAAATAAAAAAAACCTAACACTTCGCTAGGTACTCTGGGCTGAATAGCTCTTCCCACCGAAGAATGCAACGCAGCTAAACAGGTCTCCTGACTCGCACCTTTCCAGTACACGCCTTCCCCGGAAAGGACCGAGTGGCATCCGTGCACCGACATGCTTACAGTAGCGGGGGCTGTATTAGAATTTCACTAATTTCCCTTGATTTAGCTAAACATAAATGAAATTGAATAGAAGCTGTGCCAGAATGACCCCCAAAGAGCTCACCCGCCACAGTATTTGATTTGTCCTTTTAATGTCCTCAGGCTCAATCTTTCGAATGTCGTCCCCAATGGTGGGCTTCTCCACGAATTTTCCAAAGTAGAAGTGGCCTCCCCCCAGTTGAATCCCCAAAATGCCGGCCAACGCCGACTCGGGAAATCCACTATTGGGAGAGAGATGGGCCCGGGCATCCCGCCTTAAAATCCTCAGGCCCTCCCCCCAACTGCCCGGGGAGAGGAGGACCATGAGAAGCCCGGTGAGGCGGGCCGGGATGAAATTGGCCACATCGTCCACAATGGCCGCGGCCCTGCCCAGATCCACATACTTGTCATTGCGATAGGCAATCATGGAATCCATGGTGTTGATCATCTTGTAGGCCCAGCCCCCCGCCGGCCCCAGGAGGGCCAAGTACAGGAGGGGGGCAATGATGCCGTCTGAAGTGTTTTCCGCCACCGTTTCCACCGTGGCCCTAAGGATCTCCTCCCGGGAGAGCTCGCGGGTGTCCCTGCCCACAATATAGGAGAGGCGGTGGCGCCCCGCCTCCAGGGACTCCTCCAGGGCCCTGGCCACTTTGTCCGCCTCCTCCACGAGAGTTTTGGCACTCAGTGAGGTCCAGGCCACATAGATGGAAAAGATGAGGCCCAGAACCGGAGGCAGGAGGGCGAGGATCAGTGCCGGGACAGCAAAGGCCACCGCCACATTGAAAATGACCATGGCAAGGCCCCACGCCCGGAGGCCCCTTGGGCTTTTGATCCTACTTCGCCCAAGTTTTTCCTCCCAGTGAATGAGCTTTCCCATGACCTCCACGGGGTGAACGAGGCCCCTGGGATCTCCAAAAATCAGATCCAGGAGGGCGGAAATCAAAAAAAATATGCCAAAGAGGATGGACAGGTTCGTTTTCACGGACCTCCCCCCTTTCCACAATTTTCAGTTTATCAGAAGGCAAAGAAGGAGGCAATGAGGGAATTTAGACCCCAAAAAAATTCGAGTAAAAAATAAAAGAAAAAGGAAAACATTGCCACGCGGTTTTTCTTTTGTTTCCCACTCCAATAAAGTGTATACTTTAAGGAACGAAAGCATGTATTAATAGGAGGGAATTATGGAATTCAAGAAATTCAAAAGGATTCTCGTTGCCAACCGCGGCGAGATTGCCATTCGTATTTTCCGGGCTTGCCGGGAACTGGGCATTCGCTCCGTTGCCATCTACGCTCAGGAGGACAGCCTGTCACTCTTCCGTACCAAGGCCGATGAGTCCTATCTCATTGGAAAGGATAAATCTCCAGTAGATGCCTATTTAAATATCGATGAAATTATCCAATTGGCCCTCAACAAGGGAGTGGATGCCATCCACCCCGGTTACGGATTTTTAGCCGAAAATCCCGAATTTGCCCGGCGCTGTGAGGAGGCTGGCATTGCCTTTATTGGCCCCACGGCCCCCACGATGGAGGCCCTGGGGGACAAGATTCAGTCCAAAATCGTCGCCAATCAGGCGGGGGTGGCCACCATTCCCGGGGTGGAAAAGCCCATTCAAACGGACAAGGAGGCCCTGGCCTTTGCCGAGGAGGCCGGTTATCCCGTCATGATCAAGGCCGCTGCCGGCGGTGGCGGACGGGGCATGCGGGTGGTTCACGATGCCAAGAATCTCATCACCGAGTTCCACTCCGCCAAAAATGAGGCGAAAAAGGCCTTTGGCAATGACTCCATGTTCATCGAGAAGTACTTAGAGAACCCCAAGCACATTGAAGTGCAAGTTTTGGGCGACCTCTACGGCAATGTGGTCCACCTCCACGAGCGGGACTGCTCCATTCAAAGGCGCCACCAAAAGGTCATTGAGTTCACCCCCGCTTTCTCCGTGCCCCAAGAGGTCCGGGATGCCATCTGTGAGGACGCCCTGAAAATCACCAAGAGCCTCAACTACCGCTCCGCCGGTACCGTGGAATTTTTGGTGGACAAGGACCTCAATCACTACTTCATCGAGGTAAACCCCAGAATCCAAGTGGAGCACACCGTCACCGAGATGGTCACCGGGGTGGACATCGTCCAGGCCCAGATTCAAATTGCCCAGGGCTATCCCCTCTCCCACGAGAACATCAATATTCCCAGCCAGGAGAGCGTACAGGTTCGGGGCTTCTCCATTCAGTGCCGGGTGACCACCGAGGATCCTTTGAACAACTTCGCCCCTGACACCGGGCAGATCACCCTCTACCGCTCCTCGGCGGGCTTTGGGGTGCGCCTGGACGGCGGCAATGCCTACCAAGGGGCCATCATCAGTCCCTACTACGACTCCCTCCTGGTAAAGGTCATCACCAATGGCAGAACCTGGACCGACACCGTGCAAAAGTCCATCCGGGCCCTGAGAGAAATTGTGGTGGGCGGCGTAAAGACCAATATCGGCTTCCTCCTCAATGTCCTAAACTCTGAGGAGTTCCGCAATGGTACCTGTGACACGGGCTTTATTGCTGCTCACCCCGAGCTCTTTGATATCACCGCCAAGAGCGACGAAGAGCTGAGAATTATGGAGTACATTGGCAATATCGTCGTCAATGAGCCCCATCTGAAAAAGTCCTTCGACGTCCCCCAAGTTCCCGCCCTGGACCCCGCCCCTGAAAAGGGCACCAAGCAGATCTTCGACGAGCTGGGACCAGAGAAGTTCAGTGAGTGGATCCTCAAAGAGCAGGGCCTCCTCCTCACCGACACCTCCATGCGGGACGCCCACCAGTCCCTCATTGCCACCCGGGTGCGGACCCTGGATCTGTTGAAGATTGCCAAGGCCTACAACAACAATATGAGCAATCTCTTCTCCATGGAAATGTGGGGCGGCGCCACCTTCGATGTGGCCTATCGCTTCCTCCACGAGGACCCCTGGGAGCGGCTGCGCCTCCTCCGTGAAGCCATGCCCAATCTCCTCATGCAAATGCTGGTACGGGGCAACAACACCGTGGGCTACAAGAACTATCCCGACAATGTGGTGAAGAAATTCATCAAGGAATCGGCGGAAGAGGGCATCGATGTCTTCCGAATCTTCGACTCCCTCAACTGGCTGGAGAGCATGCGCCTGGCCATTGATGAGACCCGAAACGCCGGGAAAATCGCCGAGGCCGCCATGTGCTACACCGGGGACATTCTGGATGAAAGCCGGGACAAGTACTCCCTCCAGTACTATGTAAATCTGGGGAAAGAGCTGGAAAAGGCCGGGGCCAATATCCTGGGCATCAAGGACATGAGTGGCCTGCTGAAGCCCTATGCCGCCAAGAAGCTCATCACCGCCCTGAAAAACGAGGTCTCCATCCCCATTCACCTCCACACCCACGACACCACGGGCAATGGCGTGGCCACCATCCTCATGGCCGCCCAGTCCGGCGTGGACATTGCCGATACCGCCGTCAACTCCATGAGTGGCCTCACCTCCCAGCCCGCCCTCAACTCCGTAGTGGCGGCGCTGGAAAACACCAATCGCCAGACGGGCATCGACCTGGACAAGGCCGACGGCATCAGCAACTACTGGTCCGCCGTTCGCCCCGTCTATGCCCAGTTTGAATCCGATCTCAAGAGCGGTACCACGGAGATCTACAAGTACGAGATCCCCGGCGGTCAGTACTCCAACCTGAAGCCCCAAGTGGAATCCTTTGGTCTAGGCAGCAAATTCCAGGAAGTGAAGGAGATGTACCGGAAGGTAAATGCCATGGTGGGCGACATCATCAAGGTGACTCCCTCCTCCAAGATGGTGGGAGACCTGTCCATCTTCATGGTGCAGAACAATCTCACTCCCGAAAACATCTACGAAAAGGGCGCCAATTTGGACTATCCCGACAGTGTGGTCACCTACTTCAAGGGCATGATGGGACAGCCCTATGGTGGCTTCCCCGAAGAGCTCCAGAAAATCGTCCTCAAGGATGAAAAGCCCATTACCGTCCGCCCCGGCCTCCTCTTGGAAGACGAGGACTTTGAAGGGGACAGGGAGTTCCTCCAGTCCATTATGAACCGGGAAGTGACGGAGCTGGATGTCACCTCCTATGCCCTCTACCCCAAGGTCTTTGAAGAGTACGCCCGAAACGGCGCCAAGTACCACAATCTCTGGCGCATGGGCTCCGATGTCTTCTTCCACGGCCTCCAAGAGGGGGAGACCGCCGAAATCTCCCTGGACGAAGGGAAGACCATGATCGTGACTTTGGTGGAAGTGGGTCGCCTCAAAGAGGACGGCATGCGGGAACTCACCTTTGAAATCAATGGCTCCCGCCGCCGCGTCCTGGTGGAAGACAAGACCAAGCCCATCTTCAGCAAAGATGCCGGCATGAGCGTCCGCCTGGCCGATCCCAACAATCCCAACGAAGTTCCCTCCTCCATCCCCGGAACGGTCATCAAGACCTACAAACAGGCCGGAGATACCGTAGAGGAATCCGAACCCATCTTGGTAGTGGAAGCCATGAAAATGGAGACCAATATCATCGCACCCAAGAAGGGCGTCTTGGAAGAAATCTACGTCAAAGAGGGCGACAGCGTAGAGAGCGGCCAACTGGTGGTTCTGCTGAAATCCGAAGAGTAAATCAAAAAACATGGAGGTCTCCCTCCATGTTTTTTTCTTGCCCGGAAGTTTGTCACCTCCCCATCCCCCGTACGCGGCGAAATCAAGAAATATGGACGAAAGCCCGGCAGCTCCCCGTCCCGCGTACGCGGCGAAATCCCCTGGCCCTCCCCATCGACCTTCCCTTTGAAAATCCCATGGAGAGCAGCCCCATCCAGACTTTTTTAAGGACGAGGGCCACGGGGCCAATAGGTCACTTTGGGGAGCTCTCCACTCCCCGGCTGAGGGGATGCAAGCAAAAATGCCTCAGCAAAGTGAAACATACCCCCTTTACTGGATACACCAGTAGAGGGGGTATTTGCGTTGAAATATAACTTTGAGTTTAAAATGGAAGGTGTTCGCTTGTACCGCGAAGGTAAGTTGCCGGAGACTCCTGCAGGGATTACAAGACGTAGTTTTCGTCATACCAAAAGATTTTGGGACAAGCTCGAGGAGTTTCATGGGCCTAAAATTTTAAAGGAACCAACAAATTCAAGCCAAAACAAAATGGATGCCACCTACAAAGTATAGCTTGGCATCCACTTGTCAGTAACTAAATCTCATGTCCAGTTTTTGAGGTCCACAGCAGTTTGCTGAGGCATTTTTCTATTGGGGATTTGCTTTCGTGGCCACAAAGTAGAAGGTGCTCCCCTCCCCCTCCACGGAGTTCACCCCATAGGGGAAGCCGTGGAGCTCCAGGATGTTCTTACAAATGGACAGGCCCAGGCCGGTGCCCACATCGCTCCTCTTGTAGTTGGCGCTGGCCCGGTAGTAGCGCTCCCAAATGCCCTCCAAGTGCTCCTGGGAGATGCCTATGCCGTAGTCCTGTACGGAGAGTGCCACCCCATCCTCCTCTTCGGTGATGTGTATGTCCAGTCGCTTTTGATTGTGGGAGTAGTTCACCCCATTGGAGATGAAATTGTAGATGACCTGGCGAATTTTACTGGCATCGCAGATGGCCATGGGGCTCCCCTTCAGGTGAATGACAAATTCATAGCCCTCTTCCTCCAGGTGGGCGAAGCGGCTCAGAGTCTCCCGGGTGAGGGCCTCCAGGTCCACCTCCTCCAGCTCCAGGGCGCTGATCCCCGATTCCACCCGGGAGAGGTCCAAAAGGTCGTTGACAAAGCCCGTGAGATAGTCCGCCTCCTCCAGTATGGTCTGGATGTGGCGCTCCCTGAGCTCGGGCAGATCCCCGCTGATGTCCCGAATCATCTCCCCATAGCTCTTAATGAGGGTGAGGGGGGTCTTCAAGTCGTGACTCACATTGGCAATGAGGTCCTTTCTCAGCTCAATGGTCTTGGTGAGCTCCCCGGTGGCATAGTTCAGGGTCTGGGCCAGGTCGTGGACCTCGGTGTAGCCCCGGGTGTCAAAGGTGACATCGTAGTCCCCCCGGCCCAGCTGCCGGGCGGTCTTGGCCATATTGCTCAGGGGCTTGGCCAGGCGCCGGGAGAGGAAGTAGGAGAGGACAAAGGCCAATATCAGGGAGATAATGGAGATGATCACCAACTGATTTTTCAAAATTTCCACGGTGGAATCCACCGGGTCCAAAATGGAGGAGACGGAGAGGTAAAACTTGTGACCCGCCTCCTCCCCCAAGTAGGTGACATAGAGAATGGCGCTGTTTTCCGTGCCCTCATAGGGGGAGACATAGGTGAACTCCTTGGTGTTCTCCTGAGTGAGGGGGCGGAAGTAGCGCTCGAAGTCCCCCTTGTCCACCATGGGCTGGAAGATGTAGTCCAGGGGGTTTAGGGGGAAGACCAGTATCCCCTCCTCATTGTAGACCTGCACCGAGGCGTTCTGGCGAAAGCTCTCCCTGAGGACCGTCCCCTCAAAATTGGGGGTGCCAAAGGAGGCGGAAACGGTGCGGCCGATCTCCTCGGTCTGACGGATTTTAATGGTCTGGTAAAAGGAATTGATAAAGACAATTTGAAGGAGCCAGAGGAGCACCAAAATAAAGATGGCCATACCGGAAAAGTACAGCCAAAAACGCACCCCTATGCTCCTGCGGTCAATGAGTTTCAACGATGGTCCTCAGAGACAAATTTGTAGCCCACCCCCCGGACGGTGACAATGAGGGAGCGGTAGTCCCCGATGGAGTTTCGGAGCATTTTCACATGGGTGTCCACGGTGCGGTCGTCCCCGTAAAAGTCGTAGCCCCAGACCTGGCTCAACAGACGATCCCGGGAGAGGGCCACCCCCTCATTTTCCACCAAGTACACCAAGAGATCGAACTCCTTGGGGGTGACATCCACCGCCGTGCCGTCCACCACCACTTCCCTGCCGTCCAGGTCAATGTGGAGGCCCTCAAAGTCGTAGGAGTGATGCTCCTGCTTCTGATTCCGCCTCCGGACAATGACATTGAGCCGGGCCATGAGCTCCTTGGGGGAAAAGGGCTTCACCACATAGTCGTCGATGCCAATTTCAAAGCCAAAGAGCTTGTCGTACTCCTCCCCTCGAGCGGAGAGCATGAGGACGGGGATGTCCTTCTCCTTTTTGATCTCCCGATAGGCGGAGAAGCCGTCCAGCCGGGGCATCATAATGTCCATGACAATGACATCGTAGTCGTTTTTTTTGCAAAGCTCCACGGCCTCCAAGCCATCGGAGGCCTCGGTTACTTTGTGTCCTTCAAACTCCGCATAGGTGCGAATGACCTCGCGGATTTTTTTCTCGTCATCTACCACTAAAATTCGAAACATAGCTCACCTCTTCACTTTAGGGTAGCAAAAGCAAGTGAATTTACTGTGAAAAACTGATGCCATTTTTTGGGAAGGTCAGCACAAAGGTGCTCCCCTCCCGAATTTGGCTCTCCAGGGAAATGGTCCCCCGAAGGGATTCCACATTGTGCTTTACAATGGCCAACCCCAGGCCCGTGGACTGCTTGTTGATGGTGCGGGCGGGATCCACCATGTAGAAGCGCTCAAAGACCCTGC
The DNA here is from genome assembly GCA_030535395.1 of Tissierellia bacterium. Classification (GTDB taxonomy): domain Bacteria; phylum Bacillota; class Clostridia; order Tissierellales; family Peptoniphilaceae; genus JAUNLK01. The sequence continues at coordinate 89,616 of JAUNLK010000003.1, forward strand.
GCTGATCGTCGTAGCTGATGCCGATGCCCGTATCTGCAATGCTGATGGTGAAGCTGTCCTTCTGATCCTCGATTTTCACGTGGATCCTCCCCCCCTGACGATTGTAGGCAATGGCATTGTCCACCAAATTGGACAACACCTCCCGAATGAGGGTGGGATGGGTGTAGAGCTTGGCGGGAATGGGGGCATCGATATTCACCGAGAGCTGCTTCTTGGCGATCTCCTGTTGATTGCCGCTGAAAATCTCCTCGGTCATGGAGCGAATGTCCACCAGGATGTACTCCTCAATGCGGTTTTTCTCATCCACCCGGCTCATGGAGATCACCGCATCAATGAGATCGAAGAGCTTCCCCGATTCCTCCAAAATGATCCCGGCAAAGCGCTGCTGGGTCTCACTGTCCATGGCCTGGGCGCTCATGAGCTCCGCATAGCCCCGAATACTGGTGAGGGGGGTCTTGAGCTCGTGGGTCACATTGGAGGTGAACTCCTGGCGCTGGCGCTCCAGCATGGTGGCCTGGGTGTCGTCGATGAGGAGCATCATCATGCCGAAGAACTCATTGTCCTCGGTGAAGACGGGGTTGAAGTAGATCCTCAAAATCTTGTCGTCCAAGTCCACCTTCTTCACTGAGGCCTTGGCCGATTGGAAGGCCTCGGTGAAGGAGCGAATGAACTTTGGATCTCGACAGAGGTAGAGAAGGTCCTTGTACTGATAGTGAATGTGAATGGAGGCATTGACCAGTTTCACCGCCGAGGCATTGATATTGATGATTTTCCGGTCCTTGCCCACCAAAATCACGCCCTCCTCCATATTGACAATCATATCGGAGAGGGCACTGAGCTGGCTGTTGAGGCGGTCAATGTCCTTTTTGATGATGCTGGTCTCGTAGCGGAGGGGCTCCTCAAACTCCTTGAACTTGGCATTCATGTCCAAAGTGATCTCGGGATTCTTCACATACTTTCGAATGGAGTGAAGGAGATAGAGGGTCTGGGCCTTCTGCCGCTGGGACCAGTGGGTGTGAACCCCAAAGATGAAGAGGCCGCCAAAGACCGTGGCCATGAGAAAAATGGGCAGATAGTCCCCCACATAGTCCCAGATGGTCTCCGGCTCCCAGTAGACGACGAGGTAGTTTCCCCCATTGAGGCGGGTCCCCTCCAAATAGGCCACTTCCCCCTCAGAGTAGGGGATCTCCATTTGATGCACCCCGGGGCTCAGGCCCGCGCCGTCCAAGACCCCCTCCATGGCGTCGATGGTGTCCTGGTGGAGATTGGTGTGAATGAGGTCCATGTCCCTGCTGTAGAGGGCGTAGCGATTCCCCAGTTCGTCCAGGCGGGGATACAGCCCCTCCCCTCCCCCCGACTTCTCCGCTCCATTGAAGGCGAGACGTAGACCTTCCATTCTTTCCTCGTTAAAACGAATCCCTCGATTGTATCCATCGAGGGAAGCGGAGATTAAAAAGATAAGGGATATGAGGCCACTGAGGATCATGGAAAGGGCCAGGGCTCTGCGACTCACGACTTGGTGCCCACCTTGTAGCCAATATTTCGAATCGTCTCAATTAAGTAGGCCCGGTCCCCCAGTTTTTGGCGCAGAGAGGCGATGTGCACATCCACCGTTCTGGACTCTCCCTCAAAGTCATAGCCCCACACATGGGACATGATCTTGTCCCGATTGAGGACGATGTTCTTGTTTTGGAAGAGATAGAGGAGGAGCTCAAATTCCTTATAGGTGAGATTGACATCCTCGCCGTCCACGGTGACGGTCCGCTGCTGATTGTCGATGATGACATCGTCAATGACAATGCTGTCTCCCCGAATCCTCCCGGGCTTGGAGCGGCGCAGCACCGCCTTCACCCGGGCAATGAGCTCCAGGACACTGAAGGGCTTGGTGATGTAGTCGTCGGCCCCTCGATCCAGTCCCATAATCTTGTCCAGCTCCGAGGACTTGGCCGTGAGCATGATCACGGGAATGTCCTCATAGCGGACGTCCTTGCGGATTTGGTCCAAAATTTCCAGGCCATTTTCCCCGGGGAGCATGATGTCCAAGAGGATCAGAGAGGGGATTTCCTTGGACATGGCTCGAAAGAGCTCCTCGGAGTTTTCAAAGCCCTGAACTTCCTGATCGTTGTTTTTTAAGGCGTAAACTATGAGATCCCGAATATTTGCCTCGTCCTCGACACAGTAAATCATGTCGTCGCACCGGACTTACGGGAGGCCTCGTAGTCGTCGTGCTGGCCGGTAATGGAGTAGATGACCCACTGGGCAATATTTTCCGCGTGGTCCCCCACCCGCTCCAGATACTTGGCAATTTGCAGAAGATCCAGGAGCTCTTCCTCGTTGCCCTTGGATTCCTTCACCGAATCGATGATGAAACTGCGGCAGTCCCTGTACAGGGCGTCCACCACATCGTCGTGATTGATGCACTTGTGGGCCAGGTCCTCATCCTTGGTGATGAAGGCGTCCACGGCCATTTTAATCATGGAGGCAGCTTCATCGTACATCTTCTTAATGAGATTGATCTCCACACTGAGGGGCTCCGGAGGAAGGGTCAGGGAAATCTCGCAGATGTCCTGGGCGTGGTCCCCAATGCGGCCCAAATCGGTGACGATTTTCAGAGCCGAGGAGATGAAGCGCAAGTCCCCTGCCACCGGCTGCTGGCGGAGGAGGAGGCTGATGCTCAAATCCTCAATTTTTCGCTCCATTTCATCCACCCTGCGGTCCTCCAGAACCACATCCAGGGCCTTGTCCGTGTCCCGGTGCTCCAGGGCATCCAGGGCATTGGCAATGGCCCGCTCGATCATGGCCCCCATCTCAATGAGGAGGGTGTTGAGTTCATTTAATTCTTCATCGTATAGTTTCCGCATAGAAACCCCCTTTCTATTCTTAATTATACATCAACCAAAACGACCGGTGATGTATTCTTCCGTTCTGCGGTCCTTGGGGCTGCCGAAGAGCTGCTCGGTCTCCTCGTACTCAATGACTTCCCCCACCAGGAAGAAGGCCGTCATATCGCTGACCCGGGTGGCCTGTTGCATATTGTGGGTTACGATGACAATGGTGTAGTCCTTCTTGAGTTCCTGAACCAGTTCTTCAATTTTCAAAGTGGAAATGGGGTCCAGAGCGGAGGTGGGCTCGTCCATAAGCAGCACCTCAGGCTCCACGGCCAGGGCCCGGGCAATGCAGATCCGCTGCTGTTGTCCCCCGGAGACTTCCGTGGCCTTTCTGGAGAGATTGTCCTTTACCTCGTCCCAGATGGCGGCGCCGCGGAGGGAGCGCTCCACAATTTCATCCAGCTGAGCCTTGTTCTTGATGCCGTGGGTTCTGGGTCCAAAGGCAATATTGTCGTAGATGGACATGGGGAAGGGGTTGGGCTGTTGGAAGACCATGCCCACGTCCTTGCGGAGCTTGTTGACATCGTAGTTTTTGTCGTAGATGTCCCGGCCGTCCACAGTCATTCTGCCCTCAATGCGCACGCCCTCCACCAGGTCGTTCATCCGGTTGAAGCAGCGGAGCATGGTGGACTTACCGCAGCCCGATGGGCCGATGAAGGCAGTGACCCTGTTGGCGGGAATGTCCAAATTGATTCCCTTGAGGGCCTGGAAGTCATCGTACCAGAGCTTCACATCCTCCACCAAGATCTTGGTCTTTGTGGGGCCCTGATCCTTCGTGGATTTCTTTTCCCCGGTGCTGGCTTCATTTAAAAAATCTGCGGCGAATTGCTTTTCTTCAGCTTGATTGTTCATATGGATCGCTTCTTTTTCCTCAATTTGATTGTCTTCCACAGGGGAAGAGGTGTCGGTTTTTTTCAAAGCTACATCCTCCCTAGCTTTCAGTTTTTCCACTACGCTTCCTCGCCTTCAACGAATTTGTGACTGATGAATGTACTGATTCCGTTAATGATTAAAGTCACCAAAATTAGGACAAAACCAGTGGCAAAGGCCTGGTCCACATAGAGGCCCTCAGTGGAGAGCATGTACATGTGCAGGGCCAGGGTACGACTGGATCCCAGGAGGGACTTGGGGGCATCGGTGGCAGTACCCAGGGTGAAGATGAGGGCTGCCGTTTCCCCAACGCTGCGGCCGATGGCCAGAATGATCCCCGAGAGAATCCCCGGCACGGCCACGGGAAGGACCACCCTAAAGATGGTGCGGAGCTTCCCCGCCCCCAGGGCAAAGGAGCCGTGGCGGAGGGAGTCGTCCACTGCAATGAGGGCCTCCTCCGTGGAGCGGATGATGAGGGGTAGCACCATTATGGAGAGGGTGAAGACCCCGGAGAGAATGGAAAAGCCCAGGTGCAGGGTGATGGAGAAAAAGAGCATCCCAAAGAGACCGTAGATAATGGAGGGAATCCCCGCCAAAGTCTCCGTGGCCAGGCGAATGACATCCACCACTTTGCTCCCCTTCTTGGCGTACTCCACCAGGTAGAAGCCGGTGAACACCCCAATGGGGGTGGCGATGAGGAGGCTCAAAATGACCACAATGAAGGTGGAAACAATGGAGCGCATCATGGACACATTATCGGAATTGTACTCCCATTTAAAGAGCTCCGGAGTGAGATTGGGAATCCCCCGGAAGGCCAAATACAGAATGATCAGTACCAGGGTACCGATGGTCACAAAGGCGGACAATTTAATAATTGCTCGCATTACTTTACTACCCATTAGTTCATCCTCTCTTTCACAACACTAAAGGCCAGATTAATGAGCAGGATAAATACGAAGAGCACGGCACCGGTGGCAATGAGGGCCTCCCGGTGATCTCCTGCAGCATAGGCCATGTCCAGGACGATATTGGCCGTCATGGTACGGACCCCCTGGGTGATGGAAGAGGGCATGCGGGCCTGGTTGCCGGCCACCATAATTACGGCCATGGTCTCCCCAATGGAGCGGCCAATGCCCAGGATGACTGCGGCCAGAATCCCGGATTTGGCAGCGGGGACCACCACTTTCATAATGCTCCGCTCCTGAGTGGCACCCAGGGCCACGGCTCCCCGGTAGTACTCCCCGGGGACGGAGCGAATGGAGGACTCGGAAAGACCAATGACGGTGGGCAGAATCATAATGCCCAAGAGGACCGATGCGGTGAAGATGTTCATCCCCGTGCCGCCCCACCAGCTGCGAACCACGGGCACCATGACCATGAGGCCAAAGAAGCCGTAGACAATGGAGGGGATCCCGGCCATGAGGTTCACGGCGGGCTTCACAATTTTATAGAGCTTGGGGGGGCAGTAATAGGACAGATAAATTGCGGTAAATAGACCAATGGGCACCCCAATGATGAGGGACCCCAGAGTGATGATGAGAGAGCCCACCAACATGGGCAGAATCCCAAAACTGGGGGGACGAGCCGTGGGCAGCCAGTTGGACTTCAATACAAAATTTCCCAGGCCATATTTGGCGATAAAGGGAACACCATTACTAAAGATGAAGTAACAGATGACAATGATGGAGATAATCGACATCAGAGAAGAGATGAGGAAGATGATCTCCATAAATTTCTCAAAAGCCTTGGATTTCATATACGCCTCCTTATTTAACCACATGAATTGTACCAGTACTTAATCAACATTATTTACTGATATTGTAATGAACATGTAAATACATAAAAAATACCCCGCATTTGCGGGGTATTCCCTCAGATACAATTCTGTGGGGAAGAGTTATTGTACTTCAGCCCAGTCGGTGGTGGTGCCGTTGAAGAGGTTCTTGATTTGATCAAGGGTCAGGTCTTCAATGGGGTTTTCGGTGTTTACGATAACAGCAATGCCGTCCAGGGCCAGGATGTACTGCTCCAGACCTTCAGCTTCTTCTTCAGCCTTCAGTTCACGGGAAGCCATACCGATTTGAGCGGTACCTTCAATGGCAGCGGTGATCCCAGCGGTGGAACCGTTGGATTGGATTTGAATGTCGGCATTGGGGTTGTGCGCCTTGTAAGCTTCAGCAACTTTTTCCATGAGGGGAGTTACGGAAGTGGAACCAGCAATGGCCAGTTGACCGCTTACATCGGCGGGGGTGTATTCGCCACCCTCTTGAGGTACATAGCCCTCTTCAGCAGCGATATCTTGAGCTTCCTTGGAAGCAACGAATTTCAGGAAGTCTTCAGCTACGGAACCAGCTTCGGGAGCACCCTTGGTTACCAAGAGGAAGGGACGAGCCACGGGATAGGAGCCGTCGGTTACAGTTTCAGCGGAGGCTTCAGCGCCCTCTACTTTAACTGCCTTTACAGTGTCGTTCAAGGAACCCAGGGAGATGTAACCTACAGCGGCGGGGTTACCGGCAACGGTGGTCATTACGTTGTTGGTGGAGTTTTGAACTGCAGCGTCAGCAGTGGTGGTGTCCACTTCTTGACCATTTTGGTCTTCCAGAAGACCTACGATTTCGGTGAAGGCACCGCGGGTACCGGAACCATCTTCACGGGTAATAACAGCAACTTCCCCAAGCTCTACATCAGCACCGGCATCGGCTTCGGGAGCATTTGCATTTACATTGTTTGCTGGTTCGTTATTTGCAGGTTCTGCGCCATTTCCGCCATTTCCACAGGCGGCCAGAGTACCAAAGGCCACTACGCAAAGAGCCAGGCTACCAGCGATTTTCTTCAGATTCATTCAATTACCTCCTACGTCATGATCTAACCATGACCCATATGCTCTATGAAAATCTTACAACTCGATAATAGGTGAACCGTGTAAAGTTCATAGATGGGACTGTGTAAAGTTCTTTAAGTAGAAGGTGAATGTTCCGTGAAATTGTAAGGACTTTGTAAAGGCAATGTAAAAGAGGGGCCTCGGCCCCTCTCATCTCTATATCAATTCATCGATGTCGTCCACCAGGTCCCGGGGATCCACCTTGGACAGATAGTGACCCACCACGGCTCCGTCCCGGTCCAGGAGATATTTCTCGAAATTCCAGCGAATATCGTCGCCATCGTAGTCCCTCAGGGCCTTGAAAATGGGGTGGATCTCCTCCCCCACCACCTGAGTCTTGGCAAATAAGGGGAAACGCACACCAAAGTTCTCCACGGCAAAATCGTATATTTCCTCATTACTTCCCGGTTCCTGGCCCCCAAACTGATTGCTGGGGAAGGCCAAAATTTCAAAACCGTCGTCGTGAAATCTCTCATGAAGCCGCCTGAGACCTTCGTACTGATGGGTGTAGCCACATTCACTGGCCACATTGACGATGAGTAGCACCTGACCTCTGTAGTCGGAAAGCGATTTTACCTCACCTTTAATGTCCATAGCTTGCAGCGATAGTAGATCCATGAAATCCCCCCTTTTGGCCTATTATAAAGGAAGAATTCAATTTTCTCAACGGTTCCGACATCCTTTTCCCATGGAAGCTGCCTGTAATTTATGAAAACTTCCCCGGAAAATCTCCCGACCTTCAGGGGGACGGGATGGAATTTTTCCAAGGTGGAACCTGCGGGGGATAAAAAAATCCCCTTTTGGGATATATATAAAAGGAGAACTCTATGTAGAAAAGCGCCTCTCAACGGAGAGGCACGGAAAGGAATGTCTATGGCAATTTTACAAAAGGGCGGCCAAGTGCCCGAGTTTACCCTGAGAGATCAACACGGCGAAAAAATCAGCTCCAAGGATATCAAGGGGAAAATCCTCCTCTCCTTCCACCCCCTGGCCTTCACCTCCGTGTGCACCGACCAAATGAGGGACTTGGAAAATAACTACGACCGCTTCCTGGAAAAGGGCGTGACCCCCATTGGCCTCAGTGTGGACCCCTATCCCGCCAAGGGCGTGTGGGCCCAGAGCATTGGCCTGTCCAAGCTCTCCATTTTGGCGGACTTCCACCCCAAGGGAGCCCTGGCCGAGGCCTGCGGCGTCTATATCGACAAGGCGGGGATCAGCGGAAGAGCGGCCCTGCTCATTGAAGACGGCAAGGTCCTCTGGTCCAAGGAGTACGGCCAAGGGGAGCGCCCCGATGTGGAGGAAATTATCGCCCAACTATAAAGGAAAAAGATGCCCTCGGGCATCTTTTTTTTTGCCGAAATTTATTTTTCATTGAAAAAGAAGTCGGTCATCCTAAAATTTTGATGCCCCATGGGAAATTTAGACCAAGGAAAAAACAGCTCCCCCATGGCCAATGGCTGAATCTTGGGGGAATACTCTTTAAAGGCTCCGAGGCTCCGGGGCAATTTCCAAAACCATCTTTCAATTTAAAAACTCAAAACCAGAGCTGAAAAATCAACTTCCCTCCCTCTTTCTACTTTTAAAAACTCAAAACCAGAGCTGAGAAATCAGCTCCCCTCCCCCTCTGTACTTTTAAAACTTTCAGGCAGAGATGGAAAATCTGCTTCCCTCCCCCCTTTCTACTATTAAAAACTTTAAGCCAGAGATGAGAAATCAGCTTCCCTCCCCCTTTCTACTTTTAAAAACTTTAAGCTAGAGATGAAAAATCAGCTTCCCTCCCCCTCTGTACTTTTAAAACTTCCTTCCTTTAAAATAAGCCCCCTCTCAGCTCCCCCTGCCAGAGGTCGCCATTTTTCCCACACAAAAAAGCCCACCGAAGTGGGCTTTTTTAGCATGCTTATTCGCTGGCCTTTTGATTGTGCATATTGGCCATGTTCTTGTAGTTTTCCAAGCGGAGTCTTGCATTCTCCTCTGCTTCCTCGTAGAGGACTTCTGCCCGCTCGGGGAAGAGTTTTTGCAGGGAGGTATAGCGCACTTCCCCTTCCAGGAACTCGCGGTAGGGGCGAGAGGGTTCCTTGGAATCCAGGGAGAAGGGATTTTCGCCCTTTTCTCTGAGCTCGGGATTGTAGTGGTAGAGGTGCCAGTAGCCGGTGTCCACGGCTCTCTTCTCTTCTTCCACGCTCATGCCCATGCCATTGTGGAGGCCGTGGTTGATACAGGGAGCGTAGGCGATGATGAGGGAGGGTCCGTCGTAGGCTTCCGCTTCGCGGATCACCTTGAGGGCGTGGTTTCTGTCGGCGCCAATGGCAATTTGTGCCACATAGATGTAGCCGTAGCTGGTCATCATGAGGCCCAGGTCCTTCTTGCGGATTTCCTTACCGGAGGCTGCGAATTGTGCCACAGCAGCGGTGGGGGTAGCCTTGGAGGACTGTCCACCGGTGTTGGAGTACACTTCGGTGTCCACTACCAGGACATTGAGGTTTTCCCCACTGGCCAGAACGTGGTCCAGACCGCCGAAGCCGATGTCGTAGGCCCAGCCGTCACCACCGAAGATCCAGTTGGAGGGCTTGATCAGCAGGCGCTTGTTGCCATTGATTCTCTTGAGGAGCAGATCGGCATCGCCATTGCCAGTGGTCTTTTCCAGGAGGGGGAGGACCTTGGCGGCAGCTGCCTTGGAGCTGCGATAGTCGTCCATGCCGTCGATCCATTCCTTAAAGGCGGCATTGATCTCTTCGTCCACGCCCAGTTCGATGAATTCATTCATCAATTGCTCGATTTGAGCCCGGATTTGCTTCACGGCAACGACCATACCGTAGCCGTACTCGGCATTGTCCTCGAAGAGGCTGTTGGCCCAGCTGGGTCCGAAGCCATCTTCATTTTGACAGTAGGGCATGCTGGGAGCGGAACCACCCCAGATGGAGGTACATCCGGTGGCATTGGCGATCATCATGTGATCGCCGAAGAGTTGGGTGACCAGCTTGATATAGGGAGTTTCACCACAGCCTGCGCAGGCGCCGGAGAATTCCAGATAGGGCATGCGGAACTGACTGTTCTTGACGCTATTGGCTTCGAATTGGTCGGTCTTATCGGAGACCTTGTCTTGGAAGTAGTTCCAGTTTTGAGACTGATCTTCCAGCTCCTCTTCGAAGGGAGTCATCACCAGGGCTTTTTCCTTGGCGGGGCAGACCTGTGCACAGTTGCCGCAGCCGGTGCAGTCCAGGGGAGAAATTTGAATTCTGTACTCGTAGCCCTCGGTGCCACGGCCCTTGGCGGTAATGGTTTCAAAGGTCTCGGGCTTGCCAGCGGCCTCCTCTTCGTCCAGGAGTGCGGGACGAATGACAGCGTGGGGACATACGAAGGAACACTGGTTACACTGGATGCAGTTTTCAGGTTTCCACTTGGGCACATTCACTGCAATGCCCCGTTTTTCATAGCGGCTGGTGCCTGCCATGAAGGTACCATCTTCCCGGCCCACAAAGGTGGATACGGGCAGGTCGTTGCCCTCTTGACGGTTCATGGGCACCAGGATGTCGTTGATGAAGTCGGGAGCCCCTTCGATGTGGGTGTCCACAACGGGAGATTCCTCGGCCCAGGAAGCGGGAACTTCAATTTCAACCAGGGCATCCATGCCGCGGTCCACTGCATTGTAGTTCTTTTGAACCACATCGTCGCCCTTGACGCCGTAGTCCTTGACAATGCCTCTCTTGAGGGCGTCGATGGCCTCATCCAAGGGGAGTACATTGGAGAGCTTGAAGAAAGCGGACTGCATGATCATATTGGTGCGACCGCCCAGGCCCACTTCTGCAGCAATCTTGGTGGCGTTGATGGTGTAGAACTTGACGTGTTTGTCGGCAATGGTCTTTTTGAGGCAGGAGGGGAGATTCTCTTCCAGTTCCTCGGGAGACCAGGTGGTGTTCAAGAGGAAGGTACCGCCATCGATGATGCCGCGGAGCAGGTCGTACTGGTGTACATAGGACTGCTTGGAGCAGGAGATGAAGTTGGCTTCCGTAATGAGATAGGTGGAGGTAATGGGGCTGTGACCGAAGCGCAGGTGGGAGATGGTGACCCCGCCGGACTTCTTGGAGTCGTAGTCGAAATAGCCCTGAGCGTACATTTCGGTGCCGTCACCGATGATCTTAATGGCGCTCTTGTTGGCCCCAACGGTACCGTCGGATCCGAAGCCCCAGAATTTGCAGGCGATGGTTCCCTCGGGCTCAGTTTGGATGATTTCGTCGATGGGCAGGGACAGACCCGTTACATCGTCTTCAATGCCAATGGTGAAGCCTTCCTTGGGTGCGTCGGCCTTGAGGTTTTTGTACACGGCCAGGATTTGAGAGGGTGTGGTGTCCTTGGAACCCAGACCATAGCGGCCGCCCACAATGACGGGACGCTCTTCAGCTGCATAGTAGATGTCCCGAACGTCCAGGTAGAGGGGTTCTCCCAGGGAGCCCTTTTCCTTGGTGCGGTCGAGAACTGCAATGCGCTTTACGGACTTGGGCATGGTGTCCAGGAAGTGTTTTTTGGAGAAGGGACGGTACAGGTGAACTTTCAGCACCCCTACTTTGTCGCCCTTGTTGTTTAAGTAATCCACCACTTCTTGAATGGTTTCGGTGACGGAGCCCATGGCCACGATGACATCCTCAGCGTCCTCAGCACCGTAGTAGTTGAAGAGGCCGTATTTGCGACCGGTGAGTTCGCTGATTTCTTCCATGTATTGGTCCGTTACATCCACGATATTGGTGTAGTAGTTGTTGGATGCTTCCACAGACTGGAAGTAGATGTCGGGGTTTTGAGCGGTACCGCGGATTTCGTTGTTGTCGGGAGCCAGGGCCCGGGCGCGGAACTCGGCCACGGCGTCGTGGTCCACCAGTTTGGCCAGGTCTTCGTACTGGAGCACTTCCACCTTTTGAATTTCGTGGGAGGTCCGGAAACCGTCGAAGAAGTGAACGAAGGGAACACGGCCCTTGATGGCGGAGAGGTGAGCCACACCGGCCAGGTCCATGGCTTCCTGTACGGAACCGGAGGCCAGAAGGGCAAAACCGGAGGCCCGAGTGGCCATGACGTCTTGGTGGTCACCAAAGATGGACAGGGCGTGGGATGCCAGGGCGCGAGCTGCCACGTGGAAGACGCCGGGGAGGAGTTCCCCTGCGATTTTGTACATATTGGGCAGCATGAGGAGCAACCCTTGGGAAGCGGTATATGTAGAGGTGAGTGCGCCAGCTTGGAGGGCACCGTGGACAGCGCCAGCTGCGCCACCTTCTGCCTGCATTTCCTTGACCATTACTTCTTGGCCAAAAATATTTTTACGGTGGTTACTTGCCCATACGTCAATGTGCTCCGCCATGGGGGATGACGGGGTGATGGGGAAGATACATGCAACATCGGAGAAAGCGTAGGATACGTGAGCCGCAGCCTCGTTTCCGTCCATTGTTTTCATAACTTTTGTCATTTCTACCTCCTCTTAGAGCTACTAGTTATAATGTAATTATATAGCACTTGGAAACATTATCAAGCAAGGTAGTTATCCTAGTACAATATACATTTCACTCAGGGTTTTTGATTGAATTCTTTCTCGCGGTTGATGCGAATGGCCTCCATAATTCTCTGATTGAGGACCTCGGCGGGATTGTAGCCCATCTCTTTTTGCTTGAAATTCTGCGTTGCAATCTCCATTATCACCGCGGTATTGCGCCCGGGGCGAAGGGGAATTTCCGCCTTTTTTACCTGTCTGCCCATGATGATTTCGAAGTCGTCCAGCATGCCCAAATGATCGTATTCCTGGCCCTCCACCCAGTGGGTGAGGTGGATGATGAATTCGATTTCCTTCTGTTCCATCACCGCCCCCACCCCAAAGAGGCGCTGGATGTCGATGATGCCGATGCCCCTGATTTCCATAAAGTGGCGGGTCACTGGCGGGGAGGTGCCTATGAGGCGATCGTCAATTTTTTTGATAATGACGCTGTCGTCGCTGATGAGTTTGTGGCCATTGACAATGAGGTCCAGGGCCGTCTCGCTCTTGCCGATGCCGCTCTCCCCGGTGATGAGGACCCCCACCCCGTAGATGTCCATGAGGATGCCGTGGCGGCGAATGGTGGGGGCCAGGGCAGTTTCCATATAGGTGATGAGCTCATTGACCACCTTGGTAGTGGTCTTGGGGGTCCTTAATATGGTGATGTGATACTCCCGGGCCAGTTCCACGGTTTCGGGGAAGATCTCCTGTCCCCTGGTGACAATGAGGAGGGGGATTCGCTGGGCGAAGAGCTTTTCTATTCTGCTCCGCCGAACCTCCGGCTCCAGGGTGTAGAGATACTGCCACTCGGCCCCGCCAATGATTTGAATCCTCCCGGGGACGAAGGAGGTGTAGAAGCCCGACAGCTGGAGCCCCGGCCGGTTGAACTCCGAGGTGTAAATGTGAATGCTCTCGGTGCGATGGGATTCATTGATGATTTCATATTCCAAGTGCTGGATGAGCTGGTGTACGGTGAAGCTATTGTTCATTTTTTCCCTCCTTTTTTGGACCCTGCTCCTCTGTCCCTCTGAAGTGCTCATAGAGGGACTCCGCCGCCCGCCGGTTCATGGCGGGAACTTCCAAGAGCTCCTCCACTTCTGCGGCCTTGATCTTGCTGATGGTTTTAAAGTGGGCCATGAGGGCTTTCTTCCGCTTGGGGCCAATGCCCGCAATGTCGTCCAATTCCGAGCGGAAGGTGGCCTTATTTCTCAAAGAGCGGTGGTAGTTGATGGCGAATCGATGGGCCTCCTCCTGGATCTCGTAGATGAGGCGGTAGAGGGGGGAGGTCTTTTTCATATTGTACTCCCGACCCTCAAAGATGATCCCCCGGGTGGTGTGGTGCTGGTCCTTCACCAGCCCCGCCACGGCCATGGGAATCCCCAGCTCCCGGAGGACCTCCTGGGCCACCCCCACCTGGCCCTTGCCCCCGTCCATGAGGATGAGGTCGGGATAGTAGGAGAAGCTGGTGGCCTTCTCGCCGGAGCTCCGCTCTCCCTCTCCCCGGACAAAGCGGCGGGTGAGGACCTCCCTCAGGGAGCCGTAGTCGTCGGCCCCCCGAATGGATTTGATCCTGAAGCGGCGGTAGTCGGTCTTCTTTCCCCTGCCATTTTCAAAGACCACCATGCTCCCCACACTCTCCACCCCGGAGATATTGGAGATGTCGTAGGCCTCGATGCGCACAATGGGCTCTGAGAGACCGGTGATCTTTTGAAGTTCCTCCAAGGCCTCCATTCGCTTTCGATTTTTGTTTTTGTAGCTCTCCCCGTATTTGGTGAGCATGTCCAGGGCATTTTGCTGGACCATGCGGAGGGTGGCCCGCTTCTCCCCAATTTTGGGCACCAGAATCTGCACCCGGCCCTCCCGCTTTTTCCGGAGCATTTCCTCAATGAGCTCCTGCTGCTCCAGTTCCACGGGGATGTAGATCTTGGCGGGGATGTAGGCGGTACCGTGGTAGAACTGGGTGATGAAGGCGGTGAGGAGGGCGCCACTGTCCTCCCCATAGGGATTGTCCAAAAGGAAGTGCTCCCGGCCCATATTCTTTCCCTGGCGGAAGAAGAAGATCTGTATAACGGCGTGGCCCTCGTCCTTGGCCAGGTGAATCATATCGTACTCCTCCAGGCTGCCGGCATCGGTGATCATCTGCTTTTCCGAGAGAATCCTCAATGCCTCCAGCTGGTCCCGCCTCCGGGCCGCCCCCTCGAAATTGAGCCCACTGGAGTAGGCCCTCATCTCCCCCTCCAGCTTTTTCAAAAGGGACTCCTCCTTCCCCTCCAAAAATTCCACAATTTCATCGATGAAGACCTGGTACTCCTCATCGGAGACCTCCCCGGTACAGGGGCCAATACAGCGATTGATGAAATAATTGAGGCAGGGGCGAATGGGGGTGAAGTTTTTGTTGAAATTGAGCTTGCAGTTTCGAATGGGATAGACCTCGTGGAAGACCTCAATGGCCTCATTGACCGCCAGGGCATTGGGATAGGGGCCGTAGTACTTGGCCCCGTCCTTTAAAATTCTCCGGGTCTTCATGACCCGGGGGAAGCGCTCGTTGGTCACTTTGATATAGGGGTACTGCTTGTCGTCCCGGAGGAGAATATTGTACTTGGGATAGTACTCCTTGATGAGATTGGACTCCAAGATGAGGCTCTCCAGCTCATTGTGGACGATGATGTACTCGAAGTCGGCAATGTGGCCCACCATGGCCCGCACCTTGGCGGCACTCTTGCCATAGGAGCCAAAGTACTGGCGCACCCTTTTTTTGAGATTTTTGGCCTTCCCCACATAGATGATCTGATCGGCCTTATTTTTCATCAAATACACCCCGGGTTCGTCGGGGAGTAGGGCTAATTTTTCCTGAATGTATCCGTTCATTGCTCCTCTTTCTCATGTTCCACTGATGAAAAAAGGCCGAAAAATTTCGACCTTCCCTCACCCCTCCAGTGGAAGCTGTGCTGCTCTCAGGGGACAATATGCTCTTTTAAACCTTGGTATTTCTTCTCGCCAATCCCCGGCACCTCCATGAGGTCCTCCGTGGTGGTGAAGGGGCTGTGCTCCCTGTACTCCACAATGGCCTGGGCGGTCTTCTCCCCCACCCCGGGGAGGGTCATGAGCTCCTCCTTGGTGGCCCTTTGAATGCTCACCGGACCCCCGCCCCCGGCGGTGCCACTGCCAGGGGACTGGACCGTTGCCGGCAGCTCCTCCCCCACCCTGGGGATGATGATGCGCTCCTCATCTTGGAGCTTTTTAGAGAGATTCACCTGATTGACATCGGCCTCTGCCAAGAGGCCCCCGGCCCGGTCCACGGCATCGGTGAGTCTGGAATCCGGGGGAAGTTCCAGAAGGCCCGGGGCCACCACGGCTCCCGAGATATGTACGAAAATACTCTCCTGGCCACTGGCCCTCTCCCCGGCGGGGGCAGTTTCAGGGGCCTTCTCCCGGGGCCCCTCCGCCATGGGATCCACCACCCGCAGCTCCTCTTGGGAACTGAGGCCCACGATCTCCTCCTGGGGCCGGCTCCGCTCATAGAGGCCATAGAAAAAGACCGTAATGAGGAGAAGCAGGCCCCCAAATACCAGCGTGAGCTTCTTCTCCCTGTCGGTCATATCGCGAAACATTATCTCGCCGCAATGGCTTCAATTTCGATGATGGCGTTCTTGGGCAGGCTCTTCACCGCCACGGCGCTCCGGGCCGGTTTATGCTCGGCAAAGAAGCTGCCATAGACCTCATTCATGGCGGCAAAGTCGTCCATGTCGGCCATGAAGATCATCACCTTCACCACATTTTCCAGATCCAGGCCCTGGGCCTTTAGGATGGCCTGAATATTTTCAAGGGACTGCTTGGTGGCCCCTTGAATGTCGCCGATGAGTTCCCCAGTTTCGGGGTTTATGGGGAGCTGACCCGAAGTGAATACCAAATGATCCGTGGCCATTCCCTGGCTGTAGGGCCCAATGGCCGCCGGGGCCTTCTCCGTACTAATTGCTTTCATCCTCATCTTCCCCTTCCTCTCTCTGGGTCCAAAGGCGCTCCAAGCCATAGAATTCCCGCTCTTCCCGGTGGAAAACGTGGACAATGACCTCGTTGTAGTCCAGGATGACCCAGCGGCTGTGGGCGCTGCCCTCATTGTGATAGAGCTCGTAGCCCGCCTCCGCCATTTTGTCCTGGATTTCATCCACAATGGCATCGATTTGGGGGGCGGAATTCCCGCTGATCACCACAAAGTAATCGGCAATGGTGGTCATCTGGGAGATGTCCAACACCTGAATATTGGCCCCCTGCTTGGCATCTGCACTGGCTTGAATGATCTCTAATTTCTCCTTGGCTTCGATTTTATCCATACTGCCTCCTCTCACTATTATAACATGGAAAACCCTGTCCTAAGGCTTTCATCTTCAAAGACTCACTCCCCCAAGAGGGCCACGGAGCCCTCCCGGTCCCAAATGAAGTAGCTCACGCCCCCAATGGTGTCGGGAACTCCCGGCAGGGTGGCCGTCTCCATGCCCTCCACCCCGATGCTCAAACTGCTCATGCCCATGCGGCTCAATTTGGAGAGGGGCATATTGGTGTCGGTCTTTTCCAAAAAGTCCATGAGGACCAGGGGGGACTGAAGGAGCCCCTGGGGAGATTTGATCTTCTCCACAAAGGCCTTGGCGAAGGACTGCTGGGCCTCCACTCGCCCCAGGTCCTGATTCTTGTAGCCCTTGCGGAATCTGAGAAATTGCAGGGCCTCATCGCCATTTAAGTTCTGATGCCCCGCCTTCAGGTGAATGGCCAGAGGGGGATCGGCGGTGGGGTCCTCATAGTCCATGTCCATGGGCACCTCCACTTCCACGCCGCCCACTCGGTCCACCACCCTCCGGACAAACTCATAGTCCACCACCATGTAGTAGGGGATCTCAGTGCCAAAATTGTTGTTCACCGTTTCCAGGGCCAGTTCCGCTCCCCCGTGGGCATAGGCGTGATTGACCTTGGTGGTGCCGTAGCCGGGAATCTCCACCCGACTGTCCCGGGGGATGGACACCATGGAAATTTTGTCCGCCACGGGATCCACCCGCACCACCATCATTACATCACTGCGACTGGGATTGGTGGTGCCCTTGGTGGATCGGGCGTCCACCCCCATGAGGAGGATCTCGAAGGATCCGCCGGAGTCGGTGAGATCCCCCAGCCACTGACCCGCCTCCCCCTGATTTTGGGACTCCAGGAAAAAGTAACTCCCCCCCAAAATGAGGATCAAAATCAGGAGGGTGATAAAAAAGGATTTGAAGAATGTTTTCATTGAAGCTGTCGATTCCTCCTAAGCTTTGGACCCCTTCCCCAGGACATAGTAGTGATAACAGGCCAGGGAATCGGGGTGAATGGGCTGATTCTGACGTTTCAGATAGTCCATATTTTTCTCAATGGCGACCCTCATGGCGGCGTTGAGGTCCTCCCGGGCCAGCTCCCTCAGCTCGTCCACCCCGGGGAATTTCCGCTTGGGCTCCAGATAGTCGGCCAAATAGAGGGCCATCTCCAGGCCGGACATGGCCGCCCTCCCGGTGGTGTGATAGCGAATGGCATTGGCGATGTCCTGATTGTAGCCCAGTTCCAGGACATAGTCGGCGGCCAGGTGGCCGTGATAGACGGGGGGATACATCCGCCCCTCCTCCGTAATGCCCATGCCCAAATTCCGGGCGGCCTGGTACTGCTGGTCCACATCCTTGTACTTCCAAAAATCGTGATAGAAGGCCGCCACCTTGGCATCCTCCTGGGAGAGCTCGTGGAGGAGGGCATACTCCTCACAGAGCTCCATGACCCTCAGGACATGTTCATAGCGCTTCTGTCCCACATGGGCTAACAGTTCTTTATAGGGCAAATTCACCGGTACAACTCCATTTCCTCTATATAGTCGATGACCGAGTCGGGAATGAGATATTTTACGGACTTCTTCTCCCTCAGTCTGCTCCTGAGGTCGGTGGAGGAAATCTCGTATCTGGGGGCGTGGAGTATGGTCACTTTGGCCCCAAATTGTTCCCCCAAAAGTCTCGCTTCAGTCTCGATCTCCTCCATGGTGATTTTTTCAAAGCCGGGCCTCAGGGTCACCACAAAGTCGGTGAGGGCCGCCAGTTCGTCGAATTTCTTCCACTTCTTTAGGTCCAGAATGATGTCGCTGCCCAGGAGGAAGTAAAATTGAGTCCCCTGGGGATAGGCCTCGTGGAGGAGGCCCAGGGTGTCCACGGAGTAGGTGATGTGGGGGTTTCTGATTTCGATGTCGCTGATGGTAAAGTGGGGATTGTCATCAATGGAGAGGCGGACCATTTGAAGCCGCTCCTCATCGGGGACATCCCGCAGCGCCTTGTGGGGGGGATTGCCCGTGGGCACAAAGAGGACCTCATCCAGCCCCAGCTCGTCTCGCACATACTCGCTCATCATCAGATGGCCCATGTGTATGGGATTAAAGGACCCCCCCATGATGCCGACTTTCATCGTCGCCTGCCTTTCTCAATCCCCCGATCCTGTGATCTCCTCAAAGGAGGATTCCTCGGGGTTTTTCCGAAAGAGGGTCAGGGTGCTGCCAATGGCCTGGACAAATTCAGCGCCAGTGGCCTCCAGGAGTTCGTCCTTGACCTCTTTGGGACTGTAGATGCTGTTTTTCAAAAAGGTGATTTTTACCAGTTCGTGGTCCTCCAAGAGCTGATTGAGCTGATCGATGACCCCCTGGCTGATGCCCCCCTTGCCGATTTGCAGCAGGGGCTTGATTCCATTGGCAAAGCCCTTGAGCTTGGCCCTTTCCTTTCCACTGATCATGGAACCTCCTTGATCTATTCAAAAAATTCAAATTCATAGCCCGCCATAAAGACGCTGTCGCCCTCGGCGGTGCCCAATTCCTTGAGGCCATCGATGACCCCGTTCTTCCTGAGATTCTCCTGGAAGTAACGGACGCTCTCGTGATCGTCGAAATTGGTGGAGCGAAGGAGCCGCTCCATATAGGGGCCATCCACAATGAATTTGCCCCCCTCTTGGTAGATGCGAATGCCCTCTTCCTGGACCCGCTCCTCCACATAGAGCTCGTCGTAGGTCTCCAGTTCCTCCCGCTCCTCTTCATAGGCCTCATTGACCCTGCCCAAGAGATCGTAGAGGAGCTTTTTGAGATCTCCCCCCATGGCCAGGGAGGTGCTGTAAATGGTCATTTCTTGGCCATAGGCCTCCCTCAGGCGCTCCAAGTTTTCCTCTGCTTCCGGCAGATCCATTTTATTGGCCAGAAGAATTTGGGGCTTTTCCCCCAGGCGGGGATTGTAGCCCTTGAGCTCTCCGTTGATCTTGGCCACATCCTCCACGGGGTCCCGGCCCTCGGAGCCCGAGGCGTCTACAATATGCACGATGACCTTGGTCCGCTCAATGTGGCGCAGGAAGTCGTGGCCCAGGCCCACGCCCTCACTGGCCCCCTCAATGAGGCCGGGAATGTCGGCAATGACAAAGCTCTCCTCGGGTCCCAGGGAGACCACCCCCAAATTGGGGGAGAGGGTGGTGAAGTGATAGTTGGCGATTTTGGGCTTGGCCGCACTGACAATGGAGAGGAAGGTGCTCTTGCCCACATTGGGAAAGCCCACCAGGCCCACATCGGCCAGGGTCTTCAGCTCCAGGACGATCTCCCGCTCATCCCCGGGAAAGCCCAGTTGGCGGAAAGTGGGGGCCTGACGGGTGGCATTGGTGTAGCGAGCATTGCCCTTGCCCCCCTTGCCCCCACGGGCGATGATGTACTCCTGGCCGGGGGTGTTGAGGTCCACTATGACCTTTCCCGACTTTTCGTCCTTGACCAGGGTCCCCACGGGGACCTTCAGGCGGATGGATTCCCCGTCCTTGCCATACTGCTTCTTGCCCCTGCCGTCGTCGCCGTGCTCGGCCCGGTAGACGGCCTTGTAGCGAAAGTCCATGAGGGTGTGGACCCGCTCATCGGCTATGAGCACCACATCTCCCCCTCTGCCGCCGTCGCCGCCGGCGGGTCCCCCCGCTGGGACGTATTTTTCTCGACGCCAGGCAACGGCGCCATTGCCCCCGTTGCCGGCTTTAACCGTTATGGTACAGATGTCTACAAACATTGCTACCTCCAAATTTATTATAGCATAGGTCCTATTTTCAACGTGACAGACCGGGTAGGTTCTGTCTGAGACAATGTTAAATCTTGTCAAAAAAAAATTGCCGCGCGGGGCGGCAATCCTAATTCATCTTTATGCTAGTTCCTCGTAGGCAACTACATTGGCATATTTTTTATTTTTGCCCTTGGTGACGTAGGAAACGCGACCGTCAATTTTAGCGAAGAGGGTGTCGTCTCCGCCACGACCGACATTTTCACCGGGGTAAATCTTGGTGCCCCGTTGACGTACCAGAATATTGCCTGCCAGAACGTGCTGACCGTCGCCCTTTTTCACGCCAAGGCGCTTGGACTCGGAATCGCGACCGTTCTTGGAGGAACCCATCCCCTTTTTCGAGGAGAAAAGCTCTAAATCAAAACGGATCATGGTCCACCTCCTGAATGGATATCTTTAAAAATTTGCTGTAGTTCTTCTCAATTTCCCTTAGTCCAACCATCATACTCTCCAGTATCGTCTGGGTTTCGGGCTTTTCGTGGCCCTTGAGGATCCACAGGTACAGATAGCCGTCCCTCTGTCCCACTTTCAGCTGATCCTCCGGTATGGGGACCAGTTGGTGTGCGGAGAGAACTGCCGTCTGAGTCAGGGCGCTCACCCCATTGCAGACCACATCCCCGGTGGGGCTGTCGCTGTCCGCGTGGCCAGAGGCCTGAAATCCTCGGATATATCCTCCGGAGCGATACAATATGAAGCGATGCACTAGAGGCTGCCGATTTCCACTAAGGTATAGGGTTGACGATGACCTTTTTTCTTCCGTTCATTCTTCTTGGGCTTGTATTTGTAGACGATGACCTTTTTTGCCTTGTCCTGTTTCAGCACTTTGGCAGATACGGTCTTGCCTTCCACATAGGGACGACCCACTTGAGCCTGTCCTTCGCCGCCGATGTAGAGCACTTTGTCAAAAGTAACTTCATCCCCCACTTCAGCGTTGAGTTTTTCCACTTTCAGTACGTCACCCTGATGAACGGTGTACTGTTTGCCACCGGTTTCGATAACTGCGTACATTGTAGCACCTCCCTTTCTTTAGAAAAGACTCGCCCCGTCAGGTAAAATTTTCAAACCTGACAAGTGCGGTTACATCGCTGTATATTATCACAGATCTTGCTCAAAGGCAAGGGATTTACGCCTTTAAAAATGCCTCGTAGGCCCTATAGGTCATATAGGCATCGGCCTTACTGAGAAGCTCGTAGGGGGCGTGCATGGAGAGCATGGCGGTGCCCATGTCCAGGACCTCGGCGCCGTAGTCTGCCAAGAGGAAGGCGATGGTGCCTCCGCCCCCCTGATCCACTTTGCCCATTTCCCCGGTCTGCCAAATGATGCCGGCGTCGTCCAAAATTTTTCTCACTTCCTGGAGGAATTCGGCATTGGCATCGCTGGCAGAGCTCTTGCCCCGGGCGCCGGTGAATTTGTTGATGGTGACGCCGCTGCCCACCAGGGCGGAGTTCTTGTCGTCCATGACTTCCTTGAAGCTGGGGTCCATGGCGGCGGTGACATCGGCGGAGATGATCTTACTCTTGGCCAGGGCCCGGCGGAGGGTGAGCTCGGAGTAGTGGCCGCCTTCACTGGTGAGGGCCACCAGTTCTGCCACGGCGTTTTTAAAGAAGGCCGCACTCATGCCGGTATTGCCCACGGAGCCAATTTCCTCCTTGTCGGCAAAAATGGCCGCCACGGTGTTTTTGGGGCGCTCCACGGAGAGAATGGCCTTTAAATTGGCGAAGGAGGCCACCCGGTCGTCCTGACCGTAGCCGGCCACCATGCCCCGGTCGAAGCCCACGTCCCGGGCCTTCATGGCGGGCACCACTTCCAGCTCTGCCACTTGGAAGTCCCCCTCGGTGATGCCGTACTCCTCCTGGAGATGCTTCAGCACCAGGGCCTTGACGGGATTTTTCTCCTCTTCCCCGGGGATGTGGCCCACCACCACATTGAGCTGCTCTCCGGTGATGGCCTCGGCGGCAGTTTTTTTCATCTGATCGGCGCCCAGGTGGGGCAAGAGATCATTGATGAAGAAGACGGGATCGTCGTCCCTCTCCCCGATGTTCAGGGTGATTTTGCTGCCGTCCTTCCGGAAGACCACTCCGTGAATGGCCAGGGGCATGGCCACCCACTGATACTTTTTGATGCCACCGTAGTAGTGGGTCTTAAAGAGGGCCAGGCCCGAGTCGTCGTAGAGGGGACGGGCCTTGACATCCAGGCGGGGGGAGTCAATGTGGCTGCCCACAATGCGGAGGCCCTCCTCCAAATTTTCCCCCAGGACAAAGAGAACCACGGACTTGCCCTTGTTGTTGACCAAAATCTTGTCTCCGGCCTTGGCCTCTTTGATATCGTCTAAATTCTTAAAGCCGTGCTCTTTGGCCGCCGCCACAATGTAGTCCACGGCCTCCCGCTCGGTTTTGGCTTCATCCAAAAAGGCCTTGTACTCCTCGCCATAGTTGAAAATGGCCTCCCGATTCTCCTGCTTCCAAACGGATTGTTGCAACTCTTCCATGAGTACCTTCTTTCTACTCCTCGATGACAGTCATCTATTGACGGAACCTCCGGGGAGGTCCCTAGTTTTCTTCCTCAGCCTCGGGGGCCTCTTCCGCCCCTGAGTTTTCATTTTCCCCGCCTTGGGTCTGCTCCTGGGTCTCTTCCCGGGCCTCCTCCCTCCCGGCCTGGGACCGGGGCTTGGCCTCCTCCGGGGGCAGTCCCCCCTGGGCAGAATCCAGGAGGGTCCGGGCCACCATTTGGGCCATGAGCTTGGCCCCCGACTCCGTGGGCCGATTGGCCTCATCGTCGAAGTAGTCCGGGGCGTTGAGGATCTCCCCGTACCAGTCCACCATAAATACATTGGGATACTCCGAGGCCACGGTGGCCACTTTGTCATTGGCCTTTTCCATCCACTCCTCACTGCCGTATCCATTGATGATGAGGACCCGCTGTCCCTGGGCGGCGTCCAAAGCCTGCCTCAAGTTTTCCAGGTCAAATTCCCCATTCTCCGTCACTTGGAGGATGATGGGGCTTACGGGGTCCTCCAGCTGTTTGCCGTAATTTGCCATAAGGGAGGTGATCTCGCCCAAATGGTAGCTGCCCATTTCAAAATTGAGTTTGGGCATGAGGCGGTCGTAGTGGTCCCGAACCACCTGCATGGCAGGACCCCCTATGACCACACCGGAGGTGGCCCTCAGCGTTCCCAGCTCATCCACCTGGAGGCGGTACTTGGGATAGAGGGCGTTGATCTGCTCGAGACTTGCCGCCAGCTCCTGGGAGGGGCGGAAGTCCTCCCCCTCCTCCTGCTCCTCCAGGCCGTCCTTCTCCTCCGTCCCCTCCGGCTTTTTGGTAGTCTCTGCCCGGTGGGTGGGGAGATTGCCCACCTGGACGCCCTCCATACTGTAGCCCAGGCCCGAGCCCAGGAGGCAAATGGCCAGGGACGCCAGGACCACTTTGGTCACGGGAATCCCCTCCCGGTTCAGAAGCTGATGGACCAGCTCGCCCAGAACCAGCAGCACCACCAGGGCCAAAATGTCCTGGAGGAGGACGCTCTCATTTTGAAGACCCAGGCGCAGGCCGTAGGTTACAGGGTAGCTCAGTAAATAATACCCATAGGCCCGCTCTCCCAAAAGGGTCAGGACCCTCATTTCTCCCATGCGCTCCAGGGCATTGCCCTTGAGGAGCATGACATAGGCAAAAATGGAGACCAAAATACTCACCAGCACCTCCAGGCCCAGGATGGCCACCCCCATGGGGGGATAGGCAAAGAGCACCACCAAAAGGAGGATCACCATGAGCCCCGTGGCCATGTGGTGGCCCCCGGTGCTCTGTCTGCTGCTCATCATGAGATAGTAGTAGCCGGTGAAAATTCCCGCCCCCAGGGAGAAAAATCGGCTGTCCGGGAGGACCAAAATTCGCACCAGATTCATCCCCAAGGAGCCGTAGAGGGCCATTAAAAGGCCACTGAGGACCGACAGGCCCAGGGCGCCATAGGCGATATTGTTGATCTTTTTCCGAGTTCTCCTCCCTGCAGTGACAAAGAGCCACACCAGGGAAAACTGCATGATGAAGCTCACCGCCCAGAGGTGGCGGAAGGGCTGGGCCTCCTCCAGGGAGGTGGCCTTGACGGCCCCGTAAAAATTTTCCCCAAAGAGGGCCGATGCCACGAGGTCCCCCACATTGGCCTTGAGGCCCCCCGGCTGAACAATGAGCAGGAAGATCACACTGAGGGCCAGGGCAATCCACAGGGGGGGCACCAGGGCTTTCCAGCTTTGAACCATCTTGGGACCGGGCCGGTGGGGCCCGGTGATGTAGCCGGTCATGGCGGCAAATCCCGCCAAAAATAACATCATTTCATAACCCATTACGCCGCCGGGAAAGAGTCCCGGGTAAAAAACATAGAGGAGGAATGAAATTACTGCTAGACCCTTCAGGGCTTTTATGGTATTATTTCTTTCGTTGGTTTCCAAGGTTTCCAATTTCTCCTCCAAAAAATTATTTTTTAAGATTCCGGTTCAGTGCTTTACATTCCGGTCAAGTGATAGTATAATACTTTTTGCAAGAAATTTACAAATCCATGCATCTTTAGCTCAGTTGGTAGAGCACCTGACTCTTAATCAGGGCGTCCAGGGTTCGAGCCCCTGAAGATGCACCAAAGGTCGCTTCGGCGACTTTTTTTGTGCCCAAAATTGTCTTCAGCTCTTGTTCTCCCAGTAGAGATCCCAGAGTCTGCGCATCAAACTGTCCTTCACCCGCTGGTCCACTCCTTCATCCGAGAAGGCATCGCCAGCGGCCTGAAGGGCTTTTTTCATGAGCTGATAGGCCTCAAAGCCGGCCTCCCCCGCCACCACCGACAGGGGGTAGTCCCCCTCCCGGTAGAGATAGTCCACATCCACCTGGAAGAGGTCCCCAATGGCCCGGTAGATCTGGGGATTTTTGGGGGAGGAGTCCCCCCGCTCATAGTTCTTTATGGTTCGAAGGGACAGGCCCAACAGGTCGGCAAGTTCCTGCTGGGTCCAACCTCGGTCCCTCCGGAGTATTTTTATTTTTTCTCCGAATTCCATGATACCTTCCAAATCTCCCGGGCATATTCTTCGATGGTTCGGTCTATGGAGAAGTGTCCACAGGAGGCGAAATTCATCAAGCTCTTTCGGGCCCAGGTCCGCTGATCCTTGAAGTCCTCGGCGATTCTGTCCTTCACCTCAATGTACTCCGGCAAATCGTAGAGGACATAGTACTCGTCATTTCGGTTCATGCCATTGTCCACCAGGGCGTGGTAGAGGTCCAAGAATTTCATGGAGTCATTGTCATCCAGGGGGGAGTTCATGAGGCTGTCCAGGGCCTCTTTAATGAGGGGCTCCTCCTTCATCTGCTCTGGGTGGTACTCCAGGGCCTGGAGCTCTTCAAAGGTGGCCCCAAAGACATAGTTGTTCTCCTCCCCTGCCGCTTCAAAGATTTCGATATTGGCCCCGTCCCTGGTGCCCAGGGTGATGGTGCCATTCATCATAAATTTCATATTGCCCGTGCCCGAGGCCTCCTTCCCCGCTGTGGAAATCTGCTCCGAGAGATCCGCCGCTGAGACCAAGAGTTCCGCCCAGGACACATCGTAGTTTTCGATATAGACCACCTTCAGCCTGCCCTCCATTGCTGGATCGTCATTGATGACTCGGGCCAGCTCATTGATGTATTTGATGATGCCCTTGGCCCTGTGATAGCCCGGGGCGGCCTTGCCCCCGAAGATATAGGTGTGGGGCACGAAGTCCAGCTGGGGATTTGCCTTCAGCTCCTGGTATTTGTGCCAGATGCTCAGGGCAAACATGAGCTGGCGCTTGTACTCGTGGATCCTTTTAATGTGGATGTCGAAGAGGCTCTCGGGATTGATCTCAATGCCCATTTTTTCTTTAATGGCCCTGGCCAGTCGCTCCTTGTTTCTCCTTTTGATTGCCATAAATTCATCCAGCATCTCATCACTGATCTGATCCTTGAGGGCCTCCAGCTGGCTGAGATCCTCCCGCCACTGGCGGCCAATCCAGCCATCGGCGGCCCGAGAGAGCTCCTGATTGGCCAAAAAGAGGAAGCGCCTGGGGCTCACCCCATTGGAGATATTCAAAAAGCGCTGGGGATAGAGATCGGCGAAGTCCTTGAGCTCGTGGTTTTTCAAGATCTCCGTGTGGAGCTTGGCCACCCCATTGACATGGCTGGACATGTGAATCCCCAAGTGGGCCATGCGCACATAGCCGTCCTCGATAATGGAGATGCGGCGGATCTGCTCCTCACTGAGGCCCTGCTCCTGCCACTTCATCCGGAAGTGCTGGTCCATCCCCTCAATGATGTGGAGGGTTCGCTGGCAGACTTCCTGGAGAATGGCCACATCCCAGGTCTCCATGGCCTCCTTGAGGATGGTGTGATTGGTGTAGTGGAAGATCTGGGATGCAGTGTCCATGGCCTCTTCCAGAGTGAAGCCCTCCTTTTCCGTGAGGAGGCGGATGGTCTCTGCAATGGCAATGACCGGGTGGGTGTCGTTGAGCTGTATGGCATAGTAGTCCCCCCAGCGGGAGAGGTCCCGCCCCTGGGCCTTGAGACTCCGGTAGATATCGGCAATGGTGGCCTGGGCAAAGAAGTACTGCTGCTTAAAGCGGAGGACTTTCCCCTCGTATTTCTCGTCGTTGGGATAGAGGACCCGGGTGATATTGGCGGCGGAATTGCGATTGCCCACGGCCATTTCATACTGAAAATTGTTGAAGAGATCGAAGTCAAAGTCGTTGAGGGCCTCGGCCTGCCAGAGGCGGAGGCGATTTACATTTCTGGACTCATAGCCCGGGACCACATAGTCGTAGGGGACGGCCTTGATTTTTTCCGTGCCGATGTCTATGAGGAGGGTCTCCTCCTCATTGCGAATGCCCCAGGGGTCCCCGGCCCGAAGCCACTGATCCCCCTCCTCCACCTGAAAGCCATTTTTAAACTGCTGGGTGAAGATCCCCTTTTCATAGCGGAGGCCGTAGCCCCGCAGGGGGATGTCCCGAGTGGCCGCTCCCTCCATGAGGCAGGCGGCCAGACGGCCCAGGCCCCCATTGCCCAGGCCCGCGTCGGGCTCCTGACTGTAGAGTTCCTCCACATGAACTCCGTAGAGCTCCTCCACCAGCTCCGAGACCACAGCCTCCGTCTCCTCCCCCAGGGCGTGGAGGTGATTGTGGAGGCTCTTGCCCATGAGGTACTCCAGGCTCATGTAAATGGCCTGCTTCTGAGTCTCGTGGCGGCGAAAGGACTCCTCCCTCCGGCCGTAGAAGGCCCAGGTGATGGTCTTGGCCATGGCCCGCATCTTGGCGGGTACACTGGCCTGCAGTTTGGGTTTGGTGGTCTCCAGGGACATGATATTGGACAGGACCAGGGCCCATTCCTCGCGCTTCATTTCCTACCTGCCTTTCTCACTGTACTCTTTATGATGTCCCGGGCCTCCCTACCCATGAGCTGGGGGCCGATCTTGGCCCTCCAATTGCCCCTGGAAGTGCCGGGGGTGTTGATGCGAAAATCCTCCGTGCCGTCAAAAAAATCCACATGCTGGACCATCACCCAGGAATTTTCCCTGTGAAGGGCCTCCGTGAGGAGCTGGGCGCGGTTTACCTGAGGGAGCTTTTTCCGCCAGTGGTCCATGGACTGGGCCCTCTTTGCAAACTGGGCCAGGGACTCGGTGTCGTGATTGCCGGTGTAGTAGACCTTCTCCGGTCGGGGGGGTGCGGAGCCATCCTCAAAGACCATGACCTCCATCCCCCGAATCCCGGCTTTGCGGGCAAAGGAGTGGAAGGACTCATCTAAAAAGCCCAGGTCCTCCGCCAGGAGGCGCTCCCTGGAAAATCCCTCCAGAATCTCCAGGCCCGCCACGGGCTGCCAGTGGCCCTGGCGGGGGCTTTTGCCGGCGGGAATTTCAAAGACCTGATCCAGGCCCCGGAAGTGGTCCAGGCGCACATAGTCGAAGCGCTCCAGGGCCTCTGAAATCCGCTCCCGCCACATGGCGTGGCCATTTTGGGCCATGGCCTCTTGATCATAGACAGGGGTGTCCCAGTACTGGCCCTCCTGAGAGAAGCCATCGGGGGGCACGCCCCCAGAGGCCAAGATCCGCCCATCTTCCAGCTTAAAATCTCCGGGGAAGGCCCAGGCCTCTACGCTGAATTTTCCGGGATAATAGGGGAGATCCCCCACAATGGAGATGCCCAGGCTGTGGGCGAAGTCCATGACCTGGCCCCACTGGCGGTGGAAGAGAAATTCCAGGGCCAAATGGGCCTCCACCTCCGGGGCAGCTGCCCACTCCAGGGCCCGTTTAAAGTCCCCCTCCTCCCCCCACTGGCGTACATCCCCAGTGCCGTAGAGGGCCATGAAGTGGCGGTAGAGGGCCGTGGCCAGGGCCCAGGGTTTTTTTCGAAACTCCCGGTAGCCCGGAAGCTGTGCCACCTCCCCGAGGCGCAGCCCCTGAAGGAGCCGCTCCTCCTTCAGAGCCGAAAATCGAAAGGCCCCTGGGGCAAAGAGCCCCTCCTGCTCCAAGAGGGCCTCATCTAAAAATGCCAAATTGCCCCCATTGAGGGAGTAGGAGCCATAGGGGGATCCGTGGACATCGGTGGGATTTAAGGGGAGGATCTGCCAGAGGTGGACCCCACAGCTGTCTAAAAATTCCAAATACCTGCCCACATCCCCCAGAGCCACGCCCTCGGGGCCACTGGGCAGGGAAAAAATGGGGAGTACAATGCCGATTCGCTTCATAGTCTTCCTTTCTGCCTGCCAACTCCCCCGTGGCCATGGCCGGGAGGGGGAGGGTTCATCCCAAGGGGCTACTTGTTCTATTTTACCAATCTTTGTCCATTTTCCCCACAAAAAAAGCTCTGAAATCTCTTCAGAGCTTTTTAAAATGGAAACTATGGGATCACAGTGGTATCGCCGTCCCCGGGTTCCGTCACATCCAGCTGTTCTGCCTCCTCCAGGTGGGCATTGAGAATCTTCATAAATTCTTCCCCCGAGATGGTCTCCCGCTTCAGGAGATGGGCGGAGATGGCGTGGAGGGCCTGGATGTTCTCCACCAGGAGCTGATGACTCTTCTCCTCGGCCTTTTCAATGAGTTCCGCCACGGCCACATCAATTTGGAAGGCCCGCTTGTCGGAGACGGAGAGGGTGGTGTCCCCGCCCAGATATTTGTTGGTGACATTTTCCATGGCCACAAAGCCAAATTCATCGCTCATGCCGTAGCGGCTGATCATGGCCCGGGCGATTTTGGTGGCCTGCTCGATGTCATTGGAGGCACCGGTGGTCCGGGTGTTGAAGATGAGCTCCTCGGCGGCCCTGCCCCCGGTGTAGGTGACTATTTTATTGAAGGCCTCCTCCTGGCTCATGAGGAATTTTTCCTCCTCATCCACCTGGAGGGTGTAGCCCAGGGCCCCACTGGTTCTGGGGATGATGGTGATCTTGTGGACGGGGGCCGACTCCTTTTGGAGGGCCGCCACCAAGGCGTGGCCCACCTCGTGATAGGCGATCATTTCCTTCTCCCTGGGGGAGATGACCATGTTCTTCCGCTTCATGCCCGCAATGACCACTTCCACACTCTCCATGAGGTCCTCTTGGCTCATGCGGCCTCTGCCCTCTCGCACGGCCTTCAAGGCGGCCTCGTTGATCATATTGGCGAGATCCGCCCCACTGGCCCCGGCGGTGGCCCGGGCCACTTCATTGTAGTCGATATTTTCCTCAGTCTTCACCTGCTTGGCGTGAACTTTGAGGATGGCCTCCCTGCCCGCCAAGTCCGGCAGCTCCACGGGCACCCTGCGGTCGAAGCGACCGGGCCTGAGGAGGGCTGGGTCCAGACTCTCGGGGCGGTTGGTGGCGGCCAAAATGACCACGCCCTTTTCCCCCTCGAAGCCGTCCATCTCCGCCAAGAGCTGGTTCAGGGTCTGCTCCCGCTCGTCATTGCCGGAGAAGCCGGAGCCGTCCCGCTTCTTCCCAATGGTGTCGATCTCGTCGATAAATACGATACAGGGGGCCTTCTCCTTGGCCTGCTCGAAGAGGTCCCGGACCTTGGCGGCCCCGAGACCCACAAACATCTCCACAAATTCAGAGCCGGAGATGGAGAAGAAGGGCACACTGGCCTCCCCCGCCACGGCCTTGGCCATGAGGGTCTTCCCCGTGCCCGGAGGGCCCACCAAGAGGGCCCCCTTGGGGAGCTTGGCCCCAATGGCGGCGTACTTTCCGGGATTGTGGAGGAAGTCCACAATCTCCGTCAGGGCCTCCTTGGCCTCGTCCTGGCCGGCCACATCGTCAAAGGTGATCCCCTCCACGGACTGGTCGTAGATTTTGGCATTGCTCTTGCCAAAGCTCATGGGCCCCACGCCCCCCTTGCCCATGGAGCGGGTCATGGAGCGCATGAGAAACTGCCCTGCCACCACAAAAAACACCAGCATGAGGACGAAGCTCACGATGCTTTGAATAATGGGATTGAGCTCGCTGGGATAGTTCCAGTCGAAGGTGACATTCCCCTCCCGGAGGCGGTCCACCAATTGGAGATCTGGGAAGCGACTGGTTTCGTATTCATCCTTGCTGTCCGTCACTTGAAAGCGAATGAGTTTATCGTTGATATGGGCTTCCTTCACCGTGCCGGCCGCCACTTTGTCCAAGAACTCATTGTAAGAAACTGTATGTACCACAGTCTCTGAAGTTCTAAGTCTTGGCATGAGGACAAAGGAGACCAAAAACACAATGACAATGGCCACTGCATAATAAGCCATGAGGGGCTTATTATAATCCTTTTTCATTACTACCTCCTAAACTACACTGTTACTCTTATATACCCAATCTTTGAAAATGAAAGTTTAATATGAGTCTAAGATTTTACCCTTCCTGGGGAAAAAAATCTTCCAGTGGTATAATTTAAGTAAGTATTCTAATTGATTTAAAGCCCAGAAGCCCATCGGAATCATTGATAGGAGGATCCCATGAAAAAATTCACCCCCCTGCTCCTGGTTGCCCTCTTGGGCCTCACTGCCTGCGATCAGGCAGCCGCTGGAGTGGCCCCCGACAATGGCAATCAGGAAACGGAAAATATCAAAGTAGTGGAGAGCCAGGACAATGGCGCCAATCTCCAAGAACAGGAAAATGAAAACAATGGGGAAAACACCCCCGAGGACCCCGCCCTGGAAGAGGAGGATGCCCAAGTTCCAGAGGCCGAGGAATTCGAGGCCATCCTCTACTTCCCCTCCACGGACTATCTCCTCGGTGTGACAGAGGACGAAAAGACCGTCACCGAAGAGGTGACCCTCCAGGGAGACAAGGCTCAGGGAGTACTGGACGCCCTGGCCGAGGGACCCCAGGGGGAGGACGCCGAGACCACCGGCCTCGAGAACTACGACTACACCGCCGAGCTGGACGGCGACACCGCCCGGGTGGACTTCACCGGGGAGATCTCCGGAAGCAGCACGGAAGAGGAAGTCCTCCTCCGCGCCGTGGTCAATTCCCTCCTCTCGGTGGATGGCATCAAGGCCGTGGTCATCACCATTGACGGGGAAGAGGCCGAGACCCTCATGGGCCACATGCTCATCGACGAGCCCTTCGTCAATCTCCTCTAATTTAAGTGCACGAAAAAAGGACCTCCCAGGAGGTCCTATTTTTGTACGGAGATTCGGTTTTTCATGGCCATGGACACGGTCATCTCATCAAAGTACTCCAGGTCGCCCCCCACGGGGATGCCGTAGGCCAGGCGGGAGATTTTGATGGGCACATCCTCCAGGTGATTGAGGATGTAGAGGGCCGTGGTGTCCCCATTTTTGGTGGGATTGGTGGCCAGGATGACTTCCTTCACTTCCTCGGACTTCAGCCGCTCATAGAGCTCCTTGAGGCGGAGGTCGGCGGGGAGAATCCCCCGCTCGGGGACAATGAGGCCGTGGAGGACGTGGTAGAGGCCCCGGTAGCTGCCGGAGCGCTCCATGGCCAGGACGTCCTTGGGGCCCTCCACCACGCAGATCATGGACCGGTCCCGCTCGCTATTGGCGCAAATGGGACAGGGATCGCCGTCGGTCCAGTCGTGACAGATGGAGCACTCCCTGATCTGCTCCTTGGCATCCACAATGGCACGGGCCAGGGCCTGGGCCTCCGGCTCAGTGCCCTCCAGGATGTGATAGGCCAGCCGCTCCGCGGACTTGGGCCCCACCCCCGGGAGCTTGGCCAGCTCGTAGAGGAGATTGTGGAGGGGTCCTTTTCCCTCCATTAGAACATCCCCGGTAGATTGAGCCCTCCGGTGAGTTTTGCCATTTCCCCCTGGGTCTTCTCCTCTGCCATATTGGAGGCCTCCCGAATGGCAGCCAGAATCAAATCTTCCAGAGTCTCCACATCATCGGGATCCACCACTTCGGGGTCCATTTTGATGGATACCACTTCCTTCTTGCCATTGACTGTGGCTTCCACCACGCCGCCCCCGGCGGAAGCGGTGAATTCCGCCGCATCCAAACTCTCCTGCATGGCCTCCATGTCCCGCTGGAACTTTTGGATTTGCTTCATCATATTTTTGTTGGCTCCCCCCATTTTGGGGAATCCGCCCTTAGCCATTTTTTTCCTCACTTTCTTCGATGAACAGTTTATCAGCTCCGAACAGCCCCCGCAGGATCTCCTCGGGCTGCAGCAGGGACTTCTCGCGAATCAGTCGAATCTCCTGAACCTCGCCCAAGACTTCCCCGGCCGCTGTTCGAATTTTTTCCTTCACTTCATTTAAATCATTGAGTTGCAGCAAAAAATCATACTGGGGATCCAGGTACAGGACCAGGACCCCGTGGTGAAAGCTCTGGGGCTCCAAGCGCTCCATGAGCTCGGTGGTCATGACATCCCCCGCCACCAGGGCCTTCACCCGCTGCCAATGGTCCAAGAAGAGATCAGAGCGCTCCTCTCCCTTTTCCTCCGGGCTCCCGGTGGCGGCCTCACGGCCCCCTTCACTCTCTGCCTCCTCCGATTGTACCGTAATCCCGGGCATTTGAACAGAAGGGGGCTCTTCAGCCTGGGAGCTCTCCCGGGGCTGGAAGAGGGCCTCTCTAGGTGCCGGCTCCTCGTTTCCGCCCCCCTGGCCCCCTTTGATGGCCATGAGCCTCAGAAGTAAAAGCTCCAAAAAGAGCCGCTGATCCTCGGCGAGTCTCAGATCCCTCTGGGCATCGGACAGGAGGGAGGTCATGGCCAAAAGGGGCCCCTCCCCCAGTTTCAAAAACTGGGCCTCCAGTGCCTCCCCCTCCTGGGGGCTGTAGGCCATGGGCACTTTTCGGGTGAAAGAGTAGACCAAAAGGTCCCGGAAATACCCCATGAGATCCTCCAGGACCCTCCCCAGGGCCACCCCCTGGCTGTAGAGGGTGCCAATGAGCTGAAAGCCCAGGCGCACATCCTGGAGGATGACGGCATCGGTGAGGCGAATCATGGCCTCATTTCCCGCAAGACCCAGGGTGCGGCGCACCACCTCCGCCGTGAGCTCCTCCCCGGCTGCCAAAGACAGGGACTGGTCCAGGAGGGTGAGGCCATCTCGCATGGAGCCGTCGGCCCGGTGGGCCAAGAGTTCCAGGGCACCGGGCCCCGCCTTCTCCCCCTCTTTTTTCAGGACCTCCTCCAATTCCCCCAGGATCTCCTCCTCCGTCAGTCGACCAAAGGAAAACCTCTGGGTCCTACTGAGGATGGTGTCGGGAATCCGCTCCGGCTCCGTAGTGGCCAATAGGAAGAGGACATACTCCGGGGGCTCCTCCAAAATTTTCAAAAGGGCATTGAAGGCGCCCTTGCTTAACATGTGCACCTCGTCGATGATATAGACTTTTTTCTTGGCCACCGACGGGGGATACTGGGCATTGTCCTTGAGGTCTCGAATGTCGTCGACACTGTTGTTACTGGCCGCGTCCATCTCCACCACGTCCAAAATACGCTCTTCCAAAATTCCCCTGCAATTTTCACACTCATTACAGGGATTGCCATCCCGAGGATGGAGACAGTTGACCCCACGGGCCAAAATTTTTGCACAGCTGGTCTTCCCCGTGCCCCGAGTGCCGCTGAAAAGATAGCTGTGGGCCACGGTATTTGAAGCCACCTGATTTTTCAAAGCAGTGGTAATCATTCTCTGGCCCACCACCTCATCAAAGGTCTGAGGCCGATATTTACGATATAGTGCTCCCATAATCCCCTCCGAACTCCATTATAACAAATGGAACTTAGAGATATCCTCAAAAGGATTTGACCTAAGGAACACAGGATTTTCACACTTTCTTATTACACTGTTAACATAGTGATAACCAATTAGGAGGTACACAATGAACTTGAAGAAAATTGCTAGCACCGCCGTTATCGGAACCATGATGCTGGGCCTTGTTGCCTGTGGTGGCGCTCAAAACGCTGCTAACAACGCTGAAGCTGCTGCCAACGAAGCTGTAAACGAAGCTGTAAACGCTCAAGAAGAAGCCAACGCTGAAGCCGAAGAAGCTGTAGAAGCTCAAGAAGCCGAAGCTGAAGCTGAAGCCGACGCTGAGAACGCTGAAGCTGCTGCTGAAGAAGCCGAAGAAGCTACCAACTAAGATATACCATCGCAAGGGCTCCGGGTGACCGGAGCTTTTTGTTTTGTGAAATCTGGGCCTCGCCTATGTTATAATTTTCTGTAAAAGGAGGGATCAGACTTGTATTGCTATCAGTGCGGAGAAAAATTAATCGAGGGGGCACGGTTCTGTCATCACTGCGGTGCAGATCAATCCAAGGCCATGGAGGCCATGGAGCTTTCCCTCCACGGCGCCCACGGGGCCCCCAAAAAATCCAAGGGGCAGGATCAAACTGTGGAGCAGACCAGAATCTTCCGTAGCAGCCAACATCCTCCCCAAGGGGATGAGGCGGGAAGGGACCAATCCCTCCAGGACTATGTCCGGAAAATCGATCGGGAAGTTCAAAAGAATGTAAAGCAAAAAGAGGACACCATGGACCTGGACCGCAGGGTCATTGAGGAGGAGCTGAAAAAATCCTCCTCCCAAAAGGTCCAGGGGGTGGAGGAGAAGGCGCCTCCCAAGAAGAGCTTTAAGAGCCTCTGGCACGACTTCATCAATGAAGAGGACAATCCCTACTCCGTCTTCGGCGCCTGGGCCAATGAGGCAGAGGCCCAGGAGGAGCTCCCCTCCCCCGAGGAGATGGACGCCACCCTGGCAGAGGACGAGGAGACCACCGAGACCCGAGAGCCCCTGGAGGCCAAGGCAGTGCCCAGTCCCCAGAGTCCCCTGAAATTCCTCTCCAATTTGCGGCAAAAATTTACAAAGGCAGGCGGGCCCACTGACGAGGAAGCCCTGATCCAGCCCCGGGACGGCTACGAGATGGCCCCGGAAGTAGCCCCCTCGGTGGAAAAAGCCCAGATGGCCCCGGAGGTGGATGATTCCCTCGAAAGGGAGCAGATTCAGCCCCGGGACGGCTACGACGTGGCCCCGGAAGTAGCCCCCTCGGTGGAAGAGGCCCAGATGGCCCCGGAGGATGATGATTCCCTCAAAAGGGAGCAGATTCAACCCCGGGACGCCCATGGCGCACTGGAGGTAGCCCCCTCGGTGGAAGAGGCCCAGATGACCCCGGAGGAGCTCCCCTTGGCGGAGGATGCCCTCACAGAGGAGGCCCTTACAGAGGACGAGCCTCAGAGGGAGGACAGGGCCCAGCGGGGATTCTCCCTGAGCTTCCTCAAGCTGCCCTTCCTGAAGAGGGAAGCTGCCCCGGAACATGCTGAGCACACGGAAAAGCTGGAGGCCGTTAAAGAGGAGTCCCCTGCCCCTGAGTTCCAGGCAGTCGAAGCCCCCGGCCCCGAAGTGGCCCCGGCCCCAAGGGAGCTTGAAGCCCCCGGCCCGGTGGAAGTGACCCCCGAGGATTCCAGGGCCAGGGAAAAAGCCCCCCTCCAGGAGGCCCAAGGGGAGCAGCCAGCCGCCCCCGCCCCGCCCCTGGAGGAGTCAGAGGAAACCCAGCTGCCTGAGGAGAAAGTGGCCCAGCCCTTTGGCCTCAACTGGAGCATCGCCTACGAGGGCCTGCGAAACACCCTCCGGGCCCACAGCCCCGTGGTCCCCATCCTCCTTCTGCTCCTGGGTGGTTTTTTCTACGGCTACCCCATCTTCGCCATTCTCCGGGAAGTCAGTGTCCCCTCCCTCTTGGCCCTATTTGTGAAGCTCACCATTAGCCTGTTTATGGTCTTCTACTCCAATTACATTGCCCGGAGAAATAGCTTCCAATTCCTGGGCTCCAAGACCCTGGCCATGGACGGACTGGTCCTTTGGACGGTCAATGGCCTGGTGGCCTTTGCCCTCTACTTCCCCATTCCCGATCATTTCAATATCGGCAGAAACCTACTGGGTGCCCTGACCCCCAATGTCATTGCCACCTTCATCCTCTACATCCTCATGCCCTTCCTGGCCTATCTCCAGGTTCAAAACAGGGTGCAGAGTCGCCGGAGGGTGGAATTTATGGCCTGGTTCTCCATTCTCTACATCATCATCGACCTTCTCTCCAAGCTCTTTTGGGTCATGGTCACCTTTGTCACATCGTCCCTCATGTAAAAAGCTCGCCCCCGGGCGAGCTTTTTTGTTTCGCAAATTTTCATCTTGAAAGGGATGCCGGGCCACAGCCCCTTGTGAGCTCCATGGATGGGCTGTACGAAACTTCCACACCGGGAAGTCCCGGGGTCCCGTTGGAAGGCAGCTTGCCAATAAGGGTCCCCTACCAGCTCCGCCCCCTCCCCCACTGGGGATTCTCCACACCCCATCCATGGAGCCAAACTCCCCCGCTGGCCACAGCGGACCCGGAGCAGGCCGAAGATCCACTTCCAGTGAATTTCAGGAGGGCAAACTCCAAAGAGATCCCCCTTCCAGTGAATTTCAGGAGGGCAAACTCCAGGGAGATCCCCCACAAAATAAAAATTTCCGTCAGGAGATACGCCCACCAACGGAAATTTTAGAATCAAAAAACTCGTCCCTGGGGACGAGTTTTTGTTTTCAGCTTATCGGGTGGGACGCTTTCTCAGATCCTTGCCCTGTACCAGTACTTGGTAGCCTTGGTAAGCCAGGACCACGGCCAGTACAAAGAGGATGGCGGGAAGAACCACCATGATGACATTGAGGGTGGCCAGGTTGGCCTTAATGTTCAGTACCAGAGTGGACAGCGTTGCAGCAAACATGAAGACCATGGGAATGCTGAACATGCTGTAGCTGCGGTTGGTACCCTTCATCCAAACGGCCAGAGCCAGGAGTGCCAGGGCTGCCAAGAGTTGGTTGGCGGCACCGAAGATGGGCCAGATGACTTGGTAGCCATTGCCTGCAAAGAAGGCACCGATGAATACGGTAATGGCAGTGGAGAAGTACATATTGGTCATAATGGGTTGCTCACTCTTGGGCACATCTTCCTTCTCGAAGTACTCTTGGAAGATGAAACGGGCCAAACGAGTGGCGGTGTCCAGAGAGGTCAGAGCAAAGGCGGAAACGGCCAGGGTTACAAAGGTAATCCCAGTATCCAGGGGCATGCCAAAGGCGGTCATGAAGGTACCTACACCTTGAGCAAATACCACAACGGGTCCACCTTCAGCCAACAGAGCACTGAAGTCCCCTGCGGTGAGGTAACCGGCGGTGATGATGGCTACAACGGCCAGCACACTCTCAATGAGCATACCACCGTAACCGATGAATTTAGCGTCCTTCTCATTGTCAATTTGCTTGGAGGTGGTTCCGGAACCTACCAGAGAGTGGAAACCGGAGATGGCACCACAGGCAACAGTGATAAAGAGAATGGGGAAGAGATATTGATTGCCCACGGCGGTTTTCACGGTGAAACCAGCAAAGGCATCAATTTTCATTACGGGGTGCATGACGAAGAGGCCAATAATGGCGCCTGCCATCATCACGTAAAGGAGATAGGAGTTGAGATAGTCACGGGGTTGGAGCAGAATCCAAACGGGAGCCGTGGAAGCAATGAAGGCGTAAATGGCCAGGATGACAATCCAGGTATTGAGGCCCAATTGCAGGGGGAATTTCATTCCCAGGTAGATGCTGACAAACAGGCCGATGACACCAAAGACGGTGGCAATGCCCAGGCCCACACCTTTACGATACACTGCATAGCCGAAAATAACAGCAATGAAGACGAACAACACGGAAGTTGTAGCTGCTGCAGGGGTGGAAGCAAAGGAGGCCGCTACAATATTGGTGAAAGCAGCAACAACCAAAAGCAGGGTGAGCCATGCGAAAGCACTAAAGAGCATCTTTCCGCTGTGACCCATGTACTCTTCAATGATGACACCAATGGATTTACCATCGTGCTTCATGGATGCGGTGAGAGAGCCAAAGTCGTGAACGCCACCGAAGAAAATCCCCCCGATGATGATCCACAGCATAACGGGCACCCAGCCAAAGATTGCAGCTTGAATGGGGCCAGTGATGGGGCCAGCACCTGCAATGGAGGCAAAGTGGTGTCCCAAGAGGACCTGGGGCTTCGAGGGCACGTAGTCGATACCGTCTTCCTTCGTGTGGGCGGGGGTGGGACGAGTTTCGTCAATTCCCCACGCTTTGGCCAGCCAGGTGCCGTAAGTAAAATAAGCAATGACAAAAATGACTATACTTCCTAATATGAGAACTAATGAATTCATTTCTTGCCCTCCTTAATATCAAGCAAAGATGGAATCAAAGGTGAAATTTCTTTTTCGCCTTACGACCCGCACGATTGCTTATGAGTTTCGACGTACCATGTACATCCACCAGAACCAATGCAATATTGACCCATCCATGGAAGCCAAAGCGAAAACTCTTGTAGTACTTGTACTTCCGCACAAAATTTTCCGCCTCTTTCGTTGCAGCTCCCTTCACCCCCAAGCAGCCAACAACTAGGGAGGCCATGTGCTCGGAACTGGGATGTACTAGCTGGGGGACCAATGCTTCCAATTCACTGGCAAAAGCGGCCACGTCTTCCTCGGTTACCGTATCACTGTCTATGTAGCGGTACAAGACGTGCTCATTTTGCTCAATGCCATAGATCACAACTTTTCGAGAAGCGACGTATCGTTCGTTGCGTTCAAAGTAATGAGCGTATAGATCATACTCCCTCTCACCGAATACCTTGGGCGCATATACATCATAGTAAGCGTTAAAACGGCGCTTAAGCTCCTCAACAAATTGCTGATTCTCCATAAAAATCCTCCAAACTATAACTACATTATACCAGTCCCAGAACTCAAGTAAAAGAGAGGAGGATTATGGGAAAACGTTATTGTGAGTTTTATGTTAAAAGCTCCCCTAAGGGAGCTTTTTATTGTAGATATTAATACTGGTTTAAGAAACTGACGACCTTTGGTGCCACTTCCCGCTGGCTCTTGCCAGAGACAAACAGACCAATGTGTCCGGTGTCGTACTCTACCAGTTCCTTGTCCTTACTGCCCACTGCGTCAATGATGGGACGGGTGGCAGCTGGGGGCACTTGGTTGTCCTTGAGACCCAGGATGACCAGGATGGGGGCGGTGATCTTCTTCAGATCCACAACTTCACCATCCAGTTCGAAGGTACCCTTGTAGAGCTTGTTTTCCTTGTACATGTCGTTTACGAATTGTACCAGGGTGGCGCCCACTTGTGCGGGAGAGTCGAAGATCCACTTCTCCATGCGCATGAAGTTGACCATCTTTTGAGGATCGTCAATGTCTTGAGCTACCTTGACATACTTGTCAATGGCCAGGTCGAAGGGCTTGAGCATGAGGAAGCCCAAGTTCATGAAATCTCCGGGAACATTGCCGTAGGCTTCCACGATCTTCTCAATGGGAAGATCCTTGCCCCAACGGAAGAGAAGTCCGTCGTTGGTGGAGAAGTCCAGGGGAGTTACCAAAGATACAATGGCGTTGATCTTTTCGGGGTGAAGGGCGGAGTAGATCAGGGAGAAGGTACCACCTTGGCAGATGCCCATGATGTTGGCCTTTTTGATCTTGTGCTCTTCCAGGATGAAGTTCATGCAGGCATCCATGTAGACATTGATGTAGTCTTCCATGCGGAGGTACTGCATGTCCTTGGTGGGGAAGCCCCAGTCGATGAGATAGAGGTCTTGGCCACCTTCCAGGAGGTTACCGATGAAGGAACGGTCCTGCTGAATGTCCATCATGTAGTAGCGATTTACCAGTGCATAGACAATCATGGTGGGCACAGCGTTGGGCTTGGCCACTTTTGGCTTGTAGCGGTAGAGCTTCACTCTGTCAATTTCAAATACGACTTCCTTTTCCGTAGCGTCGTAGCCGCTATAGTCCAGGTTCATCATATTTTCGACGCCTTTTAAGAGCTTCTCGTTGGTTTCGAAGAATTTATTGAAGTTTTCTCCCATGTGAAAGGGATCGCGATTGAAAGGATCCAAGTTGTCCTCCTATTCCGTAATTGAGTTATTTCGTTTCGGTTTTGGTGTCGTCAGCTTTGGTGGTTCTGGAAGTGGTGCGACGAGTGGTGGTCTTCTTTTCTTCCTTCAGAGCTGCGAGGGCCTTTTCAGTTTCTTCCTTGAAAGCTCTGTAGCCCTTAACTTCTTGTTCCAGTTCGTAGACTTGGCGTTTGAGTCTGTAGACGGTCTCGTAGAGGCTCTTCACTTCCATGTTGGTGGGCACGGGAAGGGACTCTTGGAGGAATTTTTCCAGCAGTTTGTTGTTGCTGATCTTCATGTCCATGTAGGCTTCTGCGAATTGACCCAGGAGCTTGGAGAACTCATCACTGGCAAAGAGAACGTCGAATCCACGAGAAATGGATTTGCCGAAGCCATTGTAGAATTCTTGAGCAGTGTACATGGGCTCATTATTCTTCATGCGGTCGATGACATTGCGAATGAAGAGCTTGATGTTTTCGTTGGTGGTGTTGCCAATGACAACCATAACTTCCATTTGATAGATCATCAGGGAGATGTAGTTGTCCACGAGTTTGTACTGTTCTTCAATGAGGTTGCGGTTGATTCCCATGGCGGGCATGTTCAAGAGCTTCTTGAAGGTTTCAGCGTAGTCGGATTTGAATCCATTGAGGAATTCCAAGAAAGCATTGGGATTGTCAAAGGTGCCGCGAACCAGAGCGTCGTTCATGGGCTTGAAGTTGTCCATCCAGGGAGCCCAGAAGCGCTTCATTTCTTCGCCGCCCTTGCGGGTGGTGGAAACACTTTGACGAACCAAGCTCTTCATGGGCTCGGGGAGTACGGGCAGAACAAATTGCTCGTAAGCTTCAAAGCCCTTGTCCACCATTTCTTCGGTGATGCGAGCAACTTCTTCTTGAGTGGGCTGTACATTTTCTTCGTACAGTTTATTGTAGGACTGATACATGTCCATAATGGCGGCTTGAGTTTCGTTTACACTCTTGAGATAGTCAAAAGAGGGATACACATTGGCCATAGCTGCCAGGGGATTCATGGGCGCGCCCATGTTTTGGAACATTTTGAAAGGATTCATGTTCTTGGCGGCTTCCTGTGCCATGTTTTCAGATTGATCGGCTACTTGCTCAGCGGCATAGCCCATATTGTCCATGGACTTCTTCCAAAAATCGAAGTACTTTTTCTGCCAGTTCATCATTTCAAACATGGGATTGTTCATTTCCATTTTAAATTACCCTCCTATTTCTTCAGAACAACAGCGTCACCGACGATGACTTCTTCACCTTTTTGGTTGGTGGCTGTCGTCTTCAGGCTAACAATGTGCTTGTCTTCGCGCAAATTGGTGACTTCCACCTTTGCGGTTATTTCGTCATTCAAATAAACGGGTTTTGTGAATTTCAAGTTCTGACCCATGTATATAGTATTTTTTCCGGGCAGCTGAGTGCCAATAACGGCAGAGATGAGACCACTCACGAGAATCCCATGAGCAATGCGGCCTTTGAACATGGTAGCATTGGCGAATTCTTCATCAATGTGAACCGGATTGTAGTCGCCGCTAATCTCAGCAAAAGCGCGCACATCTTCATCGGTAATCTTCTTGGTCAGTGATGCAGAGTCGCCCACTTTCATGTCCGCAAAAGCAACATCTTTTACTTCCACCATAATTTTCCTCCGTTTTTTGGAACCAATACATAAAGTTTTACGCCTCTCAATTATTGTATACCAGTTTAGCCATCTTCGAAACGTCTATTTGTAAAATTTGTAATTTTCATCATAAAGAAGATTTTTTATAAGGGCGGTAGCGTTGTCCCTTCCTTGCTTTATTGTATCAAAGAATCTACAATGGTTACATTAAAGGAGGCCATATGACCATTGTAGCGAAATTTGGCGGATCTTCCTTAGCCAATGCATCCCAATTCGAAAAAGTAAAAAACATTGTACTTTCCAATCCCGAACGAAAATACATCGTCCCCTCCGCCCCAGGAAGGGTCCACAAGGACGAGCAGAAAGTCACTGACCTGCTGATCCTCCTCTACGACCTGGCCGTGCGAAATCTCAACACTCGAGAAATTCTCTTGATGATTAAAGACCGCTATCAGGCCATCATCCAGGACTTGGAACTTTCCATAGATCTCAGCCAAGAGTTCGAAACCATTGAAAAGAACCTGCTTTCCGACCTCACTTTGGACTATGTCCTGAGCCGGGGAGAGTACTTAAATGGCAAGCTCCTGGCCCACTACCTGGGCTACGAGTTCATGGATCCCATGGAGCTGATCTACTTCCTCCCCGATGGGAGGGTGGATGGCAAGCGCACCTATGCCGCCCTGGATGCCATGGCCAAAGAGCACCAAAAGGTGGTCATTCCGGGCTTCTACGGCTGCGGCGCCGATGGCAAGGTGAAGACCTTCAGCCGGGGAGGCAGCGACATCACAGGCTCCATTATCGCCTGCGGCGTCTCCGCTAATCTCTACGAAAACTGGACCGATGTCACAGGATTTTTGGCGGCAGATCCCAGAATTGTCGACAAACCCCATCAGATCAACTTCATCACCTATCCGGAGCTGCGGGAACTCTCCTACTCCGGAGCCAGCATCCTCCACGAAGAGGCGGTCTTCCCCGTCACCAACAAGGGCATTCCCATCGAAATCAGAAATACCAATGCCCCCGAGGAAGAAGGCACCTATATCATCCAGGATATTCTCGATGATCCCAAGGAGCCCCCCATCACCGGCGTGGCGGGAAGAAAGAACTTTAGCGTCATCAATCTGCAGAAAATACGCATGTCCCAGGACTTGTCCTTTTTACGAAAAGCCCTCACGGTCTTTGAAGCCAATGACGTTTTCCCGGAGCACATCCCCTCATCCATCGATTCTTTGAGCTTTATCATTTCAGATTCCTATCTGGAAAACAAAAGAGAGCGAATCATCAGCGAGCTCAAGACCTTCTGCGCCCCCGACGAAATCTCCATTTCCAGCGGCATTGCCCTGGTCACCATCGTGGGACGGAATATGAAAAACCGAGTGGGGATCTCCTCCAAGATATTTACTACCCTTGCAGACAACAATATCAACATTCAGATGATTGTCCAGGGCGCCAGCGAGATCAACATCATCATCGGCGTGAGAGAAGAGGACTTTGCCCCGGCGCAAAAAGTCATCTACGAAGCATTCTTCCAAAAAGAACCAAAATAAAAACAACCAACAAAAAGCGAGAGGCAGAGGCCCTCGCTTTTTTCATACACGATGTTCAATTTCAAATGAGCTTGGCAGCAGCCTCGCCTCAAAACAGATGCCAGTTTAAGAGATCCTTACGGAAAAACGCCCCAAAGGATAAACTCCCTTAAAAAATGAAGGGCATTCCGGGGAAAAACGCCAATAAGCAGCCTCTTAAAGAACTGCCATTGCTTTTGCCCCAGTACCCTCGCCCCAAAACAGAGGCACAGTTCAGGAGATCCTTACGGAAAAAATGCCCCAAAGCCCAAGCTCCCCAAAAAATGAGAGGACATTTCGGGGGGGAAAAGGTCAAAAAACAGGCTTTTGAAGAACTACAATTCCCCTCCATT
This sequence comes from Tissierellia bacterium, assembly GCA_030535395.1. Classification (GTDB taxonomy): domain Bacteria; phylum Bacillota; class Clostridia; order Tissierellales; family Peptoniphilaceae; genus JAUNLK01. The sequence continues at coordinate 133,765 of JAUNLK010000003.1, forward strand.
TTTCATGGGAGGAAAATCTTTTCACTTCCAATCCCGGGTAATTCTTCCACCTTCGTGGAAATTTCCTCCACCGGGGACGGAAATTTCCCTCACGAGGAGGGATCCTTCGGGGTCAATATTCACAACAAAAAACTCCATTCCGAAGAATGGAGCTTTTCTATGTAAGTAGATATGGTGCCCAGAGCCGGAATCGAACCAGCGACACGTGGATTTTCAGTCCACTGCTCTACCGACTGAGCTATCTGGGCATGCATGGTGGGCCTTCAGGGACTTGAACCCCGGACCAACCGGTTATGAGCCGGGAGCTCTGACCAACTGAGCTAAAGGCCCAAGTTATGGCGGAGAAGGAGGGATTTGAACCCTCGCGCCCCGTTGAAGGACCTACTCCCTTAGCAGGGGAGCCTCTTCAGCCACTTGAGTACTTCTCCACGGATGGCGGAGAGGGTGGGATTCGAACCCACGTGGGCGTGAACCCTAACGGTTTTCAAGACCGCCTCGTTATGACCGCTTCGATACCTCTCCTAGACTTGGTGATCCATCGGAGATTCGAACTCCGGACGCCCTGATTAAAAGTCAGGTGCTCTACCGACTGAGCTAATGGATCAAATGGCTGGGGTAACAGGACTCGAACCTGTGAAATGCCAGAGTCAAAGTCTGGTGCCTTACCGACTTGGCTATACCCCAATATCAATTGATGCATGGCGCACCTAGGAGGATTCGAACCCCCGACACACGGATTAGAAGTCCGTTGCTCTATCCTACTGAGCTATAGGTGCTCGTGGAGCGGGTGAAGGGAATCGAACCCTCGCAACCAGCTTGGAAGGCTGGGGCTCTACCACTGAGCTACACCCGCTTACTAAAAATATTGGTGGAGGAGAGTGGATTTGAACCACTGAAAGCTAAGCTAACGGATTTACAGTCCGTCCCCTTTGGCCAACTCGGGAACTCCTCCTTAAAAATGGAGCTGGTGGGAGGACTTGAACCCCTAACCTACTGATTACAAGTCAGT
>JAUNLK010000004.1 GCA_030535395.1 Tissierellia bacterium
TCAACGCAAATACCCCCTCTACTGGTTTGTCCAGTAAAGGGGGTACGTTTCACTTTGGGGGAGTGCTTTTTCGCCACGGCCTCCTCTTTCTCTCCGTGGAGACCCTCCAGTACTTCATTGGCAGGACCGCCGATGTGGACGACCTCATACTCAATGTCTTAGGCGTCGCCCTGGGCTGGATCACCATTCGACTCTGCCAGTTTTTTCTCAGCCTCTAATGGCATCCACTGCGCCCCCAAGGGCGCTCTTTTTTTGCCCTTTTTGCACTGAACTTTGTTTTAAAAACTCCCCGAGAGCCCTCCCCGCCCCGCCCCATTTTTCAGGGCCCTGAACCAGCCCCCAATTTTTTTCTTTGTAAAGATAAAAACTATTTTATTTATTTACTGCTTTAGCGTTGTAAATAAATTTATCCATGTTATAATGTATTTACTATTTCACAACGTAAGGATACAACACTTTTTACGTAGTGAAATGGAATATATTGTATATCGAAGGGAGGTCTGAGTCACTCGGTAAAAGAGTACATCAATACCACTTTCTCACTTAAAGGAGGAATCAATGGACTTAAAAGGAAAGTATAATGCCATTTTTATTGTCATTGGCATTCTTTGGGTGGCACTATGGGTACTGGCCATTGCTGATCAGTATTTAGCGGCTTTTATCCTGTCCATAGTTATGATGTTGTTGCACTTAATTCTTGGCTCAGCCAATAACGAAAAAATTGACAAGGGTTATCTCATCTACCCTCTGCTGTCCTGGGCGGTAGTGTGGGCCATCGGTTTTTATCTGGCCTATGCCAATGACCTGGCAGCTCAAGTGGAAGCCGGAAAATTCTTTGGTGGATTCCACTATTCCTTTGGACCTGTGGTCTATCTCTACTGGATCGGCGGCGTCCTCACCCTCATGGTGGGTTATTTCTTTAATCGCAATCGTTGGCTCTCCGATGAACAGTGGAATGAATTTATTGAAGAGGCCAATCGGATCAAAGGCAAGAAAGGAGAATAGAACCCATGGATCTAGCTCAATCAACTGTTACATTGATTTTAATCTTCTCTTTTGCGATGATCGCAATTTCTCTAGTCATTGGCGTGTTGGCATCCAGACGGGTCAAATCCGACAATGACTATTTTGGTGCCTCGGGACTCTTTGGTCCGGTGACGGTGGGTCTGGCATCCACTGCAGGGGTGGCCAGTGCCTTCGCCATTGTTGGGGTTCCCGGTGTCATTTACGATACGGGCAGTCCCATGGCCTGGTGGATGCTCAGTTCCGGTGCCTTTGCCCTGGGATATATGATTCTGGGCAAGAAGATCCGGGCCATTGCAGAAGTTCGTCCCATTGCCAGCCTCGGAGACCTCTCCGACGCCAGATTCAACAACAACAAAGTCATTAAAACTTTAATGAGTATTGTGGTGAGTATTGCCTGTATCGGTTACTTAGCTTCTCAGATCTCCGCAGGGAGTGCCCTCTTCAGTCACCTCCTTGGGGTGGAACCCATAGTCGCAGGATTGATTATTTTTGGTCTACTGACGGTCTACACCATCATCGCCGGTGAGGTGGGGGGTCTGATGACCCAGGCATTCCAGGGCTTCATCATGGTATTTGCCAGTGTCATTATGATTATTCTCTTCTTCCGCATGACGGGGGGCTTCTCCACCGTTGCAGCCTCTGTGGCTGAAGCGGGCACCGTCACCGGGACCAATGGGGTCACCAAGGAGTTGGGACCCAAGTTCCTCAGTGCATGGGGAAGCATGAAGGGCAGCATGAGCTTTGTGTGGATGTTTGTCCCCTTCTTTGGGGTCATTGCCCAGCCGGCGGTCCTGGCCAGAATGTATGCCATTAAGGATCCCCGGGAACTGCCCAAGGCCGCCTTTGTCTCCGGCATCGCCCACATGTTTGTGGCGTTTTTGGCCGTTACCGTGGCCTACGGTGTCCTCCACATGGTGGCCACCGGGGAAGTTCAGCCTCTGGAACACCCCGACACTGCCGTCTATGTCTTCGCCGACAAGGCCGGTGTCTTCGCACAGCTGATGGTCTATGCAGCGGTTCTCGCCGCTTCCATGAGCTCGGCCAGTGCCTATCTCACCACCACCTCCACCCTCCTGTCCAGGGACCTGCCCCGGGCACTGAGCATTAACATCGATCCGAAAAATCAGAGAAAAGTCACCCGAGTATTTATGGCCATCATGGGTCTTGTGGCCATTGTGGTTTCCATCTACAACACCAGTCTGGTGGGCATCCTCGGGGCCTTTGGATACGGTACCCTGGTCTCCGCCATGTTCCCCGTCTTCCTGGTGGGCATCCTCTGGGAGCGGGCCACGGAAAAGGGCGTCATTGCCGGACTGGCCGTCTCCTTCCTCTTGACCCTCGTCACCCTGACTCCATTCCAATGGCCGGGCGGACTCCCAGGTTACTTCCACGTCACCTGTATCTCCCTGGCACTGACGATTTTTGTCTCACTGTTGACGCCAAAGCAGAGTATCCCCGAGGATATCAAGCTGGCTATGAAGCTTTAATTTCCCATGGACCATGTTTAGGAGGTAATCATGGACATCAAGCAGATGTATGAAAGCAAAAAGATGAGTGCGAGAGATGCCCTCAAATTGATCCGAGACAAAGACTGTATGATTGTCGGTCAGGTGGCCAGCTCCCCCACCGCCATCCTCAATGAGCTCCAAGTCCTCAAGGAGTATGGCGTCAAGGACACCATTATGGTCTCCTGCCTGCCCGTGGAAAACTGGCCGGCCATGGAGGACCCGGAAATGGTGGGAGTCTGTGAGCAGCAGTCCTGGTTCTTCAATGCCAAGCAGCGGGAAATGCAGAAGTTGGGCCTGTGTGTGGACATTCCCCAGCACTCCACTTCCGCCGTGGGCAAGAAGATCGAACGATCTCGGGCCGAAGGCCGGGACCTGGTCCTGTTCACCACCTGTTCCCCCATGGATGAAAACGGCTACTTAACCCTCTCCATCAGTGCCATCTACGAGAAGGAAGTCATCGAAGCTGGCGGCCGGGTCATCGTTGAGGTGAGCCCTCACTATCCCCGGACCTTTGGAGATACCCTCGTTCATATTTCTCAAGTTGACGCCCTGGTGGAATCCGATCGTCCCGTCCCCGAGATCCAGCTGAAGCCCTTCACCGAGAAGGACGCCGCCATCGGCAAGTTCATTGCCGAGTTGGTGGAGGACGGCTCCACCATTCAACTGGGCATCGGCAATATTCCCAATGCCGTGGCTCAGGAACTCAAGGGCAAAAAGCACCTGGGGATCCACACGGAGATGTTCACCGAGACCATGGTGGAACTCATCCAGTGTGGGGCCGTGGACAATAGCCAGAAGGAATTCTACAATGGCATTTCCCTGGCGGCCTTTGCCTTTGGCAGTCGCAAGCTCTACGACTTCATTGACAACAACCCCTCGGTGGTCTTTGTTCGAGGCAGCATTGCCAACAATCCCTTCGACATTGCAAGGGTGAGCAAATATGTCTCCGTAAACGCCGCTCTGGAGTGCGACCTCACCGGTCAGTGTGCCTCCGAGAGTATTGGCCACGTCCAGTACACCGGTACCGGCGGACAGGCCGACACCGTTCAGGGCTCCCAGCGCTCCAAGGGGGGCAAGTCCATTATGGCCTTCCACTCCACCTACTATGAGCGGGACGAAAATGGCGAAAAGGTCCTCCGGTCCAAGATTGTCCCCGAGCTGAGACCCGGTGCCATTGTCTCCCTCCAGCGGAACGACACCGACTATGTGGTCACGGAGTATGGGGTGGCCTGGCTCAAAGGCGCCACCGTGCCCCAGCGGGTGGAGGCTCTCATTGCCATCGCCCATCCCGACTTCAGGGATTGGCTCCGGGAGGAAGCCATTAAAAATGGCCTGATCCAAAAATAAGTCATCCAAAGAATCATCCTAAAACCAAAAATTGCCGGTCGCAACGACCGGCAATTTTTGTGTTTGGATTTAGTTTTTCAGTGAAGAGCTCCTAGTAGCCCTTGTCAAAATTGATGACATTTTCCAGGGCCTCCCCCTTGGCCAAGTGCTCCAGATTCTTCACAATGGTCCGGGTGTTGAGCTGTTGAATGTGATCGGCCTGGAAGGAGTTGTGGGGGCTGATATAGACCCCGTCCATCTCCCAGAGGGGACTCTCCGCCCCCAGGGGCTCCTTCACAAAGACGTCCAGGGCGGCGGCGGAGACTTTTTTGGACTTTAGGGCCGCCACCAGGGCCTCTTCGTCGATAATGGGCCCCCGGGAGATGTTCACAATGCCCACGCCGTCCTTCATTTTGCGGAAGGCCCCCTGGTCCAGGAAGTTTCGGGTGGCGGGAGTGAGGGGGAGGACGGCCACCACAAAGTCCGCCCTGCCATAGGCTTCATCCAATTTTTCCGGGGACACCACCCAGTCAAAGCCCGCCACCTCCCGGCCCCGGGTGTTGTAGCCCACCAGCTCCGCCCCAAAGGGGGCCAGGAGTTTGGCCGCCACTTGGGCGATGGTGCCGGTGCCCAAAAAGAGGATGGTCTTGCCCTTGAGGAGGCGCACGGAGGTATTGTGCTGCCAGATCTTGTCCCGCTGCTGCCTCATAAAGGTCTGGGTCTGTTTGACCATATTGAGGAGATTCATCACAATCCACTCCCCGATGGGCTCGCTGTAGGCCCCATTGTTGTTGGTGAGGGTGATGCCCAGCTTTTCAATGGTGGCCAGGTCCAAGTAGTCGATGCCCACGGACTGGAGGAAGATGTACTTCAGCTGGGGATACTCATTGAGATCCAGCTTCTCCACCCCCCGCAGGCCCGCAAATACCTCCACATCCTGGGGCAGCTCTCTGAGATCTGCACTTTTGGGCAGGACAATGGGTTCGAAGACGGGGTAGTTTTTAAGCACCTCCGCCACCTGGGGGGTGTGAAAGAGTTCAGAGATTGCGACTTTCATGGCTTCCTCCTTCTAAAAATGTTTCAATGTGCTGGAGGGTCTCCTCCGGCTGGTCCTCGCTGACATAGTGGCCGGCATCCATGAGGATGAGCTGGGCCCTGGGGAGAATTTCCTTCATGACCATGGAGCCCTGAACGGGGAGCACCTGGTCCTTGATGCCGTGGAGAATGAGGACGGGAATGGCCACCTTCTCCTGGCCCTGGGGCCTCAGGTGGCGAATGATGGAGAGGACATCCCGCTCATTGACCTGCTTTAGGGTCTCATCCATTCTCCTGTCGTAGAGCTCCTTCTCCGGCCGCCCCTTCCGGTACATGTACATATTCCACAGAAATTCCTTCTGCATTCGAGGGGACACCAGGGGGGTCACACTGAGTTTGGTGAAGGGCTCAAAGAGCTTTAAATAGTCCGGGGTGATCATGGCCTGATTCACCTGGGCCATCTGCTCCCGCACCTGGCTGCTGGTCTTCAGGAGGGCCCCATTGAGGGAGACCGGAGCCAAAAGCACGGCCCCCCGGACCCGGTGGCTGATCTCCGCCAGCTTCAGGGCCACGGCCCCGCCAAAGCTCCAGCCAATGACAATGAGCTCGCTGATTTTCAGGCTGTGAATGAGGCTCCGCAGGTCCAGGGCGTAGTCCTCCAGTTTCCGGGAGTGATGGCGGTAGCTGGAATTGCCAAAGCCCCGCATGTCCGGCATGATGACCCGGTACTTCTCCGCGAGGGCCTCCCCCAGAGGCAGCATGTGATAGGAGGAGGACTCATTGCCGTGGATGAGGAGGATGGGCCGGCCCCCGTGCTCCTGGCCCAGCTCCCGGTAGAAGATCTCCTCTCCTGTTTTAACTTTCATTTTATATTCCATAATTATTTCCTCGGATCCTTCATGATCTGACTCTCGTCCCGGGCCACGCGAAAATTAACGGCCAGGGCCTCCCCCTCTCGCTCGTAGACATCCACTTTGGGACTGGAGAGCACCTCATAGGGATTGGCCGTCACCGGGGGCGTGACAAACTCCTTGGTGCCGGACGCCCCCTTTTTGGTGTAGCGAATGACCAGGGCGGGTTTTCCCTCGGGGCCCATGACAAAGTCCACAATCTGCCCGGGATGGGGCCGATTGTCCTCAGTGAAAAAATGAATGCGCTGGGTGAACTTTTTGGTTCGCCAGTAGATGTAAATGGCGAAGGCTGCTATGATGACAAGTCCCACCAAAATGTAGATCCACTCTTCCTTTATTCTCCAGGGTTCATTGCTGAAGGTGAGGAGATTGACCATTACATAGAAAAAAAACAGCAGCTGTACAAAGCGCCGCACCGACTTATTGTAATAGGTGAGCACCTCTTCTTGATAGCGAAAGGCCATTCGCAGGCTCCGGTCCCTCTTTCCGGTGCTCATTTTCTTTTTCTTCATATCACTAACCGTCCTTTACCCTATTTAATCTGTGTTCATTCTATCACAAATTCTCCCTTCCCCTTGACAGGATCCCCCTCCCTTTTCAATAATGGAGGTAATAGACAGAGAGGAGGTGCCACATGCGGGTATTTCAAGGCAAAATCAGCCTCTTGGAGGGGGCCCAGGTGCAGATCGTCCAGGCGGAAATTGTTTCCATGGATGCCAGTCTGGGCCTTGTTAGTAAAATTTTAAATAATTCCGAGAAGGAAATTGAATATTTGAAAATGGAGGCCCTCTTCCAAAATTCCATGGGGAAATTTCTCTTCGACCGGACGGTCTTCTCCAAGGAGTACGGGGAGCTGGCCCTCGCCCACGGAACCATCGACTTCCTGCCCCCCTGGCAATTGGACGAGCGCCACGGCACCGCCCGGAGCGTCCAGGTGCGCATCAGCGAGATCCACTTCGCCGACGGCAGCCGGAAGTACATGGATCTGAAGAAGGAGCATCTCTACAAGCTCCCCATTGTCCCCGATGAAAAGCGGGAAAAGATGCAGACCCTCTACGGCTCCGATGTCATGACCTATGGGGAGAATTTCCCCCGGAGCTGGCGCTGCGTGTGCGGCTTCATCAATGGGGATGTGGACACCTGCAGCTACTGCTCCAGAAACCGGGAATTTGTCACCAAGACCCTCAATGAGCGGGCCATCAACAAGAAATTCTACAATATGGCCAAGGGCTCCGGAGAGGAGGCGGTGGACCTGAAGCTGGTCCAGCGCCACGACACCATGACCATCAAGCACATTGACGATGTGGCGGTGCCCAAGGTGGCCCCGCCCCGTCACCTCCCCTCCCCCTCGGCCATTGTGACCCTCCTGGCCCTCATCCTCACTGTGACCTCGGTGTATTTTTTGGGCAGCTATCTCTATCAGCGCTACACCAACACCCAGAAGCTCCACCGGGCCGAGGCCATGACGGCCCTGGGCCGCTACGAGGAGGCCTATGCCATCTATCAGAAGCTCCCCACGAAAATGGACAATGTGGACATCACCCTCCGCATGGAGGAGCTCCACAACCTGGCCCGCTCCAATGCCCTCTACGAGGAGGGGCTCTTGAAGATCAAGGAGGACGATCCTCTGGCGGCGGTGGACCTCTTCCTCCAGGTGAAGGAGGACAATCAGGAGGACTATCTGGATGCCCAGGCCATGATACGGGCCCTGAGAAAGGACCTCCTCCGGGAGATCCAGACCCTCCTGGACGAGGGCAAGGAGGAGGAGGCCCGGGTCCTGGTGGGGGAATTTTTACTCCGCTTCCCCGAGGACGAGGGGGCCATGAGACTCAGGGAAAGACTCCCCAATTAAAAAGCAGACCCCGGGGGTCTGCTCTTTTTGTGCCCTCTAGCGGCTCATGGTAATGGAGAGGATCTCCAGGTCCTTGGCCACATACTCGTCCTTCATGGGCTCCTCCTGAAGGAGGGAGGTGGAGAGGTATTTTTTGTTGTCGTCGGAGAGGACGGTGACCACCACGGCCCCATCCCCCATTTTTTCCCTGAGCTTTATGGCCCCTGCCACATTGCCCCCGGAGGAGATCCCCACCCCCAGGCCCAATTTGGCCAGGGCCTGGGCAATGAGGACGGCGTCGCCGTCACTTGCCTGGACGATGTCATCGCACTCGTCCATCTTCAGAAGATCGGGGACGAACTCATCGCTGATGCCGGCGATTCTGTGCTCCCCGACTTTTTCCCCGCCGGTGGAGAGGGTGGGGGACTCGGCGGGCTCCAGGGGGTGAATCTTACAATTGGGATTCACGGTCCTCAGGGCCCGGCCCGCCCCCATGACGGTGCCCCCGGTGCCCACCCCTGCCACAAAGGCATCGGCGGTGAGGCCCAGGTCCTTCAGGTTCTGAACGATCTCCTTGCCCAGACTCTCGTACTGACCGGCGGCATTGAAGGGATTTTCGAATTGGGCGGGGCAGTAGTAGCCGTCCTCCTTGGCCAGGGCAAAGGCCCGCTCAATGCTTCCAATGAAGCCCCCCTCCTCGTGGGTCAGGGTGCGGATCTCCGCGCCAAAGGAGGTGATGAGCTTTTTCCGCTCCTCACTCATCCACTCGGGCATGTAGATGACCACCGGAGTCCTGAGATAGGCCCCCAGGGCGCAGAAGGCGATCCCCGTGTTGCCACTGGTGGCCTCCACAATGGTGTCCCCCACCTTGAAGTCCCCCTTCTTCAGGGCCTCCTTCAGGGTGTAGTGGGCCATGCGGTCCTTCACCGAGCCGGTGAGATTGAAGGCCTCCACTTTGGCGTAGATCTCGGCCTCCTTGCCCTTGTAGCGGTAGCGGATGGTGGCCAGGGGGGTGTTGCCAATGGCTGATGACAAATCATCCAGTCTCCCCAACGCCTGTTTCACCGCTTCGTTCTTCTCCCAATGTTCAGCCATAGGTCACCTCAAATCTTTGCTTTATCACACTATTGTGTTGACGCGACATTCTTTTCCCTATTGTACGGCCAAAAAAAAGGGGGGTCAAGTCCCTTTTTCATATTTTCAGTTTTTTTAATTATTTCCAATCAAAGAATGAGGGAGAATTTCTTGGGGGCCAGAACTCCCCGGCCTTCTTCTGTGGAAGGGAGGGAATTGACTGTCTTAGGCTCGTCCCCCGGCCCTTCTGTGGAAGGGAGGGAATTGACTGTTTTCGGCTCGTCCCCCTTGGCCCGTATCAGGGGGCCAAAACCACTTTTGCGAAAAAAGATCCGCTGGGGAGTTTTGCCCTCCCCAACGGATATCTCGGAAGTTTGTTATTGATCTGCACCTTCCAAGAGGGCATCGGGATTGAAGAACTGGAGATACTCCCGGTGGGCCCCCTCCAGTTTTCCCCGAATCTCCTCGGTGCGCTCATAGCTCATGGCCCCCTCCAGGACCCGGGCCGCCGGCACGGCCACATAGCGGCGGCGGCCATCCTCCCCGTAGTAGCGGTCCAGGTGGAAGGCCTCGGTGTTGAACTCCGTCACCTCCGTCACCTCCCCCTTCTTGGTGAAGGTGGCGTAGGTGGCCAGGCCCATGTCCACATTTTTCCTGCCCATTTCCTCCGGCCGCTGATTGGTGTAGAAATTCCCCATGGAGTAGGCGATGTAGGTGGGCCGCTCGCCCACAATGACCCCCTGGGTCTGGGGAATGTGGGGGTGGGAGCCCAGGATGAGATCCACTCCCTGATCGTGGAAGAACTGGGCGTAGTGCTCCTGCTGGGCCGTAATGGGCTGGTGGTACTCCTCCCCCCAGTGGACGAAGGCCACAATGGCGTCCACCCCATCCTCCTTGAGGATGGACACATCCCTTTCAATGTTCTCCTCAGTGAGGAGGCTCACCACATAGGGACTATCACTGGCGGCCATGCTGCTCTCGAAGCCATTGAGGCCGTAGGTGTAGGAGATGAGGCCCAGGAGGATGCCATTGCTCTCGTAGATCACGGGAAAGCCCACCTCGGTGGTGCCAATGGCCCCCATCCCCGCCTCCCGAATCTTATCCAGGGTGTACTCCAGGCCAAATTGGCCCCCGTCGTAGGCGTGATTGTTGGCGGTGTTCAGCACATCGAAGCCCACTTTGGAGAGGTCCCGGGCCACCTCCTCGGGGGAGCGGAAGACGGGATAGGTGGTGTAGGTCTTCTGATCGGTGAGGGTGGTCTCCAAATTGATCATGGCCAAATCCCGCTCCTCAATGTCCTTTTGGTAGAGGGCAAAGACCGGGGTGAAGTCGAAGTCGTCCCCCACCCGGGCCCCCTCAATTTGGGGCCGGTGGAGCATGAAGTCCCCAAAGGCCACCAGACTCAGGCTGGTCTCCAGAGGCTCCTCCTTCTTCTCGGGAGCGGGCCTCTGGGGCTCCTCCGCAAAGGCCTCTGCCCCCTGGGTCTTTTTGTCCACGGCCCCGGGGCGGTTTCCGCAGGCGGTGAGGGAGCCCAGCAGGAGCAGGGCGGTGAGGATGATGATGGCTTTTTTCATTCTTCTGGAATGAGGATCCAGCAGAGGAGATAGGCCAAGATGCCGCTGCCCCCTGCAAAGGTGAAAATGATCCACAGGAGGCGGACGAGATTGGAATCCAGGCCAAGATACTCCGCCAATCCCCCGCAGACCCCTGCAATTTTCCGGTCGTAGATACTTCTGCGCAATTGTTTCATAGATGTCCCTCCTTTTCTTGAATCGTAACAAAATATGTTATATAATTCAATCCAATTTGGCCACTGCGGTGGCCCGCAACTGTTGTTTCCAAGGGCTCTGCCCTGGAAGGGAGGAAAGATGAACACGGACAAATATCGGGTGAAGGTGGGAAAAAAGGTAAAACTCCAGGATTTTCCCACTTCCTACAATGGCAGCCTCACCAAGGAGGAGGTCTACGAGCAGCTCCTCCCCGCCAATCAGGAGAAACTGGCCCAGTACCAGGAGGCCCTCTATGCGGAGAATCGGCGGGGGCTCATCATCATTCTCCAGGCCATGGACGCCGCCGGCAAGGACGGCACCATTGAGCATGTATTCAGCGCCCTGAACCCCCAGGGCACGGTGGTGACCCCCTTTAAGGAGCCCTCCGATGAGGAGCTGGACCACGACTATCTGTGGCGGGCCTTTCGGGCCCTCCCCCGCCGGGGCAATATTGCCGTGTTCAACCGCAGCCACTACGAGGACGTACTGGTGACTCGGGTCCACAACCTCCTGCCCAAGCAGCAGATTCCCGAATTTTTGGTGGACGATCAGATCTGGAACCGCCGCTTCAGGGAGATCTCCAATTTCGAGCAGTACCTCACCGACAATGGCTTCACCATTGTAAAATTCTTCCTCCACATCTCCAAGGAGGAGCAAAAACAGCGGCTCCTGGCCCGGATTGAGGAGGAGGAGAAGAACTGGAAGTTCTCCGCATCCGACGTCAGTGAGCGCCGCTACTGGAGCGAGTATCAGGAGGCCTATGAGGACCTTCTGGCCCACACCTCCACGGAGTCCTGCCCCTGGTATGTGATTCCCGCCGATCGAAAGTGGTTCAGCCGCTACCTGGTCAGCGAAATTATGGTGGATGTCTTCGAGAAAATCGACCCACAATTTCCGGAGCTGCCCCCGGAGGAAAAGGCCCACTTGGAGCGGTGGAAGGAAGTCCTAGAAAACGATGACTAATTTTGGGAGTGCCCGAGGCACTCCCTTTTTCTTTACTTTAATTTCACAAAGCCATAGAATATAAGCGAAAGAAAGGAGCAATTATGGATACAAAAGTACTTACTCGAACGGCTCTATTTATGGCTCTGGTGACCGTTGCCACCATGGTGGTAAACATTCCCATCCCCGCCACCAAGGGCTATCTCAATGCATCGGAAACGGCCGTCTTTTTGTCCGCCGCCCTCCTCCCCGTCCCCTATGGCATAGTGGCCGCGGGCTTTGGCTGCGCCCTGGCGGATATTCTCCTGGGCTACACCTACTATGCCCCCGCCACCCTCATCATCAAGGCCATTGAGGCGGCCGGGGCCATCTTCCTCATGAAGCGGATCAAACTCCCCGTGGTGGTGGTCTTTGCCCTGGCCTCCCTCCTCATGCCCCTGGGCTACTTCCTCTACGAGGTGATGCTCTACGGGGTGGCCGCAGCCTCCGCCGCCGCCATTCCCAATCTCCTCCAGGGACTCTTTGGGGCGGTGCTGGCAGGCATCATCCACCCCGTCCTGAAATCCCTCTTCCCCCAGGCCTAGCTCTTCCCCTTCAGTGATATAATGGAAGTAATACCTACAAGGGAGTGAACTATGGACTTTACAGAAAAAAACAACTACACCCTACTGGCGGATTTCTATGAATTCACCATGGGCAATGGCTATCTGGAAAACGGTCGGGCCGATGAGATCGTCTACTTCGATATGTTTTTCCGATCCGTCCCCGATGAGGCCTCCTATGCCATCATTGCGGGGCTGGAACCCCTCATTGAGTACATGGAAAACCTCCACTTCGAAGAGGAGGACATCGACTTTCTCCGCTCCAAGGGCCTCTTCAGCGAGGAGTTTCTGGACTACTTAAGAAATTTCAAATTTGCCTGCGATGTCTGGGCCCTCCCCGAGGGGACGGTGGCCTTTCCCCAGGAGCCTCTGGTGACCATTCGGGGCCCCGTCATTCAGGCCCAGCTCTTGGAGACCATGGTCCTTTTGACCATCAACCACCAGAGCATGATTGTCACCAAGGCCAATCGCATTGTCACCGCCGCCCAGAGCCGCCCCGTGGCGGAATTTGGCTCCCGGAGGGCCCAGGGCTACAGCGGGGCCAATTTGGGGGCCCGGGCCGCCTACATTGGAGGCTGCAGCGGCACCGCCAATACCCTGGCCGACTTCCAATACGGGGTCCCCGCCAAGGGCACCATGGCCCACTCCTGGGTCATGATGTTCGATACGGAGCTGGAGGCCTTTCGGGCCTATGCCAAGGTCTATCCCGACTCCTGCCTCCTCTTGGTGGACACCTACGATGTCCTGAAACAGGGCATCCCCAATGCCATCACCGTCTTCAATGAGCTGAGGGAGGGGGGCCACGAGCCCCTGGGGATTCGCATCGACTCCGGGGACATCGCCTATCTCTCCAAAATGGCCCGGCAAATGCTGGATGAGGCGGGCTTTGAGAAGGTTCAAATTATGGCCTCCAACTCCCTGGATGAGTATGTCATCGAGGACATCCTCCAACAGGGGGCCAGGGTGGACTCCTTTGGGGTGGGAGAGCGGCTCATCACCTCCAAGACCGATCCCGTCTTTGGCGGCGTCTACAAATTGGTGGGCACCGAGCGAGACGGCCAGTTCATCCCCAAGATCAAAGTCTCGGAGAATGTGGCCAAAATCACCACTCCGGGCTTCAAAAACATCTATCGCTTCTACGACAAAACCAACAACAAGGCCCTGGCCGATGTCATCACCCTCCACGATGAGGTGATTCCCGAGGACGAGTACGAGATCTTCCACCCCCTCTTCACCTGGAAGCGGAAGACCTTGAAAAACTACGAGGCCCGTCCCCTGATGAAGCAGATCTACGACCACGGAAAGCTGGTCTACGAGCTGCCCAGCCTGGAGGAGATTCGGGAGAATGTCCAGCGGGAGCTGTCCACCTTCTGGGAGGAGGTAAAGAGGCTGAGAAATCCCCACGAGTACATTGTGGACCTCTCCAAGCCCCTCTGGAAGATGAAGGACGAGCTACTGGCAGAGCACAGCAAGCAGTAAAAGCTGCCAAGCCCTCCCTTTCGAGGCGGAACCTTGGCCCCCAAAAATTCACAGAGCACCAAAAAACCACGCTACTTGAAGTAGCGTGGTTTTTTATTCCCCGGGGAGGACCAGTTCCGTGCCGTCCTCAAAGGAGAGCCGCCAGCCCACGGAGGAGCTGCCCTCCAAGGTGCGGGTGAGATCCTCCACCGCGCCCTGCTCCTCGGGATTGAAGTAGTAGCAGGGGGCAATGTCCACAATGGTCTTGCCGGCCATCTCCGGCTGGTCCAAGAGGTGGAGGAGGGCCTTGGCGGCGGGCATGGGGGCCCGCTTCTCCGGCCGCTTCTCCAAGAGATTCACCCAGAGGCGGTCCATGGAGCTCACCTGGGCCCCGGAGACGGTGATATAGGTGTAGGTGCTCTCCAGATAGTGGCCCTTGACCTTGGCGGTGTAGCTCAGGAGGACCTCATCCCCCTGCTCCTTCACATCCACCAGTTCCATGTCCTGGGTGTCGAAGCCCCTGAGCTCGAGAAATTCCAGGGCGATCTGCTGGGCCCGCTCCCCACTGACGGCCTGACCAATGTGGCCGGGGGCCTCGTAGAGGAGCCTGCGGCCGTCGATAAAGTGGACGGAGGCCTCCCCGTAGACCAACTGGAGATAGGTGGCCTCGTTCCGGGTGATCTCCCCCAGGCCCCCAAAGAAGCGCTGATTGAGCCGGGGGCCATCGGCGGACTCATAGGCCACCTTGAAGGTGGGCAGCTGGGGGCTCTTGCCGGGAATGGAGGTCTTCACGTGAATGTCCCCTCTCTCCAGGACTTTTTTCACCTCCCGGCCGAATCTCCAGCTCTCATCCCGCCCTCGGTATTGGATATTTTTGGAAAAATAGAGGCCCAGGAGGATGAGATTGGTCACCAAGAGGACGATGATAAATATATTTTTGGATTTAGTCCAGTCCACGGGCATCCTCCAGTAGATACGTTCCCTGATTGGCATCGAAATAGTAGCTCACCCCATGGAAGGTGAGGCCATAGGCGTGGTAGAGCAGGTCCCGCTCCCCCAGGGCGGGGTCCACAAAGGTGAAGACCGCATCCTCCAGGGCGGCGAAGAGCTCCCCGTCGCTGAGCAGCTCCTCCCCGCCCCCTGCAAGCTCACTGAGGAGGGGGCGGTTGCGCTCAAAGATCTCCTCCACCGTTAACAGCATCCGCTCCCCCTCCTGGGGGGGCTCCTGGGTGTTCTCCGTCCGGTAGAGGAAGTTCACCCGCCGCACCTGATTGCTCATCACTTCCATGATGAGATAGGCCCTGCCCTCCCTCTGGGGCAGCACCATGTGGCCCGACTCCTCGAAATTCACCTTGAAGCGATAGCCCCCCTCCAGCGCCTCCACCTCCTGGAAGTAGAGGCGATTGCGAAAGCCCATGGCCTCGCTGAGAAAGCTCTTTATGGCCCCCATGGAGGCCATGAGCTGGGGCGCCTCCCGGCGGATGGGGCTGTCGTCGGTGTAGATGAGCTCCTCCTGGCCCATGCGGAGGGTCTTCTGGCCGTAGACATAGAGGGTGGAGCTACTCTCCTCAATGATATTGACGGAGTTGATGGGGGTGCCCAGCATGCGGGTCACCAAATTCTGCCGGTAGGTCTCCCCCATATTGAGAAGCTCATTTTTGTAGACCGAGTGATAGGGGTCCTTCCGCCCCTCGGCGGGAATGTAGAGCTTGGAGGCCACCTGATAGGCCTCATCCACGGGGACGAATTTCACGGGATTCTGGCTCTCGGCCACGTCGATGAAGTCCCCAATGGAGGCATAGGAGACATTGCCCCCATCGGAGCGGAAGATGCCCTCCTCCGTTTCCATGAGAAACTCCCGGGCCTCCACATTGAAGGCCACCTTGGTGGGCACCCCCAACTCCTCGGGGCCGTAGAGGTGCTGGAAGATGGCGCCGTGGAGGGGTCCCCCCAGGTCAAAGACGATGCTCTTCACCCCCCGGAGCTTGTAGAGGGCCCCCTCCTCCACTGGCTCAAAGGACCTCCTGTGGGAAAATACCTCCTCAATCATCCCCCGGTAGAAGGGCCACACATTTTGGAGCTGGGCGGTGACGGTGTGGCTGCCGTCTCCAAAGTGGATCAGGGCCTCCTTGGGAATGTAGTCCTCCTTGTCA
Source organism: Tissierellia bacterium (assembly GCA_030535395.1). Taxonomy (GTDB): domain Bacteria; phylum Bacillota; class Clostridia; order Tissierellales; family Peptoniphilaceae; genus JAUNLK01. The sequence continues at coordinate 15,636 of JAUNLK010000004.1, forward strand.
ATGGGCACCGCCAGGGGGGCGGGCTCCATGAGGGGATTGTTCTTCAGGGGAAACTGAACCCACACCAAGTGCATTAAAAAGAGGGTGGCCAGGAGGAGGAGCCCCAGGGCCACGGTCTTGGCCCGCTCCATTTTGCCCCTCACAGTAGGGCCTCATCCACGGGAAAGGAGAGGAGGACGGTGGTCCCCACGGAGAGCTCGCTCTTGATGCGAATCCTGCCGTCCATGGACTCCATGATCTCCTTGGCAATGGAAAGCCCCAGGCCCGTGCCCCCGGAGGTCCTGCTCCTGTCCTTGTTCACCCGGTAGAAGCGCTCGAAAATCCGCTCCAGATCCCGCTTGCCCATGCCCATGCCATTGTCGCTGATTTTGATGTGGACCCGGGAGCCGTAGTTCTTGGCCGACACCGTGATCCTGCCCCCATAGGAGGTGTACTTCACGGCATTGGAGAGGATATTGGTGAGGACCTGGCTCACCCCGTGGGGGTCCCCGATGAAATTGTGGATGTCGGTGGGAATTTCCAGGTGGACGTGGTGGTGCTTCTCCCCAATCATGGGCTGGAGGGACTCCAAGACCAGAGTCACCGTCTCATAGACATCCATGGACTTGAGATCCCACACCTGACGTCTCGCGTCCATATTGGACAGCTGGAGGAGGTCCACCACCAGGTGATTCATCCGGTCCGCCTCCCGATTGATGATCTCCAAAAACCGCTTGGCGGCCCGCTCCTCCAAAGAGGCATTGAGGAGGGTCTCGGTGTAGGACTTAATGGTGGTGAGGGGGGTCTTGAGCTCGTGGCCCACATTGGCCACAAAGTCCTTCCTCAGAATGTCCAAATTGTGCTCGTCGGTGATGTCCTGGAGCACCACAATGAGCCCCACATCCTGGCCAAATTCAGTCTTGTAGGGCGCGTAGCGAATATTGTAAAACTTGTCCTTGATTTGAGCCTGGGCGGTCCCCGAAAGGGAGGACTCATCGTAGTAGTTGATCCCCTGAATATTGAGCTGACGGACGTCCCAGTATTCGATCTCCTCCAACTCCCCCTCCAGCTCGAGAATCTCCCGGCCCACGGGATTGACGTGGATGGGCTGGCCCCTGCGGTTCAGGGCGATGACCCCCTCGGCCATGTAGTTGAAGATGGTGTCCAGCTTGCTCCGCTCGGTGTCGATGCGGTTTAGGGTGTCCTTGAGCTCGGTGGTGAGTACATTGAACATGCTCCCCAGCTGGCCAATCTCGTCGTTGCTCTTGACCTCCACCTTTTGGTCGAAATTGCCCTCACTCATCTCCTGGGCCTTTTGGGTCACCGCCCGAATGGGCCCAGTGATGGACTGGGCCAAAATGTAGCCCAAAGCTCCCGTAATGGTGAGGGCCACCAGGGTGGCATAGCTCAGGATGACCCGGGCATCCCCCACCACGCTCTGGACAAAGGCGAGGCTGGTGGTCATGTACATGAGTCCCGCCACGTCCCCATTGCGATTGTAGACGGGCTGGATGTAGTGGGCATAGGCCATCTGCCCATTGGGCTCCTCAATGATCTCCCGCTGAATCTCCCCCTCCAGGGCCCTCAATATGCCGCTGGCGGAGAGGCCGGGATAGCTCAGGGCATTGGCCCCATTGGCCTGGATCCCCGAGCGAACGGAGGAGGCGATGATCCGGGGCACCTCCCCCGCCTCAATGACATAGATGGACTCGTCCGTGGACAGCCGCCACTCATTGAGGGTGTTCTGCATTCTGCCGGCGGTCTGCTCCCAGTTCTGCTCCGTGAGATAGGGGGCGGCCCCGGCCACGGCGGAGAGGGTCTGACTCATGTCGTCCTGGAGCTTTTCCAGCTGATCGTCCTCCAGGCGATTGACAATGAAGCCCCCCACAATGGCCATCACCACAATCACCAGCAACACATAGATGACGATGAAGCGCCATTTTATGGAAGAAAACACCTCAGCCTCCGAAATAATAGCCCACGCCCCGCTTGGTGAGAATGTAGCGGAAGTCCTTGCCGTCGTCCTCTATTTTTTCCCGGAGGCGGCGGACGGTGACATCCACGGTGCGAATGTCGCCGTAGTACTCGTAGCCCCAGACCTGCTCCAAGAGCTCCTCCCGGCTGTAGACGGTGCCGGGGTCCGAGGCCAAAAATTTCAAGAGCTCAAACTCCCGGAGGGTGAGTTCCACCACCTCGCCCCGCTTCAGGACCTCGTACTTGGCCCCGTCGATGATGAGGTCGGCCCCCTCCACAATGTCGGAGTCCTCCTCCTCATTTTCGTAGCCCTGGCGGCGCAAATTGGCCTTCACCCGGGCAATGAGTTCCCCCATGGAAAAGGGCTTGACCACATAGTCGTCGGCCCCCGATTCCAAGCCGGCAATGCGGTCCTGCTCCGAGGTCTTGGCAGTGAGCATGATCACCGGCACCTTGGAGGTCTGGCGCACTTCCTTTAAAGTTTCCAAACCGTCCTTCACCGGCATCATCACATCCAAAATCAGCAGATCCGCTCCCTCATCGTTGAATTTTTTTAAAAGAGCCGCTCCGTCCTCGGCATAGTCCGCCTCAAAGCCCTCGGACTGAAGATTGTAGCAAATGATTTCCGCAATGGCCGTTTCGTCTTCCGCAATGAGAATTTTCATGGGAACCTCCTTGTGGGCTATTATACCACAGGCACAAAAAAGATGACGAAACGGTAACAATTTCGTCATCTCGTAGTTTTTTCGTCCTCTTTGGAAAGCCTTTCCCGCCAGTAGGCCAGAAGCTCCTCCTCCCGCTGGAAGAGGGGAAGGCCCGCCTCCTGATGGGCCCGGACCAGAAAGGGGGTCTTGAGCCCCGCAGCCCGGAGGACTTCCCCCTGGCTGAAGACCTCCTGGGTCCTCCCCGAGGCCACCAGTTGCCCCCTCTGGAGGACGTGGACCTCATCGGCCAGTTCGTAGATGAAATCCATGTCGTGACTGGAGAGGATGAGGGTCTTGCCCCGGTCCTTTAAATCCTTCAAAAGGAGCTTCATCTCCTCCACCATTTTGGGGTCCAGGCCCGCCGTGGGCTCATCGAAGAGGAGGACCTCCGGCTCCATGGCCAGCACCGTGGCAATGGCCACCCGCTTCTTTTGGCCGTAGCTCAAGAGGTGGGGGGGCTTTTCCGCCAAGTGGGCGAGACCCACAAATTCCAGGGCCTCTTGGACCCTCTCTTCCACCTCCCGGGGGGAAAAGCCGTAGTTTCTCAGGGCAAAGGCCACATCGTCATGGACCCGGGCAAAAAAGAGCTGCTTGTCGGGGTCCTGAAAGACCATATTCACCTTCCGGTGATAGGCCCTGAGGGCCCCCTTGCCGTAGTCCATGGGCCTGCCGTCCACCAGAAGCCGCCCTGCACTGGGCCGGTTGAGGCCCAAGAGGAGGAGGAAGAGGCTGCTCTTGCCCGCCCCATTGGCCCCCAGTATGGCCGTGGTCCCCTCCCCTATGGAGAGCTCAATCTCCGAGAGGGCCCGGGTGCCGTCCAGGTACTCGTAGGAGCAGTTTTCCAGTGTAAAGATCTGTGTCATAAGGCCCCCTAAAAGTAAAAGTTTCCGTCAAAATTCTTGAGTTCCAGCTGGCGCTCCATGGACTCATACTCCTGGAAGACCCGCTGGGTGAGGCTCCCCATGGCCGATGCCATGGCCCTCAGCTGTATGCCCACGGTATTTTCGCCCCCCCGGAGCTTCAGGGCCACCATGAGCTCCTCCAGCTCCTTTAAAAACAGGGCGATGAACCGGTACATGAGGAGCATCAGCTCCAAAAGAAAGACCGGCAGATGCCAGGACTTCAGCACCCCCAGCCACTGGGGCACCGGGGTGGTGAGGGTGATGAAGTAGAGGGCGCTGATCCCCGTGAGGCTCCTCAGAAAGAGCCTGGCCGCCATGTGCATGCCCTGGGCGGTGATCCCCACGGGGCCCAGGGCCAAAAGGGGATCTTGGGGCCCAATGGAAAGGACAATGGTGAGCATGGAGAGGAGGAGAAAGCCCAGGGGCAGCACCATGAGCTTACTGAGGACCCTCGGGGAGATCTTGGCCCCAAAGACCATGGCCCCCAAGAGGAAGAGGAGGACCAAAAACTGCAGCCAGGCCAGGTCCAAAATCATGGGTATAAAAAGGGCCCCGAGGCCAAGGATGACCTTGGCTCTGGGGCTCTTCTTTGACCAAGCATTGTAGTAGCTAATTCTATCGATGATGCTCACTTTTTTGGCCTCTCTTGTATCCCAGATAGTAGAAGATGACCCCGGCCCCAATGGCCGCTTGAAGGGCAAAGAGGAGGGACTCAATTTCCCCACTGGCCGGCTCCATAATGGGGGAGAACCAGGGCTCGTATTCAGGTTTGATTTCGGTGATGGCCGTCTCCGCCTCCCCGTCGGCGCCGGCAAATTCGGCGCCCCTCAGAAGATAGAGGGGGGAGATGACCATGACCACCAGGACCACAGCCAGGAGGATTTTAGTTGATGTTTTCATGGAGACCCCCTTCGTAGGAAGCGATCCGGTCATAGAGGAAGACGGAGAGTATCCCCTCGGCAATGGCAATGGGCACCTGAGTGGCGGCAAATATCATCATGAATTTTGCCGCAGAGGCTGCCACGCCCCCGGCGGGATCGGGAAAGGCGACGGCCAGCTGAAGGCTGGTGACCACATAGGTGGCCAGATCCCCCAGGGCCGTGGCCAAAAACACGGCCACAAAGCCATTGGCCCCCAGCTTCTTACTGAGCTTGTAAACGGCCACCGCCACAAAGGGCCCTGCCACGGCCATGCTGAAGGCATTGGCCCCCAGGGTGGTGAGTCCCCCGTGGGCCAGGAGTATGGCCTGGAAGAGGAGGACAATGGTCCCCAAGACGGTGGTGACCATGGGCCCGAAGAGCAGGGCGCTGATCCCCGTACCGGTGGGGTGGGAGCAAGATCCCGTCACCGAGGGGATCTTCAGGGCGCTCAAAAGGAAGATAAAGGCACCGGAGAGGGCCATGAGGAGCTTTTTCTCCGGCTGCTTTTGAAATACTTTGCGAATTTGGAAGAGGCCCAAGAGGAAGAATGGGGCGCTTACGGCAAACCAAAACAGGGCCCATCCCTTGGGCAAAAAACCCTCCATAATGTGCATGCCGTGGGCCTCGGCGGGCGCGAGGAAGAGCAGATACAGTATGGAGAGTAGGCTCAGAGGTTTTATGGCTTTTTTCATGTGATCACTCCTTCTATTAGGAGGAGACATCTGTCTTCCCCCGAAAACACCATAAAAACTTGAAGCAGATGTCCTGACTCGGCTTCATCCTACCTCCGGCCCTTCCCCTAAAAAAGAGTGGTTACCGGTTTCGTCCACCATACAGTAGCGGGGGCTGTTGAGGCTCGTCCTCATTCCCTGCTTCAAACTCGTTCCGTTTTATTGTATCATCACCATTGGGGAAAGAAAAGAACTGGACTCAATTGGGGTCTTGTAAAATCCGTTAAGATTTGTTAAACTATGGTGCATGGAGAGTTAGCTCAGCTGGTAGAGCACTACGTTGACATCGTAGGGGTCGCTGGTTCAAGTCCAGTACTGTCCACCAAAAAGCCCATGGCATGCCATGGGCCCTTTTTTTATGCTCTTTTACCGTTGAACCCTTTGGGAAGATGCCTCACTGGGCCGCCTCCTCCCCCAGGTACTCCAAAATCCCCGAGGGATCCCCCTCCCTGGCCCCCTCCAGGACCTCCCGGAGGTGGTTTCTGGTGGCATCGTCGGCCCGGTCCGGCCCCAGATAGGCCATGTCGAAGGCTTTTTCCAGCTCCTCCAGGGCGGCCCTGGCCCTCTCGGGGTCCACTTCCCGGGCATCCAGCCACTCCCTCATCCAGGCAGCTTCCCAGAGATTGGAGGCCAGGGTGTCGCCGAAGGTCTTTTGATAGGAGGCCCCCTCATCCTCTCCCTCCAGGGACTGAGGCAGGGCGTAGCCCTCCGGCCACTGGAGCTGGTGGATTCTCTCTAAGTACGTCCCCTCCGTGGTCTCAAAATCCACAAAGCCCCGGGTGTTGCCCTGGGCGCCGTGGGCCGCCGAGCAAGCACTCACCATGAGGATGAGGGCCACTGCAGCCACCATCCCCATTCTCCGAAGCCAAAGGCCGTACTTTTGTGTGCAATCTTTCATTTTCATTCCTCCTGTCATTTCATGAGTTGATCAGCTACAGTCCATCGTCCCGCCCCCCGCCCCAGGGGAAATCTAAAAACCCCCCTCTGCTACATTCAATGTAACAGAGGGGGGCTCTTTGTTTTTTTCATTCTTCCCCGGAAATTCCTCTTTTTTCCGCCGGAAGATCTTACAAATTTCCTACGACAGAGGCAGGCTGACGGCAAATTTAATCTCCTGCCCCCGGCTCTCGGCGCCAATGCTCCCCCCGTGGAGGGCCACAATTTCCCGGGCAATGGAAAGGCCCAGGCCGGCGCCGCCCCCGGTCCTCCGGGCGGGGTCCAGCCGGTAAAAGGGATCGAAGATCCGCTCCAGTTTCTCCGGGCCAATCTCATCCCCCTCATTGGTGAAGGTGATGGTCACCGCCTCCTCCCCCACGGCCACTTCCAGGGCAATTTCCGTGCCTTCATGGCTGTAGAGGACGGCATTTCTCAGGAGATTGTCCAAAACCCGCTGAATCTTGTCCGGATCACAGGGGAGGAGGAGCTCATCGGGGGCGTTGAGCTCTAGGCTCAAGTGCTTCTGGGCCAGCATGGGCCGGAACTCATAGGCCAATTGCTCCAGCAGCCGGGTCAAATTGATCTTGGCATAGCTGAGGTGGATGGCGGAGAGATTGAAGCGGGTGATCTCGAAAAACTCATTGATGAGCTCCTCCAGGCGCTGGGCCTTGCCCAGGGCAATGGAGAGGTACTTTTCCCTCAGTTCCCTTGAAATTTCCCCCTCGTCCCGGAGGAGGGTCAAATAGCCGATGACGGAGGAGAGGGGGGTCTTTAAGTCGTGGGCCAGGTACATGATGAGATCATTTTTCTTCTCCTCCTGCTCCCGGGCAAGTCTGGCATTTTCCATGGCCTCCCCTTTGAGCTCGTTGAGATTGGCGGCAATTTCCCCAAGTTCCGGGGAGAGCTCAATATAGCCCGAGTCCCCATCCAAAAGCTTTCTAGTGGCCCCCTGTAATTCGTAGAGATAGGCCAGCACCTTTTTCAAGAGCCTCCGGGTGAGGAGGACAATGGAAGCTCCCCACACCGCCGCCGATGCCCCATAGAGATAGCCCGCCCGGTAGTACCAGCGGTAGTTGGGCAGGAGGCTGGGGAGGAGCCACTGAAATAGCCCCGCCAAAAGGAGGGTAATCACCACAATCACCGCCGAGGCCAGGATGCACTGGCTGATATAGCCCCCATAGAGGCTGTTGAGAAGGGGGTCTCCCGCCGCTTTATTCAATTTCATAGCCCACCCCCCAGACCGTTTTGATGAACTTCGGATTTTTGGCCGGCTCCTGGAGTTTTTCCCTGAGTCTGCCAATGTGAGCCATCACCGTATTGTTGTTGTTGCGATAGTACTTCTCCCCCCAGACCGCCTCAAAGAGCTCATCGGAGGGCACCACCCGCCCCTGATGCTCGGCCAGATGCCAGAGAATGGAAAATTCTATGGGGGTCAGGGAGATCTCCCTGCCGTAGAGGAGGCACTTGTGGCTCAGCCTGTTGATCACCAGGCCCCGAATGTCATACTCCTCCCCCTCCCCGGGGGCGTCCTTGGGCTGATTGTAGCTCTGATAGCGGCGCAGCTGGGTCTTGACCCTGGCCACCACCTCCAGGGGATTGAAGGGCTTGGTGATGTAGTCGTCGGCCCCCATGGTGAGCCCCATGATCTTGTCCCCGTCTGCAATTTTTGCCGTGAGCATGATGATGGGAAAGAAAAACTCCTCTCGAATCTCCTTGAGGAGCCTGAAGCCATCCATGTCCGGGAGCATCACATCCAGTATGGCCAGGTGGATCTCGCGGCCTTTCACCTCATCCAGGGCCTGGGCGCCCCGGGTGCACTTCAGGACGGAATAGCCGTCATTGACCAGATACACCTCCAAGAGGTCCAGGATTTCCACCTCATCGTCCACCAGCAAAATCGTCTCTTTTCCCATAGAAGTCCACCACCTTCTCCCTATTATATCCCAGAACGGGCCCCTCACCTACGGGCCAAACAAAAAGAGCCCCCGAGGGGCTCTCTTTGAATGCTGGAATTACTTGCCGGGATGAACCACGTGGATCCATCCTTCGGGAGCTTCGATGTCGCCGGATTGGATGCCGGTGAGGGTGTCGTAGAGCTTCTTGGTGATGGGGCCCATTTCCTTCATGCCGGAGGGGAGGAAGATTTCCTCGCCCTTGTAGGTGATTTTGCCCACGGGGCTGATGACGGCTGCGGTGCCGCAGAGGCCGGCCTCTGCAAAGTCCTTCAGCTCGTCCACTTTCACGGGGCGCTCGCTGACCTTGAGGCCCAGGATGTCCCGAGCTACGATCATCAGGCTTCTCCGGGTAATGGAGGGGAGAATGGTGTGGGACTCGGGGGTCACCACTTCACCGTCCTTGGTGACAAAGAGGAAGTTGGCGCCGCCGGTCTCCTCTATGTAGGTGCGAGTGGCGGAATCCAGGAAGACATTCTCATCGAATCCCCGCTGATGGGCGTCCACATAGGCGTGGAGACTCATGGCGTAGTTGAGACCCGCTTTGATGTGTCCGGTGCCGTGGGGTGCAGCCCGGTCGAAATCACTGACCACCAGGGACAGGGGCTTGGCGCCACCCTTGAAGTAGGGGCCCACGGGCATGGCAATGATCCGGAACTGATACTCATCGGAGGGTTTTACCCCAATGACGGGACCGGAAGCAAACATATAGGGGCGGAGATAGAGGGAAGCGCCGCTGCCATAGGGGGGCACCCAGGAGAGATTTGCCTTGACCACTGCATCACAGGCCTCCACGAATTTTTCCACGGGATAGGGGGGCATGGCGATGTACTCGGCGGAGTTGGCCATTCTCTCGGCATTCATTTCGGGGCGGAAAATAACCACACTTCCGTCTTTCCGTGAATAGGCCTTCATTCCTTCAAAGACTTCTTGACAGTACTGGAGGATCCCGGAGCACTCATTGATGCGCACTTCAGGGTCGTCGGATAAGGTTCCCTCGTCCCAAGCTCCATCCTTATAGTTGGAGATAAAACGTTTGTCTATGGGGCGATACTCGAAACCCAAGTTGGACCAATCTAAATTCTGTTTTTCCATTGTGACCTCCTGTAGTCTTTGGTAGCTTCATAAAACTGGTACCTATTCAGTATTTTAACTCACCTTTGGCCTCACTTCAATAACTTCTGACCCTCTGTGGAAAGGTTTTTCTAAAAAAACGACTTTTCCCCCGAGATTTTGGGGATTTTATGAAAACTATTTCCTCTCTTGGCGGGCAAATTCCCCCCAGGTCTTTTCATCGGCCCCCACGGCCACCCTGCCATTGTAGCGAACCAGGGGGAGCTTCAGGACCTCGGGGACTTCGATGATGTAATCCAGCTGCTGCTCCCCCACCATATGGGTCACCATGGCATAGGCGTCCCGCTCCTTGGTGTCCGGGTCCAAAAGCTCCTCCAGGCCCCCGGCCGCCCGAACCATGCTCTTGAGCTCTCCCATGCTCATGTAGATCTCCCTGAGGTCCACAAATTGATAGGAGATTCCCCGCTCCTTGAAAAAACGCTCCGCCTTTCTCGTGTCCTTGCTCTTCCTGTGTCCAAAAATTTGTAGGGCCATGGCCGCTCTCCTCCTGTGTTATACTCTTTTCTATGATGAAACAAGCGATCTATCTCAAAAAATTCAGTAAACTCATCCCCCTCCTCCTTCTGGCCCTCCTCTCGGCCTGTCTCCCCCTGGAGGAAGTGCCCCGGGACCTCACCCCCGTGAGGGTGGAGCGGGTGGTGGACGGGGACACCTTTGTGGCCCAGGGCCCCGAGGGCAAAATCCGGGTGCGGATGATTGGGGTGGACACCCCCGAGTCGGTGAAGCCCAATACCCCCGTGGAGTACTACGCCCTAGAGGCCTCGGCCTTTACCAAGGAGCAGCTCACGGGCAAGAAGGTCTACCTGGAGACCGACGAGGAGGAGAGGGACCACTATCAGCGAGTCCTGGCCTATGTGTGGCTGGACAAGGCCCGGGACGAGGATGAGGATCTCTACAATTATCTCATTGTGGCCGAGGGCTATGCAAGGTCCCGGCCCTATCCCCCCAACACCCGCCACCAAAAGCTGCTGGACGAGGCCCAGGACCTGGCCCGGAAGGAAAGAGCGGGAATGTGGTCGGCCACGGAGGAGGAGGATTCGGCGGAGCCTGTGGCCATTAAGGGCAACCGGAGGAGCCACATCTACCACCTCCCCGAGGACCCCAGCTACAATAGCATCAGCCCCAAAAATGTCATTTGGTTTCACAGCATTGAAGAGGCGGAGGCCGCGGGCTACCGCCGGGCCGGCAATAAATAAAAAAATCTCCACAGCTGTGGAGATTTTTTTATTGCCATTTAGATGGGGCGAGTGGCCTCTTTTAAAAATTCCAAAACTTCCCCGTCCAGGTGGGGGGCCAGGGCCTCATAGACCTGCTTGTGATAGCCATTGAGATAGTCCCGCTCCCCCTGGCTCAAGAGCTCGGGGGCCAGGGCGTCCAGGTCGAAGGGCACCAGAGTCAGCTGGTCAAAGGCCAAAAAGCCCTCCCCGTCGTCTCGGACGGCCATGCAGTTTTCCAGGCGAATGCCATACTTCCCCTCAATGTAGAGGCCGGGCTCATTGGTGACAATATTGCCCACCTCCAGAGGCCAGAGCTTGAGGCTGGTGGCGGACTTGGCCACCCTGCCAAAGCCCACGGGCCCCTCGTGGATATTGGTGAGATAGCCCACCCCGTGGCCGGTGCCGTGATTGAAGTCTTTGTGGGCCCGCCACAGGGGACCCCGGGCCAGGACGTCCAGGGCGTAGCCGGAGATCCCCCGGGGGAAGACCCCCTGGGCCAGGCCAATGTGGCCCTTGAGGACCAGGGTGAAGTCCCTCTTTTCCTCCTCCGTCACCGGCCCCAGGGCCACCGTGCGGGTGATGTCCGTGGAGCCCTCCAGGTAGTCCCCTCCCGTGTCGGAGAGATAGAGGCCCCGAGGCTGTAGGGGCGCGTGGACCTCCGCCGTGGGGGCATAGTGGACAATGGCCCCATTGGGCCCATAGGCGGAGATGGACTCAAAGGAGGGGGCCACATAGCTTGCCACTTCCCCCCTCAGGCCCTCCAGCTTCTTGGCCGAGGACCACTCGGTTTCCCCGTTCAGATCGGTGGTCTTGAGCCAGTGGAAAAATTTCACCCAGGCAATGGCATCGTAGAGGTGGGCCTTTTTGAAATTCTCCACCTCCACGGGATTTTTCACCGCCTTTAAAAGGGCCGTGGGGTTCATCCCCTCCACCTTCTCCCCGCTAATGGCCCGGTAGAAGGTATAGCCCAGTTTGTCGGGGTCCAGGAGGACTTTCCCCTCCATTTCAGAGATCCCCCGGACGATGTCCCCATAGGGGGCCAGGGTGATCCCCAAGTCGGCCAAATAGGCCAGGACCTCCTCGCTGAAGGAGTCCGCCCCGGCATAGAGCCTGCCCCCCTCCGCCTCCAAAATGAGGAAGCTCAAAAAGAGGGGCTCGTGAACCATGTCCCCCCCGCGGAGATTGAGGAGCCAGGCAATGTCGTCCAAGCTGGTGAGGAGATGGGCAGCAGCCCCCTGCTCCGCCATGGTCTTTCGAATCTTGGCGAGCTTCTCCCCAGCGGAAAGCCCCGCGTACTCCTCCTTCAAAATCCACACGGGAGCCTGGGGAAAGTCCGGGGGATTCCAGAGGCCCTCCAGGGGGTCTTCGTCAAAGTGAAGCTCCGTAAGCTCCGAAAGCTTCCGGCCCAAATCCACGGAGATGCAGCGGCCATCCACCGCCAAGGGGGAGATCCCCTCCCTTTCAATAAATTCCAAGAGGCTGGGGACCCCCTCCTCCCCCATTTTCATGAGGCTGATGCCGGAGCCCTCCAGCTCCCTTGCCGCCTGAATAAAATAGCGGCCATCGGTCCAGAGATATGCCCCCTTTAGGGTCACCAAGAGGGTCCCGGCAGAGCCCGTAAAGCCCGAGAAGTGAGCCCGAGCCCGAAAGTGCTCCCCCACATACTCCGACTGGTGAAAATCCTCCGAGGGGATCAACACGCCCCCCCAGTTCCGCTCCTTCATCCGCTCTTGTAGGTTCATAATGGTATCCTTCATCCCTACCTCCTTACTCCCTCTATTGTAGAAAAGACCCGGCCAAGCTGCAATGGGAGAATCCCCATTGGAAAGAATACATAAGTTGAAAACTTTACCTAAAAATTACATTGGATGTATTTTCATAAGCTCTATTCCCGTAGTATAATTTACCCATAAGATCAACCGCCGTTGCAGGGAGGGGTGAAAACCTTTTCTTCACTCCCAGCCATCCCACCGGCCCAAAAATGAGAGGAGCAAATATGAACTATCGCCACGAAATCCGCGAGTTTTTAAAAAACATCGCCTATGTCTACTGCTACGGCGTCGTACTGGACAAAGTCTTCGGCTACCCCATCAAACCCTCCCTCCACCTGGGATTTGCCGTACTCGCCGGCATAGCCATTTACTGGTACGAACACAGAAAAACAACCCCCGAAACCGAAGTCCAAGGCTGAAAAGTCCATTTAAAATCTCTACTTAAAAAATCCCCCTCGCCGTCCAAGACACGAGGGGGTTTTTCACAGAGAGCTCCAAAAGCTCTATGGAAATCAAAACACGGGAATATGAGCTGCGGCACAGAGCACAGCATCCAAGGAGGGGCAAGGGGCATCCTGGGGCTTGTGTGCGGGGAAGCCCCTGAAAATGAAAGTATAAAAAAAAGCTGGACTGCAAAATTGCAATCCAGCTTTTATTTTTTTGGTGCGGATGACAGGACTTGAACCTGCACGAAGTTGCCCTCACAAGAACCTGAATCTTGCACGTCTGCCAATTCCGCCACATCCGCTCAATGTTGATATTCTACATCAGACTTGGGGATTTGGCAAGGGGGTATTTTTGGGTTTTTCGTTTTTTCTGTTTCCCCTCGGGGCCTAAGCCCCCAGGACCCCCAGTGGGGGTCCCGGTGTTTTGTCCTTAGATGGCGCAGGGGGAGTAGCCGCACTCTTGGCACTCGCTGCAGCCGCTGCTCATGTGCATTTTGCCGCCGCACATGGGGCAGGTGTTGGGGTCTTGGGTGAGTTGGCGGGCGATTTCTCGATTGAGCTCGTCCTGGAGCTCTTGGATTCGGTTTTGCTTGCCCTTTTCGGTGATGAGGATGCCGCCTCGGGAGCAGCCGTCTCGGTAGATGGTGGTGCCTTTGAGGCCCTTTTTCCAGCCGTAGAGGTAGAGCTCTTCCACTTCCTCCACGGTGAATTCCGTGGGGACATTGACGGTGGAGGAGATGGAGGCGTCGATAAAGTGCTGCCAGGTGGACTGGACGTCGATTCGCTCTCTGTAATCCAGGGTGCTGGTGGTGACGATGTAGTCGGGGAGGTCCTCCTCCCGGCTGATGCCCAGGGCGTCCATGGCCTCCTTCACAATGGCGGTGTAGACCTTATAGTAGGTGTCCTCGGTGTGGAGGGACTCGCTCTTTCTGGTGTAGGAGATTTGGAAGATGGGCTCCACGCCATTGGAGCAGCCGATGAGGGTGGAGATGCTCCCGGTGGGGGCGATGGTGAGCAGCTGAGAGTTTCTCAGGCCGTGCTCCTCTATGAGGGCCAGTACATCGTCATCGGCATTGGCCTGGAGGAAGGGGCTGGCGAGAACTTTGTCCTTTCTGAACCGGGGGAAGGGCCCCTCTTTGGCGGCCAGATAGGCCGACTCCCGGAGGGCCTCATTGATGAGGACGTGGCCAATTTGATTGATGAGGGCGATGGACTCGGCGGAGCCGTAGCGGAGGCCCAGTTTGATGAATAGATCGGCCAGGCCCATGATGCCCAAGCCAATTTGACGGAGATCGCCGCTGAGTTTCTTCTGCTCCTCCAGGGGGTGGAGGTCCATATTTTCGTCCAGGACGTCGTTCAAGTAGTCCACCCCGTCGTGGACCAATTTGATGAAGCCCTCGTAGTCGAAGCGGGCGTAGGGGGTGAAGGGGTTTTTCACGAAGTAGCCCAGATTGATGCTGGCCAGATTACAGGAGCCAAAGGCGGGGAGGGGCTCCTCGGCGCAGGGATTCACCCCGGCATAGGAGAAGGTTTCGTCCTCGCTCATGAGGTGCCAGGAGTTGATCCGGTCGGAGTAGAGGATGCCGGGCTCGGCCATGTCCCAGTTGTTGAAGGCGAGATTTTTCAGCATCTCCCGGGCATCCACGGTTTTGCTGATCTCCTCCCCGGTGGCCTCCACGGTGAAGCGGAGCTGGAAGTCCTCCTCATTTTCCACTGCCTGGAAGAACTCGTCGGAGCAGTTGACGCTGATATTGGCGCTGGTGACCTTGCTGAGGTCTCGCTTCACATTGATGAAGTCCATGATGTCGGGGTGGGTGCAGTCCATATTGAGCATGAGGGCCCCCCGGCGGCCCCGCATGCCAATGAGGCCCGTGGTCATGGAGTAGAGGTCCATGAAGCTCACCGCTCCGGTGGTGGTGGAGGCGGCATTGTTGACCTTGGAGCCCTTGGGGCGAAGTTTGTTTAGAGTGAGCCCCACGCCGCCCCCGTAGGAGTAGGTGCGGGCCATCCACTTGGCGGTGTCGTAGATGGACTCGATATTGTCCTCCACCTGGGGCATGACATAGCAGTTGGACAGGGTGATTTTCACGCCGTCCTTGTGGAGGCCCCGGCCGGCCAAGATCCTGCCGGCGGGCATGAAGGCCTTGTTGGCAATGGCCTTTTTGATATTGCTCATGCCGCCGCTGACCCGCTCCAAAAATTCCTCAAAGGTCTCGTTTTTGTAGCGGTATTTCTTCTCGTAGATGTCCCGCTGGAGATCGGTCATATTCCAGCCGTGTTCCCTCAAATTGGTCCGCTCGTTGCGGTAGAGGATGTATTTTTTGGCCACTTCCGGGCGCTTGGTCATCAGGGAAAATTCCACGGCGTCCTGAATGGCCTCTATATCTACAATCTCTTCCCCTTGAAAGCCCTGGGTCACTTCCTCGGCCACGGACTGGGAAATTTCCTGGTCCACGCCCTTTTCCGTTTCCATCATGGCTTTTTCCACGGCCCTTTGAATCTTGGAGCCGTCAAATGCTACAATTGATCCGTTTCTCTTCCGAACTTCCACGCAATTCCTCCCGGATACTTATTCACAGATTATCAACATCTTGTGGTTAACTTTATAATGAGCTACTACATATAGTACATGAAGCCGGGTCCGGTGGCAATATGGCACAAAAATAGGACAGGATTCCCCGTCCCATCCCTCTGGACCTTGAAAGCCCCCATTTGTCTATGATTCCGGTGGGGGATCGTACTGATCCAGCTGATATTTTGTAAAAAGTGAAATGAGTTTTTCCGCGTAATTGGGGTCGGTGGCATAGCCTCCCGCCTGGAGGGCCCGGGCGTAGTCCTCGGGGGTGGTGGCGGCCACCACCTCGGCGTAGCGGGGGGCCTGGGAGATGAGCTTGGCGTAGTCTTCAAAGCTCTCCCGGGCATTTTTGTAGGTGCGGAAGTACTGGTCCACGGTGGCGGCCTCCCCCTGGCTCACCTCCACCGTGGGGAGGAGGGCCCCATTTTCCGGGGTGCCCTTGATGCCAAAGTAGTTGTGATAGACCTGACTCAGCTCGCTGCTGCCAAAGTAGGACTCGTGGGCGGCCTGGGTGAGAATCATGGAGGGGAAGAGGCCGTATTTTTTCCCCACCCTCTGGGCCAGGGGGGCGTAGTTTTCAAAGAAGGCCTGGGGATCCACCACCTCCGAGGCCACCGGCGGGGGATTGGGGAAAAAGTGGCGGTAGACCACCACCCCCAGGACCGTGAGGATTTGAAGGGCCGCAAGGAGGGCCAAGAGGGCCATCACCTTCATGAGGCAGCCGGAGCCGCCCTTCTTTTTTCGCCTTCTCTTCTGTGCCGCCATGCCGCGCCCCCCTTCCAGTTTCTTCTACTCTATGAGAGTGGGGGCAAAATTACAAGGCGGAAAGGTTCGGGGGCGCAAAAAAAGAAGCTCCCTTGGGAGCTTCTTAGAGTTTGCATTCTTTTAGGCAAATTCTCCGTCGATAATGGTCTCGGGCTCATCCGCGGCCATGAAGTTGTTTTGGCCAATCATGGTGAGGAATATGGTCACCACGGGCATGAGATAGTTGAAGACGGCGAAGGGCATATAGCTCATGGTGCCCACTCCCAGTACCGTGGACATATAGACCCCACAGGTGTTCCAGGGCACCAGGGCCGAGGTGACCGTCCCCGAGGCCTCCAGGGAGGAGGAGAGGAGTTTGGGGTGGAAGCCCCGATCCTTGTAGACGGGGGCAAACATCCGGCCGGGCACCACAATGGCGATGTACTGCTCCGGCATGGTCACATTGGAGATGAAGGCGGTGATGATGGTGGCCGTCACCAGGCCCACTGCGGAGCGCACGCCCCCCAGTATGGTGTTGATGATGACTTCCATAATGCCGGTGCCCTCGGCGATGCCGCCAAACATCATGGCGATCATGGTGAGGGAGACGGAGAACATCATCCCCAAGAGGCCCCCGGCGCTCAAGAGATCATCCAGGGAGGCCACTCCGGTCTCCGAAACAAAGCCATTGAGGCCGGCACTGAAGATCTCTCCCATGCCCACGCCCTCTTGGATGAAGGGCCCCATGGCGGCGGCCACAAAGATGCCAATGACAATTCCCGGCAGGGCCGCCACTTTAAAGGCGATGGCCACAATGACCACCACGGGAGGCAGGAGGAGGAGGGGGCTGATGGTGAAGGAATTTTGCAGCCCCTCTTGGAGCTGGGCAATGCTCCCGGTGTCGGCACCCACCACATTGTAGCGGGTGGTGAGGAAGGCAAAGACCCCCAGGGTGATGATGTAGGTGAGGACTGTGGGCTTGGCCATGGCCTTAATGTGGGTGAAGACATCGGTCCCTGCCATGGCCGGGGCCAGATTGGTGGTGTCCGAGAGGGGGCTCATTTTGTCCCCGAAGTAGGCCCCGGAGATGATGGCACCGGCGGCCACAGGGGCGGGAATCCCCACGCCGGAGGCCACCCCCATGAGGGCGATGCCCATGGTCCCCGCGGTCCCCCAGCTGCTCCCCGTGGCCAGGGAGGTGATGGAGGAAATGAGGACGGTGGCCACCAGGAAGATGGAGGGCTTGAGAATCATCAGCCCGTAGTAGATCATGGAGGGCACCACCCCGGTCTGAATCCAGACCCCCACGAGAATCCCGATGACCATGAGAATCATCATGGACTGGAGGGCCTGGGTGATGCCCCGGACCATCATCTCCTCAATGCTCTTCCACTGATAGCCCAGATAGAGGGCCATGAGGGCCGCCAAAATTACCCCAATGAACATGGGCAGATGGGGGTCCACTTTCAGCACCAAAATGCTGTAACTCATTATGGCGATGAGTATGCCGAAGACCAGAACCGCCTCCAGTAGATTGGCCTTGCGGCCCTTGGGCGCCTCTTGGACTTCTTTCGATTGCTTTTTATCCATAGTACCTCCTGTGTGAATACGTATTACCTATGAACTCAGTATATTATAAAATTTACAGTTGTACAGTTCTTCCCCCCAATTTTGGAAAATGGGAAAAGCATGTCCCATTGAAGATTTCACTTTTTTAAGTGACGAAAATTAGACAGATCCCCCAGGGAAGTGAGGCTCCCAAATCCCCTGGAATTTTAGCATCTTGAATGAAGGAAGGGTATTTTAGAAGTGAATCTGTTTTTTGTATTTTGTACAAAGGCTGCTTTTGTGAGAAATATATCTTATTCTCGTTGCATTTTTCGTGATCCCGGTCCCCACGCAAAAAGACGCCCCCTCCCCGGGGGCGTCCTCTTCCATAAGCTTTGAAATTTTCTCAATCCTCCTGAGCCAGCTGCCAGAGGCCCCCCTCCCCCTCCAGGTGGGGATTGGTGGCATCCAGGATGGTCCAGTAGGCCCAGTGGTCCTTGGGCACATCGGGATAGGTGATGAGCTCGGCCTCGTCCACTCCTGCCAGATCCTGGGGCCGGGTGCTCCGCTCTTGCCAGCGGGCAAGAATGGTGAGGGCCTCGGCGCGAGTGAGGGCCTCGTCGGGGCGGAAGCTGCCATCGGGGTAGCCCTGAAGGAGTCCACCGGCCACGGCGGCGCCAATGTAACCATTGGCCCAGTGTCCCTGGGTGTCGGTGAAGTTGGCGGGGGCCTCCTCCCCTTGGATGAGGCGAGCGAGAATGGTGGCCGCTTGCCCGCGGGTGAGGGCCCCGTCGGGATTGAAGCCGCCGCCGGGATAGCCCGACATCAGTCCCTTATGGAAGATGGCGGCAATGGCCTCCTGGGCCCAGTGGCCCTGGACATCGGCGGGAACGGAGCCCGCCCCACTCCCCAGACCCATGCGGGTCAGGAGGGTGGCAAATTGGGCCCGACTCACGTCATCATTGGGGCGGAAGGAGCCATCGGGAAAGCCCGTCATAATGGCCTCGTGGGCCGTAAGTGCGGGAGTTTCCTCCTGGGGCTCCTCAGGTTTTTCCACGGGCTCCTCTTCCGTACCCGTGGGAAGGATGGGGCCTGTGGGAATCCAGGGGAAGCTGGGCTTTTCAGGGGCGGGGGTGGTCCCGGGCTCCTGGGGCTCCTCCGGCTCCTGGGGAGCTGGAGCCTCTGGGCCCTCCATCTCATAGATGGCCACGGTGCCGGAGACTTCCATGGCAGCCAGGAGGAGGGCCCTCTCCGTGGGGGAGTCCTCTGCCGCCACAAAGGCCAGTCCCTCGGGGGACACATCGTCCTTGATATCGGCGCTGAAATCCCGGGAGTTGATGTAGTTTACAAAATGGGCCTCACTGGGATCGGTGATGTCGTAGACCATCACCCCGCTGATCCGCTCCAGGGTGATAAAGGCGTAGGTCTTTTGCCCCACGGTGCCCACCACTACGGTCTCGGGCTCGGGGCCCTTTTTGCCGGAGCGGTCCTCCCTCTCCACATTGTCATTGGAAGTATTGAAATAATCGGGATAGTACTGGTTGGTGAGCTCCTCGAAATCGTCCCCACTGTTGTAGACCCGAGTCCCATTTGAGTTCAGAATAGTGAAGCTCCGGCCCCCAAAGAGGAAGTCGTACTCCCCTTCAGGAAGGCCTTCATAGTCCGAGCTGTCGAAGTAGGTGACTTTATCCTCCGTGGTGATATTGCCACTGGGGGATTTTTTGCCTTTTTTCTCATTGGAATGCTCGCTACCATCTTCCTCATCCCCCCACTCCCGGCCGTCTCCCTCATTGGCCAGGAGGAGATAGACCTCACCATCCAGTTCCACCGAGGCGATGCCATCGGCCATGGAAATGCCGTAGAGGCCCTCATATTTCTTGGGGGCATAGGTCTTGTCGCTCTTGTCGATATCCACGGGAACTTCGCCGTGGTCCACCAGGCCCCCGGAGAAGATCTTCTCAATTTTCCCCTGATCCAGGTCCACCACGGCAATGGCATTGGCCTCCTGGAGGCTCACATAGGCTTTATTCCCCGAAACGGTGATGTACTCCGGCTCCAAATCCACGGAGGGATTGGTCTTCTTTTTCAGAACCACGCCATCTTTCACCAGTCCTGCCCGGGCTTCAGCTTCATCGTAGTCAGTAAAGTCGAGGGTATTCACCTCCATGGTTTCGGTATTCACCAGGCTGATGGTCCCCTTGGGGTCCACAATCTTATCGCCGTAGCCTTTCCGGGGCTCTCCCTCGTCGGCGGTGAGGGCCAGGCTGCCCTCTGCATTGAAGGTGACCATGTCGGGCTGCACCCCAACTTTTACCATGTTTTGATATACCAGCTTCCCTTCTTTGTCGGTAAAGAAGGCCACATAGCCGGGTTTGCTGTAGTCCTTATCCTGAAGGGCCACGGCAATGAGGCCCTTTTTGGAGCTGTAAGCCACGGAGGTCATATCCCCGTAGACAAAGCCCTGTGCCTTATCCTCGATTAAAGTGGCAACTTGAATATCTGATTGGGCCTCCATCTCGAGATTGATGCCATCCTTCAGTTCCCCCAGGGGGAGCCGGGAGAGGGTCTGCTTCTTACCGTTGATGACATAGGCCACTTTAAGATCCTCATTGTAGGCCACAATCTCCGTGGTGCCCCCATCTTCGTCCATGACGCCCGAATTGTAGCGGCCAATTTGGCGTATTTTAAGCTCCGCCCCTTTATTGGCCACGCCCTCATAGAGGGTCGCGGTGGTTTCCACAGCCTGATCCGCGGCCAGGGCCACTGGCGCCATCACGGGGCTTGCGAGGAGGCTCCCAGCCAGGCTGAGGGCCATTAGATTCCTTTTCCAGTTCATTCCATCCTCCTTAAGGCTTCCTATTCCTCCCTTCAGTGTAGGGGAGGGCCTTGGCCTCTCAATTAAATGGATGTAAAAAAAGAGTAAAAAAATAACGTCCCCCTTTAAAGGGACGTCAAATTCTAGCCTTCCATGGCCCTCTGAATCAGCAGCTGACCGTAGTTGGTCTTGGCCAGATCCTCTCCCAGCCAGCCCAGCTGGGTGGCATCGATCCAGCCCTGCTCGTAGGCCGCCAGCTCTATGGAGCCCACCAGGCCATTGTGGGACTGAATTTCCTTGATGTGCTCGGCGGATTTGAGGAGGGTGTCGGCGCTTCCGGCATCCATCCACAGGGTCCCGGACTCCAGTCGGGTCACCTTGAGGCGGCCCTCCTGAAGGTATCTCTGATTGATGTCGGTGATCTCCAGCTCCCCCCGCTGGGAGGGGGTGAGCTCCTTGGCAAAGTCCACCACGTCGTTTTTGTAGACATAGAGGCCCGGCACAATGAAATTGCTCTTGGGATTCTGGGGCTTCTCCTCGATGCTGCTCACCCTGCCCTCTTCGTCGAAGCCCAGGACCCCGAAGGCCCTGGGGTCCTCCACCTCCAGGCCAAAGATCCCCCCGCCGATGTTCTCCGCCATGGATTTTTCGATGGCCTGATTCATCTTTTCCCCGTGGAAGATATTGTCCCCCAGGGCCAAAATGACATCGCTGAGGCCAATGAATTCCTCCCCAATGAGGAAGGCGTCGGCGATTCCCCGCTGGACCGCCTGTTCCCGGTAGACGATTTTCATCCCCAGTTTTGAGCCGTCGCCAAAGAGCTCCTGGAAGGGGGCCTTCCGCCCCAGGGGGGTGATGATGAGAATCTCCCGGATCCCCGCGGCCATGAGGGTGCTCAGGGGATAGTAGATCATGGGCTTGTCGTAGACGGGGAGGAGGGGCTTAAGTACGGGAAGGGTCATGGGATACATCCGCGTTCCCTTCCCAGCAGCTAGAATAATGCCTCTCATTGAGCCTGCTCCGGCCTGGTTCTCATATAGGCGGTGACGGTGATCTTGGTGGTGATTTCACCCTCGGGATTCTTCACCTCCAGATAAAACTGGACGTCCCCCCGGTCCTCCCGGACCATGTCCACTTGAGTCACCTCCAGGTGGCCGGTGTAGGGGGTGTTGGGATAGGTGGGCAGCAGCCACTCCACATTGTTGATTCTCCTGCCGGCAACGACCCCCTCGGCGTCCAGCTTGGTGTGGACGAACTGGCCCCAGCTCACGGCCAGGGTCTGATAGCCCGAGGCAATGAGGCCCTTAAACTGGGACTTCTCCGCCTCCTCCCTATTGGTGTGGATGTCCCGAGGGTCATAGGTCTCGGCAAATTCAATGATCTGTTCTTCAGTGAGGGTAAAGGGCTCCAGGTCCATGGACCAGCCCACGGTAAAATCTTCAAGATACATTATCATTCTCCCTTCGTAATGGTGCCTCCTCCCAGAACTTCCCTGCCCTCGGCTCCCCCGTAGAAGACTACAGCCTGACCCGGCGTCACGGCGGAGTGGATGTCATGGAAGTGGAGGTGCACTTGATCCCCGTGGACGGTGAGGGTGGCTGGGGTTTCGGGCCCGTGGTAGCGGGTCTTGGCCAAAACCTCAATGGGCTCCTGGGGCTTTCCTATGGAGAGCCAGCGGACATCCCTCGCCCAGAGGCCGGTGTTTTCCAGCTCCCTCTTGGTGCCCAGGGTGACGGTGTTTTTCTCCATGTCCTTGGCCACCACATAGGCGGGATAGCCCGTGGCGATGCCCAGGCCCTTTCGCTGGCCAATGGTGTAGCCCACGGCGCCGCCATGGCTGCCCAGGACATTGCCCTCGGTGTCCAGCACCTTTCCCGGGGAATATTCTTTCCCAGTGTAGCGCTCCAGGAATCCCTTGTAGTCGCCGTCGGGGACGAAGCAGATGTCCTGGGAGTCCTGTTTTTTTGCATTGATGAGCCCCGCTGCTGCTGCAATTTCCCGGACCTCTTCCTTTTCCATGCCCCCCAGGGGGAAGAGGGTGTGGGCCAGCTGCTCCTGAGTCAGGCTGTAGAGGACATAGGACTGGTCTTTTTTCGAGTCCAGCCCCTTCTTGAGCCGGTAGCGGCCCTCCACCTCTTCAACTTGGGCGTAGTGGCCCGTGGCGATGAACTCACAGTTCAGCTCCTGGGCCTGCTGGTAGAGCTGGTCAAATTTCAGATGGCGATTGCAGGCAATGCAGGGATTGGGGGTGTATCCGGCTTCATAGGCCGCCACAAAGGGGTCCATGACCTCCTCTTGAAAGCGATCTGAAAAGTCATACACATGATAATCCATACCCAACCTTTGGGCCACCATTCGTGCATCGGAAATATCGTCCAAGCTACAGCAGCTGTGCTCCCCCAGATTCAAATCCTCACTGGCAAAGAGCTTCATGGTGACCCCCACCACCTCGTGGCCCGCCTCCTTCAGCAAATAGGCCACCACTGAGGAGTCCACGCCACCGCTCATGGCAACTAAAATACGGCTCATAATTCCCCCTGTTCTATTTCGGTACAATTTAAATCTATAAAAATATCACACAAATCAAATTCAGCCCGGCAAGTTCCCGCCGGCTCCGGGGAGTAATCCAGATGCCCCTCTCCCTAAAAAAAGCGGAAAAAAAGACCAAAATCTAGGATTTCGGTCTCCGCAGTTTGCTCTTCAATTGGGGACTGCTCTTTTTTGAATCCAGGACCTTTCTCCGGGTCATCCTCTGAACTTCCTCCGGAAGCTGCCCGTAGACGGCAAAACTCTCCTCCTCAAAGTGGAGGAAGGCCTCCTGGAAAAACCAGGCCTGCATCATGGCCACATAGTAGCGGGGATCCCGAAATGCTCCCACAATTTGAATGGTAAGTTTACCATATTCCTGATCTAAGTACAAGGATTTCAGCAGATACAGGGCGTAGCGCCTGGTGTAGGCCCCTTGGGCCCCCAGCCAGTCCACAGTGGTGGGCCAGAGCTCTCTTCGGTGCTCCCGGAAGACTTTGGGCAGGGGGGTGTCCGTCACCGCCCAGGAGTCCACATGGGGGAGAAAATACTTCAGATTTGCCACAATGGCGGCAAAATCCCCCTCCCGCCGCAAGAGGCGCATGTGGAGGAGGTCCTCCTCGTGGGTGCCGTGGGGGAGGGAGGAGGAGTCCAAGAAAGTGCGGGTAAATTCTGGGCTCATCCTCTTGATGATCTCATCCAAGGCGGGAAGGGACACCCCCAGGACCCGGCCGGGGTCCACGGCGGGAATCAGGGGGAGGAAGAAGGCCCGGTAGTCCTCCGAGGCCCCCTCCCGCAGGGCCCGGGAGAGTTCCTCCATGGTGTGAATCATCTTCTGCTCACTCATGGCGGCCTACTGGAGAATCAGCCTCAGGAGGAGGACGAAGACCACCACCAGGGCAATTTTAATGAACTTGGAAGAGAAGCTGGAGGCCCGCTTCCCCTGGGAGATCATGGGGCCCTCGTCCTGAAACTCCTCGTAGAAGGCCGCATGCTCCCTGAGGCCCTCCTCCCCCCGGAGCTGCCCGCCCCCGCCCCCACGGCGCTGGGCCAGGGGCGAGAGAAGGGGCCCCTGGGCCTCCTCCGGAGGAGCTTCCGATGGATCTCCAGCCTCCGCGAAAGTGGCTTCCGGAGTGGCATCCGGAGTGGCATCCGAGGGATCGTCATCCTCTTCCAAAGTGGCAACCGGGGAATCTCCGGCCTCCGCGAAAGTGGCCTCCGGCACCTCCCCCAGAGCTTCTGGAGGGTCATTGATGGGGAGCCCATTGAGCTCCCCATCTCCCACTTCTATATTTGCTCCCGAAGAGATCTCCCCCGAGGGCCTCTCACCCAAAGGGTAGACCAATACCGTGCCACAGACGCGACACTGGGTCCTGAAATCTTCATTTTCAGCGGAGCAAAAGCGACATTTCATAGCATATCCCTCCCAGGATCAGTTCACCGCCTTCTTCCTACTGGGCAATTGCGCGATGACAATGGCCGCAAACATGATGATGCAGCCAATGGCCTCCCTGGAGGTGAGGCGCTCCCCCAAAAGCAGGGCACCGGCGAGAACGGCAAAGACCGATTCCAAGCTCATGAGCAGAGAGGCGATGGTGGGGTCGGTGTCCTTCTGTACCAGAATTTGGAAGGTGTAGCCCACCCCCGAGGAGAGGACCCCGGCATAGAGAATGGGCAGTGCCCCATTCACAATGGCTTCCCAGGACACTTTTTCGGCAAAAATCATGACAATGGCCGAGAGCACGGCCGCTACGAAGAATTGTATCATACTCATGGCCACCCCATTGCTCTTGGGGCTGTAGTGGTCAATGACCAAAATGTGGCCGGAGTAGAGGACCGCACAGATGAGGATGAGGAAGTCTCCCAGATTCATCCGGAGGCTGTCGCCCCTCATGGTGAGGAGATAGAGGCCCACGGCCCCCAGGGCCACACAGGCCCAGAGGCGGAGGCCCACCTTTTTCCCCAAGAAGATCCCCAGTAGGGGCACAATGATGATGTAGAGGGCCGTGATAAAACCCGCTTTTCCCGCCGTGGCGCCAAATTGAATCCCCAATTGCTGAAAGCTCATGGCAAAAAAAAGGGCCGCACCACAGGCGACACCCCCGCGAATGGTGCTCTTCCGCTTGGAAGGGTCCACCGGCTCCAGGGGTTTGCCGAAAATTTTTGGCCAGAAATACAGGACCAGTAAGAGGGTCACCCCGGCGATGATATTTCGACAAAAATTAAAAGTGAACGTACCCAAATGATCCATGCCACTGACTTGGGCCACAAAGGCGGCCCCCCAGATCATGGCGGTAATTAATAGCATCAGATTACTACGCAGCGTTTTACTCATAGATCCCTCCCTTTAACAAAATTGTACCAAAGGTGGGAAAACCTTTCAATCCAAAGAAAAGAGGCTGCCTTAGAATTTTTCCCAAACAAAAAGCTCCCTCAAAGGGAGCTTTCCTTTACATGGGGAAGAAGCCAAAGAAGGCATTGAGCTGAATGATGACAATGAAGAAGAGGAAGACCGGCGCAATCCAGCGGAGGGAGAATTGATAGAATCCCCTGGAGCGGAAGGGACCGGTGAGGGCCACCTCATCGTCCAAAATGCCGGGCTTAAACCAGCCCAGGAGAATGGAGAAGAACAGGCCCCCCAGGGGCATGAGAATCCCCTCGGCCCCCAGGTCAAAGACATCCAGCCAAGTGGACAGACCAAAGGGGTGGGGCATGCCGCTGGAACCCAGGGCATCCAAGCTCACCAGGGTGCCGCCCAAAAAGGCCCCAATGGTGAAGATCAGAGTCATCTTCAGGCGATTGGGCTCCTTGCCCCGCTCCTGCTGGCCGTCCAGCATGGCGGAGACCGCCCCCTCGGTCATGGCAATGGAGGAGGTGAGGGCCGCAAAGAGGACCAAGAGATAGAAGACCATGCCAAAGATGGGTCCCGTGGCTCCCATGCTCTGGAAGACCGTCTGAAGGGAGACAAAGAGGAGTCCCGGTCCCCCACCGGGTTCCAGGCCAAAGGCGAAGACGGCGGGCATGACGGCCATGGCCGCAAGGACCGCCACCACGGAGTCGGCCACGGGGATGATCCAACCATTGCTCTCAATGTCGGCGGATTTGCTCAAATAGGAGCCGTAGGCGATCACCGCCCCCGAGGAGAGGGAGAGGGAGAAGAACATCTGACTTCCGGCATTGCCCAGGACACTGAGCCAGCCCATGCCCTTGAAGACTTCAAAATTGGGCTTGAAGATAAAGGCCAGTCCCTCACGGGCGCCGGGGAGGGTGTTGGCTCTAAATACCACCACCAGGAGCATGACGAAGAGGGCGGGCATGGCAAAATTGGAAAAGCGCTCAATCCCCCCGGAGATCCCCCGCACCACAATGAGGAAAGTGGCAAAGAGGAAGATATAGGTGTAGATGAGAGGCTCCAGGCCACTGGACATAAACTGCTCAAAGAAGGCACCGCTGTCCATCCCCTGAAGGCCGAAGCCCAGGTTCAAGAAGTCCCCCAAATTAATGAGGAAGTACTTGATGATATAGCCCCCAAAGACCACATAAAAACAAATCAATAAAAATGGAGCCACAGTATCGAAGTAACCGGTGAAGGTGAAGCGCTTGTCCACCCGCTTAAATGCCTGAATGGCAGCTTTTCCCGTCTTCCGCCCCAGGGCAATTTCCCCCACCATGAGGGGATAGCCCACAGTGGCCACCAGCAACACATAGATTAAAAGGAAGGCGAAACCGCCGCCCATGCCCATTTTGTAGGGAAAGCCCCACAAATTCCCCAGGCCCACGGCGGAGCCTATGGATGACATGAGAAAACCAAAATTTGAATTGAAAGTACCCTTATTGTTATTTTTTTCGGAACTCATAGTACCTCCTAGTGGGTCAAATAGCTCATGGTGTAGAGGGCCTGAAAACAGACCTTCCCCCTCTGAACAATCGTCCCCTCTATGCGACAGATCTGATTGTCGCGGTAAATCACTTTTGCATTAATTTCCGCTTCCTCCACAAACATGGGCCTGAAATAATAGGCCGAGCCATTGCGAGTGACAGATTTCCCAAAAATGGTGGCATAGACTCCGGTGATGGTGTCACAGACGGTGTAGGAGACCCCCCCGTGAATGATGCCATAGGGATTGCAGTCCTCCTCCTTGGGATGCCAGATGGCCTTGGCCTCCTCTTGGGAAACGGACACAAAATCGAGGCCATATTGGATGTTGTGGGATTGGTGAATCCGGTCCAATACCTCCTCCTCCGTGCCTATGGGAACGGGAATATAGAGGGGGTCCTTTCTCTGGACCGTATATAGGCCGTGGGCCTTGACTTTGCCCTCTTGGGTGATGAAGCCCTGAAGGTGAGAGACGGTGGCTCCTTTTTTCACCATGGACACCGTGCAGATGGCCTGTCCCCTTCCAATGGCTTCCCCTTGGAAGAACTCCACATTGTCCAGCTGGCTTTGGGGGGCATCCTCCCTTAAAAAACGAGCGGCGGCATGGACAATGGCCTGCACCACCATGGGGTGGGCCACTTCCCCCTCCAAAAAGGGCTCCTCCACCATCCAGCCAATGGACAGCTCATCCTCACTCACTTCCAAAAACTCCACTTTTAACTGAGAAAGAAAGTCCCCCAACAGGGCCCGAAATCTTTCCAAATCTTCATGTTCTGTATTCAGAACTACCACCTCTACTTTCTCCGGACCCTTCGCATATACTACAAAAAATGGAGTTGCTCCACATTTCGATCCCCCAATTGGGAGACGGAAAAGCCCAATAGTCTCAATTTATTGATCTTCTCTCGTTCCATGAGGCTCTCAAAGAGTTCCAGGGCCAAATCCTCCAGCTCGTCCAGCTCAAAGGGCCCCCTCTGGGTGCGACTCTTGGTGTGAATCTTGCCGTGTTCATCCTTGAGTTTCACCGTGGCAGAGCGGGCGGTAATGGCCTTTTCCTCCATGATTTTTTCCACCGAGGCCACCTGCTCCATGAGCTTTGCCTCAAAAAAACCACTGTGATTTTTTTGAGGGGCGAAGGTCTCTTCGCTGCCCAGGGACTTGCGACCTCGGTTTTCCCTCACTTTTCTGGGATCAATGCCCCGGAGCTTACCATAGAGCTCATAGCCACTTTTGCCGAAGGTCCTCACCAAAAACTCCTCCGACAGCGCCATGAGATCTTCCCCGTTGCGTATGCCCAGTTTCTTCAATTTTTCCTCGCTGCGAGGACCGATGCCGTGAATCCCCCTCAGGGGGAGCTGGGCGATGATCCTCTGGTAATTGCCCTCATCGATTACGGTGAGGCCGTCGGGCTTTTGGTAGTCCGAGGCGATCTTTGCCAAAAACTTGTTGAAAGAGAGGCCACAGCTCAAAGTGAGGCCCTCCCCCTCACGGACCCGCCTCTTCATGTCCTTCAAAAGAAGGATGGGGTCGGGATGGCCGGTGAGGTCCAGATATGCCTCATCAATGGACACTTTTTCCACCGGATGGCCGTAGCTCTTTAAAATGGCAAAGACCCTCTGGGAGGCAGCGCTGTACTTTTTCCGATTGGGAGGGACGAGTATTAATTGGGGACAGCGCTGCTTGGCTAAAAATACAGGGAGGGCGGAGTGGATCCCAAAGGCCCTGGCGGGATAATTGGCCGTGGTGATGATGCCCCGCTCCCCAGAGCCCGCCACCGCCATGGGCAGGTGGCGCCACTCCGGATGTTCCAGGAGCTCCACAGAGGCAAAAAAAGCATCCAGATCCACGTGAACAATTTGTCGATCCATACCTTCCTCCTTGTATAAAGAGTATTGTACCATAGAACAACAAAAAACCCCCTGTAATTTACAGGAGGTTTTTAAGTTTTTTGTTGCTTTTGACTTATTTAATGCGCTTGCGCATGTCGCCCATAATGGCCACGGGCACGGGAACGTCCAGCATGGTCATCAAACCGGGATTGGCATTGATGATATTGGGGATGGAGTTGACCATCATGGCAATGGTGCCAATGCCGCCGGGTACTTCGGGACCAATGTGCATGGAGATATTGGGTTCACCGGTGATTTCGATATAGTCGCCAGTGTGTACGCCCTCGTCCTCGGGTTCCACTTGTTGGGGGTGAATCATTTCGATTTTGTCTTCCCCGTCAACTTTCCCCCAGCCCAGCATGTTGACGCCGGCCACATTGCCAGCCTTTACATCGGCATAGGGAGCGTGGCGGTCCACAGTGGAAACAATGGCTTCCATGGAGGTGCGCACGGGTTCGTCCAGTTCCCAGCCAATGCCATCGGCAATGGCCATAACGGACTCTGCAAAGCCCACGTGACCTGCCAGTTCGCCGGAGGCCACCAGGCGGTCAAATTCTTCCTTCTCAAGGCCCACCCCTTGTTCTTCCATAACGGCTTTACCGAAGGGAGAAAGGGAGTTGACCCGCTTGGCCACAATGTGTTCCACATCGATGGAGGCACCGGTGAGGGTGAGTACCAGAAGGTCCATAATGAGGCCGGGGTTGATGCCGGTACCCATGACGCTGACGCCATTGGCCTTGGCAATTTCATCCAGTTGTTTGGCCAGCTCAGGCTCTTGGGCTTGGGGATAGGCCATTTCCTCTGCAGTGGTGAGACAGTTGATCTTTTGTTCCAGGACAAATTTCATCTTGTCGAAGGCCTTGGCGGTGAAGGAATCGGTAGCCAGGAGGACCACATCGGCGGCGCCCTCTTTAATTACGGATTCTTTCTCGGTGTCCAGGGTGATGGTGACATCGGGATGACCTTCCCGCTCTACGCCCAGAACTTCAAAGATGCTCTTGCCGGCCAGTTGATCCCAACCGTCGATGACGCCGACAATTTCAACGCCCTTTTTCTTCAGGAGCATTTTAGCCATTCCGCTACCCATGGAACCAAAGCCCCACAATATAACTTTTACGTTTTCCTCTCTCATAAATACCTCCTATCACTGATTCAGTCACAGCACTTACTGTAAGTATATCCAATTTTCATGGATTTTCAATCTACTTTCAAAATCTTAATTTAGTGATGGTTGAAATCGATCCCATTCCATTCCCCCCTGCTGCGGCTCTCCCCGGGGCAAATTTCCCTGGCTGGGCCCCTCCCCTGGGTTATAATGGTACAAAAGGAGGCAGCATGCGCACAGGTATCGCTCTATTTGATTTCGACAAGACCATCATCGTGAAGGATTCCATCCTCATTCTCTTTAACAAGACCTACCGGGCCCATCCCGAGTACCTGGGTGGCATTTTCTCCGGCAGCATCAAAACCCTCTTTCGGGGCAAGGCCGAGTTTCGGGAGACCATTAAAAGTGACTTCCTCTCCATGCTCAATTACTACAGCCCAGAGGAGCTGAGGGACTTTGTTCTCAGGGAGCTTCTGCCCAAATACGCCTTTCAGGAGGCGGTGGAGGCCGTGGCCCAGTGCAAGGAGGAGGGCCTTCACACCCTCCTGGTCTCGGCATCGGCGGAGGAGTATCTTCAGTATGTGGGGGAGGTCCTCCCCTTTGACGGGATTTTGGGCACAAAATTGGACGAAAACTACCGGATCATCGGCCGGAACAATCGCTTCCGGGAGAAGGTCTATCGCATCAATCAGTATCTCATTGAACACGATCTGGAGCTGGACTTTGACGCCTCCCGGGGCTATTCCGACTCCTATGCCGCCGATCACCCCATGCTGGAGATGGTGAAAGACCGCTATCTCATCAACGAAAAAAAGACCTTCCCCGGCTATACCAATCTATCTTGGCGCCAGGTCGGTCTCTCCTCCCTCTAGTATGCTTTCATCTGAGGCCAATCAGTCCTCGTGGGGGGTCCACTCCATGGTGTAGCGGTCCTCTCCCTTGCCGTAGAGGGCCTCTTTAAAGTCGTGATGCTCGAAGCCCACATTGCTGTACATGGCAATGGCGGGATCATTGTCCGTGGCCACATTGAGCCGCACCCGCTCAATGCCCTGGTAGTGGAGCTGGCTGAGGACTCGGCTCAAAAATCTCGTGCCGATGCTCAGGCCCTGGGCCTCCTCATTGATGGCGTAGTCCGAGAGAAAGGCCATGTCCCGGTCCTCCCAGGAGCGGTGAAAGGCCGCCAGGCCCACCAGTTCGCTCCGGTCCTTGTTGAGGAGGGCGTAGACCTGGCCGTAGTGAATTTGGCTGACTATGCCAAAGGAGTCGAAACTGTCTTCACCAAAGACGGATTCGCCAAATTCCAGTAATTTTTTCAGGGTTTGAGGATCGATGTCGTTGATCTTGTAGAGATTCAGCTCGTCGTAGTCCTCCAGGGTTTCTACAAAATAGGGGTTCAAGCGGTCCAGTAGGGTCAATTTTTCGTCTTCCATCGCAACCTCCAAGGGTTCTTTGGTCAGCTTACCTAGTTTATATTATATCAACAATGGCTCACTCTTCAAAGGGAACCCCCAGGAAGATGCCGTCCAGAACCACGGTGCCGTCCTCCTTGGTGCATTCAAAGCTGATGTGATAGTGGGTGCGGCCCTTCTTCTTTTCAGCGCTATCCACGGTGATGGCGGCGGTGATGGCATCGCCGGTGTAGACGGGTCTTCTGAAGTTGAATTCCATCCGGTACATGATGATATTGTATTCTCCCCCCAGCCAGGTGGGCAGGGTGGCCGTCAGCAGCCCCTGATTCATATACTCGTCGTCCTCATTGGGCACGGTGTGGTGCTTGCCCACATACTGGGAGAGCTTGGTGAAGTCGTCATTCTCCTCAAGGGTAAAGACCCGGGTTTTGGTGTAGGTTTTTCCAACCTCTAGTACTTCCATAGTGTCCTCCTAATCTCTGGGAAATCCGTGGATTTCCGTTTCCTCTCCAATTATAGTACAATTTCACTATACCGAAAAAGGAATGGAGGTCAAAAATTTGGAACCCAATTTAGGAAAAATTCTCATCTATGAAATAGATTCCAAAATCAAAGAGGCGAGACTCCGGGAAATGGCCAAGCGGATCAATTTGGAAGTGGTGGCCGTCACCAAGGACGAGATCCACAACAAGGTGGGGGCCCTGGCGGGGCTTTCGGGCTATGAGCTCAGAGATCCCGATGAGGAGGATCTGAAGCTGGAGGCCCCCTCAGCGGAGATGGTCCTCTTTGTGGGGGTGGACTATCAGGACATTGTGGACCTTTTGGGCACCCTCCGAGAGGAGGACCACTCCTTCCCCCACAAGGCCAATCTCACCCCCACCACCAAGGACTGGTCCTTTAGGGCCCTGGTGAAGCACATTGAAGTGGAAAACCTCATTGTCCGCGCCTATATGCGCCTGGCCCGGGACTGTCAGGCCGCAGAAGAGCTCAACAAGGAGCTCCAGGACCCCGAGATCATCGAGGCCGTGGAATACGCCAAGGCCCTCCAGGGCATGGGAGAGGATCTGTCCCTCCGCCACATTGAACAGGCCCAGGAAAAACTCAATCAGGCCCTCACGGGAAAAACTTTTTAAGACGGAGCCCCACGGGGCTCTCTTTTTTTGCTCAAAAGGGGCACAAAAAAGAGCCCCTGAACACGCGGGGGCCCTCAATCCTCCAAATTTTCCCCATAGTCCACCATGGGGTCCATGGTCTTGTAAATTTCTCCCGGAGCCACATCAAAGGGGGACTGAAGAATCCTCTGGAGGAGAGCGATCTCCTCCTCCAGAGTCCTCTGACGCTCCTCTAGATCCTGGAGCTTCTCTTCCAGGGACAATGCCCCCTCCCATGTGGCGCAGTAGTCCTCATAGGCCTCCATCATTCGCTCCTGCTGGCGGTCGAACTCCTCCCAGCTGAGGCCCTCCCCCTTTGGTCTTTCCATTAGAAGGGCAGCAGGGGATTCAAGTAGTTGCGGTCCATGGTGATGGACACTTCCCTAAGAATGCCGTCGTTCATGGCCTCCAGGCCCTCCTGGAAGTGGCCGATCTTGTCGGGGTCCATGGACTCTTCCAGACGATTGGTGATCTCATTGATGTAATCGTAGTTGATATTGTAGTGGGTTTTAAACTTTTCGGTGACATAGAGGTGGGTCTGACGGCGGTCCTTGGTGGAGCGAACCTTTTCCACATAGCCCTTTTTCACCAAATTATTCACCTTGTAGGCGGCATTGGGCTGGGACACTCGAATAAAGGCCGCCAGTTGATTGATGGTGGGACCATCCATGGCGTAAATGGCCTCGGCACAGAAGTTTTCCATGACCGTGAGGCCGTCCTTGCCCAGACCCTCATTTCGGAAGAGATTCCGATAAAAATTCACCTTGAACTTAAGGTAGAGCTCATTCATCACCTGTTCCAAATCTTTTTCTTTATTTTCCATAATTTTCTCCTTATCTAGTCCCTTGTACACATTTATACATGAAGAAAAGATTTTTTTCAATGAGAATCATAGATTCTTTACCCAAACTTTATACTTTGAATACAATTAGGAATTTTTTCTCAATTTAATGGCCCCACGAAGGGAGCGCCAAGATGTTTTGAGAATGCTCATTTTACTGGCCCCTTCCTTCCGGTCGTAGCGGAGAATGAAGGGAATTTCCCCAATTTTAGCCCCTTCCCCATGAAGTTTGAATAACAGTTCCATCATACAGGCAAAGGAGGACTCCTCAATGAGCTGTGTACCGTAGTGGTCCCTGGCCCTTTTGAGGATGCCATAATCATACAGCCTGTATCCACAAGTATAATCTCGAACTCCAGGAATTTGCAAGATCATTGAGTAATATAATTTCGCAAATCTTGAGAGAATATCACGGTGTGGGGCCAATCCTTCAATGTCGGAGCCCCGCTGATACCGGGAAGCGATGACCACATCCAATGTATTCTTTGTCAGGGCATCCAACATGGACAGGATGTACTTGGGATCGTGGGTATTGTCCCCATCCATGACGCACATGAGATCGCCCTCTCGGTGGTGGTCCAAGAAATTATGTACCGAGGTCCTCAGCACCCCGCCCAGATTCTGATTCACCCTGTGGAAAATGGGGGCGATATTGGTATGCTCCCTTTGAAAGCTTGCAATGACCTCTCGGGTGCCGTCGGTGGATCCATCGTCCACGGGCTTTACAGTGAGTACAAAGCCCCTCTCCAGAAGCTCCTCCTCCAGGGCCAGCCACTGGTCCATGAGGGGCCCAATATTTTCCTCTTCATTGTAGCAGGGGAGGTAGACCACCAAATGCCTCTCCCTGGGGGAGACTCCCACAGCTGGATCATGTGACTTCATAGAGTTTCCTCCTTACAAAGTAGGTGACAAAGAAGGGGACCACCAAACTCGCCCCCTTGGCCAGTAGAAATGCCAGCTTCTCCGCCACCAGGGGCAGGAGCATGCGGTGGACCAAGTAGATGGTGCCATTGGCCAGAAAGAGGCCCAGAAAAAATGTGGCCACAAAGATCAATAGGGTCTTGGGGTTTTTCTCCACCTGAAAGACGTGGCGACTGGTGAGGAGATACTGGACCACGGCCCCCGTCACCACCCCCAGGGTATTGGCCCACAATAGGGGCAAGTGGATGAGATAGCGGCACAGACTCACCACTGCCACATCCAGGAGGGTGATGGCCACGGAAATCAAGAGATATTTTAAGAGTCGATTGGATTCCTTCACGGTCCCTCCATTTTAAAGATGGCTGCGTGGATATTCTGATCCACCAAAACGCCCCGAGCTTGAATGATCTTCATTTGAATGGGGTCCATGTACTGATCCTTTTTAAAGACATAGTACTCCATCCCCTCCTCCAGAGCGTCCAACAGCTCCCTCTGAGTGGAGTGCTCATTCATGGGCAGGCGGTATCCCGGATTCATGGAGGCGCTGATCACCACCGGGCTCTCCCCATTGGTGGCAATAAAGGCCCCCTTGGGAATGTAGCGATTCACCAGGACCATGGTGCCACTGAGGCCGTCATCCAGGGCGCTCTTGCCGTAGAAGAAGTCCAGCCCCATGGAAGTCACCAAAAAAAAGATCATGGCATAGGCCGTGGCACTGGCCACCGACCACTTGGCAAAGCTCAAAAACTCCCCGGCCAAAAAGGCCAAAAAGGGCAGCCACAGAATGATGTAGTAGTCCAGTTGTATACCGCCGATAATGGGCCAGGTGGAGAGAATGAGGCCCAGGAGCCACAACAGGCTGAAGCTGTCCCTGCGGATGAGGGCACAGAGGAGGCCCCCCACGGCGAGAATGATTACGGGAACGGTTGCCCCACGGACCAAAAAGTCCAGGATTCGCTGAAAACCCTCTCCCCACTGGCCACCGGAGAGGACATACTTAAAGAAGATCTGCCCCACGAAGTTTTCCCCAGTGGAGGGGGAGAGCTTCAGGTAGTAGGCCAGGGGCAGCCCCAGGGAGATGATGCCGTAGACATAAGTCTCCCAGCGGAGAAAGAACTTCCTGGGATTTTCCATCCAGAGGATGCCCACGGGCACAATGCCCAAAAAGCCCGCCGTGAGCTTTTGAGAGAGGGCAAAGGCCATGGTGATGGCACTGAGTAGGAGGGAGAGCTTTCCCCCATCCTCCCTGTAGCGGAGGAGAAAGTAAAATGAACTCACATAGCCTGAAAGGACCAGGGCCTCGGGCATTATGGCCCTGCTGTAGAAGAGGCTAAAGGGCAAGATGAGGTAGAGGAGGGTGGAGAGGACGGCGGCCCGCTGGTCCCGCTTCTTTTCCACAAAGAGAAAGAGACTCACGGCGGAGAGGAAGAAAAATCCCGCAGCCACCACTCGAAAGTGAACAGCCTCGGGATGACTTCCCCCCAAGAGGGCACCCAGAGCGGGGAGCACCATCAGCTCCAGCTGTACCACCTTGGCCCTGGGGCCATAGTACTGAAAGCGAGGGGCCAAAAGATCAATGCCATGGGCGGCATAGTCCATGCCCACGCTGTATGTATCGGCCTGGCGCCAGGAGTCCTTGAACTCCCACGGGGCGTGATCCAAGCTGGCCCCCACCAGAATCCCGTAGATTATGAAAAACAAAAGGAGTATGAACCACCGGCGTTTTGTTACATTCTTCATGGTTCCCCCTAACTAGAATCAGGGTACACAAAGGCACCCTGGTTGAACAAACGGAAAATCCGCTTTGGCGGAGCTGAGAGGAATCGAACCCCCGGCACGTGCCTTAGGAGGGCACTGCTCTATCCTACTGAGCTACAGCTCCCGATCTTTAATTTTGAGAGGGGCGGGCTCAGCCCTGCTTCCCCTCACTCTGCCGCTGCATATCCTCAACGACAATGTCAAAAATTTCTCCCAGGGTGGAACAGTACTCCAAAATTTCCCAGGGCTTATTGGTGTGGTAGTGAATTTTCATGAGCTCTTCGTCCCCCACAATAATGGTGGAATCCCCTTGGAAGGCCTCATCAAAGTGGGCCCGAACTCCATCCACATCCAAATTTTCCCCTTCAATGAGCAGCTGGGTGTCATAGCGATATTCCAACATGATATCCCTCCCTCACATACATTATAGCCGACAAAACTACTAAGCGGCAATGATTCACAATAATTTTATATTTGACCTTTGAAGTGGCCTCTTTTTTAATAATTTCAACTACGAGATGAAAAAAAGTCCTGAAATTCAGGACTTATTTTTAAAACTATTTTTTTTGAATGGCTATGGTTTCGATGATGCCATTGTTGGCCTCCACAATCTGATAGATGTGGTCGCCGTCGTCCACAATGGCCTCCACCTTCACTTCCATGCCCTGGTGGTCCAAGAGATAGAAGACCAGGCCGCCAATGGTGGTGAAGCCCAAGCCATCGATATTGTACTTGAAGCGCTCGTTGATGACGCTGATCTCCGTGGCGGCGGAGAACATCCCCGACTGGGCGGGCTGGCTGATGGTGTTGTTCATCAAGAAGCGGCGGATGACAAAGACCAAGAGCATGGCCAGCACCCCAATGAGCAGATCCACGGTGTCGTGGGCATAGATGAGGATTTTTCGAGCAATCATCATGACCAGGAGGTAGACCACGGAGCTCTCGCTGTGGGCCACCATCATCATGACAAATTCCAGACCAATGACCAAGAGCATCACGTGGGACAAAAACTCCTGGAGGAGTTCATAGCTCAGGGCCTTGTCGGACTGCAGTATCGAAAGAAAGTAGCGACCCAAATCCGGTATGGAAATGATGATCCCCACAATGAGTATGGCGGAGAGGACCATTTCCAGGATGTAAATGAGCCGATTGATTACCAGGAGGTTTCTCTTTTGGTTCATAGGCACCTACTTCTAGCCCCGAGGGCTCTAGTTTCTCACACTCTTCATGATTTCTTTGCGCATCTTTTCCAGAATTTTCTTTTCGATGCGGCTGACGGTCATTTGGCTGATCCCCAGTTTTTCCGCAATGGAGACCTGGGTCTTCTTGTTGTAGTAGCGGTCGATGAGGATGGTCTTTTCCACCTCGTTGAAATTTTCCATGGCCCGGGTGATGAAGTCGTTGATTTCGATTTTATCGAAATAGGCCTCCTCCTCCCCAATGAGGTCCACCAGATTCACTTCCCGGTCGTCCCCGCTGCCCTCATAGGTGAGGTCCAAACTTTGGGGGGCATAGACCTTGCTGGCCTCCATGACCTCCAGGACCTCGGCGGGGGTGATGTTCAAAAACTCCGCAATGTCCTGAATGGTGGGGGTCTTCTGATACTTCTGGGCCAGGGAGACCTTGGCATTGTTGATTTTCTTGGACAGTTCCTGGACCCTCCGGGGCACCCGTATGGTCCAGCCCTTGTCCCGAAAGTACTTTTTGATCTCCCCTACAATGGTGGGGGTGGCAAAGGAGGAAAACTCGTAGCCCTTTTCGGGATTGTAGCGCTCCACAGCGTAGATGAGGCCCACGCTGGCCACCTGAAAAATATCGTCGTACTCAATTCCCCTGCCGACGTATTTTTTGGCCAAGATTTCCGCAATATAGAGGTGCTCCTCTATGAGAATGTCCCTGAGTTCCTGGTTTTTACTCTGGGCGTACTCATTGAAAAGTGCCTTGCGGGTTTCCTTGGACAATGGTTTTTTCGCGGCAATGTACTCTTCCTTGTTCATCCCAGAGGATCCTCAGTCCTGAGGGCCTTTACGATATGGATGGCCCCTCCATCAATGGACATGCCATCGGCCAGGGAGTCCAAAATCATCTCGGAGAAGCGGAGCTTTTCGTCCCCCTCCACCCGGTCGCGGTCCACTCCGGAGACGGAAAAGGAAATTTCCCCCTCCGACAGGTCGATATCTATGGTGAGCTCCTGGGCAACTTTGGAGATGAGGGCGAGGTTCAAGCTCTCCGTCATCAAAAGCTGTATGTCCTCCACATCGTCAATGGGGAGTCTCTTTTCCAGTACAATTCCCGAGGCCACCAGTCGAGCCAGGGAGAGGTACTTGGGATCTGCGGGCAAAGTCAGTTGAAAGTGGTCCATGATCTACTCCTCTATAAAGGTAAACATGGCGTCCAGTTGGGTGATGGTGAAGAGCTTGCGAATATTGTCCTTGATGTCCTTCATGAATATCTTGTGGCCGTCCTCGCGAACTTCCTTGAGAAGGTACATAAAGCCGCCCAGACCTGTGGAGTCCACATAGTCCAGCCTCCCCCCATCGATGAGCACATCTTTCTTTGCTTTTTCGTAGGCTTCCAGGGACTGTTCCTTAAAGTCGGAAGCGTAGTACATGTCCAGTTCCCCTTGGGGGTACAGGACGATTTGATCCTGTTGTTCATCAATGGTCAGTTGAAATGCCATATTTGCCTCCTTGTATTGAGAAGTATACAACAGCCCGTGGAGAGGAACAAGTTATTCCTCCCCAATGTAGCGGGCCACTGCCACCAGTCTCGAATCTTTGATATTCATGAGTTTCACACCGGAGGTGGATCTGCCCATGGTGGAAATGGACTGGGCCGACAGGCGAATGATGGTGCCATTTTCCGTAATCATCATCACCTCGTCCCTGTCATCCAGGACCTTGGCGGTGACCACGGGGCCGGTTTTTTCCTTGGTCCTGTAGGTGAGAATGCCCTTGCCCCCTCGGTTTTGGGCCGTGTACTGATCCATGGCCGTCCGCTTGCCGTAGCCCTGTTCTGAGAAGACCGCCAGGGTCTTTTCATTGTCGGCCAGGACAAAGGCCACCACCTCGTCGCCCTCCTCCAGGCAGATGCCGTGGACCCCCATGGAAGTCCTGCCAATGGGGCGAATGGACGACTCCTCAAAGCGGATGCTCTTGCCCTGGGCGGTGATGATCATCAGCTCATCCCCCTCCCGGCTCTGGCGGGAGCCAATGACTTCGTCCCCTTCCCTTAAGCCAATGGCGATGATGCCGTCCTTTCGAATGTGGCGGTAGGCGCTGAAGTCGGTCTTCTTCACCATGCCCTGGCGGGTCACCAGGGTGAGATTGTCCCCCTCCTCCACCGCCGATACCGGGATGATGGAGGCAATTTTTTCCCCCTCGTCCAGGGGCAGGAGATTGACAATGGCCGTGCCCTTGGCGCTCCTCCCCACATTGGGGATCTCGTAGGCCTTGAGCTTGTAGACCCTCCCCTTGGAGGTGAAAAAGAGAATGGTGTCCATGGTGGAGGTGATGAACAGCTCCGAGACAAAGTCGTCCTCTTTTTTGGAGAGGGCCCTGATGCCCTGACCCCCTCGCTTCTGGGGCTTGTAGGTCCCCTCGGGCATCCGCTTGATGTAGCCGCTGTTGGTGAGGGTGATGACGATGTCCTCCTCGTCGATGAGGTCCTCCTCGTCCACCTCCCCGGCATCGGCCATAATCACCGTGCGGCGGAGGTCCCCGAAGTCCTCCTTAATGGCCAGCAGCTCCTCTTGAATGGTGGCGTCCAAAATGCTCTTGTCGGAGAGAATCTCCTCCAGCTTTCGAATGAGGGCCAAAAGCTCCAGATACTCCTCCTCCAGTTTTTCCACTTGGAGGCCACTGAGGCGCTTCATTCTCATGTCCAAAATGGCCTGGCCCTGGATGTCGGTGAGGCCAAAGCGCTCCGTAAAGACTTCCTTGATCTCGCCATCGGTGCGGTGGGCCCGGATGATTTTGATGATCTCGTCAATGTGGTCCATGGCCAGTTTCAGCCCCTCGATGATGTGGACCCTGGCCTTGGCCTTTTTCAGATCGAATTCCGAGCGGCGGGTGATGACTTCCCGCTGGTGCTTCACATACTGGTGAATGAGCTCCTTTAAAGGCAGGACCCGGGGCACGCCGTCCACCAGGGCCAAATTGATGATGCCGAAGGTGCTCTGGAGCTGGGTGTCCTTGTAGAGGCGGTTTAAAATTACATGGGGATTGGCATCCCGCTTGAGTTCCACCACCACCCGCACGCCGTCTCGGCTGGACTCGTCCCGAATGTCGGAGATGCCCTCCAGCTTCTTGTCCTTGACCAGCTCAGCAATTTTCACAATCACATTGCTCTTATTCACCTGAAAGGGCACTTCGGTGATGACGATCTGATGGCGGCTTTTTAAGGGCTCAATTTCCGCCCGGGCCCGAACGGTGACCTTGCCCCTTCCCGTGGCATAGGCCTCCTTGATCCCCTCCTTGCCCATAATGAGGGCCCCAGTGGGAAAGTCCGGCCCCTTGATGTGCTTCATGAGCTCCTGAAGGGAGATCTCGGGGTCCTTCATATAGGCGATGATGCCGTCGATGGTCTCGTTCATATTGTGGGGGGCCATATTGGTGGCCATGCCCACGGCAATCCCCGAGGAGCCATTGACGATGAGATTGGGAAAGCGGGAGGGGAGGACCACCGGCTCTTGAAGCTCCTCGTCGAAGTTGGGCATGAAGTCCACGGTCTCCTTGTTGAGATCCCGGAGCATTTCCGTGGCGAGTTTGGTCATGCGCACTTCCGTGTACCGCATGGCAGCGGCCCCGTCCCCGTCCATGGAGCCAAAGTTTCCCTGGCCGTCCGCCAGGGGATAGCGCATATTCCAGTCCTGGGCCATCCGCACTACGGCATCGTAGATGGAGGCGTCCCCGTGGGGGTGGTATTTACCCATGACATCCCCCACCAGCCGGGCACTCTTCCTGTGGGGCTTGTCGGGATAGAGACCCAGCTGCTGCATGCCGTAGAGGATTCTCCGGTGGACGGGCTTGAGGCCGTCCCGCACGTCGGGGAGCGCCCGGGCCACAATGACCGACATGGAGTACTCCAGGTAGGATTTTTTCATTTGGTCCTCCAGGACCACGGGCTGGATGCCCCCTGTATGTTCAATCTGTGCCATTGCCTACCTGCACCTCCTAAAAGTCAATATTTTCCACATAGAGCGCGTTTTCTTCGATGAAATTTCTCCGGGGGGCCACTTCGCTGCCCATGAGCATGGAGAAGACATCGTCGGCCTCCTCTGCGTCCTCCACCTTCACTTGGAGGAGGACCCTGTTTTCCGGATTCATGGTGGTCTCCCAGAGCTCGTCGGCATTCATTTCCCCCAGACCCTTGTAGCGGCTGATTTTGAGATTTTTGTCCCGTCCCAGCTCGTCCAGGGCAGTTTGAAGTTCCTGATCGCTGTATACATAGCGGAGGACCTTGCTCCCCCGCTTGATGCCATAGAGGGGGGGCTGGGCCACATAGACGTGGCCCTGGCGAATGAGCTCGGGCAA
This sequence comes from Tissierellia bacterium, assembly GCA_030535395.1. Classification (GTDB taxonomy): domain Bacteria; phylum Bacillota; class Clostridia; order Tissierellales; family Peptoniphilaceae; genus JAUNLK01. The sequence goes on from JAUNLK010000004.1 coordinate 56,996, forward strand.
GTGGCGGAAGAAGAAAGTGAGCAGCAGGGTGCGAATGTGGGCACCGTCCACGTCGGCATCGGTCATGATGATGATTTTCCCGTAGCGGAGCTTTTCAATGTCGAATTCCTTGTCGATCCCCGTGCCAAAGGCGGTGATCATCATGCGAATTTCGTTGCTGTTTAAAATTTTGTCCAGACGGGCCTTCTCCACATTCATGATCTTTCCCCGAAGGGGGAGAATGGCCTGGTACTTGGCATCCCTGCCCGACTTGGCGGAGCCCCCGGCGGAGTCCCCCTCCACCAGGAAGATCTCCGTAATGGAGTTGTCATTGCTCTGGCAGTCCACTAGTTTGCCCGGCAGGGTGAGATTGTCCAGAATGCTCCGCTTCCGAGTCAGATCCCGGGCCTTTCTCGCCGCCTCCCGGGCCCTCCTGGCCTGGATGGTCTTTTCCAAGATGAGCTTGCTCTCCTTGGGGTTTTGCTCCAAAAACTCCTCCAGCTGCCGGGAGAGGACCCGCTCCACAATGGCCCGGGTTTCGCTATTGCCCAGCTTCGCCTTGGTCTGGCCCTCAAACTGGGGCTCCGAAAGCTTCACGCTGATGACGGCGGTGATCCCCTCCCGGACGTCGTCTCCGGAGAGATTGTCCTCCTTCTCCTTGATGAGATTGTACTTTCTGCCGTAGTCATTGATGGTGCGGGTGAGGGCCGAGCGGAAGCCCGACAGGTGGCTGCCCCCCTCGTCGGTGTAGATATTGTTGGCAAAGGTGAGGACATTTTCCGCATAGCCGTCGGTGTACTGAATGGCCAGCTCCACCGCCGTGTCCTCCTCCACCTCATCCACATAGAAGATCTTCTGGTGAATGGGCTTTTTGCTGCGGTTTAAATAGGCCACATAGGACTCAATGCCCCCCTCGTAGTGGTACTCCTCCCGGTGGCCCTCTCCCCTGTGGTCCACAAATTCAAATTTGAGACCCTTGTTGAGGAAGGCCATTTGGCGAAATCTCCGGGTGAGGACCTCCCGCTCAAAGGTGGTGGTCTCCTGGAAGATCTCCCCATCGGGATAGAAGGTGATGGAGGTGCCCCGCTCCTCCTCTTCCCCCTGGGGCAATTTGCTCTTTTTGAGGTCCTTAGTGGTATTGCCCCTGGAAAATTCCATTTCGTAGAGGTATCCCTCCCGCTTCACCCGGGCGATGAGCTTGGTGGAGAGGGCATTGACCACGCTGACCCCCACCCCGTGGAGTCCCCCGGAGACCTTGTAGGCGGAGGAGTCGAATTTCCCCCCGGCGTGGAGGACGGTGAGAACCGTCTCCAAAGTGGAGAGGCCCGTTTGGGGGTGGATTTCCACGGGAATTCCCCGGCCATTGTCCTGGACTTCGCAGGAACCGTCCTCGTGGAGAATGATGGTGATGTGGTCGCAAAAGCCCGCCAGGGCCTCGTCCACGGAGTTGTCCACCACCTCATAGATCAAGTGGTGGAGCCCCTTGGGCCCAGTGGAGCCGATGTACATCCCCGGCCGTTTTCGGACAGGTTCCAGTCCTGTGAGCACCTGTATATTCTGCGAGGTGTACTGATTATTTTCCGTCATAATACCTCCCAACCCGTCCCTTGGCCCGACCGCAAGGGTCTGGTACTGAGGATCGTCGTTACTTAATTCATGTAAAATTTATTTAAAAGTGATTATAAACTCTTGTGTGATCTTCCCCTTGGTGAAGATACTCTCCCATAAAAGCATCCTAGGCGTGGACTTCTATGGATGGGGCAGCAGCTTGGAATTTTCCATCAACAGGGGCACCGGCAGCCCCCCCTGACTCAGGCCCCCCGGCTCCTCGGCCATGGTGTAGAAGCACTGGAGGTCCTGGGTGGCCCTGATGAGCGCCCGCCTCCGCTCCTCGTCCAGCTCACTGAAGACATCGTCCAAGAGGACCACCGGCTCCGTGTCCAGGAGCTTTTTCAACAGCCAGATCTCCGCCAGCTTCAGGGATAAAATCACCGTTCGGTTCTGGCCGGTGGAGGCAAAGCGCTTGGCCTCCCGCTCCCCCAAGAGAAAGGAGATGTCGTCCAAGTGGGGGCCGTAGAGGCTCCTGCCCTGGCGCCGCTCCTCGGCCCGGGAGGCCTCCAGGCCCTCCAAAAGGTGGGCCTCCATCTCCCCCTCATCCCAGGAGATGGGAATGGTGGCCAGATACTGGAGGCGAATCTTCTCCCGGCCCCCGGAGAGGAGCTCATAGCCCCGCTGAATCTCCGGCACCAGGGCCGCCACCATTTTCAGCCGGGCGCGGAGGATGGCAGCCCCGTAGCGGGCCATCCTCTGATTGTACACCCGGAGGAGATTCTCCTGCAGCCCGTGTTTTAAGCCATAGGACTTCTGCCTCATGCTGTGATGGTACTCGGAGAGGGCCCGGCCATAGCCCTCATCCGCCATGGTGCACAGCTGGTCCAAAAAATTTCGCCGCTCCGTGGGGGAGCCGGTGAGGAGGCTCAAGTCCCTGGGGGCAAAGGTCACCAGGGCCCTGCCCCTCCGGTAGTCCTCCAAATTCTTCACCCGATTGTTGTCGTAGATGAGGGTCCTGCGGCCCTCCTCCAAAGTCACCTGGAGCTTGTGCTCGTAGCCTGCAATGTCCAAGAGGGCCTCCAGGTAGGCGTACTCCTCCCCAAAGGTAATGGCCTCCTGGAGCCTCCGGGTCCGGGGGGAAGTGCCCCAAATCACGACAAAAACAGCTTCCAAAAGATTGGTCTTCCCCACCCCATTTTCCCCGAAAATGAGATAGGGACTGTCCTGGAAGCTGGCCGTAAACTGGCTATGGTTGCGAAAATTCATCAGCCGCAATTTCTTAACGTACATGATTCCCCCAACCTAGAGTATAGCACAAATGTTCGCTTTACTCAACGACCGCCCGTTCTCCATCAAAGGTGACCACATCTCCGGGGCGGAGTTTTCTCCCCCGGCGCCTTTCCACCTCTCCATTGACCCGAATGGCCCCGTCCTGAATGATGAATTTGGCCACACCGCCACTGTCCACCCAATTGAGCTTCTTCAAAAAGCGGTCCAGCTGGATGTATTCCCCTTGAATCTTCATTGTCCCCCCAATCGCACGGGCAGGGCGAGGTAGAGGAAGTTGGGATCCTCTTCCAGAGTCATAATCATGGGGGAGACGGCATCCACAAAGCCCAAAGTCACCTCATCTGCGCTGACCACCTTGAGGCCCTCCAAGAGATAGCGGGCATTGAAGGCAATCATAAGGTCGGCCCCCTCCTTTTCCATGGAGAGGACTTCGTGAACGGCCCCAATCTCGGAATTACTGGTGATGTGGAGGGTATTTTCCTCCATATTGAGGCGCACCAGGCCGCTGCGCTCCTTGCCCGTCATGAGGCTCGCCCGCTCCAGGGCATCGGCGAGGGCCCTGCGGTCCACGTGAACGGTGATGGGGTGGTCCCTTCTGATGAGCTGCTGGTATTTGAAGTAGTCCCCATTGAGGAGCTTGGTGTAGAACTTGGTATTGTCGAAAGTGAAGCAGATGTGATTGTTCCCCAGAGTCATGGGAATGGAGCCCCCCTCCTTGAGGAGCTTGGAGAGCTCCTGAACGGCCCGGGAGGGGAGGATGATCCCCCGGTTTAGGGACTCAAAGCCTGCAATGTGTTCCACTGCCATGCGGTAGCCGTCCAGTGCCACAAAGTCCAGGCCCTCTGGGGTGCTGTTCATATAGACCCCGGTGAGGGCGATGCGCATGTCGTCGGTGGCCACGGCAAAGGAAGTCCTTCCAAAGGCCTGGAGGAGACTCTCGGTGGCCACTTCCACCCGGTGACTGTCCTCCAGGGAGGGCATGTCGGGATAGTCGTCGGCATTTTGGCTCATCATATCAAAGGAGGAATTGCCGCAGCGGAGGTGGACCTTGCTTCCCTCCGTGGCAATGTGGACCATGGCCGATGGCAGCTTCCGGACGATTTCCGTAATGAGGCGGCTGTTGAGGACAATGGAGCCCTCCTCCTCCACCATGGCAGGGGCCACAGTTTCAATGGAAAGTTCCGTATCCGTGGCCCGAACGATGATATTTCCATCCCTGGCCTCCAACATGAGGCCCTCCAGTATTTGCAGATTGGTGCGTTGGGAAATGGCTCGAGCGGCAGTGGCCACTGCCGTCTGAAGATTACCCTTTTCGATTTGAAAAATCATGGCAGCTCCTTGTGTCGATATATATTAAGACGTACTTCGTAGTAGTAGGGACTGTGGATTTGTGGACAGACGGGGGCAAAGCTCAGTGAACTGCCACTTTGGCAGCTTTTCACCTGTGGATACTGGCCCCCACCCTGTGGAAGACTTTGGGATTACTGTCCCTTGATTTCATCGGTGAGCTTTTGGATTTGGAGTCTAAAATTGTCGTCCTCCTCCATGTCCTTTTGAATTTTATCATAGGCGTGGACCACCGTAGAGTGGTCCCTGCCTCCAAATTCGTCCCCAATTTTGGGCAGGGACAGATCGGTGAGCATTCGGGTGAGGTACATGGCAATCTGCCGGGGATAGGCGATGTAGCGGGGGCGCTTTGCGCTGTCCATCTCCTCCAGGCTGATATTGTAGTGGTGACAGACGATCTCTTTGATCCTCTCGGTGGTGATTTTCACCGGGGCCTTGCGGTCGATGACATCCTTAAGTACCGCCTCGGTCATCTCCTGGGTGATGGGGTCCTGGGAGAAGCGGGCATAGGCGATGATCCGGGACAGCGCCCCCTCCAGCTCCCGGATATTGCTCTTCACATTGCCGGCTATATAGTAGAAGACTTCATCGGGGACCTCGTAGCCGTCGATGAGGGCCTTGTTTTTCAAAATGGCGATCCGCGTCTCCAGATCCGGGGGCTGAATGTCCACCACCAGGCCCCAGGCAAAGCGGGAGATGAGGCGCTGCTCCAATTTTTTAATGTCCTTGGGGGGCTGGTCCGAGGTCATGACAATTTGCCGGTCCTGGCCGTGGAGCTCATTGAAGGTGTGGAAAAACTCGTCCATGGTGGACTCCTTGTCGGCAATGAACTGGATGTCGTCGATGAGGAGGAGGTCCACGGAGCGGTATTTTCTGCGAAACTCCTCATTTCTCCCCATTTGAATGGAGGCGATGAATTCGTTGGTGAATTGCTCGCTGGTCACATAGAGGATCTTCTTCGTGGGATCGTTCCGCTGCATAAAGTGGCCAATGGCGTGCATCAGGTGGGTCTTGCCCAGGCCCACCCCCCCGTAGATGAAGAGGGGATTGGCGTGGGCCTCCATGGGATTTTCCGCCACGGCGAGACTGGCCGCGTGGGCAAAGCGATTGCTGTGGCCCACCACAAAGGAATCAAAGGTGTACTTGGGATTCAAGTGGGAGTCCACTTTTTTGGTGGGCACATTGGCAGTGACGGTGCTGTCGGTCTCCAAAACAAAGAGAATTTCAGGCTTGATGCCACTGGCCTCATAGAAGAGGCGGCTCAGGAGGGTGCGGTATTTGTTTTTGTCCTCCATGAGGTGATTTTTGGTGAAGGTATTGGGGGCGGCAATGGTGAGCTTGTTTCCCTCCAAAGAAAGGGGCTTCAGAGGGCGAAACCAGGTATTGATTTGGGGATTGTACAGGGGCTCCTGTAAAAGTAGATTCATGGTTTTTTCCCAAATTTCGGGAAGGGAAAGGGACATAGTGAACTCCTCAACAGTATCAACAGTGACCAGCTGTGGGCGCTGGAATTTGGGGAAAACTTATCCACACTCCTGTGGGTTTTGTGGACAAAAAAATTTTCCACAAGAGGATATCCATGGGGTCTGTGGAAAATAAAGGGACAGAATGGGGATTATGCTCGAGTTTTTCGAAATTGTGGTACAATTGTGGCAACTTTATCCACAAAGACTCCACAGTTTGTGGATAAACACAATTCATCCACAGGATGATTTTTTATCCACAGCTTTGCTATAAGTATACCGAATTAGAAAAAAGTTATCAACAGGCCCTTCTTTCACAAAAGGGGCAAATTGTTGCCCTTTGTGACCTTCAAATTACTGAATAAAAATATGGCGCCGATCCTTGACTTTAAGGGATCCTGTCCCTATAATAAAAATAACGTACATTTATAGCCCGAAGGGGCTATTTTTATCTGTATAGAAGGAGGTGCAGTCGTGAAAAGAACTTTTCAACCCAAGAATAAGCAACGTAAAAGGGAACATGGTTTTTTGAGCCGCATGCGTACCCATGGTGGCCGCAATGTCATCAAGCGTCGTCGTCTGAAAGGCAGAAAGAAACTCTCTGCATAAGTCAGCGGCCATGGACCAAGTTCAATTTCTGAAGAAAGACGCTGATTTTAAACGGGTCTACCGGAAGCGAAAAACTTTCGGCAATCGAAATTTCACATTGTATGTGCGTCGTAACGGCATGGATCATTCTAGGCTGGGTTTTTCCATCAGCAAAAAAGTGGGTCATGCCGTTATTCGTAATTTAATCAAGCGAAGACTCAAGGCCCTGACCCATGAGGCCCAGTCCAAGTTTTTGCCCGGCTACGACTATGTATTGGTGGTAAAAAATAATGTGGGGGATCTGTCCTTTCAAAAAACTAAGTCGGCCTATCACCACATTTTTCGCCAGGCCAAGGCCTTTAAGGTAGCCGAGGCCAAGAAAAAGCAGTCCCCCAACAAGGGCTGACTGCCACGGGAAGGAAGCTATGTCTTTCATTGCGCGATTTTTGATTCGCTTCTATCAGCGATATATCTCCACCTATCTGCTCCCCGGTGCCCACTGTAGGTTCAGCCCTACCTGTAGCCAGTACGCCCTGGAGGCCTTCACTCGCTACGGTTTTTTTCGGGCCCTCTATCTCTCCACCCGACGCATTTTAAAGTGCCATCCCTTCCATGAGGGTGGCTATGACCCTCTACCCTAATGAGGAGGAAGATACTTGATTAGCTTTTTGGCCAACATCCTGGGTTCTCTTTTGAGATCCGTCTACGGAATTGTTTCCGGCATGGGCTCGGAGCCCGCATCGATTTCCTTTTTGGCCATCTCCATAATTCTAACGACCATCATCTTTAAAGTTCTGCTCTTGCCTCTAAACATCATGCAGACCAAGAGCCAAATGAAAATGGCCAGATTGCAGCCGAAAATCCAGGCACTCCAGGACAAATACGGCAATGACAAGCAAACTTTCGCCAAGAAACAACAGGAGTTGTTTCAAGAGTCGGGCTACAATCCCATGTTGGGCTGTCTGCCCCTGTTGATTCAACTGCCCATCATCATTGCTTTTTACCGGATCTTTCAGTTTCCCACTCAGTTTGCCTTTACCGATGCTGCCTTCTATGATTCCATTCAGAAGAATTTCTTCTTCATTAAGGACTTGGATGTGGCCGACCCCACGGGACTGGTACTTCCCCTCATTGCCGCTGGTTTCACCTGGCTCACCAGCTATCTGACCCAGCACAATGCGGCCCAAAAAGCCATGAGCAATCCTCAGAGCCAATCCACCATGAACACCATGATGATGATGATGCCGGTGATGATTTTCTTCTTCTCCCGTCGCATGGCGGCAGGGGTGGTCCTCTACTGGATTGTGAGCAATCTGTTTACCCTCGTTCAGCAGTACATTTCCAATGTGATTATTGCCAAAGAGGCCCAAGAGGAGTTGTCATGACCCTATCGATACAAACTGGAAAAACCGTCGAGGAGGCGGTGGACAAGGCCCTGCGCCAACTCCACGCAAAGCGCTCCGAGGTGACCATAGAGGTCCTGGAGGAGCCCTCCAAGGGCCTCTTTGGCCTTTTGGGGGCCAAGGAGGCCGTGGTGAAAGTCACCAAGCCCGTGGACACTAAGTCCCTCCTGGACGAACTTTTGGACGAACCCTTGGAGGAGCTCTCCCAGGAGAACATCCCTGAGGAGGCGGCACCTGTGGAGGAGCCGGTGGCAGAAGTGCCCCCAGTTTCCCGGGAAGCTGCCCCCGAGGCGGAAGCTGAAAAGCTCCAGGTTCGGAAAACCCAAGAAGTGGAAGGGACCCCGGAAGCTCCAGAAGCTCCGGAAGGGGAAGTCCCGGAAGCTCCGGAGGCTGCCCAGCCTCGGGAGGTGGAGGAAAATCCCACTCCCGACAATAGCAGAATGGGACTGCCCGATCATGTGCCCGAAAACAAGGAGGAGCTGGACACCGCCATTCGCAGCTTCATCGCCCGCTATATGGCAGAGCTTTCCATGGACTACAGCCTGCAAATCAGCTACTCCGCCAAGCACATTCAAATCAATTTGGACGGCAACCCCAGGGAGACGGGGATACTCATTGGAAAACACGGGTCCACTCTGGATTCCCTCCAGTACCTCCTCTCCTCCATTTTGAGTGGCTACGGCAAACAGCGCCGCCGGGTCTTTGTGGACGTCTCCGGTTACCGGAAAAAGCGGGAACAGACCCTCTCTCGCCTGGCCTTTCGGGCGGTGAAGAAGGTGGAGGCAACGGGCAAGCCCGTAAAACTGGAGCCCATGAGCGCCCAGGAGCGGAGAATCATCCACGCTTCCCTCCACCACCTGGAGGACATCAAGACCCACAGCGAAGGGAAGGATCCCCATCGCCGGGTGATTATTGAAAAAATTAAGTAGCCAAACCTTCATGATCCATGAAGGTTTTTTTCTGTAGAGAGGAGGATTCCATGAATCAACAAAGTCCCCTAATGGGCGGCACCATTGCCGCCATTTCCACTTCCCTCACCCCCTCGGGGATTGGCATTGTCCGCATGAGTGGCCCCGAGGCCTTTTCCATTGCCAAAGAAGTGGTGGTGGCAAGGGAGGATTTCACCGCCCAGGAGCACAGCAGGCGGCTGATCTTTGGCCGAGTGGTGGACGAGGAGGGCCCCTTGGATGAGGTATTGGCCGTGGCCTTTCACGCCCCCAATTCCTACACCCAGGAGGACATGGTGGAGCTCCAGGTCCACGGCTCCCCGGTGGTATTGGAGGAGATTTTGGCCCTCCTTTTGAGAAAGGGAGCGGTCCTGGCCGAGCCCGGGGAGTTCACCCGGAGGGCCTATCTCAATGGCCGCATGGACCTCACCCAGGCGGAGGCTGTGATGGACCTCATTGAATCGAAAAACCTCCTCTCCTCCCGCCAGAGTATGAGCCAGCTCAAGGGGGGCCTTCTGGAGCTCATTGAAGAAGAGCGAAGGAAGCTGAAGGATCTTTTGGCGGGGCTGGTGGCCAGTATCGAATTCCCCACCGATGAGGTGGAGGACATCGACGAAACGGCCTCCCTCGAGGCGGCGGAGGAGGTCCTCCGCAAGCTGAGGGAGCTCAGGGACACCGCCGACACCGGGCGGATGATCAAAGAGGGGATCAAGACGGCCATCATTGGCAAGCCCAATGTGGGGAAGAGCTCCCTCCTCAATCGCCTCCTGCGCACCGACCGGGCCATTGTCACGGAAATCCCCGGCACTACCCGGGACACCCTGGAGGAGAGCTATCGCATGGGCTCGGTGAGCCTCATCCTCACCGACACCGCCGGCATCCGCACCACCGACGATGTGGTGGAGCAGGCGGGGATTGAGCGGAGCCTCAAAGAACTCAAGGAGAGCGACCTCATTCTCGCGGTCTTTGACGGGAGCCGCCCCCTGGAAGAAGAGGATCGTCAAATTTTAGACATGCTCGGGGACAAAATCGCCATCGCCCTCATCAACAAGGCCGATCTGCCCCAGAAGTGGACCATGGAGGAGCTGGTGGACTACATTCCCCGGGAGCGGATCTTCTCCACCAATTTCACCGGCCCCGATTCCCTTCAGGACCTTCAGGATCTGGTGAAGGAACTCTTTTTGGGGGGCGTACTCCCCGAGAAGATGAGCCCCAGAATCACCAATCTCAGGCAAAAACAGCTTCTGGACGAGGCCCTGGATTCCCTCTTGGCCTTCATTCAGGGCATGGAGGCCGGGGTCTATCTGGATCTTTTGGAAGTACATTTACAGGATGCCTACGAAAAACTGGGCTCCATTACGGGTATGCACGTGGAGGATGAGCTCATGGACCACGTCTTCTCCGCCTTTTGCATTGGAAAGTGAGGACTATGGAATACATTATCAAAGATACAGATATTGTGGTGGTGGGGGCCGGCCACGCCGGCTGTGAGGCGGCCCTGGCAGCCGCCCGCCTGGGGGCCTCGGTGGTCTGCCTCAGTGTGAACTTAAATGCCGTGGCAGCCATGAACTGCAATCCCAATATTGGGGGCACGGGAAAGGGCCACTTGGTCCGGGAAATCGACGCCCTGGGCGGGGAAATGGGCCTCAATATCGACAAGACCTCCATCCAAACCCGCATCCTCAATGGCTCCAAGGGCCCGGCGGTCCACTCCCTCAGGATGCAGGCGGACAAGCGCCGCTATCACGAGGAGATGAAAAAGACCCTGGAAAACACCCCGGGCCTCCACCTCATGCAGGATGAGGCCGTGGAGCTACTGGTGGAGGAGGGGAAAATTGTGGGCCTCAGGGGCCGCTCCGGGGGCAAGTACCTGGCCAAGGCCGTGATTCTCGCCACCGGCACCTATCTCCGGGGACGGGTCTTCATGGGGGAAGTGAACTATCCCTCCGGCCCCGACGGCATGCAGGCGGCCAATGAGCTCACCCAGAGCCTGGTGGATCTGGGCTTTGAGATTCAGCGAATGAAGACGGGGACCCCCGCCCGAATCCACCGGGACAGCATCGACTTCACCGGAATGGAGATTCAGAAGGGGGGCCCCACCGTCCCCTTCTCCTTCCGAAATATTGGCCTGGAGCGGGAGATGCTCCCCCAAATTGAGTGCCACCTCACCTTCACCACCCCCGAGAGCCACGACATCATTCGCCGGAATATGCACCGCTCGGCCATGGCCCTGGGGGACATTGAGGGAACGGGGCCCCGCTACTGCCCCTCCATTGAGGACAAGGTGCGGCGCTTCGCAGATCGGGACCGCCACCAGGTCTTTTTGGAGCCCGAGGGCCTCACCACCAAGGAGATCTATGTGCAGGGGGTCAGTTCCTCCCTCCCCGTGGACGTCCAACTGGAGCTCTACCGGAAAATCGAGGGCCTGGAGCACTGCGAATTCATGCGCCCCGCCTATGCCATCGAGTACGATGCCATCGACGCCACCCGCCTCTACCGTTCCCTGGAGTCCCGGGACATTGAGGGCCTCTACATGGCAGGCCAGATCAACGGCTCCAGCGGCTACGAGGAGGCGGCGGCCCAGGGCCTCATGGCGGGAATCAATGCCGCCCGGAAGGTCCAGGGGAAGGAGCCCATTATTCTGGACCGCTCCGAGGCCTACATCGGGGTCCTCATTGACGACTTGGTCACCAAGGGCACCCGGGAGCCCTACCGGATGATGACCTCCCGCTGTGAGTACCGCCTCACCCTCCGCCAGGACAATGCCGATTTGCGCCTCACGGAGCTGGGCCACGAAATTGGCCTGGTCTCGGAAGAGCAGTATGAGGGCTACCGCTATAGGAAGGAGGCCATGGAGGCGGAATCTCTGCGCCTGTCCAAGATTCAGATCAATCCCACCGATGGGAACAACGAGATTCTGGCAGAGCTGGGCTCCGCCCCCATTAAAAATGCCATCTCCCTCTTGGACCTCATGCAGCGGCCGGAGCTCAGCTACGAGAAGCTCAAAGTCTTCGATCCCCAGCGCCAAGAGCTGAGGGAGGATGTGGTGGAGCAGGTGGAAATTCAGGTGAAGTACCGGGGCTATATCGAAAAGCAACAGGCCCAAATTCGGGAGTACAAGCGGCTGGAGGACCGGAGGCTCCCCGAGGACCTGGACTACTACGCCATTGAGGGCCTGAGAAATGAGGCCAAGGAAAAACTGGCAGACATCGCCCCGGAATCCGTGGGCCAGGCGGGGAGAATCTCCGGGGTCTCCCCCGCCGATATCAATGTGCTGCTCATCTATTTGGAGACCAAGAGGAGGAGGGAACATGAACTGGGATCAGCTCAATGAGGGCCTAAAGGCCTGGGGCATCCAACTGGACTACGACGCCGAAAAATTCAACCAATTCGCCAATTTGGTCCTCTCGGCCAATGAGACCATGAATCTCACCCGAATCACCGACCAAGAGGAGATGGTGGAAAAGCACTTTTTGGACAGCCTGAGCCTCTATCGCCTGCCCCAATTTAGAGGCGGAGAGAAGTACATGGACCTGGGCACCGGCGGGGGCTTTCCCGGCATGGTCCTGGCCCTCACCCTCCCCCCGGAAAGTGAGATCCTCCTCATGGACAGCCTGAGAAAGCGCATCGCCTTCCTCCAGGGAGTCATTGACACCATGGGCGTGGAAAATGCCGTGGCCCTCCACGCCAGGGCCGAGGAACTGGCCCGGGATGGAAAGTACCGGGAGCAGTATGATGTGGTGGTCTCCCGGGCGGTGGCCCGCCTGGACACCCTCCTGGAGTATGCCATGGGCTTTGTGGCCGTGGGAGGCACCTTCATCGCCATGAAGGGCCAGGACGGCCAGAGGGAGCTCAAGGAGGCCAAGCAGGCCCTCAAACTCCTCCACGGAGAAGTGGTGGCCGTGGATGAATTTGAGCTCCCGGGAGGGGACCAGCGGAGCCTCATCGTCATCGAAAAGACCAGGGCCCTGGAGGAGAAATACCCCCGAGGGGGCGGAAAGCCCAGAAAGAGCCCCCTCTAATGGTCTATCTACTCCTCTCCATCCTCCTTTTGGCCTTCACCCATCAGACCAGGGACGCCAAGCCCCTCCTGGCCCTCCCCCTCCTGGCCGTGGCCGCCCTTCAAACCTACGGCCTCTTTGGGGGCATCCCCTTCGTCCTCCAATTCATCCTGATTTTGGCCATGGCCGCCTCCGTCCTGGCCATGATGGTCCTCTACTACCGGAGTCTCCGGAGGGAAAAGAGGGACTTCCTCCACCGCCGGCGCAGAGAGCGACAGGAGCAGGTACAGGAAAAGGGCCGGAAGAAAATCATCGTGGAGGACATGAAGAGCCACTCCCACAAGACCTACTGGGTCCGCCCCCAGGAGGAGGAAAAAGAACCTGAGCCCCAGGAGGACGAACAAAAAAAATCGAAGCCCCAGGAGGACGCCCCCACAGAGTGAGCTCCCTCAAAAGGGCCCGGCAACACAGATCCATACCAAAAACAAACTACGTGCACAGCTCCGGGCTGTGCACTTTTTTTGTGAAGGGAAATAGAGGGAAAAACCAGAGCAGAAAAATGTTCCACGTAGAACAATCCAATACGGGAGCCCACAACAATGTTCCACATGGAACAACCCAATACGGGAGTCCAATTCAAAATTTCCTATGGAGCTTTCCATTACCATCATTTAAATAATAGGTGCAGGGTCCTTTGTTCATACTGAGAGTCATGTTCCACATGGATCAATCCAAAACTCAGATCAAAGTTCTCTCCAGAGCATCCACTGTGCACGTTTAAATGATTGGTAGAGGGCCTTCCCAGTAAATGAAAGTTACGTCCCTTGGTGTTCTCGTTGACGACGGAAAAAGTCCCTGGAGATTCGAAACAACCCATATAAGCCCAAATGTTCGACGTAGAACAATTCGACGGGAGGGCTCATAGCAATGTTCCACATGGAACAATTGGGGCTTTGCTGGAATGTTCTACATGGAACAATTTCTGGGCCCTGGGCCATGTTCCACGTGGAACAGTGGAGTGGTTTTTCTCTTGGGGCCCCGATATTTGTTTTTGGTCTCCACCGCTCCCTTTTTCCGGGGCTCGGTGGGTCTTTTTTTGTGCCCTTTCCTTTGATAAGATAGTAGGGACAGAAAGGGGTGCGTCATGGGCGCTGTAATAGCGGTTTTTAATCAAAAGGGGGGCGTGGGCAAGACCACTACGGTGATCAATCTCGCCGTGGCCCTGAGCCGGGACAAGCACCGGGTTTTGGTGGTGGATCTGGATCCCCAGGCCAATACCACCAGTGGCTTGGGCCTGGAAAAAATCACTGAGGGGGGTGTCTACTCCTTTGTTCTGGGAGAAGAGGCCCCCTTTGTGGAGCGTTCTCCCAATTTGGACGTGATCCCCTCGTCTGCCGATGTGGCGGGCCTGGAGGTGGAGCTCTCCGGTGTGGAGGGCTGGCAGTCCTATCTCCACCGAGCCCTGGAGGAGTACAGGGAGGACTACGACTATGTGTTCATCGACTGTCCCCCCTCCCTGGGGATTCTCTCCCTCATGGCCCTGGCCACTTCGGACTATGTCCTCATTCCCGTGCAGACGGAGTACTATGCCCTGGAGGGTCTGGGACAGCTCTCGGGCTCCATTGCCCTGGTGCAGGAGAGTTTCAATCCCAATCTGAAGATTTTGGGGGTCCTCCTCACCATGAGTGATGGCAGGAACAAACTGACCCGGGAAGTGACCCATCAGGTTCGGGAGTACTTTGGGGACTATGTATTTCAGGCCGTCATTCCCCGGAGTGTGAAGCTGGCAGAGGCCCCCTCCTTTGGGAAGAGCATCCTGGAGTACGATCGTTTGAATAAGGGGAGCTTTGCCTATAAGAAGGCGGCCAAGGAATTGGTGAAGAGGAGGTTGGCAGATGGCTAAGAAAAATGCCCTGGGCCGGGGCCTCAACAGCCTCTTTCAGGACGGGCCCGTGGTTCGGGAGGCCAAGGAAAAGGATGCCACAAGTAAGGAATACCTCATGGTGGATCCCGAGAAGATCCGGGCCAATCCCAATCAGCCTCGGAAGGACTTCGATCCGGAGGCCCTGAAGGAGCTGGCCCAGAGTCTTCAGGATGTGGGGGTCCTCCAGCCCCTCTTGGTGCAGCCTGAGGGGGACGGCTATTTTCTCATTGCCGGAGAGCGGCGGCTGAGGGCGGCGAAACTGGCGGGCCTCGAGGAAGTCCCCGTTCGCCTCTATGAGGGTTCCCAGGAGGAGGCGGAGAAGCTCGCCCTGGTGGAGAATATCCAGCGGGAGGACCTGGGGCCCATGGAGGAGTCCCGGGCCTATCACAGCCTCAAGGACCGCTATGGCTACTCCCAGGAGGAACTGGGGAAGCTCTTGGGAAAGAGCCGCTCCTATATTGCCAACACCCTTCGGCTCTCCAATTTGGCCCCCGAAGTTCAAAAGCTCCTCCAGGATGGCCACATCAATGTGTCCCAGGCCAAGGTGCTGTTGGGGATCAAGGATCCCAAGCGGCAAGTTCGGGAGGCCCAAAAATTGGTGAAAAGCGCTGCCACCGTCCGTCAGACGGAGTCGGCCCTGTCCAAGGGCAGCGGAAAGCGGACCAAGAGGAAGGACCCCTATGATCTGGCTCTGGAGGAGCAGATGATGGAGGAATTGGGGACCAAGGTGGAAATTTCCCGGAGGGGAAAGAAGGGGACCCTCACCCTGGATTTTTACAGTGATGACCAGCTCAGCCAAATCATAGGCTTATTAATAGGAGATGAAAATTTTGAGTAAAGAAGTACAGGTATATATCGCCGATGCCTTTACCGGGACCCCCTTTGGGGGCAATCCCGCGGGCATTGTCATTGATCAGGACCAGCTGGACGACAGGGAAAAGCAGACCCTGGCGGCGGAGCTGAAGCACTCGGAGACCGCTTTTTTGACGGAGCTGGATACCAATATCTATCGCACGGACTTTTTCACCCCCGTGGAGGAGGTGGACCTCTGTGGCCACGCCACCATTGCCTCCTTCTACACCCTGGCCAAAATGGGCTACATCCACGGGCCGGAGGAGGGGGTGCTGCCGGTGACCCAGGTGACCAAGGCGGGGAAGCTCAAGGTCTACCTCCACTATAAAAATGGGGAGGTCCACTGGGTGGAGATGGCCCAGCCCGCGGCCCTCTTTGGGGACAAGATTTCCGTGGAAAAACTCTCCGACACCCTGGACCTGCCCCCCTCGGCCATTGGCCTGGAGGGCCTGGAGCCCATGATTGTCTCCACGGGAATCAGGGACGTCATGGTGCCGGTGAAGGAGCGGATTTGGCTGGAGTCCATTAAGGTGGACCGGGAGCGGATGATTCGCCAAAACGAGCAGGATCACTTCTACTCCTATCACGTCTTCACCATGGAGGACGGGGTGGTCTATCAGCGGAATTTCTGTCCCATTTTGGAAATCGACGAGGAGGCCGCCACGGGGACGGCCACGGGAGCCCTCCTGGCCTATCTCAATAAATTCCGGGGCGTGGAGGAATTAAAGGCCATTCAGGGACTGGAGATGAATCGCCCCTCCAATATCTCCGCCCGCTATGGCAGCAATGGAGAGATCATCGTGGGGGGAAGTGCCGTCATCATCCTCAGTGGGGTCATCACCCTATGAATTTGAAGGACTACACCCTCACCGACTTTATCGCCAAGGCCACCGACACCAGCTCCCTCCCCGGCGGGGGGAGCATCTGCGCCCTCAATGGGGCCCTGGCGGCCTCCCTGGGGATCATGGTCCTGGGTCTTTCCAGGAAAAAGATCCAGGCTCCGGAGAAAGTGGAGAAACTCCGGGCCCTCTCGGATGAGCTCCGGGAAAATATCGAGGCCGACGGCCGCTCCTTTGAGGGGGTATTGGAGGGCCTCAAAATGCCCAAGGAGACCCCCGAGGAGGCCGCCCTTCGCAGCAGGGCCATTCAGGAGGGCTATCAGCGGGCCATGGAGGTCCCCCACAGCACGGTCCTGGGGAGCCTGGAAGTGCTGAAGATCCTGGCCTCCGTGGCCAAGGACATGGACCCCTATGCCTACAGCGATCTCAGGATTGCCCGGGACCTGGCCATGACGGCCATCCACGGCGCTCTCTACACCATGGATTTGAATTTGCCCCATTTGTCCAATGAGGAGAAAAAAGAACACTACCGGAGGCTCATGGAGGAGGAAGAGGAGATGGCCCGGGCCCATGCCATTGCCATCGAACAGACCCTCCAGCTCTTGGAAGGATGAAGACCCTCTTCGTATTCAATGCCAGTGCGGGCCACCGTGACATGGAGGAGCGGAGGGCGGCCATCGAGGCCTGGCTCTGGGAGCGGGGCCTGCCCTTCCACTACTACACCGGGGATCTGAGGGAGAATTCCGGGGAGGAGATCTTCTCCGGCTACGACCATGTGGTGGCCGTGGGGGGAGACGGCACCGCCTTTTGGACGGTGAACAAACTCATGGAGGCCGGGGTCCGGGGCTTTTCCCTCCTCCCCGCCGGCAGCGGCAATGATCTGGCCCGGACTCTGAAGATCAGAGGCAGGCTCCACGATCAGCTGGCCGCCATATTCTCCGCCCCCGGCAGGCCCCTGGACGTGGGCCAGTGGCAGGAGCGCTACTTCATCAATATCGCCTCGGCGGGGCTGGATGCCGATGTCAATGCCCACTTTCACCGCCACCGGGACCGGCTGAGAAAGCGGAGACTCCTGGGCTGGCTCCAGGCCCTGGTGGAGACCGCCGGCAGCTTCGACCACCTCCCCATCCTCCTCCACGGCAGAGAGGAGCGGCTGGCCATTTGCACCCTGGGCAATGGCCGCTACTATGGGGGCGGCTTCCCCATCCTCAAGGAGGCGGAGATGGACGACGGCCTCTTGGACCTTCTGACGGTGGACGTCCGCCGAATTCACCTGATGATTCCCTTCATCATCAGCTTATTTGTGGGGGGCAGCCGAAGATTCACCCGGGGCTTTACCCGGGAGCGAATTCAAAGGCTGAAACTCACCCTTTTGAGGGACACCCAGGTCAATTTAGACGGGGAGACCTTCTGGTACCGGGGAGAGGTGGAAGTTTCCATCCACCCCGGTGCCCTCACCTACTACGGACAATGAAAAGGCAAATTGGAGAGCTCACAATGGTGGGCTCTTTTTTTGTGCTCAAGTGACAAAAGGTTACAATTTGTAATGTATATGTAATGGAATCTCCATGGAAATGACACAATACCCTCCATTTTCCGTGGTATAATACCCATCGTTCCCGGGGAAAGGTAACAAAATAGTTACAAACCGGGCATTGACATTAGAAAGAGGCAAAAGAAGCAAAATGAATAAAAAAGTCGTGGCCCTCATGGGCCTTTCCCTTACATTACTTAGTGTAAACCCCATTGGCATCTGGGCGGCAGAGGCCACCCCCCAGTCCGCCGTAACTCAAGAGGTAAAAGGGGACGTCCAAGAAGTGGCAGTCCTCCCCGTGTCCATCACCTTCGGGGAAAATACCTTCCAAATGGAGAGCATGGCATCCTACGAGGCCCTCATGGCGGCCCTCAGGGAGAGAGTCACCTCCCCCGGGGCGGAGCTCATCTCCATGACCCTGGAGCCCGCCGCCAAGGTGAAGGAGATCAAAGAGGCGAAGGAAGTCCTCACTGTGGAGCAGGTCCTGGAACTTCTCCTCCACGGGGGCCGGCAAAAGTCCCTCTACTTCGTCAAGGAGGGGGAGAGTATGGAGGAGATTGCCCAGCGCTACGGCATGAGCCCGGAGGATGTGAAGGAGCTCAATCCCAAGGTCAACAATCCCCCAGAGGGCGGCACCGCCGTCTATGTCTACTCCGAGGTGCCCCTGGTGGAAGTGAAAACCACCGAGCGCTTTGCCGTGGAGGAGGCCATTGCCTATTCCAGCCAGCAACAGGAGAGTGACACCCTGGCCAAGGGGAGCACCCGAGTCCTCCAGGCCGGGGCCAATGGCGTCCTCACCAAGAGCTATCTCCAGCGGAAGCACAATGGCATCATTGAGGAGAGCGTGGTGGAGGGCCAAGAGGTGACCACCGCCCCCGTCCCCGAAATTGTGGAAGTGGGCACTCGAGAGCAGGAGGACTTCATCTACCCCGCCGAGGGCAGACTCTCCTCCCCCTACGGACCCCGCTGGGGCAGCTTCCACCGGGGCATCGACATCGCCAATCCCGTGGGCACCCCCATTTTGGCCGCCAAAAGTGGCGTCATCACCCGCAGCGAAAGGGCAGGGAGCTATGGCAATTGGATCGAAATCGACCACCAGGACGGCCACATCACCCGCTACGCTCACCTGAGCCGCCGGGATGTCCAGGTGGGGGATGTGGTGGCCCAGGGAGACCTCATCGGCCTCATGGGCTCCACCGGCAGGAGCACCGGACCCCACCTCCACTTTGAAATCAAGGAGAATGGCCAGAATATCGACCCCCAAATCTACCTGCCCTACTAAAAATCCTTGGCAGAGAAGGAGACCTTTGATATAATCATACTTCATGGAGAAGTATCGAAGTGGTCATAACGGGGCTGTCTCGAAAACAGTTTGCCTTCACGGGCACGAGGGTTCGAATCCCTCCTTCTCCGCCACCACAAGGACCCACGGGAAACCAGGGGCCCTTTTTTTATGCCCAGAAGTTGGAAGCCTCTGGGGAAGACCCAAAGACCCGCCAGGGGATTGTGATACAAAAAACGAGAAGAGCGAGACTGTGTTTATAACAAAACATACTTTTAACAAACCTCCCATCTGAAAAAGCAAAACAACAAACAAACGAGAGCCCCCAAGGAACACCACCCCAGAACCCGCCCAAAGGGCCCACCTACTTCCCAATACCACCAATTAAAATTAAAGAACAAATTCGATATTTCAATAACAATCCCTCCCCTCCAAGTGTAGAGGCTCGCGGGGGAATTTTCTCCTGAGCTTTTATTTTTGCATGTGGCACTCCAATCCGCTTTTGGAAAGCAAATGCTCACTTCGAGATTTCAATTCCAATCTTTGGTCGGGAAGCTCAGATGTGGATCGCAAAGTTTGTTTTTAGAAGTCAGGCTTTGATTTTGAGATTTCAACGAATATTCTTTTAGAGGACAACTATTTAACGCTAAAATATATGGAAATATTTCAGAAGAAAATTAATTATGAGATGCTTATTGACAATAGGGAGGGGAAAAATTAAAATAGTACTTTTGACAATTTAATATCTTTATGCTACGGTCTAACTGTAGTTAGGTAGCTACTTGTATTTACTGTAAATTCATTGAACAAGTGTACTTAATTACATTGGAGGTGTAATTAAGAAGGCTGTTAGAGAGCCTAAGTTTTACGGAGGCAAACTTTTAGCTGGATGCGCCTGTAGTAGTGCGAGGAGTTCTAGGAGAGGGCCATGGCATCCTACCTGGAATTGTAATTGTAATTTCGATCATGGTACTGAAAATTTCATTCATAAATTTTCTAAAGCTGATGTGAAATGAGTTTAAAAAGAACTTTGTTAAAAAGCACACACTTTGGTGTGTGCTTTTTAACCGCATCCCATGTAATTACTTTAACAGATAGGTGCAACCATTCACTTATGTTAAGCATATTTCCTAAGTATAAAGAATTATATGATTTACAACAAACTATGGGTGAAGAAAAGGAGTGATAAAATGATGCTTGATCTTAAAAATATAAAAAAGTCTTATGGGGAAAATAATGTACTTACGGATATTAGTGTGTCTATTAATAATGGAATCCATGGATTATTAGGAGCGAACGGTACGGGGAAAACAACGCTATTTAGTATTATTAGTGGTTTTTTAAAAGAGGATGGGGGAACAATTACATACCCTACTTGTGCAACTAAAGAAGATGTGCTTATTGGAGTACTTCCTCAAAATTTTGTTGGTTATCCAGAAATGAGTGTGGAAGAATTTTTGGAATATTTATCTCAGGTGAAGGGAGATTGGACTAAAAGGAAAACTAGAGCAGAAATAGCGGAAAAGACTCAAGTATTTAATTTAACAAATGTTAGAAAGAAAAAATTAAAGCAGCTTTCAGGAGGGCAGCTAAGGAGAGTCGGGCTGGCTCAAGCTTTTCTATTTAATCCTAAAATAGTTTTATTAGATGAACCAACAGTTGGTCTTGACCCTAAAGAGAGGCTTCATTTAAAAAATTATTTAGCTTCACTAAAGGAAAATCATATTATTCTTTTATCTACGCATATAGTATCTGACCTAGAAAAATTGGCCGATAAAATTTATATACTAAAAGATGGAAAAATTGTAGAACAAGGTTCTGAAGAAAAACTTCTAGCAAAGCTAGATCATAAAGTATGGGAGATAGATTATGAAAACTACACTAGAGGCAGTAAAGGAATTTTAGTGAAGGAATACAATAAAAATGGACAGGTTTTTTTACGCCTTATCTGCGAAGAAAAACCTTCAAGTCAAGCAAGGCCTGTGAAAGCGGAATTAGAAGACCTATATATTTCATACTTTCAAGGAGGAAGCAGCTATGAACTTTGAACTAAAAAAAATAAAGGGAAACACCGTGTATAAAATTTCCTTGCTATTAATAGTATTATTAATATTAGGAGTTTCATTTGTTTCAATAAGATCAGACAGTTTTATAGAAGATATAAATAGCACATCTCATATAAAAGGAATTAAGGCAAGTAAAGAGTGGGGGAAAGTTTACGAAGATGCTCCATCTAAAGAACTTACTGTTGATTATATACAAAAAGCATTAAGAGACTATGCTTCCTATTCAGACACTGTGAAGGGGGAACTTAATCTAAGAAAAGATTACCCAGGTGTTCTAGACATTTTAACTAAAGCTTATGGTAATTACGAAGATTCTTTAAATGATATTAATGGAGTCGAGATAAATGAAGTGGATAATTTTTATGCCAGAAATCGTCAAGTTATAAAGTCATATATGGAAGAAAAGGGCTTTAGTCAGCGTAAAATTGACAAGGCAGACAATTATTTAAAAAAAATAAAAATCCCTTATACTCTGTCCTATGTAAAACCATGGATCAACTTATGGAAAGCTATGACAATTGTAGACTACTTTTTATGTCTAGTAGCAGTTGTTTTGTCATCAAGATTATTTTCCTTAGAAAAAGAGCAAAAAATGGAGGAGCTTTTATCCACTAGGAAAAGTAGAGCCGGTTTAGTTATAGGTAGGAATAAGGTTAAGGCAATTTGCCTCGCAGTAACCCAATTATATTTTATATCTAGTCTTTCTCTTTTTCTTATAAAGGTATTTACTACTGGTTTATCAGGAATGGGCAGTCAAATACAGATTGAATATGTATTTTCAATCTACCCAGTGAACTTCCTGGTGGCGACAGTAGGGCACTTTCTTGTGGGATGGATAGCTATAGTTTTTGTATCGATTTTGGCAGGGTGGATTAATATTCTAACTATGAATACGACCACATCCCTTACTATATCAACAGTGACTATCTTCTTTCCTTTACTACTTGGCAAGTTATTAGGCGAGTTACAAGGACCAGTCTCAAAATTTATTGGAATACTCCCTATAAATAATATTGATTTTATAAAAAACATAAAATCATTGCCGGCTTATAACCTTTTAGGTATACCTATTTCTTCTATGGCTATGGGCTCACTGCTTGCAATATTGGTCTTCATTATTTCATTTTTTGTCATGCCTCTAATATTTAATTCTAAGCTTAAAAAGTGACTTTTAGGTCTTAGAGAGAACAGTGAGGAGGAAGGAAGTTATATGATTTATGAATTTAAAAAATGGTGGGGCTATCATAGTATTCAGTTCTTAATCTTATTTATCTTTCTATGCCCTCTTGTTGTTAGTCTGATATTTATCAATGGCGCTGAATCTTATGAATTAGAAAGGGGTGAGGTAGAAACTAGAACTGGAATAGATGCACTGAGGAATACCAATTATAGAGAAAAAAGCAAAGAAGAATATTTAAGTATAGAAAAAATACGCAAGCCTTTGTTATACCTTAAGGAAAATTGGGGAGACGAAGACACATATAAAACAATGGAAGCGAAATTTCCAGAATACTACCATATTTTATATGAAGCCTATGAATCTCCAATTAATGGGAAAGAACATAATATAAAAAATGCAAAAGCTGAAAATTTTTATGAAGAAGTAAATGCTCGTAGAAAAGAAAGGATGGGCATAGAGCAATCTAGAGAATTAGAAATTGATGATTTATCATGGTTGGATAAAGTAGAAGAACGAATCCAGGATCCATTTGTAATAGGCGAAACTACTTCTTGGGTTGTTTTAATAAAGTCACTTTACTTATCTCTCACTTGCTTGATTTTCCTCTTGCTTTTGATAGGAAATTTTATCTTTGCCTTAGACAGAGAGCAAAATATGGAGGAGATTCTTTATGTCAAAGGAGGGAAGGGCCAACATGTGAAAAGAAAAAAGATAAACACTTATCTTTTAATCAGCACACTAGCCTTAATCTACGACAGCCTTGTATGTATTTTTATTATAAAAATAATAGGCGGGAAACTACCCAATGTTAGTATTCAAGTAATCCCTCAATTTTTAATAAGTCCTTATATGATGAGAAGTTGGACGATGTTAATCTATTACTTATTAATGGCACTCATGGGTGTAGGATCAATTCTAATTATGAATAGCATCATTAGTAATGGTTTAAGAAATTCAGTTATAAGTGCCTTGATTAGCATAAGTGTTCTTTGTATTTGTCTTTACCTTAAAAATAAGACCTATACAGGTATTGGGTTGCAACAGTTAGTATTAATCCTACCAAGTTCAAGTATAGATATACTTAGAATCTTGTCCATTGTGAGCTTTGTTGACTTGTTTGGACTAAAGGTATCTCTTTTTGGTCTAGCAATCGTTATAAATATGGGCATAGCAGTGGTAGGATACTTTTCTTACTTTAAGGTTAATTGTTCAAACCTCTATAGTTAGAAAGGAGAATATAAATCCTACCATTGGGAAGTTGATGATAGTATACGCAAGTGAATCTTGACAAAACATATTTTAAAACTCACGTAGCCGGATATCTTCGCCAGCGATGAAATCAAGGCGGTGCGGCGGGTGTCCGGCGGGTCCCTCTTTCAATTAGATGAGGCCGTCATCGAGGTGTTGGAACAAGAGGGCCACTGGGACCACTGGCCCAACCAATTTTAGAAATATTTAAGATAAAAAGCGGGAGCAGTAGGGGCGAAAAGGTGCCCATTTCCCGCAGCTGCCAGGATGGAAGCATTCTGGTCCACGTAAAAACCTCCCCATTTGCGTGGTGTGTACCCCAAAAACTGGACATGAGATTTAGTTACTGACAAGTGGATGCTAACCTATATTTTGTAGGTGGCATCCATTTTGTTTTGGCTTGAATTCGCTCGTTGTTGTAATAGTAAATATATTCGTCTATGGCTCTAGAAAACTCTTTGAAGGATGAATAGTTGTTTTCTTGACCATAATACATCTCGTTCTTTAGTCGACCAAAGAAGGACTCCATGATGGAATTGTCATAACAGTTTCCTTTTCTAGACATGAATTGAGTTATATTTCGTTCTCTTAATTTTCGAACATAGCAATTGTGCTGGTACTGCCAACCTTTTGTTTACAAGGCCATTATATCCATTAGTTTTTTACCTGTTAACCCAAGTGCACAATTGCCCTGGGTTGATCCCATTTTCTATAGCTACAACTGAGAGCGAGCGCCCAGAAAGAACTTGGGACACGTCTTCAAATTTCTGTTCAGGCGTCCAAGGAATATTTTTTCCGTATTTTAAAATTTCAGGCCCATGAAACTCCTCAAGCTTGCCCCATAATCTTATGGTATGACGAAAATTACGTCTTGTAATCCCTTCAGGACTCTCCGGCCGCTTACCTTCGTGGTACAACCGAACACATTCCATTTTAAACTCAAAGCTATATTTCAACGCAAATACCCCCTCTACTGGTTTGTCCAGTAAAGGGGGTACGTTTCTAGCTGTGGGGCTTTTGTCAGAGTTTTTTGTATTTTGTTTGTCCGTCTTTTTCCAGGAGGTAGAGGGTGTAGCTGCCCTGGGCTTTCCACTGGGGCAGTTGGATTTTGTCGCCCTCTCGCTGGAGGTCGTAGTGGAATTTTTCGTTGGCCCGGGTGATGAGGGGGGCCTCGTAGTTCACTGGGGTCTCCTGGGTGGTTTGCTCACTGTAGAAGAGTTCCACGCCCTCCGGGAGGGGGCCCTGGAAGGTCCCGGGGGTCTCCCCGGGGCGGAGTTTACCCTGGTATTCCTCCAGGGGGCTGGGGACCTGGGCGTATCTGCCTGTAATGACATAGGCAGCCCGATTCTGCCAGGCTCGTTCCAGCTGCCTCCAGGGGTACTTCCGGTAGGCGGCGCCGTCGCTGTGGGCGTAGGAGTCGGCGGCGTAGAAGTGGAGGTTCTCGGGGCCGCCGTCCCCTTCAAATTCGTAGCCGATGAGGGCCAGGAGGTGGCCGTCGGTGGCATCCATGGCTCCTGAAAGATAGGGCCGCTTGGCATCTTCAGGGTCGTGGGTGTAGGCCACGGAGATCCCCACACTCCGCCCCTGGGCAAGCTCTCTGAGGAGGAGGCCCAGGTGGCCGTACTGGACGTGGGCCTCGTAGCCCAGGCTTCCCGCTGCGGCCATGGTGAAGGCCCAGTTGCCGTAGATGGCCGTCCTGGGGTCCAGGGTTCGGGCGGCCAGGGACTCGGGGAGGTGGGGGGCCGAGGGGTCCCTGGCATTGAGGAGGACCGCCAGAGTGGTGGGGGAGCAGATCTCCATGGCAATGGCGGGCTTTCGAATATTTTGGGCGTAGGCGGGGGCGGGGAGGAGGACTCTCTTGGGCAGCTGGGATGTGTCTGGAAAATCACAATCAGCCCCCTGGTCCCCCTTGACCGTCACCGCCAGTTGATAGAATTTTGGCGAACCCCCTTGGCCCCTTTGGAGCTGGGCCCGGACCTGAAAGCCCCGGGCCGGTGGGTCCAGAATGAGCTCATCGTCCAGGAGCTGGGCCCCGGGGAGGGGCTCTTGAGCCAGGGTGGTCTTTTCCTCGCCTCCGGTGTAGTGGGCCCAGGTGATATAGGGGCTCCACTGACCCTCCTGGAGGATGCGGCCCTCAATAATGGCCGCAGATCCCGGGGGAAAGAGGCCATTCCAGGAGACCACCATGTGGTGGAAGGGCTCGGTGGTGACGGCCTCCGAGGTGAAGCGCCCCTCCTCCAGGCCCTCTTTCAGGCTGAGGAGGCCCTCCCCAAGTTGGAGGCCCTCCAGCTGACCTTGTTCTCCGGTGAATTTCCATAAATTTTGTGCCATGATTTTCCTCCATTAGTCCTGCCGGGGCGTGGCCCCGGGGAAGGGATAGGCATCCATGGTTTTTTCCACAAAGTGGTGCCAGCGGTCCCGCTGGATTTGGGTGCTCTCCTGAGCTTTCTTTTGGAAGAGCTCTGAGGAGAAGGGGACTTCTCCGGGAAGGGCACCCCCGGCGCCGATTTTGGCCATGAGGGCCGCCCCATAGGCGGTGGTCTCGGTATTAGCGGAGCGGACCACCTGCCGGTTTAAAAGTTCCGACTGGAGATTCAGGAGATAGTCGTTTTTGCTGACTCCTCCGTCCACCTTCATCACCTCTCCCTGGAGGCTGGCATCGGCCTCCATGGCCGCCACCACATCGGCGGTGAGATGGGCGATCCCCGAGAGGGTGGCCTCTATGAGATGGGCCCCGGTGACCCCCCGGCTGATGCCAAAGATGGTCCCCCGGGCATCGGCATCCCAGTAGGGGGTGCCCAGCCCCGTAAAGGCGGGGACGAAGACCACGGGATTGCCCTCACTCACGGCCTCGGCCTCCCGGGCGGTGACGGAGAAGTCCCGAATGATCCCCAGATCCTCCTTGAGCCAGTTGAGGGCGCTGCCACAGGTGAAGATGCTCCCCTCCAGGGCGTAGGTCACTTCCTGGCCCATTTGCCAGGCAACACTGGTGAGGAGGCCGTGTTTGGAGAGAATGGGCCTCTGGCCAATATTCATGAGGACAAAGGCCCCGGTGCCGTAGGTGCACTTCACCGAGCCCTCCTCAAAGCAGTGCTGGCCAAAGAGGGCGGCCTGTTGGTCCCCCAGGATGCCAGTGATGGGAATGGCCCGCCCAAAGAGCTCCTCCTTGGTCCGGCCAAAGAGGGCGTCCGAGGGGAGGACCTCAGGGAGCATCTCCCTGGGAATGTCCAGCCAGGAGAGAATCTCCCCGTCCCAGTCCATGTCGTTGATATTGTAGAGCATGGTCCGGGAGGCATTGGAGACATCGGTGGCGTGGACGCCGGTGAGGCGGTAGAGGAGATAGCTGTCCACGGTGCCAAAGAGGAGCTCCCCTTTCCGGGCCCGCTCCCGGCCCCGGGGGGTGTGGTCCAGGATGTATTGGAGCTTGGTGGCGGAGAAATAGGCGTCCACCTCCAGCCCCGTCTTCTGCCGGATGGCCTCCCCGTGGCGCTCCTTCAGGGCCTCGGCCAGATCCGCCGTCCTCCGGCACTGCCACACAATGGCGTTGTGGACGGCCCTGCCCGTGTCTTTCTCCCAGACAATGGTGGTCTCCCGCTGATTGGCCATGCCAATGGCCCGGACCTGTTCCCGCTGGACTCCCGAGTGGGCCAGGACCTCCGAGGCCACCCCCACCATGGTGGCGAAGAGCTCCTGGGGATCCTGCTCCACCCAACCCGGGTGGGGGAAGAATTGCTCCAGTTCCCTCTGGGCCACGGCCACCACCTGGCCCCCCTCGTCGAAGAGAATGGCTCGATTGGACGTGGTTCCTGCATCTAAGGCTAGATAATAGTTCATGATAACCCCCTTTCCAGTAGTGTAACAAAATTCTCCGTGGAGTTGGGGACCCAAAATACTTACAGCTCCGTGATATAATGGAAAAAAATCGGAGGAGGAGATCCACATGAAAGTTCGGGGTCGTCGCAGAAGTTCCAATGTCAATGATATCCGAGGCAAGAGGGGGCGGATCCCCGGCGGTGGCCTGGGGGGCGGGGCGGTCCTCCTCCTCATGCTGGTGGTGTATCTCTTTACGGGAGAGCTCCCCGGGGGCCTCATGGAGGGAAATCAAAGGGCAGCTCAGCCCCCCGCCCAGCAGCAGGTCCAAGTGGAGGGGGAGGATGCCCTCTTTGAATTTGCATCCGTTGCCCTGGCCGACACCGAGGATGCCTGGACGGAGATCTTCGCCCGGGAGGGCGCCAGCTACCAGCCCCCTCAAATGACCGTCTACAGCGACTATGTCCACTCCGCCTGTGGGGGTCAGTCGGCACAGGTGGGGCCCTTCTACTGCCCCGGGGACCAGACGGTGTACCTGGACCTCTCCTTTTACAACGACCTCCACCAGCGGCTGGGGGCCCGGGGGGACTTTGCCTTCAGCTATGTCATCTCCCACGAGGTGGGCCACCACGTCCAGCGGGAGACCGGGATCATGGGTCAGGTTCAGCGGATCCAGCAGCAGGTTTCCAAGGAGCGGGCCAATGAGTGGAATGTGGCCCTGGAACTCCAGGCCGACTATCTGGCGGGGGTGGTGGCCCGCTATCAGGACGAAATGGGGGTCCTGGACGAGGGGGACATTGAGGAGGCCATCTCCGCCACCATCGCCGTGGGGGACGACACCATTCAGAAGCGGGCCCAGGGCTATGTGGTCCCCGACTCCTTCACCCACGGCACCGCCCAGCAGCGGATGGAGTGGTACCAGCGGGGCTACGAGGCGGGGGATCTCTCCCAGTGGGACACCTACACCGCCCTGGGGCTCCAGTGAGCTGGATATCTTAAAAATTTTCACTAAAAAAGTCACCCTAGTTGTAGGGTGACTTTAAAAACTGAATGGTACGGGGTGAGCTTCGGCTCACCCATTTTTTATTGACTGGGTTTTTTGGCTTGGGTCTTTCGCCCCCGGTGTTTGAAAGGCCTCTTTGGAAACTACCGCCATTTTCGGGACATTTGTCCATGGAAGGAGCTCCAAAATTTGGAACAGATGTCAAACTCAGGGGGACTTGGGGCGTGGTGATATTTTTCAAAACGGGGATTTACCGGGGGAATATTTCCGTATGAACTCTATGGCTATGCCAAAATCAGCTCCAGGACAATGCCAATGATGCCCCCGAGGACGATGAGCTTGATTAGATCCACCCGCTTGATATAGAGGATGAGGCCCACCACGAAGCAGACCAGGGCGGGAATTTGGAGTTCACTCAAGGCGAGGCCCCCGGGAAATATGGAGTTTGTGAGCATATCCGTTGCGGCAATGAAGATGAGGCCCACCGTTCCCGGCTTGATGCCTCTGAGGAGGTCTCCCAGGAACTGATACTGTTTTTTCTGGGTGAAGAGCTTGTAGCCCAGAAAGGACATGAGGATGCTCTGGGGACTGATGGCCCCCAGGGTGGCCAAGAGGCTGCCGGGGAGTCCCCCCACTTTGGCCCCCACAAAGGTGGCGGCATTGATGGCGATGGGGCCGGGAGTCATTTGGCTGATGACCACCAAATCGGTGAAGGTGGTCATATTCACCCAGCCCTTTTGCTCCACAATGAACTCTTGAATGAGGGGAATGGTGGCATAGCCTCCGCCAAAGGCCATGGCGCCAATTTGAAAGTAGACGAGGTATAGGGATAATAACATGATTTACTCCGGTAGGGTCATGTCTCCGTCTTGAATCCATTTTCGCTGGCGGAGGACTTCATAGATGAGATAGCTGAGAAGGGCGGGCAGGACAATGTGAAGGAGGAGGATGAGGCCCAGGAGGGGGAGAAAGTCCATCTTCCCCGCCATGGCCTCCAGAGTGGCAATCTGCCCCACCAGTCCACTGGTGCCCATGCCACTGCCCAGGGGGGTGTTTTCCATGTGGAAGACCATAATGGCCACGGGGCCCAAAATGGCCGAGGCCAGGGTGGGGGGAATCCAGATCTTGGGGTTTTTCACAATATTGGGCATCTGCAGCATACTGGTGCCCAGGCCCTGGGCCACCAGCCCCTCAAAGCCATTGTCCCGAAAACTGATGACGGCAAAGCCCACCATTTGGCAGCAGCAGCCAATGGTGGCGGCTCCCCCGGCCAGGCCCTGGAGGGAGAGCATCATGCAGATGGCGGCACTGGAGATGGGGAGGGTGAGGGCGAGGCCCACCAGGACGGCCACGGCGGCCCCCATAATCAGGGGCTGCTGATTGGTGGCGATGATGATCACATCGCCAATGGCGGTCATGAGGCCCTGAATGGGGGGGCCAATGAAGGTGCCCACGGTCATCCCCACCAGTACCGTCACCACCGGGGTGAGGACGATGTCGATTTTGGTCTCCTTGCTGACCATTTTGCCAAATTCCACCGCCAGTATGGTGGCGATGTAGACCCCAATGGGTCCCCCCAGGGTGTAGCTCCCCACCCCCACCACGGCCGAGGCAAAGAGGACCAGCTGGGGAGCAGAGAGGGCATAGGCAATGGACACGGCAATGGCGGGGCCGGTGGCCTGCTGGGCCGTGGGCCACACCACTTCACTGAGATAGGGAATATGTAGCTGCGCTCCCAGGGTGTTTAAAATGGTGCCCACCAAGAGGGATGCAAAGAGACCATAGGCCATGGCCCCCAGAGCATCGATGAAATAGGCCTTGGGGGACAGGCTGATCCCCTTTCTTTCGAGAAAATTCATGATTCCTCCCTTTGTTTCCTGCGCTCATAGTGACTGATGAGCACGCCGCACAGCCCCATGAGGATGATGACCAGCCCCGTATTGAGATTGGTGAAATAGCCCATGACAATGGCAAAGGCAATCATGGCAATGGAGAGATTGCGCTCCCGCTTCAGGGCGGTTTTGCCCAAATTAAATACGGTCACCAGGAGCATGGCACTGACGATGCCGCTGATGCCCGCCAGGGCCGCATTGACGTAGAAATTGGCTCGAAATGCCTGATAGAATTGTGATATGGTGAAGATGATGATCACCCCCGGGAGGGTGGAGGCCAAAACACAGGTGATTGCTCCGGTCATCCCCCGAATTTTATAGCCTGTGAGGAGGGAGCAGGAGATGGCCATGGCTCCTGGCCCCGACTGGGACAGGGCAATTAAGTCCATCATCTCCTCATCCCCGATGAGCTGCTTTTTTTCCACAAATTCATCACGGATGATGGGTACAATGGTGTAGCCACCACCGAAGGTGAAGAGATTAATTTTAAAAAAGGTGAAGAAGAGCTCCCACAGGGAGATTTCTTTTTTCATGGTGTGCCTCCTTTGGGAATAGTATACTGAACATGATTGGAGGAGACAAGGTAGGGAAAGGAGTTGGACGATGAAACTGGAAGCCGTGGACTTGACAAAGGGTGAGATCTGGAAGCAGTTGATCATTTTCACCATCCCCCTTTTGATGTCCGCCCTACTCCAGCAATTTTACAGCACGGCGGACCTGCTCATTGTGGGGCGCTTTTCCGGAGAAATTGACATGGCGGCCATAGGCAATACCGGGCCCTTGGTGAATCTCTTGGTGTCCCTCTTTATTGGCCTCTCCACTGGGGTCTCGGTGATTGTGGCCACCTTTTACAGCGCCAGAAACAGGCAGCGGACCTCGGAGGCGGTCCACACCACCTATGCCATTGCCATTTTTGGCGGACTGGCCTTTACGGTGTTCACCTATGCCCTGGCCCCCACCTTCCTCCGCTGGATGGGGACCCCCGATGCCATTATCAGTGCCTCCATTAGCTATTTGAGGATCACCTTTTTGGGCAATATCCCCGTTCTCATTTACAATATGGGCAGCGGCATCCTCCGGAGTGTGGGCGACAGCGTGCGCCCCTTCAACTTTCTGGCAGTGGCGGCCTTTCTCAATATTGTCTTTGACCTGATTTTGGTGGGCCTATTGGACATGGGGGCTGCAGGCGCCGGCTGGGCCACCATGTCGGCCCAGTTCGTCTCGGCCTTTTTGGTGACTCGGGCCCTCATGGAGACCACCGATATTTTCAAGCTCAGTCCCGGGAGGATCCGCTTTTATAGGGAGGCCATTGTGCCCATAGTAAAAATTGGCCTGCCCGTTTCCATTCAAGGGGCCCTCATTTCCCTGTCCAATGTGATCATTCAGGGGCAGATCAACACCTTTGGCCCCCAGGCCATTGCGGGGATCTCCGCGGCGGGGAGGATCGACGGCTTCATCTTCCTGGCCATGGAGGCCTTTGCCATTGCAGCCACCACCTTTGTCAGCCAAAATATTGGGGCGAGAAAGCTGGACCGCCTGAAGCGGGGCATGGGGACCAGTGTGGTCATGGTGACCATTGCCACGGTGAGCCTCACCAGTCTCATTGTCCTCTTTAGAAATCCCCTCATGGCCCTCTTTAACAGTGATCCCGATGTGATTTCCTATGGGGCCAGGATGCTCCTCATTTTGGGGCCCGGCTACATCATCTTTGGGGTCAATCAGGTGGTCAATGGCTTTATTCGAGGCAGCGGCAAGAGTCTGCCCCTCATGGTGGTGAGCCTCATTAGCATGTTTGCCATTCGCTTGGCTTTTATCTTCTTTGGCATTGCCCGGGGCGGGGGCATCGACATCATCTACTGGTCCTACCCCCTGTCGTGGACCTGTAATACTTTGTTGGTACTGGCCTACTATTTCTTTGGAAATTGGAAGCCCAAAATTTTAGAGGAGGCGGAAGATGCGTAGAAAAGATCGGGAAGTGGCCCTGGAGCGGGCCCTGGAAATCATCGATGAGTCCATGTTTGGGGTGGTGGCATCCCAAGACTATGCCCTGCCCCTCTCCCTGGCCAGGGAGGGAAACACCCTCTATGCCCACAGCGCCAAGTCCGGGGAGAAGTGGGAGCACTGGGCGGAGGGCACGCCGGTGACGGTGGTCTTTGTGGCCTGGGACAGGGTGCCCCACCCCCACAGCAAGGAGGAGCTTTTGGATCTGCCCAACAACCGCCTGCCCAAGGTGTTCACCACCAATTTTGCCTCGGCCATGGTTCGGGGGAAGATTCGCATTTTGGATGAGGTGGAGGAGCGGAGGCGAGCCCTCTATGCCATCTGCAAGAAGTACATGAATGACGATGAGATGGAACTCTTCGACCGGGCCTTCAACTTGAGCGACCGAGTGACGGCAGTCTATGCCATCGACATGGAGTCGGTGACGGGAAAAGTAAAGGAATGAAACGGGCCCCCGCTATTGGGGGCCCTTTTTGGTGGGATTTTTGGGGGAGAGAATGGAGATGCCGCCCCCCTGGCGGCTGATGATGCCCTCCTCCTCCAGGCGGTTGAGATAGCGGTAGAGGCTCCGCTCGGGAATCCTCAACAGATCCCCCAAGTCCTCCCGCTTCAGGGCCAGCTCCTCCCCCCGGTGGTCCAGGAGAAAGTTCTTCAGAGACTCATAGGAGGAGAGGCGGCGGCTCCTCTGGGCGGCCTCCATGGTGGCCACATTGAGATGGGCCAGATACACGGCCAGCTCCCTGAGTATGTCGGGGTCCCTCTGCCGGAGGATGCCGCAGTCCAGGGGGATGTAGGTGCCGGCGCTTCGGGCCACCACCCCGGAGAGGAGGCGGTCCCTGCCGCTGAAGAGCTCCACCAGCCCCAGAATTTGGGGGCCGTCCAGGAAGCTGGCAATGAGGCGGCGGCCCTCCCCATCGTAGGAGACAATCTCCACGGTGCCGGAGGTGAGAAAGAGGAGCTCCCTCAGGGGGTCCTCCGGCCTCATGAGGACGGTCCCCGGGGGAAAGAGGACGGCGGAGTTTTTTTGATCCATGAGGGCGCGTAATTTTTCGAGCATGGGGCCTCCTTCCAGGGGTTTGGTGCCATTTGGCATAACAATCTCGCTGCCTCCATTATACAATGAAGTCGTGAAAAATGGATCAGAACGAAATGAGGGGGAATCCTGTGGAAAAATTTGCAACACTGTCGGAATTTCAAGCTGTGGTTCGGGAGGTCCTAAAGGACGGGGCCCAGACCTATGAGCAACAGACCTACCGCCTGGCAAAATTGGCGGAGAACAGCCTGCCCTATCCCGTGGGGGAGGACCACGACTTCTTTCCCCTCTACGAAAATGGCAGCATCTGCGATTTGGACGAGGGCCACGGGCCCTATGCCCCCCGCTACATCCTCCCGGACTATGAGAAATTCCTCCGGGAGGGGAGTGCGTTCCTCCGCCTGGAACCGGCCCGGGACCTCCTCTCGGCGGTGACTCAGCTCCTCATCCTCTACCACCACGTCCCCAGCATCACCCGCTTTCCCGTCTACATCGGGAGTCTGGACCGGCTCCTGGAGCCCTTTGTCCAGGAGGCGGGGGCAGAGGCGGCAAGGCCCATACTGAAAAATTTCCTCCTCCAGCTGGACCGCACAGTGGACGACTCCTTCTGCCACGGCAATCTGGGCCCGAAGGAGAGCTTAACGGGGCGGCTTTTGCTGGAACTCTTGCCGGAGCTTCAAATTGCCACCCCCAATATGACCCTCCTCTACGATCCCCAGGTGACACCCGACGACTTTGCCGCCCTGGCGGTGAAATCGTCCCTCACCTGTGCCAATCCCGCCTTTGCCAATCACCCCCTCTATGAGAGGGAGTACCGGGCCCATGGCAGCGACTATGGCATCGCCTCCTGCTACAATGCCCTCCCCTATGGGGGCGGCGCCTACACCCTCTCCCGCCTCCGCCTCAATAAAATCGCCCAAAACAGCGCCTCCTTCGAGGACTTCATGGAAGAGGAGCTCCCCCGGGCAGTGACGGCCCTGGCGGAATTTATGGAGGCCAAGATCGACTTTCTCAAAAATGAATCCGCCTTCTTTCAGCACAATTTCCTGGTGAAGGAGGGCCTCATCCACCCCGAGAACTTCGTGGGCCTCTTTGGGGTGGTGGGCATCCACGAGTGTGTGGCGGAGCTTTTGGAAAAAAGAGGGGAGGAGGGCCTCTTCGGCACCGATAAAAACGCCGATGATCTGGCCGTCACAGTCCTGGAGCGGGTGGAGGAGCTGGTGGCCGCCTTCACCTCCAAGCACAGCGGAAAATTCGGCCACCGCTTCATCCTCCACGCCCAGGTGGGGGCCGCCGGGGACCAGGGCACCACGGCCGCCCACCGCATCCAAATCGGCAAGGAGCCCGATCTCTACACCCACATTCGCCAGACCGCCCGCCTCCAGCCCTTCTTCCCCTCGGGGGTGGGGGACCACTTCCCCTTCGATGAGACCGCCAGGGAAAACCCCCAGGCCGTCCTGGACATCTTCAAGGCGGGCTTTGCCCTGGGCAACCGCTATCTGTCCGCCTACAATGACGACGGGGACCTCATTCGGGTGACGGGCTATCTGGTGAAAAAGAGCGATGTGGAAAAATTTGCCCGGGGAGAGCAGGTCCACTACGACACCGTGCAGTACGCCCAGGATCCCCTGCAAAAGTACGGGGTGGCCCGCAGAAAAGTGGAGGCCGTGGAGTGAAGGAAGAGCTGCGGGGGCTGGTGAATAAAATCATCCCCATGAGTGTGGTGGACGGCGAGGGCAATCGCATGGCCATCTTTTTCCAGGGCTGCAATTTCAACTGCAAGTACTGCCACAATCCCGAGACCATCAATCTCTGCAATCACTGTGGCCACTGTGTGGCCGGCTGCCCATCGGGGGCCCTCTCCGTGGAGGGGGGCAAGGTCCGCTGGGACTGGCAAAAGTGCATCCACTGCGACCGCTGCATCGAGGTCTGCCCCCACAATAGCTCCCCCAAGGTCCGCCACTACACGGCAAAGGAGCTGGGAGAGGAGATGGAGCGGGCCATGCCCTTCATTCAGGGCATCACCACCAGCGGCGGGGAGTGCACCCTCCAGTGGGAATTTTTGGTGGAGCTCTACGAAGAGGCCCACCGCCGGGGCCTCACCGCCTTCACCGACACCAATGGCTCCCTGGACCTGAGCCAGGAGAGGTACCGGCCCCTGGTCTCGGCCTCCGACGGCTTTCTCCTGGATGTGAAGGCCTGGGACATAGAGGAGCACCGGGCCCTCACGGGACGGGACAACACTGTGGTTCTCAAAAATCTCTCTCATCTCTCCCACTTGGGAAAAATAAAGGAGATCCGAGTGGTCCTCTTGGAAGGCATGGACCACGGGGCCATTCTCCGGGGCATTGGGGAAAATGCCACGGGCCTGGAAAAAATAGACCTAAAACTCATCAGCTACCGGCCCTTTGGGGTCCGGAAGGAGTACCAGTATCTGAGGACCATTACCCCCGATGAAAAAGCCCAACTGGTGGAACGGGCCCGGAACATGGGCTTTCACCGAGTGATCCCCGTGTGACTGTGGACCAAAATTTAGCAACGAAGGACCCTCAAAATTGGAGCTTTCCTCCAAAATTTGAGGGCCTTTTCAATGGAGGGGCCCCTTTGGGGTAAGAATAAAGTGAGTTCACCCAATGGGTGAAGTCGACTGTCTTCAAAGATCCATACAGACCATAGAAAGGCGTGGCCATGATCAAAAAGGGAATCATCCGGGGACTCATCCCCTTGGTGATAATGACCATCATTTCTGCTGTTTTGAAATTTCAAGGAGTGGCAGAGGGGCAAGTGCGAGGCACCTTTGTGGCGGGACTCATCTCCACCACAGTGGTGGCGACATCGGTCCTCTACGAGGTGGAGGAGTGGTCCCTGACCAAGCAGTCCGCCGCCCACTTTGTGGCCATGCTGGCCACCGTCTACCCCCTGCTTCTCATCAGCGGCTGGTTTGAGCTCAACGGGCCAGCCGACTACCTGAAAATACTGGGCTATTTCATCCTGACGGGGGCGGTGCTGTGGACCATAGCCTATCTCATCTTCGGCATCATCGTCCCTAAAATCAAAAAATAAATCCAGGATTCAGAAAAGGCATCTACAGAGTTAGATGCCTTTTTGAGTGGTCATATCCCCAGAAAAGGAGTGAAAAAGCGGTCCATGGCAGCTTTTCTGAGTGGCCG
Source organism: Tissierellia bacterium (assembly GCA_030535395.1). Taxonomy (GTDB): domain Bacteria; phylum Bacillota; class Clostridia; order Tissierellales; family Peptoniphilaceae; genus JAUNLK01. Next base: position 93,399 of record JAUNLK010000004.1, read on the forward strand.
ATCCCTTTTCGGCCCATACCGAGGCCCTCCAAAGCCCCCGGGAAATGGCGGGGAGCTTCCAGATCTTTAATCTTGAGGTACCAACAGAGAATCCCCTAAATCCATTGAAATCGCCTAATAAGATGCTATAATTAGGCGATAGAGGAGGTGTTAGGGGATTGAGAGCCTTCGATTATTCAAAATATAAAGATTACCTTTGGGATGGTGAAATCGTGAATTTACTTGGGAAAATTCATGAGCACAAGGGGAAACAAGAAATGTATGTGAAGGGCAAACCGGCTGTCCTGGATAAATTAATTGAAATCTCAAAGATTCAAAGTGTGGAGGATTCCAACAAAATTGAGGGGATCGTCACCACCTCAAGTCGCATCAAGGAGCTCATGGACCAAAAAACCACCCCCAAAAACCGGGATGAGGAAGAAATTTTGGGCTATAGGGACGTTTTGGCAACCATACACGAGAGTTACCAATATATTCCTGTAAACGGGAAATATATTTTGCAGTTGCACCGGGATTTGTACAAATACAGTGAAAAAGATGTCGGCGGACGCTTCATAAGCACGCAAAACTCAATTGTAGAAAAACGCGCAGATGGTTCCGTGGTAGAAAAATTCCGACCTCTACCGCCCTACGAAACTCCTCTGGCCATTGATCGGATCTGTGAGGAATTAGACCACGCCCTGGACGTGGGAGAAGTGGACCCCCTGTTGCTCATCTCCATATTCATACATGATTTTTTATGCATCCATCCCTTTACCGACGGCAACGGTCGAATGAGTCGATTGCTCACCACCCTTTTGCTCTATCGTCAGGGATATGTAATCGGTAAATATATCAGTTTGGAAAGTAAAATCGAGAAAAACAAAGAGGGATACTATTTATCCCTGGAAAAAAGTGGGGCACATTGGCACGAAAACAGGGAAGATGTGACCCATTTCATAAAATTTCTGTTGCGTACCATTTTGATGGCATATATCGATTTTGAGGAACGGGTGGACTATGTAGATGAAAAGCTGCCGACCATTGAGTTGGTGAGAAATGCCGTAGATCGCAAGACGGGCAAATTTACAAAAGCGGACATCATGGAAACCGTGGTGAGCGTGGGAAGGGCCACCATCGAAAATATGCTGCGACAATTGGTTGAGGAAAATTATATTGAGCGGCACGGCAAAGGTCGAGGCACCTTCTATGTGAAAAAGCAATAATCTCAAAAAAACCCCCTCCACTGCTCTGTACAGTAGAGGGGGTTTTGTCTATTTTTCCACCAGGGAGAGGGCGGAGAGGACTTGGAGGTAGATGCCGTAGTAGATGGCGTCTTGGTCGGCCTTGAATTTGGGGGAGTGGAGGGGATGATTTTCCCCCTCGGGGCTGCCCACCCCCAGGGAGATGTAGGTGCCCTCCACATTTTCCAGGAAGTAGCCGAAGTCCTCGGCCCCCATGGAGGGGGGGCTGATCTTCACGGAGTCGGGGCCGAAGACGGAGCGGGCCAGTTTCTTCACCCGCTCGGTGATGATGATGTCGTTGACCAGGGCGATATAGCCCTCTTCAATTTCCACCTCGGCCTCAATGTCGAAGGCCTTGGCCAGGGCCTGGACCTGCTGGGTGAGGACTTCCGCCGCCTCCTCCCGGACCTCCTGGGAGGAGGAGCGGAGGGTGCCCTCCATGGTCAATTCCTTGGGGAGTATATTGGGCTTGGAGCCGGCGTGGATGGAGGCCACAGTGACCAGGGCGGGCTCCAGGGGGGAGCGCTTCCGGGTCATGGCCCCCTGTATCCCCTGAATGATGAAGGAGGAGGCGTAGATGAGGTCTTGGGTCTTCTGGGGATGGGCGGCGTGGCCCCCGTCCCCCCGGAGGGTGATGGTGAAGTCGTCCACTGCGGCGTTGAAAAAGCCGCCCCCAAAGCCAAAGGTCCCCACCTCCAGGGAGGGGTCCACGTGGAGGGCCAGGATGTAGTCCACATCGTCCACGGCGCCGGCCTGGACCATGGCCAGGGCCCCGCCATTTTTCTCCTCATCGGGCTGGAAGAGGAATTTGATCTTCCCGGCGAAATAGGGATTCTCCTTGAAGTAGAGGGCGGTGCCCAGGAGAATGGCCGTGTGGACATCGTGGCCACAGGCGTGCATGACCCCGGGGTTTTCCGAGGCGTAGTCCACCCCCGACTCTTCGGTAATGGGCAGGGCGTCCATATCGGCCCGAAAGGCCACGGTGTTGCCCTCGTGGTCTCCCTCCACCCAGGCCACCAGGGCATTTTTCTCCGTGATCTTCTCATAGGGAATCTCCGCCTCATCCAGGACCCTCATGACCCGCTTCAGGGTCTCGTGCTCCTGGCCACTGAGTTCCGGGTGGCGGTGGAGCTCCTCCTGAATGGGGAGGATTCTCTGGGCGATGGCTTCCACTTTGGGGTTTCTTTTCATAGTTCTTCCTTTATCGTCGTCACAAGGCGATGCAAAAGGCTTCGCTCCTGGGGTTGCAGTCGTTCGTAGGATCTGAGGGCGTGGGAGAAGGCCCGGGCACTGACGGTGGCGGTGCCAAAGATATAGGGCTCCCGGCCCACCAGCTGAATCACCGTCTCATAGGCCAGCTGCCGCTCCTGGAGGCTGGCCTCTTCCAAATAGCGATTGATCCCCCGGCCCATGGCCAGGGCCCGGGGATCGGGGAGGGCCCGCTTGAAGCGACTCCCCGAGATCCGCCAGGTGTAGCCCAGGTGGTTCATGGGGGGCGTGTGGACCCCGGTGGAGACAAATTGCCGCACCTCCCGGTGGTGGAGGATGTGGCCCACCACCCCCCGGTGGCTCATGAGATGGGTGATCTTGGGGGTGATGCGCTCATAGTCCTCACTATCAAAGATGTCCCGGTGGAAGCCGGGGCTGTCGTAGAGAAAGACCTTCTCAATTTGATCCTGGGGGCCGTTCATGGCGGCAAAGCTCGCCAAGTGGCCCCCCTTGGAGTAGCCCACCACCCGGAGGGGCAGCTGGGGCAGCTGACAGAGATAGTCCGCCCCCCGCTGGGCCGAGGGGATCTCCCCCAAAATCAGCTGAAAATTCTCCCGCCAACCGGCGGAGCTGTGGTCGGTACCCTCAAAGACCACCGTGAGGCCGGGATTGTGGGGGAGGGCGTAGGCCGTGGCGGAAAACTGAAAATCCTCCCCCACCTCCTTCACATAGTCCACCACCCGAATCCCCTGAAATCTCGGGGACTTGGCCGCGAGCCTCAGGAGGTGATAGGAGGGCAGGCGCACGGAGACCCGCTCCCTGGAGGGGAGAATGTCCCACCACTGAAAGGCGTGGTCCAGCTCCCGGAGGGTGCCGGGAAAATTCAGCTCCTGAAATTTAATACTGGACAGCTCCGCCAGGACCATGCCGTCCACCTCATTGAAGGGGCTGTGGGCGAAGCTGGGCTGCCTCTTGAGATAGTCAAAGAGGGGCACCATGTTTAGCGGTCCAGCCCAGTGTAGAGCTGGGGCCTCCGGTCCTCCCAGAGATTGAAAAATTCCCGGCTGGATTCCAGGAGGCTGAGGTCCAAATCCACCACGGCGGTGGTCTCCTCGGTGCCCAATTTCAATAGCTCCACTCCCCAGGGATCATAGACCACACTGCCTCCGCCTGCCATGGCCCGCTCACCGGGAGCCTTGGTGCCATTGACCACGGCCACAAAGATCTGATTGGTCATGGCGTGGGCCCGGGCCATGGTCTGCATCTGCTCAATGCGGCTCAGGGGCCACATGGCGGGCATCAGGAGGATTCTCATGCCGCCGTACATGAGCTTCCGCACCCACTCGGGGAAGCGCTGGTCGTAGCAGGTCACCGTGCCCATGGTGGTGCCCAGAAGGGGGAAAGTCCCGTTTTCAGAGCCGGGGGTGAAGATCTCCCCCTCCCCCGTGGGGGTGAAGAGATGGGCCTTGTCGTAGGTGAAGGCCACCTCTCCCCTCTCATCCAGGACATAGGTCCTGTTCCTCCACTGGCCCTCCTCCCGAATGGCCAAAGTGCCCATCATCACGGGAGTCTTCCGCTCCCGGGCAAAGGCCGCCATGGCGGGAAGAATGAAGGAGCGACCGTCCTCCAGCTCCCTGGAAAACTCCTCCCGGATAAAGCCCGTGTTCCACAGCTCCGGCAGGAGGAAGAGGTCCACCTCCTCCATGGATTCCATCATGGCGTGGATGTGGTGGAAGTTTTTTTTGGGGTCCCCGGGGATGAGCCCCGGTTGGACCAGGCCCAGTTTCATTTCTCAGCTCCCATGAGGTATTCCAAAATTTGAACGGCATTGAGGGCCGCTCCCTTGCGGATATTGTCGGCGGTGCACCACAGGTCCAGGCCGTGGGGTACAGAGGGGTCCTTTCTCAGGCGACCCACAAAGACCTCGTCCTTCCCCTCGGTGTAGAGGGCCATGGGATAGACATTGTTCTTGGGATCGTCCTGGAGGACAATGCCGGGGGTCTTTTCAAAGGCGGCCCTCAAAGCGTCCAGATCCACTTCCCTCTCCGTCTCCACATTGATGGCCACGGAGTGGGCCCCACGAACGGGAACTCGGACGGCAGTGGCCGTGACGGGAAGCTCCGGCAGATTGAAGATCTTCCGGGTCTCGTCGATCATCTTCATTTCCTCCTTGGAGTAGCCAGTGTCCAGGAAGTCGTCAATGTGGGGGAGAATATTGAAGGCAATGGGATGGGGGTAGAACTGGGGTTCACCGCCATTTAGGGTGTTTTCCAAGTCGTTGACCCCATTGACCCCACTGCCACTGACGGCCTGATAGGTGGTGTAGACCACCCGCTTGAGGCCAAAGAGCTCCTTAATGGGCTCCAGAGCCAGCACCGACTGAATGGTGGAGCAGTTGGGATTGGCAATGATGCCCCGGTGGTCCTTGGCGTCCTCACCATTGACTTCGGGAACAATGAGGGGCACCCCCTCCTCCATCCGGTAGCGGGAGGAATTGTCGATGACCACGGTGCCCACCTCTGCGGCCACAGGGGAAAATCTCTCGCTGATGCCACTGTCCAGAGCCGAGAGGGCAAAGTCGAATTTCCCCTCCCGAATGGCCTCCTCGGTGAGCTCCTCAATGGTCAGTTCCTGGCCCTTAAAGGGCACCTTCCCCCCGGCACTGTTTTTGGAGGCAAAGACCCTCAAGGAATCCAAGTCCAGGTCCTTTTCCTCGAGAATGGAGCGCATGGTTTGACCCACCAGCCCGGTGACACCTAAAATTGCGACATTGTATCCCATAGTAACCTCATTTCTATGGCCCCGGAGGGCAAAATTCGTAATACTGCACACGACTGTTACTTTCTTATACCCGAATATGGGGAAAAAACAGGAAAAATTCAATGGAAGAGGCCCCGAAGGGCCCCTATAAGAAAAATTTTTCTCGAAAACATCCCATCAATCTCCCCCGGGACTTTCATCCCCTACTATGCTACAGTATAATAAGTTCAGGATGAAAGGTCAGGAGGAAATTATGAAAAACAAAGAATTGCGCGTGGCCCTGGTGGGCCTGGGCACCGTGGGTCGCGGTGTCTACGATATATTAAAAGAGCGAGAAGAACAGATTGCAGCCACCCTGGGCAGAGTGAAAATTGTGGCCGTGGTGGTCACCGAGCGGAGCAGAGAGCGCCTTCAAAAAGAGCTCCCCGAAAAAGTGACCACCGATCTAAACTCCATTTTGGACGAGGTGGACGTCATTATGGAGGCCACCACCTCCAAGGAGGCGGGCTATGAGTACATGAAGGCCGCCCTGGAGGCGGGCAAATCCGTCATCACCGCCAATAAATCCGCCGTCAGCGCCCACTTTGAGGAGCTCTCCGCCCTCTCCAGGGATCGCGGCGGGGCCTTCCTCTTCGAGGCCTCCGTGGGCGGGGGCATTCCCCTCATCACCCCCCTGAGGAGAATCCTCCACACCAACGATGTGGACCAAATCGCCGCCGTCCTCAACGGCACCTGCAACTACCTCTTAAACCGCATGTACGACGAGGGGGCCCCCTACGAGGCCGTCCTCAAGGACGCCCAGGATTTGGGCTACGCCGAGAAGGACCCCACCGACGATGTGGAGGGCCTGGACACCCGGAGAAAACTGAAAATCCTCCTGGCCATGGGCATGGGCCTGGTGGATGAGGAAGAGATTCCCGTCAAGGGCATCAGCGCCATCTCCGATGAAATCATGAACTACGCCAAAAACCACGGGGCCAAAATCAAACTGGTGGCCCAGGCACACCGAGAGGAAGACGGCATCGCCGCCAGCGTGGGCCCCGTCCTCCTCCCCGACAGCCACCCCCTGGCCATCCTCCCCGGAGCCGTCAACGCCCTCCGCTTTACGGGAAACTACCTGGGAGACATCCAACTGGAGGGCCCGGGAGCCGGCAAAGAGCCCACGGGAGGGGCCATGGTCAACGACCTCATGGACCTCCTCACCGGCGCCATCTACCCCCTCACAGAGAGAGGCCCCGGAAAAATCGTGGAAGAAGCCGCCCCCTTCCTGGTGGCAGGCCCCCTCCCCGTGGAACACACCCAATCCTTCGAAGACGGCTGCACCATCACCGTCCCCATGACAGAGACCGAACTCAAAAAACAAATCAAAGAAGGCGCCTTCTACGCCCGAGTCCACCAAAAATAAAAAAAACCACCCCGACCCCCAAAAGCTGGACCCCACGATCCGGCTTCTGGGGGTCGGGGTCTGTTTTATTCTCCGGGGACGATGGTGGTGAGGACGGAGATGGCGTTGATCATTTCTTTGGCGTTGTGGGTGAGGATGCCGATGCGGTAGCCGTCCAGTCGCTGGGTGTTGGGGACTCTCTCGGCGGTGTCGGCTTGGAGGGTGTTTTGGTACTCCACGGTGATGGAGTAGGGGGCCTCCAGTAGGGGGAAGGCCATGGTGCCGGGGTCTTTTTTCAGGAGTTCTTCCATGGCCTGGGCGATTTCTCTTTTGAGGACTTGGGCGTTTTTGTATTTGCTGGCTCCTCTGCCCAGGGAGTTTTTGGTGATGACAAAGGGGATGCCCCGCATGTAGCCGTCTCGGATGAGTTGGTCGTGGAGGCCGCTGTCGCCGATGATGAGGCCCACGGGGATCTTGAGTTCCTTGGCGTAGAGGGCGTTGACCATGGCCTCGGAGCATTTGATGCTGTTGACATTGAGGCTGTGGACGGTGGTGGAGAAGCTGTGGTCCATGGCCGCCTTGTGCTGGCCTGCGCCGGCGTGGTATCCTAAAAAAATAGCGACATCGTGGCCCGGAAGGCCGCTCATCATAAATTCTTTTCGGGGGGAGCCGGAGATGAGGCGCACTCTGTCGTCCATGGCGCTGACCTTGAGGTAGTCCAGATTGTTGCCATTGTTGTGGCTGTCGGCCACGGTGATTTCCTCCACCTGATTGTTGTAGGAGGAGTTTTGGATGCCCTCGATGACATAGTGAAGCTGGGCGTGGATCACTTCTTGGAAGCGCTCTTTTCGCTCTTTTTCCTGGGAGAAGTAGTCGATTCCGGCGAGTCCTTCCATGTCAAAGGAGATGTAGATGTTCATATTGCTCCCTTCGTTGGTCGTGGCATTTGCCATGGAGTTGGGCTGCCCCTTTGGGGCGCATTGGAAAGGTGGTGGCTGTGGCGTATTTTGAGGAGGAGATCTCCCCCTTGGACGATATCTATTATATGAAAGAAGCCCTCAAGGAGGCAAAGCTCGCCTATGAGAAGGGGGAGGTGCCCATAGGCTGTGTCATTGTCTCCGGAGGTGAGATCATTGGCAGGGGCCACAATGTGCGGGAAGAGCTGAGGGACCCCCGGGCCCACGGGGAGATGGTGGCCATAGGGGAGGCCGTAGCGAAAATGCCCTCCTGGCGGGTGGAGGATGCCACCTGCTATGTCACTGTGGAGCCCTGTCCCATGTGCATGGGGGCCATTTTAAATGCCCGGATCGACCGACTGGTTTTGGGCACCGGCAATGACAATTTTGGCGCCGCCGGCAGTGTGGTGGACCTCCCCGCCCTGGGGGCCTTTCAGCATCACATTCAGGTGACCAAGGGGGTATTGGAGGAGGAGTGCCGCCATCTCATGCAGTCCTTTTTCCGCTCCCTAAGAAAGTAGGCCTCAGTAGGCGTGGTAGAGATTGTCCAGGACGATGCCCACCGCCAGGAAGATCTCCAGGGGGAGGGTCTCTTCGATGATATTCACAAAGTAGTCGATGCCGTCGTCGATGCCCTCCCCGTCGTAGGTGGCCAGGACATAGCCGTTTTCCTCCAGCTGGAAGAAGGAGTCCCGCACCCTGCCGGTGATGGCCAGTTCCCTGCCGTGATAGGAGAAGACCAGATTGGGCATTCGAAAGGAGCTGCCCTCATGGATGAGGATGCGCCCGCCCCGGAAGATGAGGGTGAAATTGGTGGCGCTCATGGGATTGCTCCGCTTTTTGTGAATGGTGAATCGTATGTTTCCATCGGCATCTTTTAATGATAAAGTAAAGGGCACAAAGGTAAAATCGCGGAAGATGGAATCGATGCCATCGGTAATGAGATTTTGCGATGTGGATAGAATGACTTGGCCGCTCTCGTCCAAAACTTCGATGACCTTCGCCTTGGGCAAGCGCAGGGTTGAGCGTATGACGCACTGAATGGCCATGGTGGACCCCCTTCATTTTTCTTTATTGTACCTATTATAAATGACCCGAGCAAGGAGAGCTATGCACCCCATCATAAAAAAAATCAATGAAATGAAAGCTGTAGAAAAGACCCGTCCCCTCACCGAGGAGGAGAACAGAGAGTTGGATCGCCTGCGGAAGGAGTATGTGGCCCTGTTTCGGGAGAGCTTTAGGAGCACCCTCTTGAACACTGTGGTTTTGGACGGCGAGGGCCGGGAGGTGACGCCCTCCAAGCTGAAGCAGGCCCAGCGCCACATAAAGGATCTGAAAGAAGAGTCGTGAGTGCCAGTTCCGGGGCCCATCCCGGAACTTTTCATCAGTCCGGAGGTTTGGAATGAAGTTACTACTCACCGGGACCGGCAGAATCACCTATCTTTTGGCCCGGGGCTTTCTCAGGGAGCAGCACCAGGTGTTTCTCCTCCCCGGAGGGGAGCTGCCCCGGGAATTTCTGGAACTGGAGGCCCATGTTGTGGATGAGGCCGTGGACCGGGTCCTCACTTTTGACCGGCTGCTCCTCCTCTCAGACGATCTTCAAAACTTAATGGATCTGTCCACTTGGGGGGGCCGGGCGGAGGGATCGGTCTTTTTGGTCCACGGCCCCGCCACCCGGGACTATCTCAGGGAGTATCACCCCCAGGTGGTGGTCTTTCACCGGGGCTTTATGACCGCCCAGCGGATCTACGAGTTTTTCTTCCGGGACTACGCCCTGGAGAGCAATCGCTTCGATCCCTTCCAGCTGGCCTATATTCGCTATCCCATTGAAGATGCCCTGGAATTTGTGGGCCGAAAGCTCAAGCACATTGGCGCCTTTGAGGACCTCAATGTGGTGGGCATCCGCCGTCAGGGCCAGGTGAGCATTCCCGACGGCAACACCGCCCTCATGGAGGATGACATCCTCTACATTTTGGGGCCCCAGGCGGCCATTCGCCGCTTCCACCACCGCCACCCCCGGGTCCTCCGCCTGCGGGAGGAGGAGCTCCCCCGCTATCTCATCTACGGGAAGGGGGAGGAGGCCCGCACCATGGCCCGGGTCCTGGGCACCAGTGCCGACATCACCTTCCTCTTTGAAGGGGACCGTCAGCTGGGGGACGTGTACCTGGGAAATGGGGACCTCTATGACGCCCTCTCCCAGCTTTCCGTGGGGGACTTTTCGGGCTTCATTGCCATGACTGGCGATGTGGGGGAGGACCTCAAGGCCCTGTGCATCGCCGCGGAGTTTGGCCAGGGAAACAATGTGATGATTTTAGAGGACGACCGCCTGGTTCACGCCCTGGACCTGTGGCCTGTGAGCTACATTCACCCCGTGGACTACTTCCTGGCCCAGGAGATCAAGCGGGCGGTGGTGGGCCCCGAGTCCCTCTCCCTCTACATTCTCCCGGGGAATGTCCACATTTTGGAAATCAACATCCTCCCCACCTCTCCCGCCGTGGACCACACCATTGAAGAACTCCAGCTGAGATCGGGCTTTTTCATTGGAGGCATCCTCCGGGGGGACACCGCCATATTGGCCAAGGGGCAGACGGTCCTTCGAAGTGGGGACCGAATTTTGGTCTTCTCCACTGAGGAGGACTCGGAGCTGGTGGGCCAGTTTATGGGCAAGACTCCGGAGTCCAAAAATCCCTGGAGCGGGTGGTTGAGTCTATGAAGCACTTTCACAATGACTGGGAAGAGCTCCTCCAGCCGGAGTTTGAGAGGGACTACTATCAAAATCTCAGGGAGCTCCTCTTGGAGGAGTACGGCAACTTTGAGATCTACCCCAGGGCCGAGGAGATCTTCAGGGCCCTGGACCTCACTTCCTTTGAGAGCGCCCGGGTCCTGCTCTTGGGCCAGGACCCCTATCACGGTCCCGGACAGGCCCACGGCCTCGCCTTCAGTGTAAAGGAGGGGCCCCTGCCCCCCTCCCTGGTGAATATCTACCGGGAGCTTGAGGACGACACGGGCTTCGACCGGACCCCTCTGGGGGGCGATCTCACGGCCTGGGCCAAGGAGGGGGTCCTCCTTCTAAACACCAGCCTCACCGTACGCCGGGGCCAGGCGGCCAGTCATCAGAGGATTGGCTGGCAGTTTTTCACCGATGCCATTATGAAAATTTTAAACGAGAAGGAGGACCCCCTGGTGTGCATGCTCTGGGGGGCCCACGCCCGCTCCAAAAAGCCCCTGCTGAACAATCCCCAGCACTTGATCATCGAGTCCCCCCACCCCTCCCCCCTGTCGGCCTATCGGGGATTCTTCGGCTCCAAACCTTTCACAAGGACCAACGACTATCTCACCGCTCAGGGGCTTTCGCCCATTGCATGGGACCGCCAGTCCTAGGACTGGGGCGGCAGCGGGAATTTTAAAGGAGGACACATGCCATCCAAGGATCTAAACTACACCCACAAAACCGTTGAGGGCATCCCCATGACCCTCATTGCCCCCAAGGGTCGAAGGGCCAAGACGGGGATCATCTACTATCACGGCTGGGGCTCCAGCGGGGCCAGTTCCCGCTTTCGGGGGGAGCTCTTCGCCCTCTACGGCTATCCCGTCCTCATTGCCGACGGCATGGGCCACGGGGAGCGGGGCAGCTACAACTACGACGATGTGGATGAAACGGGGCGCTACCTCCCCGTGGTCCTCCTCCAAAATCTGAGGGAATTTCCCATGCTCCGGGAGGTCCTCATGGAGGAGACGGGGGTGGAGGAGCTCTTTGTCTCCGGCCACTCCATGGGGGGCATGACCGCCTGCGGCCTTTTGAGTCACCCCCAGGTGGACGGCGCCGTGGCCTTCAATGGCACCGGGGACTGGGGCCGCCTTCTGAAGGAGGTCTCCCCGGAGCTCATGGCTGCTGAAGTGCGGGAGGCCCTGTTGGAGCAAAACCCCATGGGGAAGCTTCCGGCCATGGAGGAGAAGGCCATCTGCCTCATCAATGGAGAGCTGGATGAGAGTGTGGACCCAAAGAGCCAGGAGGCCTTCTACCACGAACTTTTGAAGGTTCACCGGCGCCCCGAGGCCCTTCGCTTTGAGCTGGTGGAATACACCCCCCACTTGGTCACCACCAATATGTTTGAGCTGGCCATAGATTTTTTACAGGCACAATCCATGGAAGGCAAAAATTAGCGAGAGACGGCCCACCGTCTCTTTTTTTCTCATGGGAAAGCCCCGGGGCCTTTGATGGTCGGGGGGGCTTTCATGATATAATAGGTGCCAGGAGTACTCATGGAAACAAAAATTCTGACAATTCAATCAGCTGAAGATGGAGCGGCCATTGCCGAGGCGGCAGAGGCCCTGAAGTCCGGGAAATTGGTGATTTTTCCCACGGAGACCGTCTACGGACTGGGGGCAGATGCCCTCAACGAGACAGCGGTGGATGGAATTTTCACCGCCAAGGGCAGGCCCCGGGACAATCCCCTCATTGTGCACATTGCCCACGAGGATCAGGTCCTGGATCTGGTGTCGGTGATCCCCCCCAAGGGGAAGGACTGCATGGACATCTTTTGGCCCGGGCCCCTGACTCTGATCTTCAATCGCTCGGAGCTGGTGCCCAACTATGTCACCGCGGGGCTGGACTCCGTGGCCATTCGCATGCCCGATCACCCCGTGGCCAGGAGCATTTTACAGGAGGCCAATATTCCCGTGGTGGCCCCATCGGCCAATACCTCGGGGAGGCCCTCCCCCACCACCGCCGATCACGTGGTGGAGGACATGATGGGGAAAGTGGACCTCATCATCGACGGGGGCCACACGGGGGTGGGCATCGAGTCCACCGTTTTGGATGTCACCGTGGACCCGCCCATGATCCTGAGGCCCGGGGGAATCACCCGGGAGGACTTGGAGGCCATCATTGGCCCCGTGGACATGGACGAAACCATTCTCCCCTCGGACAGCAGCATCATTCCCAAGTCTCCGGGGCAGAAGTACAAGCACTACGCCCCCCGGGGGGAGGCCTATGTCTTTGCCGGCAATATCATTGGCATTGCCGGGGAGATCAACCGGAGGGTCCGGGAGAGTGGCAGCAAGAAGACGGCGGTCCTGGCCACCACCGAAACTCTGGAGCTCTACCGGGGCATGGATCTGTTGGTGAATATGGGCTCCCGGGACAATCTCAAGGAGGTGGCCCACAATATCTTCGATGCCCTGCGCTGCTGCGACGACGAGGGGATGGAGGTCATATTCATTGAGGGCTTTGAACTGGAGGGCATGGGGGTTTCCATTATGAACCGCCTGCTGAAAGCTGCGGGAGGAAAGGTGATTCTGGGGTTATGAATCTACTATTTTTATGTACGGGGAACACCTGTCGCTCCCCGGTGGCTAAAATTTTGGGGGAGAAGATGGCCGATGAGCGGGGCCTGGATGTGTCCATCCGCAGTCGGGGCTTTGCCGCCATCGACGGGGAGGGGATGAGCCGGGGGAGCCTGGCCGTCCTCGCCCAGGAGGGCATCGACGGCTCCTTCCACCGGGCCAAGACCGTGGGGGAGGAGGACCTCACCTGGGCCCACCGGATCTACACCATGACCCAGGGGCAGAAGGCCATTTTGGAGCGAAAGCTCCCCCAGTACCGAGACAAGATCTTCCTCTTGGGGGAGGAGGACATCGCCGATCCCATAGGGGGCGGCATGGAGGAGTACCGGGCCATGTTCCAGCAAATGGAGGGGGCCCTGGAAGAACTTTTGGACAATCTTTAAGCTTTTAGGATACAAGGAGGGCATATGAAAATCGTCATAGGTTCCGATCACGGCGGCTACCACTACAAAGAGCAAATGAAGGAGTATCTCACGGAGAAGGGCCACGAGGTGGTGGATGTGGGCACCCACTCCGAGGACTCGGTGGACTATCCCGTCTATGCCAAAAAGACCGCCCACACCCTCCTGGATGAGGGGGGAGACTTTGGCATCATCTTCTGCGGCACCGGCATTGGCATCAGCATTGCCGCCAATAAGGTAGCGGGCATTCGCTGCGCCAATGTGGCCGAGCCCCTGTCGGCCTCTCTGGCCCGCCGTCACAACAATGCCAATATGATTGCCATGGGGGAGCGCACCATGGGCTTCGACCTCTGTGTGGCCTGTGTGGACACTTTCCTGGAGGCGGAGTTTGAGGGGGGCCGCCACCAGCGCCGAGTTGATTTAATTGAGGAGGAAATCCATGGGTAAGCTCACCGTCATCGATCATCCGCTCATACAGCACAAACTCACCATTATGCGCCGGGAGGAGACTTCCAGCATGCAGTTCCGCCAGCTCCTCACGGAGATCTCCGCCCTCATGGGCTATGAGGTGACCCGGGACTTCCAGCTGGAGGATGTGCCCATTGTGACCCCCATGGGCCCCGCCGTGGGCAAGAAGATCTCCGGGAAGAAAGTGGCCATCGTCCCCGTCCTCCGGGCGGGGCTCGGCATGGTGGATGGCCTTCTGAACCTCATTCCCGGCGCCCGGGTGGGCCACATTGGCCTCTACCGGGACCCCGAGACCATGAAGCCCGTGGAGTACTACTGCAAGCTCCCCAAGGACATTGAGTCCAGGGAAGTGATCATCGTCGACCCCATGCTGGCCACCGGGGGCTCCCTCATTGCCGCCACAGAATTTGTCAAGGAGCGGGGGGCCCAGAACATCCGCGCCCTCTGCCTCTTGGGGGCACCGGAGGGCATCGCCGCCTTCCAGGAGGCCTGCCCCGATGTGGACCTCTACCTTGCCAGCATCGATGAAAAACTCAACGAGCAGGCCTATATCGTCCCTGGCCTGGGGGATGCGGGAGACCGAATTTTCGGCACCAAATAAATCATGTCCCATCTCATCGTTCCCTTTTTTGTATCCATGGTCTTGGCCCTGGTGGCCACCCCCCTGGTCCGGCTCTTGGCCATTAAAGTGGACCTGGTGGACGTCCCCAAGGACGACCGGAGGATGCACAACAAACCCATGCCCATTGCAGGAGGCCTGGCCATTGCCCTGGCCTTCTTTGTCAGCTACTGCCTGTTCATTCCCAAGACCAAGGAGAGCCTGGCCCTGGCCCTTGGCTCAGGAATCATACTCCTCACCGGCCTCTATGACGACAAGTACAATATGAAGGCCAGGACCAAATTTGCCCTTCAATTGGTGGCGGCGGCGGTCCTGGTGGGGGGCGGGGTGAAAATCGACTTTTTCACCAATCCCTTCTATGGCAAGGACCCCCTCATCTACCTCCAGTTTCTGTCCATTCCCATTACCATCTTTTGGATTGCGGGAATCACCAACACCATCAATCTCATAGATGGCCTGGACGGCCTGGCCTGTGGCATCAGCGGCATTGCCGCCGTGGCCCTGATGTTTGTGGCCCACCGCTACCAGCAGAGCCCCATAGCGGTCCTCTCGGCCATATTGGCGGGCTCCTGCCTGGGCTTTTTGCCCTACAATTTCAATCCCGCCAAGATCTTCATGGGGGACACCGGGGCCCTGTTTCTGGGCTTTGTGCTGGCCTACATTACCATTGAAGGGGTGATGAAATCCATCGCCCTCATCGCCCTCTTTATCCCGGTGCTGATCCTGGGGGTGCCCATCTTCGATACCACTTTTGCCATGATTCGCCGGAAGCTCTCCGGCCACAGCATCGCCCAGGCGGACAAGGGCCACCTCCACCACCGCCTCCTCCAGCGGGGCCTCAGCCAGAAAAAAACCGTCCTTTCCCTCTATGCCGTGAGCATTGTCTTTGGCATCATTGGAAATATTGTCAGCACCATGCACGAAAAAAATGCCCTGATTATGACCATCATCATCTTTGGGGCCGTTGGCATTCTTGCCACCATCTTTGGACTTCTGAAAGAATTAGGTGATCACCAGTGAGAGTACTGTCGGTCTTCGGCACTCGGCCCGAAGCCATAAAAATGGCCCCCATTGTATTGGAACTGAATAAAAGAGAGGGAATTGAATCCTTTGTCGCCGTCACCGGCCAGCACCGGCAGATGCTGGATCAGGTGCTGAAGATCTTCAATATCACCCCCGATGTGGACCTCAATATCTTCGCCTCCGGCCAGAGCCTCACCGACATTGCCGTGAAGAGCCTTCGGGGCCTGGAGGATGTCATGAAGGAGCTTCGCCCGGATCTGCTCCTGGTCCAGGGGGACACCTCCACGGTCTTTGCGGCGGCCCTCTCCGCCTTCTACCACGGGGTGGAGATCGGTCACGTGGAGGCGGGGCTCAGAAGCGGCAATCTCTACAGCCCCTATCCCGAGGAGGCCAATCGGAAGCTCACCGGGGTACTGGCAAACTATCACTTTGCCCCCACCCAGGCCAATCGGGAAAATCTCCTCCGGGAGGGCTACGACGATAGGACCATCTTTGTCACGGGCAACACCGTCATCGACGCCCTGAAGTATGTGGCCCGGGAGGACTACACCTTTGAGGAGGAGCTTCTCAATCACCTGGACTACAGCGGCAGGAAGGTGGTCCTCCTCACCTGCCACCGGAGGGAGAATTTGGGGGCCCCCATGAGTCACATCTTCACGGGGGTGAAGCGGGCCCTGGACGAGCACCCGGAGATGGATGTGGTCTTTCCCATGCACCTGAACCCCGCCGTGCGACAGCTGGCCCAGGAGGTCTTTCAGGACCACCCCCGGGTGCTGCGCATTGATCCTCTGGACTATCTGCCCTTCTCCAATCTCATGATGCGGGCCAATTTCGTCGTCACCGACAGCGGCGGCATCCAGGAGGAGGCCCCCTACTTTGGCAAGCCCGTCCTGGTGGTTCGGGAGGAGACCGAGCGCTGGGAAGGGGTGGAAGCGGGGACCGCCAAGCTGGTGGGCACCCAAGAGGAGGAGGTCTACCGGGCCATCAGCGAGCTCTTGGACAGTGAACAGAGCTACCGCTCCATGGCCCAGGCCATCAATCCCTATGGGGACGGCCACGCCGCCCAGCGAATTGTGGACATCATCCTGGCTCAAAAGGGCATTGAGGGGTAGGGGAATTTCATGGACAAGGTGAAAAAACTCCTCCCCCTCCTCCTGGCCCTCCTCTTCCTCCTCCCCGGCGAGATCCACGGGGTGGGGGAGGCGGCAGAGGGAGAGCTGCCCCCCAACGAAGGGGCGGCCCCCCTGCTCCTCGATGAGAAGGGGGAGCCCATCCCCCCCGATGAGATCCGAAATCAGGATCTTCTCATCCACACCCGGGAGGGGATACAGCAGGCCAATCTCAAGGAGTACAATGCCTATCAAGAGGCTCTGGCAAAGCCCAATGAGGCCCTTTTGGACGCCTACTTCATTGGCGACTTTGCCTCGGGCAAGGAGCTTCAGGCCCACAATGCCGATGCGCCCCATGGCATTGCCTCCGTCACCAAGGTGATGACCATCTATGTGGCCCTGGATGCCATTGCCCAGGGAAAAATCGACTGGAAGGACCCCGTCACCGTCTCCCACAAGGCCGCCGTCATCACAGGCTCCGGCTACAAGTCCAAGGAGGGGGATGTGTTCACCGTGGAGGAGCTCATCCACGCCGGGCTCATCGTCTCGGGCAATGATGCCATGATCGCCCTGGCCGAGCACATCGCCGGGAGCGAGGAGGCCTATGTCCTCCTCATGAGAAAAAAGGCCCAGGAGCTGGGCTTAACTTCCGCCCACTTTATCAATGTCCACGGCCTCACCGACTACACCGTGGACGACTACAATCGCATGAGCCCCCGGGACATCTTCCACATGACCTCCAGCCTCCTTCGGGAGCACCCCGTGGTTCTGGAGATCTCCAGCCGCATGACCATACAGGAGCCCCAGCGGAACTTCCTGGGCTACAATACCAATCCCCTCATGGGCATAGTCCCCGAGGTGGATGGCTTCAAAACCGGCTACACCAATGCGGCGGGCCGCTGTCTGGTGGCCACCACCCAGCGGGGGGCCACTCGGCTCATCTTCGTCTTTTTGGGGGCCCAAAATGACATGGATCGCTACGCCGCCACCAGGCGAATGGTGGAGGGGGCCCTGGACCGCTATCAGTACCAAAATTTGGGAAATCCAGAGGAGCCGGTGAAGACCCTCCACCTGGAAAATGCCAGCCCCAGGGAGCTTGAGATCTACCCCGCGGGAATGGGCCAGGTCCTCTTGGACGGCGAGAAGGAGCTGGACTACAAGCTGGAGCTCTCCCCCATTGCCCCGCCCCTCAAGGAGGGGGCCAAGGTGGGCACCATCACCTACACCCAGGACGGGGAGGCCGTCTACACCACCGACCTCATCACCCACAAGTCCCTCCGCCACCCCAATCCCATTTTGAGGCTCCAGGAGTATCTGGCGAGGGTCTTCAGGGACATGGAGGGGGCCATGGGCTGAGATCTTGGGGAAATGACAAATTACCCTTGACATCCCTCCGGGACCTTTGGTAGTATAACCAAATGAGGACCCGTAGTTCAGATGGATAGAATGATGCCCTCCGAAGGCATAGATCGTTGGTTCGAGCCCAATCGGGTCCACCATAAATTCAAAGACCCCCAGGGAGATTTTCCCCTGGGGGTCTTTTTTGTGTGGCAAAACCGTTTTTGACGAAAAAAAGACAATTTTTTTCAAAAGAAACGGGGAAACAACACTTTTATAAACGAGCGCCCAACGGAAGCACCATACAATGGAGACAAATACTAAAGGAGGTATCAAAATGAGTGAAAAGGTTACCAACGAAAATGTCAACCGTCCGTCTCTGGCATCTGCCGTGTCCATTGTCCTCTTTTTGGTCTTCAGCTTCATTGCCCAGCTGGTGATTAAAGGGGAGCCCGACATACATATGACCCTGATCTTCGCTGCGGTCTTTGCCACGGTGGTCCTCATCATCTTTGAAAAGAGCAGTCTCTCCGTAGTGGAGGAGGGGATCATCCACGGCAGTAAAATTGCCACCGTCTCCATGATGATCCTCATGTTCATCGGGGTGATGATTCCGGCGTGGATTGGGGCGGGGACCATTCCCACCCTCATTTACTACGGCCTGAAAATCATCTCCCCCTCCATCTTCCTGGTGGCGGCCATTATCGTCTGCTCCATTGCCACCCTCACCACCGGCACTTCCTGGGGGACTGTGGCCACCTTTGGCGTGGCCCTCATGGGCATTGGCGGCGGCATGCAGATTCCCCCGGCCATGACTGCGGCGGCGGTGATCTGCGGGGCCATTTTTGGGGACAAGATGTCGCCCATTTCCGACACCGTGAATCTCTCCGCCGGCACCTGCGAGGTGAATATCTTCGACCACATCAAGGCCGTTTCCGTGGCCACGGTGCCCTCCATGATCATCACCCTGATCTTCTTTGGCGTCCTCCAGTTTCGCTTTGTGGGCTCCATGGCCTCCCGGGGCTCCATTGACGATGTGCTCCAGGTTTTGAGCAGCAATTTCAATCTCTCTCCGGTGCATGCCCTCATCAGCCTCATTCCCATCATCCTGATTTTGGTGCTGGCTTTGAGGAAAGTCAATGCCCTGGCCACCATAGTCATTTCCGCCCTGGTGGCCATGGCCATTGCCATCATCTTCCAGGGTTACGGTCTCTTCCAAATGATGAATTTCATGAACTACGGCTTTGTCATTGAAACTGCCAGCGAGGATGTGAACCTCCTCCTCAATCGAGGGGGCCTCCAGTCCATGATGTGGACCGTCTCTCTGGGCTATTTGGGCCTCTCCTATGGGGGCATACTGGAAAAGACCGGGGTTCTGGACACCCTGCTGTTCAGCGCCCAGTCCATTACCAAGAATGCCCGGAATTTGATTCTCACCCAGATCATCACCGGTTTTCTCACCATTATGCTCTCGGCGAGCCCCTATGTGTCCATTCTCATTCCCGGGCGGATGTTCATCAAGGGCTACGATAAATTGGGCATCGACCGCACCGTCTGCTCCAGGACGCTGGAGCACTCGGGGATCTGCCTGGACCCCCTCCTCCCCTGGGCCCTGGGGGCCGTCTACTTCTCCGGGGTCTTAGGGGTGCAGACTCTGGACTACGCGCCCTACTGCGTATTTCTCTACATCACCCCCATTTTCGCCGCCCTCTATGGCATTACGGGGCTGTTCATTCCCAAGGCAAAAAATAGCGATGTTTCAGCGGTAAAATAAGGAGGAACTGTCATGTTGGACAAACTATTCATCAACGGAAATATTCACACCATGGCCAAAGAGGGGGAGACCTTTGAGGCCCTGGGCCTTCGGGAGGGGCTCATTGAATTTGTGGGCACCAATGCTGAGGCCGATAAGCTGGTGGCCCAAGAGGTGGTGGACCTTCAGGGCAAGACCATGATTCCCGGCATGGCCGACAGCCACCTCCACCTCTATGCCCACTGTCAAAATCTCACCTTTGTGGACCTCTCTGAGGTGACATCCATTGGGGAGATGATTGAAAAAATGAGGGCCAAGGCAGAGCTTACGCCCAAGGGTCAGTGGATCAAGGGAGTGAATTTTGACCAGGAGAACTGGGCGGAGCACCGCTTCCCCACCCGTGAGGAGATGGATCAGATCTCCACGGAGCACCCGGTGATCATCAAAAGGGTCTGCCTCCACGCCGTAGTGGTCAACTCCATGGCCCTGGAATTGGTGGGCATCGGCCGGGGCTACAAGGTGGCCTCCGGGGGCGTGGTGGAGCTGGACGAAGAGGGCCTGCCCAATGGCATCATTCGGGAACAGAGCACCCAGGTCTTCGACGATGCCATTCCCGATCCCCTCTCGGATCCCAAAGTGCGGGATGAAATGCTCCTTCAGGTCATGGGGGACATGGTGGCAAATGGCATCACCAATATCCACACCTATGCCGCGGAGATTTGGCACTACAAGGAGGACATCGCCGTCTACCGGGAGCTGGAGGGCCGGGGCCTACTGCCTCTGAGAGTCACCGTCTGCAAGGACGAGCTCTTTGAGCCCGAGGAAATTGGCCCCGAGGAACTGAAAGATCCCCACCGCACCGTCCAGTACGGGGCCTACAAGATTTTCTCCGACGGCTCCATGGGCTCCCGCTCGGCGGCCCTTCGGGAGGACTACAGCGATGATCCCGGCAATCGGGGCTTCATCCTCTACACCCAAGAGGAGCTGGACGACATCATCTATAGGGGCTATGCCCACGGCCTGCGGCCCGCCATCCACGCCATTGGCGACCGGGCACTGGACCTCACCCTCACCGGCATTGAACACGCCATGGCAAGGGGGGATGAGGAGGGCCTCACCAGAGAGGGGAGAGTCCCCTTCCGGGTCATCCACGCTCAAATGGCCGACAGGGAGACGGTGGCCCGCATGGCCAAGCTCCCTCTGGTGGTGGACATGCAGCCCATCTTCCTCCCCACCGACCTCCACTGGATTGAGGAGCGGATTGGAGAGCGGAAAGTGGCCAGCTTCCCCCTGAGGGACATGGTGGATGCCGGGATCATCCTGGCTGGAGGCTCCGACTGCCCCGTGGAGACCTACCGGCCCCTGCCGGGGATCTATGCGGCAGTGACCCGCCAGGACATGGAGGGGATTCCCCGGGAGGGCTTTGTTCCCGAGCAGCGCCTCACCCCCTATGAGGCCCTGGCCATGTACACCAAAAACGCCCCCTACGCCACGGGCCAGGAGGAAGTGCTGGGCACTTTGGAAGTGGGAAAATTTGCCGATTTGGTGGTCCTAAATGACGACATCCTCAAGGTGGATGCCGCTAAAATCAAGGACCTTCAAGTGGAACAGACCTATCTCGCCGGCCGCTGCGTGTATAATAGAGGCTAAATAGAGAGAAAGGCGGGGGTGTCATGGAAGCGGATCTTTTGGTGACCCATGGGAAGCTCATTACCATGGAGGGGGACGAGGGCCTCCAGTGGCTGGCGGTAAAGGACGGCCTCATTGCGGCCATGGGCAGGGGAGAGGACTATCTGCCCCTGGTGGGGGAGGGGACCAGGCTCATCCACGCCCAGGGGGCCACGGTCCTTCCCGGCATCATCGACAGCCACTTCCACTTGGTTCAAACGGCCATGAATGAGAAGTCCCTGGACCTCAGTGGCTGTCACTCCGTGGAGGAGGTGGGCGCCCTCATTCAGAGGCAAGTGGAAAAGCGGCCCAACGATGGCATCTTTGGGGTGGGCCTGTCCAATGAGTTTCTAAAAAATGGCAACTATCCCAAGCGCCAAGTACTGGACGCCCTGTCCAATGAGGTGCCCATTTGGATCAATTCCAATGACTATCAGGTGAGTATGCTCAACACCTATGGCATGCTCTACTACAAAATCCCCTATCGACTGGAGGGAATCGAATACGATGAAAAGGGCGTGGCCACGGGGATCTTCCGGGGCAAGGCCAATGCCGCCCTGAGAACGGGCATCCTGGACAGCTATCCCAATGGCAAGCGAATGGAGAATATCTCCCGGCTCATGAACAATCTCATTAGGGTGGGCATCACCACGGTCAATGCCATGGAGGGGGGCTATATGTACAGCGACAAGGACGCCCACTTCATCTACGAGCACATGGAGGAATTTCCCGTGGAGCTGACCCTCTTCTACCAGAGCCTCAATTTGGATCTGGTGGAGGAGATGCAGCTGAGGCGCGTGGGGGGCTCCTTCTACATCGACGGCACCATAGGGGCAAGGACCGCGGCCCTCACCGCAAGCTATGCCGATGCCCCCGAGGAGATGGGCAGCCTCATCTTCTCCCAGGGGGAGCTGGACGAATTTGTGGCCTCCTGCTATCGCCACCGCCTCCAGCTCTCCCTCTACGCCATTGGGGATCGGGCCATCGACTCCGTCTTAAAGGCCCACCAGCGGGCCCTCTACTACACGGGCATCGGGGGGCTGAGGCACAGAATCGAGCACAGCTGCCTGGTGCGCCCCGACCAGGTGGAGCGGGCAGCGGAGATGGGCCTCATCTTCTCCATGAGCCCCACCTATGAGCTCTACTGGGGCGGGCCGGAGGGCATGTACCACCGGAGGCTGGGGGAGGGCTACCGGAGGACCAATCCCCTCCGCTCCGTCATCCGCGGGGGGGCCATCCTCTGCGGGGGCTCCGACAGCGACATCTGCGACTACAATCCCTTCCTGGGGATCCACGCCGCCGTCAATCATCCGGTGGAGGAAAATCGCATCGACCTCATGGAGGCTCTGGCCATGTACACCATCAATGGGGCCTATGCCATTTTCAGGGAGGAGGAGCTGGGCTCCCTGGCCGTGGGCAAGCAGGGGGATGTTCTGGTCCTGGACCGGGACCTCTTACAGACGGACCCAGAGAGCCTCCGGGAGGTGACGGTGGCCTACACCATCAAGTCGGGAGCGGTGGTCTATGAGGGGGGCGATGGGCCATGTTGACCCTGAAACTCCTGGGCTCCATGTCGGTGGATCTCAATGGCAAAGATCTCACCGGGGAGTTCAATGCCAAGAGCCTGGCCCTGCTGAGCATCCTCCTTTTAAGTGAGGGCCGCAGTGCCAGCAGGGAGAAGCTCATTCGCTATCTCTGGCCCGATTCCAGTGACGAGGCCGGGCGCTACAATCTCCGCTATCACCTGTGGCTCATAAAAAACCTCATGGCAAAGGAGGGGGAGGAGGAGGCCATCATCCTGGCCAATCGACAGAGCTGCGCCATCAATCCCCGCTGCGACTACCGCTGCGACATTCTGTCCATGGAGCGGGCCATGGACCACGGGCGGATCAGCCAGAGGGAACTGGAGGAACTCAGTGCCCTGTCCAAGGGGGAGCTCTTGGAGGGGATGTACTTTAAGGAGTGCGATGAGTTCAACAATCTCATTCTCTTTGAGCGCCAGCGCCTGGGCACTTTGAGAATCGAGCTCCTCCTCCGCCTCCTGGACTGCTACGGCAGGGGAGAGGGGGACAGGGGGGCCGGAGAGATCATTGGAGAGCTGAAGCAGTCGGAGCCCTACGACGAGAAGGTGGCCCTGGGCATTATGAACTACTACCACCGGGTCCACCAGCCGGGAAATGCCGTCCTCTACTACCGCCAGTTCAAGGACCGCATCATCACATTTCTGGGGATACAGCCCACGGGGATGTTGAAGGAGCGGTACAGGGAAATCCAGGCTCAGGTGGCCACTGGGGCAGCGGCTCCCCCCAAGAGGCCCAGGCCCGATCAGGGCAAGAGCTGCATCTATCTGGAGACCTCCTGCATTGGGGAGATCGAGTACTACTGGCTCTCGGAATTTGTGGAGGAGCTGATGAAAGTCCCCGACGGAGAGCTCCAGGAGCTCCTCCGGCCCTACCGGAGGGAACTGGGCTTTCTCTCCCTCACCCTGGCCCCCGATCCCCAGCCCCTCCAGGTGCGGGTGGCCCGGAGTTTTCTCAAAATGATGAGGGAGCTGGCCCAGTCCTATCAGATCAAACTCCGCCTCCTCAGGGGAGAAAAAATCGACCGAATCTCCAAAGTCCTCCTGGATGCCTGTGTGGCCGAGGGGCTACTGGAAATTGTGGAATAAAAAATAGAGGTTCCCGAGGGAACCTCTATTTTTTTCTATTTTCCGCTGCAATTTTTTCCTGACAGTCCCTGCACAGGCCCTGGAGCTGAAACTGGTGACCGGTGATGGTGTAGCCCGTTTCCTCCTGAACGTGGCGGTTCAAGTGTTCCAGGGGACAGTTGTGGAGGGGATCCACCCGGCCGCAGGACTCACAGATGATGTAGTGATGGTGGTGGGGGTCTCCGTTCCACTCGTAGTAGTCGGCCCCACCCAGGCTCAGGCTATTGCGCAGGATCCCCACCTCGGTGAGCTGGGCCAAAATCCGGTAGATGGTGGAGAGGCTGGTGGCCATCTCGTCATTGATCCTCTCGTGAATTTCCTCGGCACTGAGGGGCTTTTTTTCATGGAAGAGTAGTTCCATCACGGCAACGCGGCCCTTGGTGGCCTTTAGCTGGTGTTCTCTCAATAGATGTTTCATGCTTGCTCCTTTAACTCATATATTATATCAGTTGTGGCTTTTTCGAAACCCCGACGAAAATTTCTAATTGGGAATGCTTTTCATTTTCATATTCTTTTGCTATACTATACCCACAAATGATAATCATTCTTATTTAAAGGAAAAAAAGAGCCGGAACTTCCGGCACAATAGGAGGAACTATGAATAAAAAATTACTGACCCTGGTCCTGGCCCTGGTGGTGCTCCTCACCGCCTGTGGCCCGGCGGCGGGAAATGTCAATGGAGGGGAGGCCGTCCAGGCAGAGGCCCCGGAAGCGGGTGGCCCCCTGGTGGTGGTGACCACCTTTGTCCTGGAGGATTTGGCCCGGACCATTGCCGGGGACCACGCAGAGGTGGTCTCCCTCCTGCCATCGGGCCTCTCCCCCCACGACTTTGAACTGGGACCCAAGGAGATGAATCTGGCACTGGAGGCCGATCTTTTGATCTACAATGGGGCCGGCCTGGAGCCCTGGATGGACAAGCTCCTGGGCCAATTGGACGGGGAAGAGACCCGGGCGGTGGAGGCCGCAGAGGGGGTGGCACTCATGGAGGGCCACAGCCACGCCGAGGACGCTGAGCACGAAGAGCACGGCGAAGCCCACGACGAGGACGCCGAGCACGACGAGCACGAGGAGCACGGCGAAGCTCACGAGGAGCACGACCACGGAACCATGGACCCCCACATTTGGCTGGATCCCAAAAATGCTGTGGCCATGGCGGAGGTGATCACCGCCGCCCTGGAGGGGGAAGATCCCCAAAATGCTCAGGACTACCGGGCCAATTTTGAGGAGCTGAAAGGCGCCCTGGAGGAGCTGGACCAGCGCTTTGTGGAGGGTCTCAAAAATGCCAAGACCCGGGACATTGTGGTGAATCACGAGGCCTTTGGCTACCTGGCTCAGGCCTACAATCTCAAGCAGAGGCCCATTGAGGGGATCAACTCCCAGTCGGAGCCCGATCCCCAGACCATGGCGGAAATTGTGGCCTTTGTCCGGGAAAATGAGATCAAAACCATCTTCACCGAGCCCCTCAAGGATCCCAAAATTGCAGAGACCATCGCCGCTGAAACTGGGGCGACGGTCTCCACTCTGGACCCCCTGGAGGGCCTCGGGGGCGGGGAGGAACTGGGCTATATTGAGCTCATGGAGAAAAATTTGGAGGCCCTGAAGGAGGGACTTGGCGTCTAATGGAAGAAAAATCTAAAATTTATGAAGTGGACAATCTCTGCTTCTCCTATGGCAAGACCACGGTCCTGGACGATGCCAATCTCTGTCTCAACCAGGGGGACTTTGCCGCCCTCATTGGGAGCAATGGGGCGGGGAAGACCACCTTCATCAAGCTCCTGTTGGGGATTCTCTCCCCCCAGGAGGGCCGGGTCCTCTTTAAGGGCAGGGATGTCTCGGGGATGGGCTATTCCAACAAGGTCCGCTATGTGCCCCAGCTGGTCAGCGGCCGCACGGACTTTCCCATCTCGGTGATGGAGCTGGTGGCCTCGGGCCTCCTCCCGGAGAAATTCTCCAAGGAGGAGCAGCGCTCCCGAACTCGGGACATCCTCTCTCTGGTGGGCCTTCAGGGGAAGGAGGAGGAGCTCTACGGCTCCCTCTCCGGGGGACAGCGCCAGCGGGCCCTCATCGCCCGGGCCATGATCTCCATGCCCGAAGTGCTCCTCATGGACGAGCCCACCTCGGGGATCGATGCCCCCTCCACTCAGGAGCTGTGGGACCTCCTCCGCCACCTCAATGAGGTCCACGGCATCACCATTTTCATCATCTCCCACGACATGCACCGCCTGGCCCAGGGGGGCGCGGAGATCTATCTCTTGGAGGATGGCAAGATTCGGGAAGGGGGGCTCCATGGCAATTTTTGAGTACAACTATATGATACGAGCCCTCCTGGTGGGCCTCGCCCTGGGCATCATCATCCCCATGATGGGCATGGTCATCGTCAATCGCAATCTCTCCAGTCTGGGGGATGCCCTCTCCCACGTGTCCCTGGCGGGGGTCATGTTTGGCGCCGTGGCGGGGATCAATCCCGTTTTGGGGGCGGTGCTGGCATCGGTGCTGGCGGGGCTTTCCATTGAGTTCATCCGCCGCCGCTTCCCCTCCCACGGGGAGGTGGCCACGGCCATCATCATGAGCACCGGGGTGGGCCTGGCCTCCCTCCTCTCGGGCTTCATCAAGGGGGCCACCAATTTTGAATCCTTTCTCTTTGGCTCCATTGTGGCCATTTCAGATTTCGAATTCTATATGATCTTGGCCGTGAGTGCCCTGGTTTTTCTCCTCATGGGGAAGTTCTACCACTATCTCATGGTTTTGAGCTTCGATCCCATCTCGGCGGCCATCTCCGGGATTCCCGTGGGGGCCCTCTCGGGGCTCTTCATCGTGCTCACGGCCCTCACGGTGGCCATTTCGGGGCGGACGGTGGGGGTGCTCATCATCTCCTCCCTCCTGGTGCTCCCGGTGGCCTCGGCCCTTCAGCTGAAGCTCAATTACAAGAGGACCACCCTGGTGGCCGTGGTCTTTGGGATTCTCTTCACCCAGCTGGGCCTCATTCTCTCCTTCTACCTGGGGCTCAAGCCCGGGGGGACCATTGTCCTTCTGGGGGTGGCCACCCTCCTTTTGCTCTTCGCCTATACGGCCCTGAGAAACCGAAAACCCTGAGTCCTTAGGATCAGGGTTTTTTGTTATAATGGAGTTTG
The DNA here is from genome assembly GCA_030535395.1 of Tissierellia bacterium. Lineage (GTDB taxonomy): Bacteria > Bacillota > Clostridia > Tissierellales > Peptoniphilaceae > JAUNLK01. The sequence continues at coordinate 120,494 of JAUNLK010000004.1, forward strand.
GAAAACTGGAGGAAATCATGAAATTTTGTGCACTAGCCAGTGGCAGTTCGGGAAACTGCCAATATATAGAAACCGATGAAGCCAGAATTCTGGTGGATGCCGGCCTCAGTGGTCGGGCCATCGAGAGAAATCTCAGGCAGATCCAGGTGGAGCCTTCCACTCTGGATGCCATCTTTGTCACCCACGAGCACACCGACCACGTTCAGGGGGTGGGGGTCCTGGCCCGGCGCTATGGCCTGGAGGTCTTTGCCGGGGCCAAGACCTGGATGGGCATGGAGGCCAAGGTTCAGCCCATTGACGGGGCCAAGCGAAATGTCTTTGTCAACTACCAGCCCTTCCGCTACCGGGACCTCAATGTGCTGCCCATTACCACCTTCCACGACTGTCAGGAGGGATCGGGCTTTGTGTTTGAATCCCGGGGCAAGAAGCTCTCGGTCCTCACCGACACCGGTTGGGTCAATGGCCAAATGCTCCAGGCCATGGAAAATTCTCAGCTCTACTATTTGGAGAGCAATCACGACCTGGAAATGCTGAAAAATGGCCCCTATCCCCGGCACCTCAAGGAGCGCATCCTCTCCACCCGGGGGCATCTGTCCAATGTGAATGCGGCGGAAGTTTTGGCACAGCTCCTCAAGAAAAAGCAGGAGCGGGTGATTCTGGCCCACCTCAGTGGGGAGAACAATCTGCCCCTACTGGCGGCCCGTACCATTCGGGAACATCTCAATAGCGAAAGAATAATCGACGGAGTGGACTTTATCATGGATGTGGCAAAGCCCAAACTCCCCTCAAAGACCATCGCCCTTTAGGAAGAAGGAGGAAATGATGAATATACTCTTGACCAATGATGACGGTGTATTTGCCCCGGGAATTAAGGCACTGGCCAAGGAGCTGGTAAAGGACCACAATGTGATCATTGTGGCCCCCGAGGAGGAGCACTCCGGCCAGTCCCACGCCATCACCATCAACCGGGCCCTCATTGTCCGCCAGGTGACTCTGGAGGGGCTGGACTGCCCCGCCTACTCCGTCTCCGGCACCCCCGCCGACTGCGTGCGAACGGCCATGGACAAGATTCTGGACTGGAAGCCCGATGTCATCTTCAGTGGCTGCAATCTGGGCTACAATGCCGGCATGGACATCATCTACTCCGGCACCGTTTCTGCGGCCATTGAGGGGAATATCTTCTCCATCCCCTCCATTGCCGTCTCCAGTAAGTGGGTGGAGGGCACCGCCCGCTTCGATACGGCGGTTCAGGTGGCCATGGACATCTTTGAAAATGCCCAGCACTTCCTCATTCGGGAAAATGGCCCCGCCATGGTTCTCAATATCAACTCCCCCTATGTGGACTACGACGACCTCAAGGGGGTGAAGGTGGCCACTGTGGGCTCCCCGGTCTACGACTACTACTTTGAAGAGGAAGTGGATGGAGAGCGGACCCTCCGCCTGGAGGGGAGAAATCGAGGGGAAAACGAGGAGGGCACCGATCGCTACTATCTGGAGCGAAACTATGCCACCGTCACCCCCCTCATCTACGATATGAACAATGAGGCTCTCATTCAGGACTTGAAGGAATACCTCCACCATGACTAAGGAACGCTTTTCGGAATTTCTCCTCCTCCTATTGGCCATGATTTGGGGGGCGGCCTTTGTGGCGGGGAAATTCGCCCTGGAGGGAGTGAGTCCCCTGTGGATACTGGTGATTCGCTTCTTCCTCTCCTCCATCCTCCTGGTGATTCCCGTGTACCGGGAGTTGGGCCGGGTGAATTCCGCCACCCTCCAGGGGGGCATCTTGGTGGGCGCCCTCATGGCGGCCTCCATTGCCTTTCAAATTGTGGGCCTCCAGTACACCACCCCCGCCAATCAGACTTTCATCTGCGTCTCCTATGTGGTGACGGTGCCCCTGATTCTCTGGGCCATTACCAAGGAGCGGCCCAAGGCCCACACCCTCGCGGGGGCGGTCTTCGTCTTCACCGGGGTGGGGCTTTTGAGCCTCCAGGGCCTCCACATGGGCTTTGGGGACTTTCTCACCCTCATCTACGCCATTCTCTTTGCCATCCAGGTCATTGTCATCTCCCACTATATGGGCAGGGTCCCAAGCCCCATGCTCTTCACCTCCATACAGATGTTTGTGGCTGGGGTGGTGAGCCTCGTTTTGGCCCTCATCTCCGGGGACCCCATTCTCACCGGGCCTGTCACCAGTAGGGTCTGGGGGGGCATGTTCTACCTGGTGGTACTGAACACCTCGGTGGCCTATTTCATTCAAAACTACGCCCAGCAGTACGCCCGGCCCGACACCAGTGTCATCATCCTCTCCTCCGAGGTGATCTTCGGGGCCCTCTTCGCCTACTTTCTGGCGGGGGAGGTCTTCACGCCCCGGAAGATTCTGGGCTGCCTTCTGGTGATCTTTGGCATTTTTTTGGCACAAATTTTGCCCAAACTGCGAAAGAGCCGTGACTTGAGGGGGATCAGTGGGTAAATAAACACTAGTCGCAATATAAAAGGAGGCAATATGACACGATCAACTGCAGACTACTACAAAGAACTACTCCCCGTATTCCTGGTGGGGGCCCTGCTCCCCGCCCTCTTTGAGTTCTTCTCGGCTCTGGCTGGGACCACCTTTGCCCTGAGCCTCACCCCCGAGGAGATGGTGACCGCAGGGGAGATCGGATATATGGCCTTGATTCAGGATAAATTCTTTCAGGGGTCGGCCATTCTGTCCCTGGTGGTGACGGCCCTTCGCTACGTGCTGTCCAGCCTATTAAACTACGGGGTGATCTTTGCCATCTACCGGAAGATCAGCTTCGACACCCAAGTTGGGGCGGAGGATGCCTTCTACTTCTTCAGCCACTTCTTTGGCTTCGCCCTGGTGGTCTCCATTGTGTCCAATATTCTGGTGGGTCTGGGTTTTCTTTTGCTGATCATCCCCGGAATCATACTCAATATGGGCCTCTATCCCATTGCCGTGTGGATTGCCAAGGCACAGACCCAGGAGCCCATGGGGGTCGGGGAGACCATCAAGACCACCCTGGACAGCACCCGGGGCCACAAGGGCTACATCTTCGTTCAAACCGTCATTTTCTCCATTATCGTCGGTGTACTGGGGGCCGCCGTGGGCGCCCTGGTGGGGAGATCGGCCCTATCTGTGGATGGGGGCATTGGCCTTCCAGGGATGATCATGGCGCTATTTCTCACCTTTGTGGGAACCATGATCATCTACATTCCCGCCATCAATATCATCAGGCGCCTGGTGGATGCGGATATCTTCCACGACCGAAAAGGGGAAATGGATGACATCGACGCAGATCTCGCGGCCCTCAACGAGTAGATACAGAAAGGACGAGCCATGGGTTTTTTGAAAGTGGAAATCTATATTCCCGAAGAATTTGTCATTGAACTGGCCAACGACCTCAATGAGCGGGACCTCCTCAGGGAGGGCAATTACGACTACGCCTTTACCACCACCCAGGTCACCAGCTACTGGCGGCCCCTGGAGGGGGCCAAGCCCTTCGATGGCAAGGTGGGGGAGGTCTCCAAGGCCCGGGAGATGAAAATGGAATTTCGCATTGAGGCGGAGGATCGGGACGAGGTCCACCGGATCATCTCCCGAATCCACCCCTATGAAACCCCAGTGGTCAATTACATCGCCCTAGTGTAAAAAACCCCCGGAAGTCTGAAACGTACCCCCTTTACTGGACAAACCAGTAGAGGGGGTATTTGCGTTGAA
>JAUNLK010000005.1 GCA_030535395.1 Tissierellia bacterium
AGCATCCACTTGTCAGTAACTAAATCTCATGTCCAGTTTTTGGGGTACACACCAGCACTGGGAGGCATTTTTTGAAACTTTGTCTTTTGAAATCAGTGGGTCATTCCCGTTCCTTTTGCAGCTCTGGTACTGTTAGGGATGTCCTTTGCGGTGTGGTATATCAGCCGCCTCTGCTATGGTCTTGCCGCTATTCGGTTCCGGGATGCTATAGGTTCTTCCCACTTACGGGAAGCCACTGGCCAGCAGTCTGTGCTATTTTCGTCCCTTCCTTGGAAGGATGTCTCTTCACCCTGTCCCATGGGAATCACCTCCTTCAATATTTTGTATTCATTATATACCCAGGGGCCCAAAAGTTAAACCCCCTTTGGCGGAATCTTTTCCCCCTCAAAAGTGATGACATAGACCGCCCTGCCGCTGATGATCTGTCCCATATAGCACTTCTCATCCACCAGGCCCTCATGGGTGAAGGCCCAGCGGGTTTGGGGATAGAGCCAGGGGCCAATGTCCCGGCCCTGGGGGGTATTGGAGAGGAAGATGCGGTAGCGACCCCCGGTGTTTTCCAGGACCATAAAGCCCGCCTCTGAGTGGAGGATGCGGTGCTTGAGGTCCATCTTTTTTCTGAGGCGAATGAGGTCCCGGACATACTGGACCAGCTGCTCCTTTTCCACCCTCTCCTCCCAGTGGATATTGGTGGCCTCCTGGGGGCCATTGTAGGGATTGTTCCTGTGTCGCCTGCGGAAAAACTCGTCCCCCTGGTGAAAGAGGACCGGCCCCGGAGTGAGCATTTGGACGGCAAGGGCCAGTTTCATCCTGCGAATCTTCTCCCCCTCGCTGCCGCCGAAGTGATCCAGAAAGTCCGCCAGGACCTCGTCGTCGTGACAGGACACATAGGGGAGATTCAGGGGGTGCTTGCCCCCGCCCAGGAGACTCTCCTCCAAATGGGGCTGGGCCCCATTGTCCCCCAGGATCCAACCGGGGCTGTAGTCGAAGCTGCTCCCCCGAAGGCCATTGCGAAAGTCATCGTCAAAGAGATAGAGGCCCCCATCGCCCCCCTGAAGCCGCAGCTCCCGGGCCAGGACGGACTCCGCCGCCATCCAGGGCTCCCCGTAGAGGAGGCAGTGGGGATTTTGCTCGCCAGTGCGCCTGCCAATTTCCTCCAGTGTGTGGCGATCGGTGAGGGCGGCCAGGTCGAAGCGAAAGCCGTCCACCCCCAGCTGCTGACTGTGGTGGATGGAGTCGAAGATGAGCTTTTGGGTGAGGGGCTCCTCCGAGGCCACTTCGCAGCCGGTGCCGGAGCCATCGGAGAGGCTGCCGTCGTCCCAGCGGCGGAGGGCCTGGGGATTGAGGAGGGCCAGGTCCGAGCGCTCCCCCAAGTAGAGGTGATTGTAGACCACATCCTGAATGATGCCAATGCCGTGGCGGTGGGCGGTGGCCACCAATTGGTGGAGGCCCCGGAGGGCGGAGAGGGGGTCCTCGGGATGGGTGCCATAGGAATTTTCCAGGGCAAAGTAGTGGTCGGGATCGTAGCCCCAGTTGTAATTGTCGCCATCGAATTTACTGGCGGCCTGCTCCCACACGGTGATGTAATTGTGGATGGGCATCAGGTGGAGATAGTCCACCCCCAACTCCTTTAAGTGATCGAAGCCCACGGCCCTGCCCCCCAGAGTGAGGCCCTCCCGGCTCAGGGCCAGGAAGGTCCCCGCCTCCTCCGGGGGCAGGTCCAAAGTGGCGGTGGCATCTTTCACGTGGAGCTCGCAGATGACGGGGTTTTCCACCGCCGGCACAAAGCCCCCCTGGTAAAACTGATCCTCATTCTCAAAGCGGTAGCCCCGCCTGCCATTGACGGAAAGGGCCTTGGCATAGGGGTCCACCACCTCATAGGCCTCCTCCCCTCGGAAGAAGCCAAAATTGTAGTAGACGGGGAGCTTTTCCGTGGGAATGGTGCAGTAGAACTCCTCCCCATTTTGGAACATCTCCACCACTTCCCGGTCCATGGTGAAGGCGTCCTCATAGAGATAGAGCTTGCCCCCCTCCAGATCCTTGGCCATGACCTTGAAGAGGACCTCCCCTCCCGAGGGAAGGGGGCGCTGTCGGCGGAGGCCCCGGGCATAGGAGAGAATATTCAGCTCCTCCACCACCTCCACCCCCATGGCTCGGTAGAACTTTTGGAGGAAGGGGTCCCGGGTGACAAAGAGATCCACCAGGACCTCCCGGGGGATGAGTTTCAGCTTGTGGCGGGTGCGGAGGTCCAAATTGATCACAGGATCGGTGTGGCGCTCCAGGCAGAAGATGAGATCGGGGAGGTCCAGCTGGGGCCGGGCCACCAGCTCATCGAAGAGCCGGTGGATCTGATCCCAGAGGTCCGCCGCCTCCCGGGCATCGGAGCCAATGAAGAGGCCCTGGGGATTGGGGAAGTTGAGATCCTTGTGGTAGATCTCCCGGCGCCGCTGGCTGATGAGGGCCCGGTAGCTCTTTGCCACCTCCCCCACGGCCCATTGGAACTTTTGGGGGAAGTCCCCGGGGTGGAACTCGGGCCCCTCCCCCCGCTCCTCCAGCTCCCCCTTTAGTTCCAGAAGGCGGGGGTCCCTCACGGAAATCTCCGGCCCCTCCTCCAGGATGATGATCTGACGGCCCACTCGCTCCCTGGCCTCCTGCCAGGGGCAGTGGTACTCGTCCAGTAAAATCCTCATGGCCTCCAGATACAAATAGGAGGGGTCCAGCCCAAAGGCCAGGACCTCCCCCTCCACTCCCTCACTGTAGATTTCCTGGAGGAAGATCCGGGCCACCTCCTCCGGCCCCCGAGTTTCCATGATGTAGCGCTCTCCCCTGCGCTCATAGCCATAGGTGGTGTGGCCCTCCTCCCGCCAGGGGGTGAGGATGCCCCCCTCATAGGGGAAGTCCCCCTGGCGGTGGAGATAGACCCGCCCCTCTTCCACCAAGAGGTTCAGGGCATCCAGCTTCCGGGCGGTGGACAGGTGGAGCTCGCCGTGGAGATAGTCCTCCCGGCCAAAGATGATGTGCTTCATGGCTTGAGGCCCCTCTTTCTGAGGAGGGAGGCATAGAGTTCCAGGTACTCCCGAGTGGGCTCTTCCCAGCTGAAGTCCTCCGTCATCCCCGTGACCATGAGCTCTCGGTGCTGGGCCGTTCCGTAGAGGCCCAGGGCCCGGTCCACGGCGGCCAAGAGCTCGTGGCTGTTGATATTTTCGAAGAGAATTCCCCGCTCCCTTCCCTCCCTGGGGCCCACGGTGTCCCCCAGGCCCCCAGTGTTGCGCACAATGGGCACATTGCCATAGTGCATGGCGATCATCTGGGAGAGGCCCGAGGGCTCGGTTATGGAGGGCATGAGGAAGAAGTCCCCTGCCCCGTAGAGGAGGTGACTCAGGGACTCATTGAACTGAATCAGGGGGCGGTACTTATCAGGGGCGTGGTGCCTTCTCAGGGCATCCTCAATTCTGGGATCCCCCGTGCCCAAAATCACCAGCTGGAGCTCCCGCCGAAGCATCTCATCCAGAATGCCCAGGAGGAGGTCCACCCCCTTGATGTCCACCAGTCGGGAGACCATGACAAAGAGGGGCCCGTCCCCCACGGGGAGGGAGAGGCGCCTCTGGAGCTCGTGTTTGTTCTGCCTTTTCTTTTCCAGGGAGTGGATGTCGTAGTGGACCGGCAGCAGGGGATCGGTGGCGGGGTCGTACTCCCCCAAGTCGATGCCATTTTGTATCCCCGTGAGTTTGTGGCGGTACTTTCTCAGGAGGCCCGCCATTTCCCTGCCGTAGAAGTCGTAGGTGAGCTCCCGGGCGTAGGTCCTGGACACCGTGGAGATGCCGTCGGCATAGACAATCCCCGCCTTGAGAAAGCTCATGCCCCCGTAGTACTTGACCCCCTCCTCGTGATAGTAGCTTCCGGAGAGGCCGGTGTAGGCAAAGGTGTCGAAGTCGAAGGCCCCATTGTAGTTGACATTGTGAATGGTGAGGAGGGTGGCAATGTCCCGGTAGCGGGGATCCCCCTTGGCGAAGTCCTGAATGTAGAGGGGAATGAGGCCGGTGAACCAGTCGTTGACGTGGACCACCTGGGGCCAGAGGTCCAAAGTGCCCATGAGCTGCACCGCCGCCTTGCAGAAATAGGCGAAACGGCGGCCATCGTCCCCCTGACCGTAGAGGCTGTCCCGGAAAAAGAGGGACTCATTGTCCACCAGGAGGATCCGCAGCCCCCGGTCCACATACTCCAACACCCCCACGTACTCCCGGTGGGGGCCCATGTCCACAAAGTCATAGGCGATGTAGCGGAACTTCTCCCGGTACTCCCCGGGGATCTGGCGGTAGTTGGGGAGGATCACCGTGACTTCCGCCCCGGCCTCCCGGAGCTTTCGAGGGAGGATGGCGGAGACATCGGCCAGGCCCCCGGTCTTCACCAGGGGATGGAGCTCCGAGGTGACAAAGAGGACCTTCATAGCACTTCCTCAATGGTGGAGTTTTTGGGGAGGACATAGGGCTGGATCTGGGAGCCCATGAGATACTGGCCCTCCCCCACGGTGACGTATTTGTCCAAAATGGCATTGATGACCACGGCCCCCTTTTTGATGTGGGCCTTCTGCATGATGATGGAGTTTTTCACATGGGCCCCCTCCTCAATGTGGGCCCCCCGGAAGACCAGGGAATTTTCCACCCTCCCTGAAATTTGACAGCCATTGGCAAAGAGGGAGTTGCTGACATGGGCCGTCTTGGTGTAGAAGGTGGAGGGCTCATCCTTGGTCTTGGTGAGGATTCGGTGGCCATCGCCAAAGATCTGCCGGTAGAAGTCGGGCTCCAGGAGGCACATATTGGCCCGGTAGAAGCTGGGAATGTCCCGAATGGCCTCGAAGAAGCCGTCGTGGCGGAAGCCCACGATGTTCAGCTCATCCCGATAATTGTAGAGGGCATCCTCCATGGTGCTCACATCCCCCCGCTCCAGGGAGCGGCGGGCCAGGTCCACAAAGATCTCCTTTTTCATGAGAAAGGAGTTGAGATAGAGATTCACCTTGGGGCTGGTGCCCAGGTGATAGCCCAAATTGTCGAAGCGGCCCTCCTCATCGAAGTAGAGCTGCTGGAGACCGGCATAGCGGCCCATGGGGTCCTCACAGGGGGCGTAGAGGAGGCAGACATCGGCCCCGGTCTCTTCAAAGTGCTGGAACATGGCATCCAAATCGGGTTTCATGAGAAATCTGGGCCGGTGATAGTAGACATACTTCTCCCGGGTCTCCCGGAAGAAGGTCTCGGTCTTGTCGAAGTCCACCATCTCCCCGTATTTGTTTCGCTCGTCGTCGGTGGCCACGGGGGGAAAGAGGAAGAGGCCCTGGAAGCGGCGGTTGAGATTCCAGGGGGCCCCCATATTCAGGTGGTCCATGTGGGAGCGAATCTTCTTGCCACTGTAAATGGCCACGGTGCGAATGTCGTAGTGGGTCATATTGGACAGGGGAAAGTCGATGAGCCGGTAGCGGCAGCCAAAGGGGAGCATGGAGGATTCCCTTGAATTGGTGAGGGCTCCAAAGCTATTGTCTTCAAAAATGGGGGCCAAGATGCCCAGGGTTTTTTTCATTTGAGCCTCCTACTCTACCAAAATTCCATCGGGACTGATGAGGGTCACATCGTACTCATTGCCCAGGACCGTCCCCGGGGGGATGTGGACCCCCTCCATGACAATGGCATTTTCCAGGCGGCTGCCCTGGCCAATGACGGCCCCCGTTTGAATGACGGAATTGTAGACGAAGGTGTCCTTGGCCACGTGGACATTGGAAAAGATCACGCACTTTTGGACGTGGCCCTCAATGACGGAGCCCTCGCTGATGAGGGCCTCCTCCACCTTGGCCCCCTCCTCCACCCGGTGGGGGGGAAGATTGAGGTTGTTGGTGTAGATCCGCCAGTCCCTGTGGAAGAGCTCCAGGGGATCTGCGGGATTCAAGAGGTCCAGATTGCTCTCCCAGTAGCTGCGGACGGTGCCCACGTCCTTCCAGTAGCCCCGGTAGTGATAGCTGTAGAGCTTTCGCCCGTCCTCCAGCATTCTGGGGACGATGTTCTTGCCGAAATCGTGCTCGCTCTCGGTCATCTCCTCGTCCTCTACCAGGTATTTTCTCAAAACGGGCCAGGTGAAGACATAGATCCCCATACTGGCCAAATTGTTCTTGGGCTCCTGGGGCTTTTCCTGGAAGGCCTCAATGGAGCCGTCCTCCCGGGTGTTGACGATGCCAAAGCGGGGGGCATCCTCCCAGGGCACTTCAATGACGGAGATGGTGCAGTCGGCCCCACTGGCCACATGGGCATCGATCATCTTCATGTAGTTCATCTTGTAGATGTGGTCCCCACTTAAAATGAGGACATAGTCCGGGTCCTTGGAGTCGATGAAGTCCAGATTTTCGTAGATGGAATTGGCGGTGCCGGTGAACCAGCGGCCCCCCTCCTCCCCGGCGTAGGGGGAGAGAATCTTCAGCCCCACCGGGGAGCGGTTGTAGTCCCAGGGCTCCCCAATGCCCAAATGCTCGTTGAGCTCCAGGGGCTTGTACTGGGTGAGAATGGCAATGTCGGGGATGGCGGAGTTGGCAGCATTGGACAGGGCAAAGTCAATGATGCGGAATTTCCCCCCGTAGGGAACGGCGGGCTTTGCCATATTTTTCGTGAGGGCCTTCAGTCGGCTGCCCTGGCCCCCGGCCAATAGCAGTCCCAAAATTTTTACTTTTCGTTCCATTGCTGGCTCCTTTCAAGAAAATAGAGGCCCTGGAAGGGGCCGAGGTCCAGAGTGACTTCCCGTTCCCTGATGGTGACATTGGGCTCAGTCCCCGAGGTGTTGAAGATGCATTCATATTCCCCCTCCTCGGGAAGGGTGAACTGGTAGTTTTTCCGGTGGACGGGAGTGAAATTGAAGATGCAGAGGATGTTCTCCCCGGCGGACTTTCTAAAAAAGGCCACCACCGAGTCCTCCCTCCGGTCCACCAAAAGCCACTGGAAGCCCTCAAAGGCCCAGAGGGGACCGGAGAGGGCGGAGTGGCTGAGATAGCAGTGATTGAGGCTCCTGACAAATTCCTTCAGGTCCCGGTGGGACTCGTATTCCAAAAGGTGCCAGTCCAGGGTCCTCTCCTCGGACCACTCCCGCCACTGGCCCAGCTCTCCCCCCATGAAGAGGAGTTTCTTCCCGGGATGGGCCATCATATAGGCGTAGAGGAGCTTCAGCTGCTGAAATTTCGCCGAACCGTCCCCGTGCATCTTGTCCAGGAGGGACTTCTTCAGGTGGACCACCTCATCGTGGGAGAGGGGCAGTATGTAGTGCTCGTGGAAGCTGTACCACAGGGGGAAGGTGAGGTCGTCGTGGTGGTGGCTCCGGTGAACGGGGTCCAGGGCCATGTATGCCAGAAGGTGGTGCATCCAGCCCATGTCCCACTTGTAGTCGAAGCCCAGGCCATGGGGCCAGGTGATGCCGGAAAAGTCCTCGGACTCCTCGGCGATGACCAAAAAATCCGGGATTTGGTGGAGGACCTCCGTGAGCTCCCTTAAAAAGGAGATGGCCTCCTGGCGGAAGTTTTGGGGGTCCTTGGTGTCCACCTCCCCCCGGCCGAAATTCTTGTAGATGAGGTAGCTCACCGCATCCACTCGAATGCCGTCGATGTCGTAGACCCGGGCGAAGAAGGCCGCCGATGAGAGGAGAAAACTCCGCACCTGGGGCCGGGAGAGGTCGAAGGCCATGGTGTCCCAGACGGGATTTTCCGCCCCCTCCGGGTCCGGGGACTCAAAGGTGGCCGTCCCATCGAAGTATCTCAGGCCGTGGGCGTCCTTGGCAAAGTGACCGGGGACCCAGTCCAGAATCACCCCAATGCCCTTTTCGTGAGCGGTCTTTACAAAGTTCATAAAATCCTGGGGGCTCCCGTAGCGGCTGGTGACGGCGAAGTAGCCCGTGGCCTGATAGCCCCAGCTTCCGTCGTAGGGGTGCTCGGTAATGGGGAGAAGCTCCACATGGGTGTAGCCCATGTCCTTCACATAGTCCAAGAGGTCCTCTGCCAGTTCGTTAAATTGGGGATAGCGCCAGTACTCCCGTCTGCGCCAGCTGGAGAGGTGGACCTCGTAGATATTCAGTCTGGAATCGTTTTTATAGGGGGCGTGGTCCCGGCCAATGTCCTCCAGGGGGAGGACCACACTGGCCGTTTGGGGAATGAGCTCCCCGGTGAAGGCAAAGGGATCGGCCTTGAGCTGGGCCCCGGCCTCCGTGTGGATCTTGTACTTGTAGCGGCCCCGAACTTCCGGGGGCAGGGTGATGGTGTAGCACTCGTACTGGGGCCCCGCCATGGGGAGGACCTCCCGCCCCCAGTCATTGGCATCCCCCACCCACTCCACGGCCAGGGCATGGGGGGCCCACACCGTGAAGGTGATGCCCCCCTCCTCCCGGTGGGGACCCAAGAATTCATAGGCCGTGCTGCTCTTCCCCTGATTGAAAAAATAGGCCGCCTGGGGATCTATGGGCCGGTAGCTGTAGTTCAACTTTTGACCTCCTCATAGCGGTCCCCCAGGGGGGTCTGCCTGAGACTGATGAGGCCCTCGGCCACCATTCGGTCCAGTAGGGCCCTGAGGCTGTTTTGGGAGTGGTGGAGCCCCTGCTGGGCAAGTTCCTGGCTCACCCTGAGCAGATCCGTGGCGGCATTAATGGGGAGGTGGGGCCTGAGGTGGCCCATGAGCTCCCTCTCCTCGGCCTCCCTCTGGCCTTTCAGCTCGTCAAAGGGATTTTCCGTGTGGGGGGAGCTACTGTGGGCCATGCGAATCCGGGCATAGGTGCTCCGGCCCCGCTGGGCCGAGGAGACGAAGACATCCCCGGTGCGGAGATAGGGCAGCCGGGCGGTCTCCTCCCGGCTGAGGTCCGTCTCCTCCCGAATGGTGTCGATGTCCGAGGCCCGGACGGTGCGGAAGATCAGTTTGGTATTGAGCTGAGCGGTGACGGTGTCGTCCAAGAGGGTGGGCCGCTGGGTGGCCAGCATGAGGAAGACCCCGTACTTTCGCCCCTCCTGGGCGATTTCCCGGAGGACCCCCTTGGCCGGGGCCTCGGTCCCCTTGGGGGCAAAATTGTGGGACTCATCGGTGATGATGAAGAAGGGGGGAAAGAACTCTGCCGCCCCGTCCTTGAGGAAGCGGGCGTCCTTGTAGTCCCGCCGCTTCTGATAGAGCTTTTTGATTAGATAGGTGGCATAGACGGCGATGAGCTTGGTGGAGCCCTGAATCACCGCCAATTTCCCCTGGCGGAGGCTCTCCTCGATCTTCCGGGAGTCCTCCTGGAAGATGCCCATGTGATGGAGGGACTGCACCCGCCACAGGACCCCCCGAACGGAGGCCGAATTGGTGCTCTTGCCGTAGCTGTTGAAGATCTCGTAGATCCGAGTCCACTTCTCCACCTCATTGGGGTCGCCCCCCTCCTGAAGGGCCGCCTTGGCCTCCCCCTGTCGCTGGAGAATCTTCTCCATGCCCCCAATGTCGTGGCCCTCCAGAAGATCATTGAGGCGCTCCTGGAAGATGTAGAAGGAATTGCCCCTTTTAAAGACGGTGTCAATGACGCTGTTCATGGCCTCGGTGGTTCCCGAGACGGCGGGGAGGAGATTTTTAAATTCCCCCGGGGAGAGATCCTCAAAGCGAATCCCCACATCCACCCCAATTTGATAGCGGTCGTGGAGGCGCTCAAAGGACCTGCCCCCCGGGGCGGCCTGGGAGAAGTCCATTTCAAAGTGGGGGTCCAGGACCATGCCGGGAATGTGCATGTCCATGAGCTCCTCCAGGAGGACCCTGAGGCCAAAGCTCTTGCCGCTGCCGCTGCCCCCGAAGATCCCCAAGTGGGGGTACTGGTGCATCCCCCGGACGTCCATGATATAGGGCAGATCCCCCTGCTGGTGGATGCCGTCCTCCTCCAAAGTTCGCATGAGGCCCTTGAGCTCATGGGGGGCCTCGTCATAGAGGTGGTCGGTATTGCGGATGATGCCCACACTCCAGCCCTCAGAGGGGGCGGTGGGGGCGAGAAACTGGGAGATCTCGTCGAATCTTGGCAGGCGCACTTCGCTCCCCGTAATCACCGGGAGCATATTTTCATAGAGGAAGCGGAGTTTGCCGATGTAGATGGTCTCGTTGTTGATGTCATAGCCCAGAGTTTCCAGGGAGGCAATGACCCCCCGGTCCACAAAGTCCCCGCCCATGTCCATGGGAATGAAGCGATTGTAGGTCTGAGCGTCAATCACTTCCCCCAAGAGCTCCCCCTGAACGGGGTCCTCCACCATGAGAAATTCGCTCATTCTAAAATTGTGCTCCCGAGAGGCGATCATCACTTCCCGGGGGGTGGTGAGTCCAACGACATTCATAGGCTTCTCCGATCTCGTTCCGATACAAAAAACCGTTCCATATAACTCCGGTCCAAGTGCTCCTCCATGAGGAGCTGGAGGGTCTGAGGGTGGACCTTACAGGCCGAATCCACAATGTCCATCCAATAGGGGACCCCCCGGGAATTGGCCGGGGTGAGGCTGAGGAGGAGGCCCATTAATAGCTCCATCTGATCCCGCTGCTGGATGAGGACGTCCATCCCCACCACATCGGGGTGCCGGGAGGGGCGGTAGAAGGCGCTGACCAGGCCCTCGGCCACCTTGGGGTTCACCTCATCCTTGGGAAAGAAGGCCTCCCCCTGCCTCAGCCGTCCCACCAGATAGTCCTTGTCATAGTAGTGATTTTTAAGGCCCCGGGCCTCGGCAATCATGTGGGTCTTGATGTCCTTAATGGCCCCCACCAGGAGGACTCCCCTCTCAAGGGCCCGCTCACGCAAAGGTTCCCACAACTCCTCGCAGTCGATTTTATAGCGGAGGAGCCCCCCGTCCATAATGAGGATGGACAGCTCCCAGGACTCCAGGGCCTTTAATGCGGCCTTTAGCTCCACGGCGGCCAGCCTCCGCCGGCTCTCGGAGCCCTCGTCCCCGGTGCCGCCGTCCAAAATGGGGGTGAAGAGATCCTGAACTGTGAGCTCCTCCCCGGTGATGACCTTGGCCAGGCCCTGAAAGAGCTCGATATAGTGGGGATGGGCCCCACCTGCCCGGACATTGGAGCCGTCCACCCCCGCCAAAGTCCCCAGAGTCTTCAGCTCTTCCACGGCCAGGGGGGCCACCTTCACCACCCTCCCCAATTCCTCCAGGGGACTGGCGTCCTTAAATATGGGATCGTACTTTCTATGGAGGGCGTCGTTGACCTTGGCCATCATGGCGCCCATTTCTCGAATATGTCCCTCTCTCACAGCCGTAAACTTTCCTTGTACACTTGATTCTTGGGCAGATCGTACTCTCTGCTGACCACCTTCACCGCCTTGGAGGGGCTCAGCCCCTCGGCAAGCTTCTCCTCCAGGAGGAGCCGAATGTCCAGGACCTTCTCCTCCCGGTGGGGGTGGAGGATGAGGACAAATTCCCCCTTGATTTGAAAGTCCTCCGTGTGCTCCAAAAATTCCGTGGTGGTGGTGGATCTGCACTCCTCATAGACCTTGGTCATCTCCCGGACCAGGACCACCACCCGCTCTCCCAGGACCTCGTGGATGTCCGCCACGGTCTTCTCCAGGCGGTGGGGCCCCTCGTAGAAGAGAATGGGCACCGGGACTTCCGCCAGATCCCTGAGGGCCCGCTTCCGCTCCCCGTGTTTGCTGGGCAAAAATCCGTAGAAGAAATAGCGGCCCATGGGGAGATTGGCCGTCACCGCGGCGGTGACATGGGCCGAGGGCCCGGGGAGGACCTCATAGGGGAGGCCGTACTTTTGGAGGGCGGTGATGAGCTCCCCCCCGGGGTCCGACACCCCGGGCATCCCCGCATCGGAGATGACGGCAAAACTCTCCCCCTCCTCCAGGCGGCGGAGGATCTCCTGGGTCTTCTCCCGCTCGTTGAATTTGTGATAGCTCTCCATGGGGGTGGTGATTTCGTAGTGCTTCAGGAGGGGCAGGGAGTGGCGGGTGTCCTCGGCCAGGATGGTGTCCACCTCCCCGAGGACCCGAAGGACCCTCAGGGTGATGTCCTTCAAATTGCCAATGGGGGTGGGACACAGGTAGACGCGACCAATCTCGTTCATAAATTCCCTCCTTAAACTACAGTGCTACTTACAGTTTACCCCATTTTTCCAGGGGACGAAAGAAGGAGGGGCCCTCCCCCTCCCTCTCTTCCAGGATTTTTACTCGCCCTTTTCACGGCCTTTACAGAGCCCCTCCTCCCCCGAGTCCAGATAGCGGGCCGGCAGCATTTTCAGATTCTCCCCCACATTTTTCCGGGCGTGGATGAGGATGCGAAAGGCCTCCTCCCCCGGCCTCTTGTACACCGGCTGAAGCTCCAAAATGGAGAGATGCTCCCGGGCGAAGAGGGCCATGGCCCACTGAAGGTGGCGAGGGGGGAGAATGGCGTAGAGGTGGCCCCGGCTCTTTAAAATCCTCGATGCCACGGAAAACCAGGGGCCGTTCTCGTGCTTGGCCCGGGCATTGGCCCCCTGGAGGCTCCCCTGATAGTAGGGGGGATTGGTGATGACGGTGTCGAAGTGATCCCGGTATCGGGGCACAAAGTCCTCCTGAAAAATATCCGCCGTCACCACGGTGATATTCTCCATGCCATTTACCGCAACAGACTTCTCAATGAGGGCCTGTGCCCGGGGATTTCCCTCCACGGCCACCACCTCCACCCTCGGCACTTGGGCCGCCCGAATGGAGAGAAGGCCCGTCCCCGCCCCCAGGTCCACCACCCGGCCCCGGGGCCTAGCGAAGGCGCTGAGGGCCAGAGTGTCGGCACTGAAGGGGAAGACCCCCTCCCCCTGAAAAATCTTCTCTCCACTGCCAGGTATATAGTCCATGGCTTCCTCCCTTCTGATCTTTAGATATTGTACGACAATGGCGGCCCCAAAGGGAACTTGACAGGGCATCCGCTCCCGACGATTATAGAGTAAGATACAAAACAAGTGGAGGTGGCCCATGAGGAGAAAGTACTACAATGGCAAGGTGTATCTGGGGGAAGGGCGATTCGGGACGGAATTTGCCGTGGAGGGGGAGAAATTTGTGAGTCCCCAGGGGGCATTTGATGAGCTGGTGGACCTGGAGGGCCAATTGGTCCTCCCCGGCTTCAATGACTCCCACCTCCACCTGGTGCAAATGTCCCAGAACCGCCACCACGTACAGCTGGCACAGGCGAGAAGCATTGAAGAGGTCATCCGCAGCTCCCGGGAGCACTTGGCCGCCCACCGGCCCCAGGCCCTCTACGGCAGGGGCTGGAATCACGACTACTTCCCTTCGGGACAGCGGCGCCTTTTAAACCGCCACGACCTGGACCAAATTTCCACGGAGATCCCCGTGATCTTGGAGCGGGTCTGCGGCCACGTCCTGGCGACCAACAGCCGGGCCCTGGAGCTTCTGGCCGTCCAGGAGGACACCGTGGTTCCCGGAGGGGAAATCCGCAGGGAGGGGGGCGTGGCCACGGGGATCTTCACGGAAAATGCCGTGGCCTTTGCCAAGAGCATCCTCCCCCAGGACTCCCGGGAGGAACTCAAGGGGAAGATTCTTGAGGGGATGGAGGAGCTCCTGAGCTGGGGCATCACCTCGGTTCAAAGCTGCGACATCTACGAGGACAATTACAGCTTCATCCGGCCCCTTTTGGAGGAGCTCTACGGGGAGGGGCGCTCCCTCCCCCGCTACCACCCCCAGGTCAATTTTCAGACCCCGGAGGGCTTCCTCAAATACTGGGACCAGTACCTCAAGGAGCATCCGCCGAAAAATCTCCCCGCCGGGTCCCTGAAAATCTTCAAGGACGGCTCCCTGGGGGCCCGGACGGCACAGCTCAGAGAAGACTACGGCGATGATCCCGGAAACCGTGGGGTCTCCGCCCTCTCCCCCCAGCTCCTCCACCAGCTCTTTGCCCTGGCCCAGGAGCGGAGGGTCCCCGTCCTCACCCACGCCATTGGGGACGGGGCCGTGGCATCGGTCATGGAGGCCATCGTCCACTTCGACCCCGAAAACTCCCTGGGCCACGGCATCGTCCACTGCCAAATCACCGGGGCCGACCAGCTGAGGGCCATAGCAGAGCACGCCATTCTCACCCTCACTCAGCCCGTCTTTTTGGACTACGATATCACCATAGTGGAGGAGCGAGTGGGCCGGGAGCTGGCGAAGACCAGCTACGCCTTTAAAAGCCTGAACCACGCCCCGGGCCACCTGGAGAGCTTCGGCACCGACGCCCCCGTGGAGGAGGTGAACCCCTTCGCCAATCTCTACCACGCCATCACCCGAAAGAGAAAAGACGGCAGCCCCAAGAGGGGCTTCCACCCCCAGGAGGCCCTGAGCCTTCCAGAGGCCCTGGACATCTACACCCTGGGGGGCGCCAGAGTCCAGGGCCAGGAGGGCCAAAAGGGGCGCATTGCCCCCGGCCAATGGGCGGACTTTCTCGTCCTGGGGGAGGACATTTTCCAACAGCCCCCGGAAGTCCTCCTCCGCACCCGCCCCAGGGAAGTGTATTTGGGAGGGGAAAGGGTGTTTTGAGCCTTAAATTTACAATCTATGTGCAACAAAAAAACGGCCGGTGGCCGTTTTTTTATGGTTTCTGTTTCTGGAGTCGGTCTTGGTCCAGGAGTTTTTTCAGTCGCTGGTACATGTCCTGGTCCATATTTCTCATGTTTTCCAAGTACTCGATGGTGCTCCCGAAGACGGGGAGTTCCCTGCCCAGATAGTCGGTGGTGAGGCTGTTGAGTCGCTCCAGGGCCTCTCCCCTCTTTTCCCCCTCGTTGGCGGCTGCAATTTGGAGGATTTGGCTGATCTCTTGGGAGTAGTAGCCCTCTTTTCTCTTTTTGTTCTCCTCTCGAATGAGGAGGACGGCCACCACGGAGAGGCCGGCCATGAGGATGAGGCCGGCGGTGCCGTTGAGCCCCTCAGGGAGCATGGGGTGGACCTTGGTGATGCCGAAGTAGAGGAAGAGGCCCCCGGCCAAGTAGCTCATGGTGGCCTCGGGGATTCGCTTGCCCAAGAGTTTTCCCACGGCGATGCCAATGATGGACACCAGAATCATGGAGGGGACGGTGGCGGAGAAGATGAGGAGGGGGGGATGCTCCATGGCCAGGGTCATGGCAATGAGCTGGGTCTTGTCCCCCAGCTCTCCCACAAAAAAGGTCCCCGCCATGGTAAAGAGGGGGCCGAATTTGGATTCCCGGGCCTCTTCCTCCTCCTCTCCAAATTCCAGCCAAAAGGACTTGAATCCGAAGAAGAGGAAGAGGACGCCGGCAAAGAGTTGGATCATCGTCAGATCCCCCACCAGTCCCGAGAGGACCATGGCCACCAGTATGGCAATGCCGTGGTTCAGGGCAATGCCCAGACTCACGCCCCCCAGTACCAGGGTGGCGGGATAGGTGGCGGCAAAGGCCAGGGCCAGGAGCTGGGACTTGTCCCCCAGCTCTCCCAAAAAGACCATGGTGAAGGCTTGAAGCCAGGTGCGCAACATATTCAATCTAATTTTCCTTCTTTCGTTTGTTTTTCACTGGGTCGGGTGAGGAGGAGGAGATTCACATAGCCGTCCTTGGCCCCCTGATTGGGGTCGGGGAAGTAGGCATCCCGGAGGATGATCCGATAGGCCAGGCCCCCGCCCTCCCCGGTGATTTCCAGGTCCTGGGGCTTGATGTTCACTCCGGCGGCCTCCAGGGCCATGATTTTTTCCATGATGTCGCCCACATCCACCGTGGCCAGGCCCAGGGTCTCGCCGTCCATCTGCCGGGAGATTTGAATTTTGTCGTCCATGCGGGTCACGGTGAAGCCCGGGGGACTGTTGTTGCCGTCATCAATGCGCACAATCTGGGTGTAGCCTGCAATGTCCAGGACTTCGTTGGCCTCCATGGCGTAGCTCACCGAGTCGGCCATGGTCCCCCCGGGGATGCCATAGGCGGGCTGGAAGCCGAAGACCTTCTCCATGGAGTCGATGGTGAAGTCGTTGTTGAGGAAAGTGAGGCTGCTGACCTTGTGATTGGAGACCAGATAGCTGAGGATCTCGGTGATCTGCACCTTGTCCTTGTCGCTGATTTTTTTGTTCCTGACAATGGCATTGTCCTTGAGCATTTCATTGGCCAGGAGGATCTTTTCCAGGCGATTTCTCTGGCTATTGAAGCTCATCTGCTCCACACTGAGGGGCCCTCCCAGGGCGGCAATGAAAAAGAGGAGGCTCAGCACCTGGGGCAGGATCATGTGGTGGCGCCGCTGATTGAAGATGAAATTCAGGGTGGCAAAGCTCAAAAAGATCCCCAGGAGGACGACGATGTAGCGGTTTTCCGTGATGCCGTACTGGTGGATTCTCAGGTAGATGGCATAGTACATGAGGACCTGGAGGGGCAGGGAGAGGATGGGGAAGTAGCGGTAAAAGTTTTGTATGAAGGTGGTCTTGAGCTTGGCGCTCATAAAGAGGACCAGCACCGCCACCAGCTGGGGCCACAGGACCAGGGAGACAATGGCGGTGTCGGGGAGATTGTTCAACAGAATCAGCTGCCCCAGATACACATAGAGGATGAAAGTGTAGAGGAGGAATACGGGAATGACCACATAGCCGATGATGCTCCCGATGATATTGGGAATCTCGTCCCGATACTTCACCCAGCTCTGGGGGAAGCGGGAGAGGAAGACCCCGGCCATAAAGGGAATGAAGCAGATGGCCATAATGCTGGGAATGGCCGTGGGGGCGGTGAGGCCAAAGAGGGTGGACAGGCTGAGATAGATGAGCAGCAGCCCCGCCGTCAGCACTCCGGCATAGAAGAAGGCGGTGGTGATCCCCGCCAGGAGGTCCAGGACATAGTTCTGATAGTCCTGCTCCTGCTCCAGCCTACCGGCAAAAAAGGCCCCCAGTCCCAAAGCAAAGAGGAGGAGGAAGTAGCGGATATAGGCCCCCACGGGATTAAAGAGGCCCTGGGTGCCCTTGAGGCGAAAGTAGATCTGCACCAGTACCGCCAGGGCCGCCAGCCAGGCGGCGGCGATAAACAGGGGCCTGCGATTCTCGCTGCGGCTGAGGTATTCCACCCAGAGATAGCAGTCCAGGGCGGCAAAAAAGCCCAAAATGGCCGTGAGAAAGAGACTGGTAAACTGCACTTCCCGGGCCCCATCGGCCGGCTCCATTTGGGTGAGGGCAATGAAAAACACCGCCGCCAGTATGGCGCTTGCCATGGCCAGGGGGAACCTTTTAAAGGAGCGGAGGAAGATGTCCCCCTCCTTTCGCAGGCGGTGGCTGAGGCTGTGCTCTGTGTGCTTAGACGTATTGGGTTGGTTCAAAATATCACCTCACATCATGGGGGCGAAGATTCTCAGAATCCGCCCCAATGCTCGTTGGGTCCGGGAAAAGGAGAGGGTGCGCTCCAGAGTGATCTCCTCACTCTGGGAGAGGATCTTTTGAAAGTCCCCCTCCACCTCCCCAGTGAGGGCCTCATCATAGATGTATGCCCCACACTCGAAGTGAAGAAACAGGCTGCGGTAGTCGCAGTTGATGGTGCCCAGGAGGGTCTTTCTCCCGTCACTGATAAAATTTTTGGCGTGGATGAAGCCGGGGCTGTACTCGAAGATCCGCACCCCGCTCCTTAAAAGGTCCTTGTAGTAGGAGCGGGTCACCAAAAAGACCACCCGCTTGTCGGGAATGTGGGGGGTGACGATGATCACCTCGGCCCCACTCTCCGCCAGGTGGATGAGGTCCCCCTTGGTCTCCTCGTCCAGGATGAGATAGGGGGTGGTGATGTGGAGGTACTCCGTGGACTGATTGATCATATCGCAGATGATCTCCTTGCCAATGCGGTGGGCGCCGTAGGGGTCGTCCCCAAAGGGGGTGATGGTGCCCCCGCTGTAGGTCTGAAAGTCCTCCTCATCAAAGGGGGTGTAGTAGATGCACTCCCGGTCCCGCTCCCTGCCATTGGCCACATGCCACATGGTGAGGAACATATTGGTGAAGGAGTTGACACTGGGACCGGTGACTTTCACCCCGGTGTCCTTCCAGTGGCCAAAGAGCTCCACCTCATTGGCGTACTCGTCGGCCAAATTGACCCCGCCGGTGAAGGCCACTCGATTGTCGATGACGGCGATCTTCCGGTGGTCCCGGTGGTTTTGATAGAGGGAGACCACGGGAACAATGGGTTTGAAAATGGCGGCCTCTATGCCCAATTTTTTGAGCTCTCTGGCAAAGGTGAAGGGCACCTTGGTCACCAGGGCGGTGCCGTCCAAGAGCACCCGCACCTCCACCCCACTTCGAACCTTGTCCACCAGTACATCCATGATCCGGTCCCAGCACTTGCCCTGCTGAATGATGAAGTACTCCATGAAGATGAAGTTTTTGGCTTTTTTCAGCTCCTCAATGAGGTCGTCGATGTACTCCTCCCCCAGGGGATAGTAGCGCCAGCCCTGGAGGGGATAGCTGGGATAGCCCTCAGTGTCCCACAGAAAGCGGAGGGTGTTGTGAATGAGGGGATCGTCCTCTAAAACCTCCTTAAGGACCTCAGGGTCCTGGTGGTAGAGGGGCTCGGAGACGGCCATGGAGGTGTGAATTCGGTCACTCACCGAGCGGCGAATGAGGTCCCATTTACTGAAGAGATAGAGGAAACTACCAAAAACCGGGAAGATGATCATCACAAAGAGATAGGCGATTTTGTAGGTGGAGTCGTTGGTGTGGTCGTTGATGATGTGCATGGCCACGGCAAAGTCCAAAAATAAAAAGGCAATGCGGGCATAGCGGGTGGCCTCGGAGACAATGGTCATGAGATAGTAGATGAGCCCAAATTGTAAAATAAACAGCAGCAGATACACCACAATGGTGGTCATGGTGCCGGGGAGGGAGTTTTTTATACGATAGCGCATGGCAGATCCTTTCCTTGTCCACCCCCATTATATAAAAGGGGAAAAAACCGGGCAAGGAACAAGACGGTGACAAAGACCACGGGAAGGTGAAGATGGCAACGGAGCCCCACAGTGAACTCCAAGATTTTCCAAGGAAAGAGCCACAAAAAAGACGCCGGCAGATGATGCGCCGGCATCCCCACGCTCAGATTCCATTGATCTCTTCGGGGGTCCGGCGGTAAAATTCCAGGCGGAACCCAGGGGCCCCCGGAGAAAGGGCCGGGGATTCACCACAAACTCTGGCAGATGGAAAAGGACGGGGCGCCATCTTCCGGAGCCCCGTCCCTTTCTGTCCCCTGCCCATTGCCATCGGGGGATTTCAGTTTTACTTCAGCTTGATGCTCTTCATCATCTCCCTGTAGGCCTCTCTTGTGGCCTCGTCGAAATCACTGAGCTGTTCCTCTGCAAAGATATAGGTCCCCCCCTCCCGGTAGCTCACCAGGGGCCGGAGATCATCGGTGGGGGCGCCCCCAACTCGAAAGATCACAATGGGGGGATTTTCCCCTCCATGATTCTTCACTCGGATGACGGCCACTTCCCCCAGCTCTTCCAGCACAAATCCCTCCGGAAGCTTCAGTTGGATGCCCAAGCTGTCCAACGAGGTGTAGCCTTCACTCTCCCCCTCCAGTGCCTCGGGTCCGCCAATGATCACCACCCGGTTTTCCCCGTCCCAGTGGATGAACTTCCCAAAGGACTCCTGAATAAAGCGAATGGGCACATAGACAAAGTCCTCCTGGGCCCAGTGGTAGCGGAGCTTAAAGGGAGCCACCTCCAGAGTCTGCTCCTCGCCATTCACCAGGCAAGTGGTCTGTTCCAGAGTCATGGCCACGGTGGTCTCCCCAGCCTTCACCTCAATGGCATCCCCCTCACTGCTCACTTCATAGCCCAGTTTCTCCAACTGCTCCAAGATGAGGAAAGTTCTCCCATCACGAATGGGGGCCACCACCTCGGGGCCATACTGACTCCCCCCAAGATCCATTCCATTGAGATAAATCTTCACATCCGGTGCTGCGGCTCCGTGAGCCAGGACGGGGATCAACAGGAGGGCAAAAGCTACGGTGCACAAGCTTGCAAATTTTTTCATCATGATTTCCTCCCTCTCCAAACCCAGAGATCTTGGGGACAACTTCAAAAACAGAGTACAGAGCACCTCCATTCCACCATGGAGGGAGCCACTGTCCTTGCCCGGGAAATCGTTTCGTTATTGTATTTACATCGTAGCACAAATCGTCAAAACAAAAGAACTTTTGGAATATTAAGTTTGTGTAAAGCCCTTCCCGGCCACCAAGAATGTACTCGAGCCCCAGGGAGGGGGCGGAGGCTGGCCCTCAGCCACTTCCCCTTGAGGAAAACCCCCTGGTGGCGATTGGGGACGGGATTTAACCCTCACCAGAAACGGCAGAAGGCCTCACGGGTCAAAGGCCTGGTGGCGGTCGGGGACCATCGCCGGGAGAAAGTAAAACCCCGAGGAGTCCCGGCTTTGGTGAAGTGGACCCTCTGCGGCCAGCCCAGTACACAAAAACTCAAACCTCGAGGAGTCACAGCTTTGGTGGAGCTGGAGCCTCTGCAGCCAGCCCAGAACATAAAAAAGGGATGCCACCGACAACCGCCGGTTGGCATCCTTTTTCAATTTCCTCCACTGGAAATCCCCCCTTCTTGGAGATCTCAGTGGACCATCTCTAAATCAAACACTGCCCTCTTTGACCCGAATTCGTGTGAGGGCCCGAGAGAGGGCCAGTTCCGCTCTTCTCACATCGTCCAGGTCGTCGCCGGCCTCGGCCAGTTGGAGCATCTCCTTGGCCCTGCGCTCCGATTCCTTGGCCCGGGCCAGGTCGATGTCCTCGGACCACTCGTAGTGATCGGCCACCACGGTGAGGACATTGTTTTTCATGGACATATAGCCCCC
This sequence comes from Tissierellia bacterium, assembly GCA_030535395.1. Lineage (GTDB taxonomy): Bacteria > Bacillota > Clostridia > Tissierellales > Peptoniphilaceae > JAUNLK01. Next base: position 20,789 of record JAUNLK010000005.1, read on the forward strand.
GTGAATGGCGGCAGTGCGCTCTTTCCTGCCGGGATAGATGACCCGGGCCAGGCTGATTTCCAGGGGGGTGACAATGGGGGCCGTGCCCTCCATCACTGCCAAGTCGCCCTCGGAGCCACGGAGGATGGCCCGTTCCACCTCCTCCTCAAAGCCACTGCCGGAGGGGGTTACCAGGCGTAGTGTGATCATGCTTCTTTCCCTTCCTCAGCTGCTTCAGGGGAAGTTTCCTCCCGCATGGTCTTGGCCTTTGCAATGGCCTCATCAATGGTGCCCACCATGTAGAAGGCCCCTTCGGGGAGATCGTCGTGCTTGCCTTCCAGGATTTCCTTAAAGCCCCGGACGGTCTCTTCGATGGGCACATAGGCCCCATCGGTACCGGTAAACTGACTGGCCACGCTGAAGGGCTGGGAGAGGAAGCGCTGAATCTTCCGGGCACGGGCCACGGTGAGGCGCTGATCCTCGGAGAGCTCTTCCAGACCCAGCACGGCGATGATGTCCTGGAGGTTCCGGTACTCCTGGAGGACTTCCTGTACGCCACGGGCCACTTCGTAGTGCTCTTCGCCCACCACATTGGGGTCCAGAATCCGGCTGGTGGAGTCCAGGGGATCCACTGCGGGATACAGGCCCATCTCCGCGATGCTCCGGGAGAGAACGGTGGTGGCGTCCAAGTGGTTAAAGGTGGTGGCGGGAGCGGGGTCCGTCAAGTCGTCGGCGGGGACGTAGACGGCCTGCACCGAGGTGATGGATCCCTTCTTGGTGGAGGTGATCCGCTCTTGGAGGGCCCCCATCTCCGTGGCCAGAGTGGGCTGATAGCCCACCGCCGAGGGCATCCGACCCAACAGGGCCGATACCTCGGAGCCCGCTTGGGTGAAGCGGAAGATATTGTCGATAAAGAGGAGGACGTCCTGTCCTGCCACATCCCGGAAGTACTCGGCCATGGTGAGCCCCGTGAGGGCCACCCGCATCCGGCTTCCCGGCGGCTCGTTCATCTGACCAAAGACCAGGGAGGTCTTGTCGATGACCCCGGAGTCGATCATTTCGTAGTAGAGGTCGTTCCCCTCCCGGGTCCGCTCTCCCACCCCGGTAAACACGGACAGACCCCCGTGCTCCTGGGCGATATTGTGAATGAGCTCTTGAATGAGGACGGTCTTGCCCACGCCGGCACCGCCGAAGAGGCCGACCTTCCCCCCCTTGGAGTAGGGGCAGATGAGGTCTACGACCTTGATGCCGGTCTCGTACACTTCGTTGGAGGTGTCCTGATCCTCAAAGGAGGGGGCCTCCCGGTGGATGGGCATGCGCTCGTCGGTTTCCACGGCCTCCTTGCCGTCGATGGGATCGCCCAGGACATTGAACATCCGTCCCAGGGTCTTCTCTCCCACCGGCACGGCAATGGGCGCGCCGGTATCCAGGGCTTCGGTGCCCCGCTTCAGACCGTCCGTGGGTCCCAGGGCAATGGTGCGAACCACGTCATCTCCGATGTGCTGGGCCACCTCTACCGTCAGCTTTTCATCGCCATTTTGGATTTCGATGGCATTGTAGAGGCTGGGCAGCTCCGTATCGGGGAAGCGTACGTCCACAACAGGCCCAATGACCTGGACGACCTTTCCTAGATTTTTCTCCATTGTTCACATCCTTACTGTATTGCATCGGCAGATGCGACGATTTCAGTGATTTCGCCGGTGATGGCTGCCTGTCTTGCGCGGTTGAAATTCGTTTCCAGCTCTGTGATCATCTCGTTGGCATTGTCCGTGGCCGCTTCCATGGACACCCGACGGGAACCCTGCTCGGAGGCGGCGGATTCAATGAGGGCGCCAAAGATGGTGGAGGCGACATATTTGGGAATCAAGTAGTCCAGCACTTCCTCGGGGGAGGGCTCAAATTCCACCACGGAGGATGCGCCCCCCTCCTTGGCCTCAATGGCGTCATCGGGGAGGAGCCGAATGACCTTGGGCTTGTAGCTCAAGGTGGATTCAAACTCGGTGTAGATCACTTCAATGGCGTCCGCTTCCCCCTGGCGATAGAGGTCCAGGGCCAGATTTGCCAATTCCTGAGCCACCACATAGTTGGGATTTTCACTGATGCCAGTAAAGGACTTCACAATGTCGTAGCCCCGTCGTTGGAAGTGCTCCTTGGCCTTGTTCCCGATGACCATGAATTTGGAAGCTGCGGGGGACTTGCTCGCCGTTTCCGTAGCCAGTCGAATGACATTGCTATTGTAGCCACCGGCCAGGCCCCGGTCGGAGGTGAGGACGATGTAGAGGACCGTCTTTACCTCCCGCTCCTTGAGGAGGGGGTGCACCCCTCCGGTAATGGCGAGGATTTCCCCAATATCGTCCAGGACGGTGGAGTAGTAGGGCCGGGAGCGCTCCAGCTGGCTCCTGGCCTTTCTCAGCTTTGCCGTAGAGACCAGCTCCATGGCCTTGGTGATCTGGCGAATGTTGTTGATCCCACGGATTCTGCGTTTTATCTCTCGTGTGGATGCCATGGCGCCTCCTTACAGACTTGCCTTGAAGTCTTTGAGGCTCTTTTGAATGGTATCCTCGATTTCCGGGGTGATTTCTCCCCCATCTTCCAGCCCTTCCACCAGAGCGGGGAAGTTGTTTTCCACATAGAGGAGATAATCTCGCTCAAAGTCCTCCACCTTTTCCACGTCCACATCCAAGAGATAGCCCTTGGTGACGGCGTAGAGCATGAGGACCTGATGGGCCAGGGGCACGGGATTGTACTGTCCCTGACGGAGGACCCGCATCATCCGCTCCCCTTGGGCCAGGGCCCGCTGGGTCTCGGGATCCAGCTCGGAACCAAACTGGGCAAAACTTGCCAGGTCCCTGTACTGGGCCAGGTCCAGCTTCAGGGTGGAGGCCAGCTTTTTAATGGCCTTGGTTTGAGCGGCACCCCCCACCCGGGAAACGGAAAGACCCGTGTTAATGGCAGGACGCTGCCCGGAGAAGAACAGATCCGTCTCCAGGAAGATCTGACCATCGGTGATGGAGATGACATTGGTGGGAATATAGGCGGAGATGTCCCCGGCCTGGGTTTCAATAATGGGCAGGGCGGTAATGGAGCCGCCGCCAAAATCTTTACTCATCTTCGCTGCCCGCTCCAGGAGTCTGGAGTGGAGATAGAAGACGTCCCCGGGATAGGCCTCACGTCCCGGTGGACGGCGCAGCAGAAGGGACATGGTCCGATAGGCCACGGCGTGCTTGGACAGGTCGTCGTAGACGATGAGCACGTCCTTGCCCTGGGCCATAAATTCTTCCGCCATGGTCACCCCGGCATAGGGGGCGATGTATTGAATGGGTGCCAGTTCCGCTGCGGTGGCGGCCACCACAATGGTCTTGTCCATGGCACCGTGACTCTCCAGGGTGTCTACAATTTGGGCCACAGTGGAGGTCTTCTGACCAATGGCCACGTAGATGGAGATGACCCCAGTGTCCTTTTGATTGATGATGGTATCAATGGCGATGGCGGTCTTCCCCGTTTGACGGTCGCCGATAATCAGCTCCCGCTGGCCCCGGCCAATGGGGAAGAGGGCATCGATGGATTTGATCCCCGTTTGCAGGGGCTCATTTACACTCTGACGAGTGATGACCCCGGGGGCAATCTTCTCGATGGGCATGTTCTTGTTGGAAACCACGGGGCCCTTGCCGTCAATGGGCTGTCCCAGGGGATTGACCACCCGTCCCAGGAGGCCCTCCCCCACGGGGACTTGAACCACGCTACCGGTACTCTTTACTTCGTCGCCCTCCTTGATGTCGCCGTCGACCAGCAGAACGACCCCCACATTGTCTTCCTCCAGGTTTTGCACCATGCCGAAGACATCGTTGGGAAATTCAATGAGCTCGCCGGCCTTTGCCTCCTGGAGTCCATAGACCCGGGCAATGCCGTCGCCCACTTCAATGACCGTACCCACGGATTCCATGGTCAGGTCGATGTCATAATTTTTAATTTGCTCCTTCAATACGGAGCTAATTTCATTGCTCTTTAGTTCCATCCCTCACCTCTCATCCTACGGAATGCAATTTTTGTTCCATTTTTTCCAGTTTCCCCTTGAGAGAATAGTCCAGCAGACGATTCCCCTCGCGGATGATGACCCCACCAATGAGGGAGGGATCCACCACTTGTTCCACCCGGGTCCGGTCGGAGGTGTAGGCCTTGGTGATCTTATTCACTTGCCCCTCATCCAAGGGGTAGGCCGTCACCAGGGTCAATCTCCGTATGCCTGCATCTTCGTAGAATAAATTTTCAAGTTCCTTTAGAATCTCTTGAATGTTCAGGATTCTGCGATTGTCCACCAAAACAAATAGGAAATTCTGGAAGGTCTTCGGAAGCCTCTGGCCAAAGATTTGGCCCAAGAGTTCCTTCTTCTTCTCGGTATCAATCTTGGGGTGAGCCATAAACAGACGGAGATCTTGGTCTTGAAAGCTCTCCTTCAACAGGCCAACGGGCCCTTCAAAATCCACGCCCTCGCTCTTGATCACATCAAACAGGGCCTCGGCGTATTTTTGAACAAATTCACCGGCCATGGTGGCCCTCCAAGTCCTTCACCAGCCCATCCACCAAATCCTTTTGCTTGGTGGCATCCATGGACTGGCCCATGAGCTTTTGGGCGATGAGGAGGGCCAAATCTGCCGTTTCCGCCTTGGCATCGGCCAGGGCCTTGCGCTTTTCGTCCTGAATTTGGCTCTGGGCCTTTTCCAGGAGCTGATCGGCCTTCTTCTTCCCCTCATTGAGGTGCTCTTGCTCTATGGCTTGACCGCGTTTTCTGCTCTCTTCAATAATGCTTTGACCCTCTTTTCGGGCACCGGCCATTTGGGCCTCATACTGCTCCTTCAGGGCATCGGCCTCGGCCTTGGAGGCCTTGGCATCGTTCATATCGGCCATGACTGCCGACTTTCTCTTTTCGAGAAAATCCATCATGGGCTTGTAGATGAAGTGCCGCAGTACGAGAAATAGGACCAGAGTAGCGCCCCACTGGGCCAGGACGTTCCATAGATCTGGAACGACAAAAATATCAATCATGGGTCCAACTCCTTCCTGAGTTCAGAGTCTTAAAGTGCCCCCATGAGCGGCCGTACAAACAGCAGAATAATGGCGATGACCAGACCGTAGATACCGGTGGTCTCCGCAACGGCTTGACCTAAGAGCATGGTTTGGGTGATGTCGTTTTTAGCTTCAGGCTGACGGCCCACAGCACCTGCGGCGTGTCCTGCTGCAATCCCTTGACCGATACCAGGTCCGATACCGGCGATAACTGCCAAACCGGCGCCAATGGCCGAGCAACCCAAAATAAAAGCTTCAGAAGTAATTCCGTTCATTAGTATCCTCCTAGAATTCTCACTTTGCGAGTTTTTTTGCTTTTCTTTCCTCCATCTCTTCCGGATCTGCCATGCTGGAATTGATGTAGGTCATGCTGAGCATGATGAAGATAAAGGTCTGTAGTATGCCACTGAAGATGTCAAAGTATCCGTGAAGTGGCCAAGCGATAACGGGAATTAAAAATTGGGACAGTTGTGCAATGGCTTGATACACCAAGCCCATGATCAGGGCCCCACTGAGCACATTACCGAACAGACGGAAGCTCAGAGAGATGGGATTTGCGATTTCCCCCAAAATATTGATGGGCGTCAAAAATGCCATGGGCTCCGCATATTGTTTTAGATACCCCAATAGCCCCTTGGTGCGTAGCGAAAAAATGTGAATCAGCGCAAAGGTGATCAGTGCCATGGCCAGAGTGACATTGTAGTCACTGGTGGGCGGTACCAGGCCCACCAAGCCCGATAGATTGGCAAAGAGCAGATAGACCGCCAGGGTGAACATAAAGGGTGCAAAGCCCAGATTGTGTTCCCCCATAACTTGTACCGTCAGGGTGTTGATCCCTTCAACGGCAATTTCCACTAGGTGTAAGATGCCGTGAGGCGCCTCATGGATGTCCGCATTTTTGATTTTTCTCGAAATCATGATGGCGGCAATGGAAAGGATTGCCACGATGAGAAAACTCGAAAAAATGGACTCGTGAAGCCAGATCTCTTGACCGGAGATCCGTAAGAAGATTCCTCTACTACTCATATTCCCCCCTTTCTCAACTGCGGGTATAGTCCACGATGTTTTTGGCGTATATCACAATTTTCACCATGAATAATCCGACAGTAGTAGCCCAGAGATTTAGATAATCAGCCTTGGCCGCCACCACCAAGGTCGCTCCATAGAGGAGATAGCGTATGATGTACTGGGAAATGGCGTATGCCTGCGCCTTGCCCCCCCTGTCCAGAGATCTCTTAATGCTCCGGTAGAGGTGGAGGAAAGTGGCCATACTCATGAGCCCGCCAAAGGTGAGACCCAAAGCCACGGGTTTTGGCTCCTTGAATACAAAAAAAGACAGGCCGATACTGAAGAGCATCAGAGCCAGTGTCCATTTTAGATAGACCTTAAGATAAGGCTCAAACATATTTGCGCCCCAACTTCAGGATATTCAGAATACCGGCGGCACTACCCACCACAATTCCAACGATCAAACCTACCCCTCCACTTCCCAGTTTATTATCTACCCAATTTCCAATGAGGATACCGGCAATAATGGGAATGAATACATTGAGCCCCAGCTGAGAAATCTCAACCAGTGCGTTGTAGGCGGACTTTTTCATACATTACCTCAATCCTTGAACTGTACGTATATTCTATCAGAATGAGAAGAAAATTGAAAATGTTACCAAGGAAATCCCCTGATTTTTTCTTTTTTGCAGAAAAAAAGGAGACCCCCCGGGGCCTCCCCTCCAATTTTTTGGATTTTTCATCCAAGTTCAGGAGGCCCTCAGAACTCTGGGATCTCTTTTTTGCACAAATTTATTGACCGGTGGCCTCTAAAATTTCATAGTAGGCCCAGGATTTGCTGGATACATCGGAGAAGGGATTCTTCCCGTACTCCTCCAGATAGTTTTCATTGGGCTTTCGGTTCAGGGCCTTGTTGAGGGCCGTGGCCACTTCCTGGCGGAGAATCTTCTCCCCGGGGACGAAGCTGTCCTTGCTGCGGCCGTTCATATAGCCCTTTTCAGACACCCCGGCAATGGCGGCCTCCGCCCAGTGGCCCTTGACGTCCTTGAAGGGATGGCTCTTGCCGGAGATCTTCTTGTACTTGGCCAGGATCACGGCAAATTCCCCCCGGGTAATGGACTGGTCCGGGCGGAAGGTGCCGTCGGGATAGCCGGACATGAGGCCCTCCGACTCCATATAGGCCACCGCCGGAGCGTACCAGGCCTTGTCCTTCACATCCTTAAAGGAGGCATAGCCCGCCGGGGCCTTGCCCTTAAGGGCAATTTTCGTAAAGACGGCGGCCATCTCCCCCCGGGTCATGGACTTTTGAGGGCCAAAGCTGCCATCGGGATAGCCATTCATAAAGGGAGGGCGGAGGTCGTCATAGGCGGCCCTGGCCTGTTTCAGGCTCCGGCTCACCTCCTCGGCGCTCTTCTCCCCCTTCACCAAAATGTAGCGGCCATTGTAGATGGCGGCATCCAACTGGAGACTCCCCTCCTGATCCAGACCCCGGGGGTCAATGGAGGCGAGATAGTCCACAAAGTCCGCCAGCTCATCCAGCCCCTCCACCTCCGGGGTGGTGGGGATGTCCTGGGTGGTGCCCACGGTGGTCTCCACCACCCAGCGCTCCTCGTCCAGGGTGAAGTCGAAGCGGAGGACGGCCCCCGCCCCCTGGGGATTGATGAGGATGCGGAAATTGCCGCCGTCATCCACTTTCCCCAGGCCAATGAGGGTCTGCTCCCGGTAGATGGCGAGTCTCGCCCCCTTGGGCCCCCTGCCGGTGAGCTCCGTGGCATAGGCCTCCACCGGATCAATTTTCACCCCGTCCTGGACCACTGCCTGGGGCTCCTCCGGCGGCTCCTCCTCCCCCTCCACGGGGGAGAGGGGGGCCACCTCCATGGTCTTTTGCACGCTGTGCTCCTTGCCGTCCACCACATAGCTCAGGACAAAGGAGCTCTTCAGCTCATCCAAAGAGCCAATGTCCTCCCGGGCGGTGGTGGGAATGGAGAGAACCAGTTGTTTGCCTTCGAAGGAAAACTTGTGGATCACCAAATTGATAAAGGTGCGATTGTTGGAGGACTGAGTGGCCCTGATCTGATAGTCCTCCTGGTCAAAGCCCCCCTGGGTGAACTTGGCATTGCCCACGGTGAGCTTTTGGTCCATGAGCATGGAGACGGCGGCCGACTCAATGGCCCCGCCCCCCTGAGGCAGATCCAGGACAAACTGAAAAGACAGGGAGTCCCCTTTCTTCACAGCCTCCACGGGCTGCACCACCAGCTTTGCATCCACCGAGGCGGCAGCAAACACCCCCGTGGACACAAAAATAATGAGAAGACACAGTAAAACTGTAATTCGTTTCATAAAAATCCCCCTTTTGTACCATTATAACCAACAACGGAGGGCAAATGTTTTACAATTCCATAACGCCCCCCAGAGGGAGGAGCCCTTCCCTAAAAAGGGCCCCTTACACTCTGAGGGGGGTTCAGCATTTCTCAAATGGTTCTTGAACTTCAACGACCGTTCACTCCCCGAGGGGGCAGGGGGCAACTTCGAGATTATGAGAGATAAGTTTGAGGAGGCCGTTCACTCCCCGAGGGGCGGGGGTGAACTCCTTTTTAGGCAAAGAAAAAAGGGCCCAGGGCCCTTTTTTTAGTGTGCTTCCAAGACTCGGAGGACTCGTGCCACGGCCTCTTCCGCCGTGAGTTCGATATTTTCTCCCTTCCTCCGGGTGCTGTATTCGACGATATTCTCTCCGGCCTTTTTCCCCACGGAGATTCTCAGGGGGATGCCAATGAGGTCTCGGTCTTTGAATTTGACCCCGGCCCGCTCGTTCCGGTCGTCCAGGAGGACGTCCACCCCGGCGTCCAGGAGTTTTTGGTAGATGGCCTCGCCCAGGGCCGTCTGCTCCTCCTTCTTGGTGTTGACCACAGTGACCACCACGGGGAAGGGGGCCAGGTTCAGGGGCCAGAGGATGCCGTCCTCGTCGTGGTTTTGCTCCACAATGGCGGCCACCGATCGGGTGACCCCCACGCCGTAGGAGCCCATCCAGAAGAACTGCTCCTTGCCGTTTTCATCCAGGAAAGTGGCGTGGAGGGACTTGGAGTACTTCTGTCCCAGCTGGAAGATATTGCCCACTTCAATGCCTCGGGCAAATTCCAGGAGAGCGCCGTCCGGGGCCGTGTCCCCCTCCTCCACCATGAGAAGGTCCTCTGCCACTTCCCCTTCAAAATCCCGGGGATAGCTGGTGTGGAGATAGTGGTAGTCGGCCTCATTGGCTCCGGTGACGAAGTTTTTCATCTCCGCCACTCTCCGGTCCAGGACAATGCGCACATCGCCCTTGAGATTCACCGGGCCGGTGAAGCCGGGGTGGGAGCCCATGGAAAGCACTTGGGCCTCGTCCATCATGGCAATTTCATGCTCGGCCACTTCCAGGAAGGCCGCCAGCTTGATCTCGTTGAGCTCCCGGTCCCCGGGAATCAGGGCCAGCACCGGCTCTCCCGCCACCATGAGGTCGATGGCCTTTACGGTGTCTGCCTTTTCCACTCCCAAAAAGGCCGCCACTTCCTCAATGGTCTTGGCCCCGGGGGTGTGGACTTTCTCCAGGGGCGCCTCGTCCCTGGCCTCCACGGAGTAGACCACTTCGGCCTTCTCGTCGGTGGCGGCATAGGAGCCGTCCTCGGTGTAGACGATGACCCCCTCCCCGGTCTCCGCCAGGGCGATAAATTCGTGGGAGGAATTGCCCCCCATGGCCCCGGCGTCCCCTTGAACGATGCGGTACTTCAGCTTCAGGCGATCGAAGATTTTGATATAGGCATCGTACATCACCTGATAGGCCTCCATCATGGCCTCGGGACTCACATCAAAGGAGTAGGCGTCCTTCATGGAAAATTCCCGGGCCCGGTTCACCCCAAAGCGGGGGCGCTTCTCGTCCCGGTACTTGGTCTGGATTTGATAGAGATTGAGGGGCAGCTGCTTGTAGCTACTCACTTCCCCCTTTACCAGGCCCGTGAAGTACTCCTCCGCCGTGGGGCCCAGGCAGAAGCCCCGGCCATTGCGGTCCTGAAGCTTGAACATTTCGGGGCCGTAGACGTCCCAGCGGCCGGACTCCTCCCAGATTTCCTGGGGCTGAATGGCGGACATGAGGATCTCCAGGGCCCCCGCCCGGTTCATCTCCTCCCGGACAATTTGCTCCACCTTCTGGATGACCTTCAGGCCCAGGGGCAGATAGGAGTAGATCCCCGAGGCCGATCGGCGGATCATCCCCGAGCGCAGCATTAGTTGATGAGAGGCGATCTCCGCATCGGCGGGGACTTCCCTCAGTGTTGGCAGATAGTATTTTGATAGTCTCATGGCGTTTCCTTGTATATCCTTAATTTCAATTCACTTGGTGATGGCTCATTGCTCCGCCCGTTCCAGGGCCTTGCCCACGGCTTCCAAATAGCCATTGCAGCTCTCCGTGGCCCCCGCCACCACATCCACATTGGTGGACTGAGCGTCCAGTACGGAGCGCTCCAAATTTGCGAAGGCATCGGCGACGATGCCCGTACTCTCCTGGTGCTCCAAAACCCGAATTCGGTCCACAAAGCCGTCTCGAACCCGCACTTCCACGGTGATGGCACCCATATAGCCCTCAGCCGAGGCCTCATACTTGCCGTCCTTGAAGAGTTTGCCCCGGTGTTCTCGGGTTTCGATGACCTGGACCTGGGGTTCAGAGGCCACACTGGTGTCCTCGGAGTAAGTTTTTGCGCTGCCGCAGGAGGACAAAACCACGGCCGCCGCACAGATGAGGAGGATTTTCATGCCGGATCTCCTTTACCACCCTTTGGTTCCCCTTTATTATATAGAAGGAAAACTTTGAATTCAACGAGGCCGGGGCCCCGCGGAATTTTTTTCCCGGGGAAAAGAGAGAGACCACCGGCAATCGGTGGTCCCATTTTTTATTCTATTTGGTGAGGTCCAGGACACTGTCCCTTTTGATGATTTCCACGGGAAGGAGGATGGTCTCATTGCCCGTGGGCTCGGTCTTCTCCTCGATGTTTTTCAGGAGTTTGCGAATGGCCACCGCCCCAATGTCGTAGTAGGGCTCCTGTACGGTGGTGAGCCTCGGGCGGAATAGATCGGTGAGATCGCTGCCTCCAAAGCCCGCCAGACCCATGTCCTCAGGGATGGACAGCCCCGCATCTCGAATGACATTCATCAGGCGAATGGCCAGAATGTCCTGGCTGCAGAAGAGGACGGTGTAGCGCTTCTCCCGAATTTCCTCCTCGTACTCCTCGAAGATGGCCCGGGCCCCCTCCTCATTGGTGCTCTCGGCGTAGATGATCTTGGGCTTGAGGCCGTTTTGGGCCATGGCCTCCCGGTATCCCTTGATCTTGTACTTCTCGTTGGTGCGGTCCATGTCCTTTCTCAGGGCCACATAGGCAATGCGCTCGTGACCCATGTCGATGAGGGTGTCGGTCATATCGTAGGCCGCTTTTTTGTTGTTGATGGTTACAGTGGACTCATCGGAGATATTGTAGTAGCGATTGACCACAATGCAGGGGATCTTGTACTCCCCAATTTTGTAGAGGAGCTTCTCATTGAGGATGTCGGAGATGACGATGATCCCCTCCACCTGCTTTTGGCTGAAGAGATTGGCAAATTTAATCTCCACCTCGGGGTCCCCGTAGGAGGAGGAGAGGAGGATGTCGTAATTGTACATCCGGCCAATTTCCTCCACGCCCCTCAGGACCTGGGCCACATACTCATTGCCAATGTCGGAGACGATGACCCCGATGAGATTGCTCTTTTTGGTGACAAGGCTTCGGGCCACTTCGTTGGGCTTGTAGTCCAGCACCTCAATGGCGTGGAGGACCCTCCGCCGGGCCTCGGGACTGACGGGCTTGGAATCGTTGATCACTCTAGAAACGGTGGATATGGAGACGTCTGCCATTTTTGCGACGTCTTTAATGGTCGAAGCCATGGTGCCTCCTATTGATTGTCTACAATGGTCAGTGCCCGCTCCAGGACTCGGATCTTCAGGGGGAGCCTGCCCCCCTCCTCCCCGTCAATGTCCACTGGAATCTCTCGATCACTTTCCACGGTGAATGCTGCAGTTTGAAAGTAATGTACTTTTTCATTCTCGGTATGTTTGCCCCGGCGCAAATCATCCAAAAGCCTCAGGGCATCGGGAATCTTCATTTCCTCGATGACAATGACATCCAACTTTCCATCGTCGATGGAGGCCCTCCGGGCCATGTGCTCAAAGCCCCCCACGGAGGTGGAGTTGGCAATGAGAAAGAGCATGGCATCCACTTCCAGGGAGCCCTCTTCCATTTCAATTCTCAGGGGAAAACTCTTCTCATCCTCGGGGTCCCGGGACAAAAAAGTACGAAAACCCTCTAGATAATAGGCAAATTTTCCCAGTGCCGTCTTGGTGGAGCCCTCCACGCTGTAGCCCACATCGGCAAACAGCCCCCCGGCGCAGACATTGATAAAGGCCCGATCATTGGCCAGCCCCACATCGGAGGAGATGGTGTGGCCCCTCTGGAGCATCCGGAAAAACTCCTTGGGGTCCTTGGGAATCTTGAGATACTCGGCAAAATCGTTGACGGTGCCCCCCGGGAAGATGGCCAGGGGCACCTTGCGGCTCCCCGCCACCATGCCACCCACCACCTCGTGGACGGTGCCGTCGCCGCCAATGGACACAATGAGCTCCTCCCCGTCGTCCCGCTCAGCGGAGCGGGCGGCATCCCCGGGCCCCAGGGTAAAGTCCAGGTGAAGGGAAATCCCATGGGCGCCAAAGAGGGGCAGCAGTTCTTTCAATACAGTGATGGCCAGCTCCTTGCCACTGGAAGGATTGGCAATGATCTTTACTTTTTTCATGGGACCACCCCCTACTACTCTCCTTCCATAATACAACGATTTCACAAATTTTCAAGGCGCTTTCCCGTCTTTTTTGATTTATTTTCCCAATTTTTCCCCAGTTTCGGGAAACTGTTCTTTTCTTTTCCGATTTTGAAGGCATACAAAAAAGACCCCGCAGGGGCGAGGTCTTCAGTGGATGCTTTAGCGGGTGCGAATGACGTCCCGAAGGGCCTCCAGCACTTCCCGCAAAATGTAGAAGTAATCTACGATATTGTTGGCATTGAAGGAAATGGTCTTGGCGGTGTCGGAGACGGAGTCGCTGACCACTCGAGCGGTGTTGGACAGGCGGAGGGTGGTTTCGTCCACACTTCGGGCGATGTCGTCCACCGTGCCCGTCAGTTGACCCACGGTGCCGGCAATTTTTTCCACCTCGGGCTTGACCACCTGGGCCATTTCAGCGGCATCGGTGGACAGGCGGCTGGCATTGTTGGTGAGTATGGTGGCATTGTCGGTGAGGGTGGGGATCTTTTGCATGGTATCGTCGATGACGGCGGCGTGTTCGTTCATCTTGCCATTGACCGTCTTCACAATGCCATAGACATTTTTCAGCACCAGCGCCAGATACACCAGGGCGCCAATGCCTGCGAGATACAGCAGAATTTGGAGCAGATCTCTCAGTTGAATCGTTGTGTCCATGAAGGGCTCCTAACTTATTTGTTCTTCCTTTGACCCTGGCGGCAGGATCCAATCACCGGGACTTATTCGTCGATTTCCTCTCCGTCTTCATTGTATTTGAACTTGACATCTTCGGGAACTTCGTGAAGATCTTCACCGGGTGCCCTTCTCTCCCGATAGGCGGTTTCGGTGTATTCGATGCCCTTGTCCCGCTGGAGCTCCAGCTCCTCGTCGCTGGGGAGGTCGTCGTCGTTTTCAGCTACCATCTTTGCCTCTTGGGAAATGGCCCGGCCCGATGCCACAATTTGCTCCTTGGCATCCTTGGCTGCGGCGGCACTCTCCGAAAGTTGGTACTTGGCTTCCTCGGAGATGGCCCTCATGCTGTGGTCCACTTCGTCCTTTACATAGGAGGCCTCCTCCCGGACAATTTCCCCAATGGCCTGGGCCTTGGCTCTGGCCACTTCCACATTTTCTCTCATATCTTCAGCCCGCTCTGCGGCTCTGAGTTTCAAATCGTCGTAGGTGTTGCGAACGGCTTCCTGGGCCTCATAGGCCTTTACGGACAGCTTGTCGGAGGCATCCAGAGCTTGCTCTTTGGCCTGCTCTGCCAGTTCACGGCTGCGGTTGGCGATATCGGAGCGGGTTTCTTCCCCACTCTTGGGTGCAAATAGGACACCGGCTACGGCGCCCAGGATGGCACCAATGGCGAGGCTGCGTGCGGATTCTTCTCTCAGTTCTCTCATTCGAGCTCTTCTTCTGGATTCAAATAATGTGTCTAGAATCATAATTTCCTCCCATTCATTGATATATCAAGTATACCCTATGAGATAGATTTTACACAAAGATGAAGGGGCTTTCGTTAAATTTATAGAATATCCCTCCACTTCCCTCCGCCCTCGTTGCCTTGAGCCTCAGAAGGGATATAATCACATTGGAGGTGCCCATGATTGATACACACAGCCACTGCCGCTACTCCATGGATTCCATGGAAGAGCCCAGAAAGAATATTGAAGCCGCCATTGAAGGGGGACTGAAGGTACTGGCCTTCACCGACCACGTGGACCGCTATGAGGCCGGTCATCCCCTGGACTATATCTTCGATGTGGAGGCCTATTTTAAGGAACTCCGCCAGCTCAAGGAGGAGTACCGGAGGGATCTGAAGATCCTCCTGGGGGTGGAAATTGGCATGCGCCCCGCCATCTGCGAGGCCATGGATGAATTTGTGAGCCAGTACCCCTTCGACTATGTCATCGGCTCCATTCACGCCCTGGCCGATCTCGACATTGCCGTCCACGCCAGGGAGCTGGCCAAAAATCCCCATCAGTCCTATCAAATTTACCTGGAGGAGACCCTCACCTGTGTTCGTGAAATGAAAAACTTCCACATTTTGGGCCACATGGACTATCTGGACCGGTATCTGGCCCGGGTGGGGACGGTGCCCCCCTATGAGGACTTTCAGGAGCTCACCACGGAAATTTTAAAGGCCCTCATCCAATCGGGCAGGGGCCTGGAACTCAACACCGCAGGGTTGCGCAAGGGCCTCAGCTACTACAATCCCAAGGATGAAATTTTAAAGCAGTACCGGAAGCTGGGGGGCGAGATCATCACCCTCTCCAGTGATGCCCACTTTGCAAGAGACATCGGCTATCACCACCAAGTTGCCGCAGACCACCTCAGGGCCTTGGGCTTTCAGGAGCTCTCCTACTACGAGGGGGGCCAGCGAAAGACCCTCCCCCTGGCCCAAGGATAACCTAAGCTTAACGGGATTTTAAAATACCTCGTACCTCTTGGAAACAAGTGCCCCCTATAATGACGGGGAAGATCATACTTGTATTTTTCTGGAGGTATCAAATGAAAAAGACGTTCCGCACTGTGTCCCTGGCCCTGGCCATGACCATGGGTCTCGGACAGGCTTCCGTTTTTGCCGCTGCCCCCAAGGCAGAGGAGGACAAATTCGGCACTGCCAAAAACATCATCGTCATGATTCCCGATGGCGCCAGTGTCGAGGCCATCACCCTGGCCCGCTGGGTGGACGACGACCACAGCCTCAATATGGACGATATGGCCACGGGTCTGGTGCGCACCAACAATGCCAACACCCCCATTGCCGACTCCGCTCCCGCAGGCACCGCCATGGCCACTGGAGTGAAGAGTGAGTCTCCCTTTGTGGGCAGCTATCCCACCAAGGCCGGCATGCCCGGAGCTGAGCCCTTTGAAGAGGCCCGCGCCAAAATGCCCCTGGCCAATATCCTGGAAGCTGCAGAGCGCCTGGGTAAATCCACCGGCATCATTGCCACATCCAATATCCAGCACGCCACCCCCGCTGACTTCTCCGCCCACCACCCCAATCGCAACGACTTCTCCACCATTGCCGAGCACCAAGTGTACCAGGGCATGGAAGTCGTCCTGGGCGGGGGCTACGAGTCCCTCTCCCCCGAGGGCCGCACCGACAAGGAAGACCTCATTCCCGAAATCAAGGCCCTGGGCTACGATTATGTCACCAATACCGCTGAAATGAAGGCCGCCACCGGAGAGAAACTCTGGGGCATGTTCGCCGCCGATGCCATGAAGAAGGACCTGGACCGGGATCCCGCTCAAGAGCCCTCCCTGGAGGAAATGACCGCCAAGGCCCTGGAGATCCTCTCCAAAAACGACAATGGCTTCTTCCTCATGGTGGAAGGTTCCCAGCCCGACTGGGCAGGACACGCCAATGACCCCGTGTCCATTGTCAGTGAAATCCTGGCCTACGACCGTGCCGTGGGCGTGGCCAAGGAATTTGCCAAGAACAATCCCGGCACCGTCCTCATTTCCGCCACCGACCACGGTACCGGCGGTATGACCATCGGGGATGCTGCCACCACCAAGGGCTACGACAAGGCGCCCCTGGACTCCTTCATCTCCATTATCAAAAGTGCCAAGATGACCCCCGAGGGAGCTGCCGCCCTGGTGGCTGAGGACCGTTCCAACTTTGCCCAAGTGGCCAAGGAAGCCTTTGGTCTGGACCTCACCGAGGAAGAAGTGGAATCCGTCAAGGACATCAAGTATCTGGACACCGCCTTTGGCGACATCATCTCTAAGCGCTCCCACATTGGTTGGACCACCGGTGGTCACGTGGGTGGCGACGTGGGCCTCTACGTCCTGGCAAATGGCGATGCCAAGCCCCTCATGGGCACCGTTCACAATTCCGAGATTGGCCAGTACATGGCAGATCTCTTTGATGTAGACCTGAGAAAGCTCACCGACGAGCTCTACATCTACAGCCGGGACGCTCTGGAAGCCAAGGGTGCCACAGTTGCCTTCAACTACAACAGTGGCAATCCCATTTTGGAAGTGGAAAAGGACGGCAACAAGTACTCCTTCCCCACCAACAAGAACTACGCCCTGGTCAATGGTGAAAAAGTGGATCTCGGGGGCCTAGTGGTCTTCAATGGCGAGAAGATCTACATCCCCAAAACTGCCGTTGAGCTGGTAAAATAAGCCGCAAAAAAAGGACCCTCAGGGTCCTTTTTTGTTGCCCAAAATTTCTCACACTTGCTCCAAGAGATCCACCATTTCCAAAACCCCCATGGCGGTGTCGAAGCCCTTGTTTCCCGCCTTGGTCCCGGCCCGCTCAATGGCCTGCTCGATATTGTTGGTGGTGACAATGCCAAAGCCCACGGGGATGCCGGAGTCCAGGGAGACCTTGGCGATGCCCTTGCTGCTCTCGGCGCAGACCAAATCGTAGTGGTCGGTGGCCCCGCGGATGACGGCCCCCAGACAGATGATGCCGTCCACATCCTCCTTTTTGGCCAGAGTCTGTGCCATGAGGGGAATCTCAAAGGCCCCGGGGACATAGTAGACGGAGATGTCCTCCCTCAGGGTGCCGTGGCGGGTGAGGCAGTCCAGGGCCCCCTCCAGGAGCCTGCCGGTGATGGTGCTGTTGAAGCGGCTGATGACAATGGCGAATTTCCTTCCCTCGCCCCGAAGTTGACCCTCAAAAATTTGTACTTGATCCATTTTGCTCCCTCTTTCTATTGAAACTCTTTGAGATAGTGGTTCATCTTTTCCGCTTTGGTGGCCAGATACTGGCGGTCCTCATCGTGGGCGGGAATCTCAATGGGCACCCGGCGGACGATCTCAAGGCCGTACTGGCTCAGGTGATAGACCTTTTGGGGATTGTTGGTGAGTAGATTCATCTGGCTGATCCCCAGGTCCTTGAGGATTTGGGCGCCAATGTAGTACTCCCGCTCGTCCTCCTTAAAGCCCAGGGCGAGATTGGCCTCCACTGTGTCCATGCCTTGATCCTGGAGCTGATAGGCCCGGATCTTGTTGAGGAGGCCGATCCCCCGGCCCTCCTGGCGCATGTAGAGGAGGACCCCCCGGCCCTCCCTCTCGATGGTGGTCATGGCCCGGTGGAGCTGATCGCCGCAGTCACAGCGATTGCTCCCCAATGCGTCCCCCGTGAGGCACTCGGAGTGGACCCGCACCAGCACCGGTTCGTCGGTGGTGATGTCCCCCTTCACCAGGGCCAGGTGCTGCTCCCCATTGATGATGTTTTCGTAGCCATAGGCCCGGAAATTGCCGTAGCGGGTGGGCAGCTGGGCGGAGTCCACACAGCGGACCAGATGGTCGTAGTTCTTCCGGTACTCCAAGATCTGCTCCAAATTGATGAAGACGCAGCCCATTTCCCGGGCCATTTCGTAGATCTCATCCCGGAGCATCATCTCCCCATTTTCCGCCATGATCTCACAGCAGAGGCCAATTTCCTTGAGGCCCGCCAGGCGGAGGAGGTCCACCGTGGCCTCGGTGTGGCCCCTGCGGGTGAAGACCCCGCCCTTTCTGGCGATGAGAGGGAACATGTGCCCCGGCCGGCGGAAGTCCTGGGGCTTACTGTGTTCCTCCGTGGTCATTTTGGCGGTGTAGGCCCGCTCCTTGGCGGAAATCCCCGTGGTGGTCTCCATGTGGTCGATGCTCACGGTGAAGGCCGTCTGGTGATTGTCGGTGTTTTCCTTGACCATGGGGGGCAGCCCCAGGCGCTGGGCCTCCCCCTCGCTCATGGGCATGCAGATGAGGCCCTTGGCCTGGGAGGCCATGATATTGAGCATTTTTGTGTCGGCAAATTGTGCCGCTGCAATCATATCCCCCTCATTCTCCCGGTCCTCGTCGTCCACCACAAAGATGATCTCCCCTCGAGCCAGTGCCTCCAGGGCATCCTCCACTCTGCCAAACATTGTATTTTCTTTTTCCATTAGAAACCAGCCTCCTGTAATTTTTCCCAAGTGAGGGAGGATCCTCCCCCCGCCTCCAGGGCCCACTGGCGGGCCACATACTTGCCAATGATGTCAAATTCTATATTCACTGGGTCCCCCGGAGAGAGGGCGCCCAGTTTGGTGCTTCTCAGAGTCTCCGGGATCAGGGAGACGGTGCAGCCCCCATTGAGGGCCACATCCACTGTGAGGCTCACCCCCATGAGGGCGATGCTCCCCTGATCCACCACCAGTCCATCGTATTCCCGGGGATAGTTCACCGTGAGGTGATAGCCATTGGGCCGCTTCACGATACTCCCCACCCGGCCCACGGTGTCCACATGGCCCTGGACGATGTGGCCCCCCATGGGATTTCCCAGGGCAGCGGCCCGCTCCAGGTGGACCAGATCCCCGGGGCTCAGGGCCCCCAGGGCGGATTTTTCCAAAGTGGTGACCATGACATTGGCCAAAAACCGCCCCTCCTCCAGCCCCGTGACTGTGAGGCAGACCCCATCGGTGGCAATACTGTCCCCCGCTTGGGTCCCCTCCAGGACCTTCTCCCCCCGGATGACCACCGTCACCCTGTCGTATTCCCTGCGGAAGTCCTCCACAGTGCCCAATTCTTCAACGAGCCCGGTAAACATTTCGCCGTCCCTCCACTCTGATATTGCCGCTGCCATCTGTGAGGACTGTGGCCTCTATGTGGCCGAAGTCCCGCCGCTGTCTGAGCTCTTCCAGGCCGAAGCCCTCTAGGAGCTTCCGCCCCTCTCCCATGAAGAAGGGGGCGTAGTAGAGGCGAAACTCATCCACCAAGTCCTCCTGAAAGAAGCTCCCCAGTAGTCGGGCGCCCCCCTCCACCATGAGGTGGTGGACGCCCCGGTCCTTGAGAAGTTCCAAAATGGTGCTGAGCTGCCACTCACCCTCTGTGAGGAGCATCCGCTCGCTAAAGTGGTGGTCCTCCCTTGTGGTGATGACCAGAGTTTTGGCCTCCCCTCCAAAGATCTTGGCCGTGGGGGGAATCCGCCCCCTCCGGTCCAAGACCACCCGGAGGGGCTGGGTCCCCTCGCCGGAGCGATTGGTGAGCTGGGGATCATCTGCAAGGACGGTCCCCGTTCCCACCAGTATGGCGTCCACCTGGCCCCTCAGCCTGTGGCCGTCCCTCCGGGCCTCCTCCGAGGTGATCCACTGACTCTGGCCCGAAGAGGTGGCCAAAAAGCCGTCCAGGCTCACGGCCCCCTTTACGGTGACATAGGGCCTGTGGTGGCGGATTCCCGTAAAGAAGATGCGGTTTTGCTCCACCGCCTCCTCCTCCAGAAGGCCGCTTACCACCTGGATCCCCTCCCCGGCGAGATAGGCCCCGCCCCCGGAGGCTTTGCCGTGCTCCTCGCAGGCGGCGAAGACCACCCGGGAGATGCCACTTTCCACAATGGCCTTGGTACAGGGGGGCGTCTTCCCCCAGTGGTGACAGGGCTCCAGACTCACATAGAGGCTGCTGCCCCTCAAGAGCTCCGGGTCTCCCACCGATGCCAGGGCGTTCACCTCGGCGTGGGCCTCGCCACAGCGCCGGTGGTAGCCCTCCCCGATGATCTTCCCATCCCGGACCACCACGGCCCCCACCAGGGGATTGGCCCCGGTGCATCCCCGGCCCAGCTCCGCCAGTTCCAGGGCCCGGGCCATAAACTTTTCATCTTTACTGTGTCGTCCTGCCACAGCATCAACTCCCTTCGGAAAACTCCATCAGGACA
Source organism: Tissierellia bacterium (assembly GCA_030535395.1). Classification (GTDB taxonomy): domain Bacteria; phylum Bacillota; class Clostridia; order Tissierellales; family Peptoniphilaceae; genus JAUNLK01. The sequence continues at coordinate 41,310 of JAUNLK010000005.1, forward strand.
CAAAAAAAGCGGCACCCCACAGGGCGCCGCAGACATGCATGGATTGGATAAACAGATCCCCAAGGGGATCCGCCGGGCAGAAAAAAAGCCCCATCTTCTTCCATCCGGACTATACCGTCGGTATCGGAATTGCACCGATTCAGCCAAAGGCTCGTGGACTTTTACCACCGGTGAGGAATTGCACCTCGCCCTGAAGATTGATCTATATTTAATTCAATCATAGCACTGTTTTTCCATCTGTCAAGAAGAAAAAAGGATTTCCTCCGGAGAGCTCAGAGGGGCCGCCGGGAGGGCCCCTCCCCTCCGCCGTCCCAATTGCTCCCGGGGCCCGGGCGCGGCCAAGGTGGAAAGCTTCTTCCCGGGGCAAAAATGGCGCCGTCCGTATGGGGCGGACCATGTCATCGAGACAAGCTTCTTCCCGGGGAGAAAAGGGGAGCCGGGGATTTGGGCTCAAAAAAAGAGCCCCCAAGATTTCTTGAAGGCCCCTCATATTTTGTGGAAGTCCCCGCCCTACTGGGCCGGCGTGGGCAGTGGAAAATTGCCCTCCGGTGCAAGTTTGTCGATGGTGTTTTGCTTCACCCCGCCTCTCAGGGCCAATTCCTCTTGGCACTGGGGGCAGATGTACTGGATCTTCAAATCGTAGCCCACGATTTTTCCCTTGAGCTGTCGCTCCAGCTCCTCCATATAGTCCTCTAAAATCACATCGGTGATCTGGCCGCAGTGAACGCACTGGAGGTGGTCGTGCTTGTCCACCCGGTCATAGCGGTCGCTGCCGCCGTCCACTGGAATGCGGCGGATGAATTTTCCCTTGAGGAGCCAGTGGAGATTGTTGTAGACCGTGGCCAGAGACAGGCTGTGGCCCGAGGCTCTGAGCTGGCTGTGGATCTCTTCCGCACTGGGGTGTTCCCGAGTGTGGTTGATGAGATGGAAGATCAATTGGGCGTTCTTTTTCACTGGAAACCTCACTCTCCTTCCCCTATGTACTCTAAAAAAATAACTTAGAGTCATTGTATCACAAAAAAAGAATACTGGAAGGGTATAAAAAACAGTTTCTCCCAGGAAGGACCGCCCGCGGCCCCGGAGGGCCTTGAGTCAGCTGTGATTCCTTCGGTAGCGCTCGATATTTTCGTCGGAGAGAAATTCATAGGCCCGGTTGATATTCTGGAAGGTGGCGGTGGTGTCCTCATTGGGATTGAGGTCCGGGTGATAGCGCTTGGCGAGCTTCCTATAGGCGAGCTTCACCTGATACTTGTCGGCATCTTTGGGCAGATCCAAGACCTCCAGGGCCGCCTCGTACTCCCGGTCAAAACTGTCGGCGTAGTGGCTCTGGGCCGATCCTCCCCCGGTCCACTGCTGCTGATACTGGCGGCTGCCCTGGGCCTGCTCCCAGAAGAAGGACTCGAACTGGCGGCGGAAGGCCTCCTCGGCCAGGCGCCTTCGCTCCTCCTCCCGGCGCTTCTCCTCGGCGGCGATTTTCCGCTCCATGCGAAAGCCGTAGTTCCCCTGACTGTCGTAGGAGACCTCCCCCAAAAGGTCCCGGTCGGCCCTCTCGTAGAAGTACTCGGTGACAATGTACTGGAGGTACTTGAGATAGCTGGTGACTATGGTCCCCGCCAGGGGGACGAGAAAGACCAAGAGGAGAAAGGTGAGGGGCCACATTTTGGTCCAGTAGAGGATGAGGGGGTTGAGGAAGAGGAAAAAGATCAGGCAGCCCCCGGCAAAGAGAAAGACCACCAAAAATCTCTGTATCTCCCGGAAAATTTCAGAGATCAGGGTGAAGAGGACGATGAAAAACTGAAAGAAATAGTCCAGGGCGGTGCCCACCATGCGGTAAAAATGCCCCCGAATTTTATTCATCCTTCCCCTCCCCTCTTTCCATTCGCTCCCTGTACCACTCCTCCCGCTCTCTGGCCTCCTCCTTGGCGAGACTGTAGTCCCCGGCCAAGTGCTCCACATGGTGGGTGAGCTCGTGCCTCAAGGTGGCGGCCACTTCATACTTTAGAAGCTCCACGGGAAGGGCGGGAAAGCGGCTGAGAAAGGAGCCAAAGTAGAGGACAATGCCATTGCCCAGGGCGCTGATACGGTACTCCCCCATAATCAGCCCCTGGGGACTCATCTTCTTTTCGGGCTCCAAAATAACCCCCAGGTGCAGGTCCCTGAGGACCTCTGGGGGCATGGCATCCAGGTACTCGTCCAAGAAATCGGCGATTTCTTCGAAGAGCTCCTGTTGATTTAGTTTCTGAGTTTCCTCAGTCATATACCAATATTCCTCTCAATCTGTCCCACGACTCGGCCCAGCACCACGGCCTGGACAACAATGGAAATCACCATACTGGTGAGCTGCACCGGCAGGCGGCTGGTCATCAGGGCGGTGAAGGGATTGCCCGTGAGCATCACCAGCCAGAGGGTGTTTAAGAGCACATCACAGATCAAGGTCACCGAGGCGGTGGCCATGGCAATCCGAAGGGGGGTGATGGGCTTTTTGTAATAGAAAATGCCGTAAATCACCGATCCCAAAAAGGCCGTCAGGGTAAAGCCGGGGAAAAATGCCCCCGTGGGCTTCAGTACATAGCCGATGACATCGGCCACGGCCCCTCCGAAGCCGCTGAGAATGGGATGGAAGAGGGCGGAGCGAATGGTCACGGGAATGAACTTAAAGGAGATTCGAATGATCCCCCCAATTTCCAGGCCCAAGATTCGAGCCAGCACTACTTCCAGGGCCACCAGGGCCCCCAACATGGTGAGCTGTTGAGTCGATAGTTTTTTCAATTGTTTTCCTCCTATGAACTGCCATATAGAGGAATGGCAGCGGACGCGACAGTGGACCGCGGGCCTCTATGCCCTTCGTTTGGGAGCAACTTCCCATCTCCCAACACTTAACGCCCACTGACTACTCTAACCGTAATTAGTAGTATACCCCTATTTTTCCCGGCTGTGGACAGAAATGCCCCAAAACACAAAAAAAGAAGCCGAGGAATTTCCTCGGCTCCAACTATTCTGGGGGTGATTACATCATGCCCATGCCGCCCATGCCACCTGCTCCTGCAAGGGCACTGAGGTCGGGACCATCGGCCTTGATATTGGCAACGGCCGCTTCGGTGGTGAGAATCATGGCGGAGACGCTGGCTGCATTTTGCAGTGCGGAGCGGGTCACCTTGGTGGGGTCCACAATGCCCGCTTCGAGCATCTTCACATACTCGCCCTTGAAGGCGTCGTAGCCCACGCCCACTTCCCCGTTTTTAATGTGCTCCACAATGACGGAACCGTCGATGCCGGCATTGGTTGCAATTTGACGAATGGGCTCTTCCATGGCCCGCATGATGATGCTCACGCCGGTCTTTTCATCCCCTTCAGAGGACTCCAACAGATCTCTCAGCTTTTCAATGGAGTTGACCAGAACCACGCCGCCTCCGGGAACAATTCCCTCTTCCACGGCGGCTCTGGTGGCTGCCAGGGCGTCCTCAATGCGGAGTTTCCGCTCTTTCAGCTCCACTTCAGTGGCGGCACCCACTTGGATGACGGCCACGCCGCCGGCCAGTTTGGCCAGGCGCTCTTGGAGTTTTTCCCGCTCAAATTCGCTCTCATTTTCTTCCAGTTGAGCGCGGATTTGAGAGATTCTGGCTTCAATGGCGGCCTTGTCCCCGGAGCCGTCCACGATGACGGTCTTGTCCTTTTCCACTCGAACTCTGGCGGCAGTCCCCAGCATGTCCACAGTGGCTTCCTTGATGTCGTAGCCCAGCTCTTCGGCAATGACGGTGCCGCCGGTGAGGGCTGCGATGTCCTGGAGCATTTCCTTTCTCCGGTCGCCGTAGCCGGGGGCCTTGACCCCTACCACATTGAGGGTGCCCCGGAGTTTGTTCACCACGAGGGTGGCCATGGCTTCCCCTTCAATGTCCTCGGCAATGAGGAGGATGGGACGGGACTCTTGGAGGACCTGCTCCAGGAGGGGGAGGATCTCTTGAATATTGGTGATCTTCTTATCGGTGATGAGAATGTAGGGGCTCTCCAGCTCGGCCACCATCTTCTCATTGTCGGTGACCATATAGGGGGAGACATAGCCCCGGTCGAACTGCATGCCCTCTACCACGTCCAGGCTGGTGCCCATGGAGCGGGACTCTTCCACGGTGATGACCCCGTCCTGGCCCACTTTTTCCATGGCCTCGGCAATGAGCTTGCCAATTTCCTCATCGGCAGCGGAGATGCTGGCCACATTGGCAATGGCCTCGCTGTTGTCCACGGGGTGGCTGTACTCCTTGAAGGCCTCCACAGCCAGGTCCACGGCCTTCTTGATGCCCCGCTGGAGGACCATGGGATTGGCGCCGGCGGCCAGATTCTTCAGGCCCTCCCGGATGATGGCTTGAGCCAGAAGGGTGGCGGTGGTGGTGCCGTCCCCGGCCACGTCATTGGTCTTGGTGGCCACTTCCTTCACCAGCTGTGCCCCCATGTTCTCGAAGGCATCTTCGAATTCGATTTCACGGGCAATGGTCACCCCGTCGTTGGTGATGAGGGGGGCGCCGTATTCCTTGTCCAGAACCACATTGCGGCCCTTGGGTCCCAGGGTTACTTTTACGGTGTCGGCCAGGCGATTGATGCCATTGACCATGCCTTGACGTGCGTCAGCGCTGAATTTAATATCTTTTGCCATGCTAATTTTGCCTCCTTACGCGAGTACGGCCAGGAGATCCTGGTACTTGATGACGATGACTTTGTCGCCATCCACTTCCACTTCGGTGCCTGCATATTTGCTGTATAGTACCTTATCGCCCACAGCGATATCGACTTGAATTTCTTCGGAATTTTTTAATTCTTCGCTAATGGCGACAACTTCCGCCACATTGGACTCCTCTTTTGCGGAATCCGGCAGGACGATGCCAGAGGCCGTTACATTTTCAGTTTCAAATTTTTTGATAACGACTCTTTCGCCTAAAGGTTTAATATTCATGTGGACCTCCATTACATTTTACTAGCACTCTGTATCATTGAGTGCTAACTTCCAGTACTAATTGTACCCATCAGGGGAAAGGTTGTAAACACCTTCCGAAAAAAAACTGGGGAGACCCGGGGCCTCCCTCATCCCTTCATTTCTCGCCTTCCCGTAAAGAGGAGCTGCTGAAAATAGCCGCTGTAGGGGCCAAAGCGCTCCCTGCCAAAGGCGGCAATGGCCTTTCGGTTTTTAAAATCCTCCCGGGGATAGACCTCCCTCATGACCCGCTCCACCCACACGTCCACGGGAAAGGCCTCCATTTTGTGATAGCCAAAGAGGAGGATGCAGTCGGCCACCTTGTCCCCCACTCCGGGAAGCTCCTTGAGCCTTCGGTGGGCCTCATCATAGGAGAGCTGGTCCAATTCCTCCAGAGAGAGGGCCCCCGAGGCGATTATTTGGGCGCTCCCCACCAGGTACTTGTCCCGGTAGCCGGCCCCCAGCTCCCTGAGCTCACTGGGATCCAAGGCGGCCAGGACCTCGGGGCTGGGGAGGCCGTGGAGGGCGAGGCCCCCCGCCTCGGCCAGGAGGGGCCCGTAGTTCTCGGAGAGTTTCCAGATGCTCCTTTGAATCCGCTTCATGTGGTTGTTACTGGAGAGGAGAAAGGCCACCACCGTCTCCCAGGGGTCCTGGCGGAGCATCCTCAGCCACTGGGCGGTCTCCCTCCAGGGGGCAAGCTCCGGAAACTCCTCCAGGGAGGGATAGTGGGCCCCCAGATCGAAGAACTCGGCGGCAGCACCCGCCAGATCTTCCCCCCGCAAAAAAAAGGCATCACCCCCATTGACCACCCCAAAGGAGCCCGGCTCCCCTGGAATCTCTCGCCAATGAAAGTGCTGCCCACTCTTTAAATTTTTCTCCAGTTGAAAACTGCCCGCCCTCACTACCGCTCGCTGTCCGTCAAATAATAGCTCAGGGTGAGGAGGGAGTCCACCAGGCGGACATTCTCCACAATGACCCCTTCCCCCGCCGAAAGATCCAGGGGAGCGAAGTTCCAAATCCCCTTGATGCCGGCAGCGGCCAGGCGATCGGCAATCTCCTGGGCCCCGTCCTTGGGCACTGTGAGTATCCCCACGGTGATGTCGGGATGCTTCTCCAGGTATCTCTCCAATTTTTTGACATGCTTGACTTCCAGTTCCCCCACTTTGGTGCCCACTACTTCGTCATTCTTGTCAAAAATGGCCACAATATCAAAGCCGCTGTCCCTGAAGCCCTTGTAGTGGCTGATGACCGAACCCAGATTGCCGGCCCCCACCACAATGGCCTTGTAGGTGACATCGATCCCCAGAATCTTCTCAATCTCCTCCCTCAAAGTGGAGACTTTGTAGCCATAGCCCTGCTGGCCGAAGCCACCGAAATTATTCAAATCCTGGCGAATCTGTGAAGCCGTAAAGCCCGTGAGCTCACTGAGTTCCTGGGAAGAGATCCGATCCTCCCCTTCCTCCATCAGATCAGTTAGATAGCGGTGATACTTCGGTAAGCGTCGAATTACGGTTTCTGAAACTTTCTTTTTCTTTTCCACATGCTCACCTCATGACATATCCAAATTTTTTCGTATAAACCACAGTCTGATATGGTCTATATTTTAACATACTATCAGGGAAAAGGGAAATAATTTGCAATTGTTCAAAACTTTTCTCCCCGGTCTGTCAATGCTATGATACCTACGGAGGCATCTATGATACTACAAACAAAATCCCTATGTAAAATTCATACCCTAAATACTATTTTTAACAATGTTTCTTTCACCGTGGAAGAGGGGGATAAAATTGGTCTCATTGGCCGCAATGGCAGCGGCAAGACCACCCTCATGGAAATCCTCTCCGGGGAGCAGAGTCCCGACGGAGGGGAGATCATCGCCTCGAAAAATCTCTCCGTGGGCTATCTCACCCAGCACTCCGAGTTCACCCAGGCCACCCTCTATGAGGAGACGGCCACGGTCTTCAAGTACTTGGATGAGATGGAAGAACAGCTGGTGGCCCTGGAGGGGCGCATGGCCGCGGCCAGCAGTGAGGAGGAGGTCCTGGAGCTGAGCCATCAGTATCAGAATCTCCTGGAAAAATTTGAGGAGCGGGGGGGCTATCAGCGGGACAGCCGAATCTCCGGCACCCTCCTGGGCCTGGGCTTTTCCCGGGAGGAATTTTCCATGGACCCCCGGGACCTCTCCGGGGGCCAGCAGTCCCGGCTCAATTTGGCCAAGCTCCTCCTCACCCAGCCCACCCTCCTCCTCCTGGACGAGCCCACCAACCACCTGGATGTGGATGCCATTTCCTGGCTGGAAAAATTCCTCCAGGACTATCGGGGCACCCTCATGGTCATCAGTCACGACCGCTACTTCCTGGACCATGTGGTGGGGCGCATCTTCCTCTTGGAATCCGGGGAGGTCTTGAGCTACACCGGCAATTACAGCACTTTCCTCCGCCAGCGGAAAAAGGAGCTGGAGGTCCAGCACCGGAGCTTCGTTCACCAGCAGCGGGAGATCAAGCGCCAGGAGGAAATCATCGAGCGCTACAAGTCCTGGAACCGGGAGCGGAGTGTGAAGGCCGCTCGGAGCCGGGAAAAGCAGCTGGCCAAGGTGGAGCGGCTGGAGGATGTGACCCAGCAGCAGTCCATGAAGCTCCGCTTCGAACCCAAGAAGGAATCGGGGAAGGATGTCCTCATTTTGGAGGAGGGGGCCAAGTCCTTTGGGGAGAAGACCCTCTTTGAAAATGCCTCCATGGCCCTCTACCGGGGGGAGCATGTGGGCCTCATTGGCCCCAATGGCATTGGAAAGTCCACCCTCTTAAAGGCCATCTCCGGCAGGGAGGAGCTCACCCGGGGAAAGATCTCCCTGGGCAGCCACGTCAGCCTGGGCTACTACGACCAGCAGCTCTCCGATCTCGACGACCACCACACCGTCCTGGAGGAGCTGTGGGACAGCTATCCCCAACTTACGGTACGGGAAGTCTATACCCATCTTGCCTCCTTTCTCTTCACTGGAGATGCCACGGAGCGAAAAGTGGGGGAACTCTCGGGCGGGGAGAAGGGGCGCCTCTCCCTCCTGAAGGTGATGCTCTCCGGGGCCAATTTCCTCCTCTTTGACGAGCCCACCAACCACCTGGACATTCCCTCCAAGGAGCTTTTGGAGGAGGCCCTGGAGCACTATCCCGGCACCCTCCTCACCGTGAGCCACGACCGCTACTTCCTCAACAAAATCTGCCACCGCACCCTGGCCCTCTCGCCCCAGGGCATCCAGAGCTATGAGGGCAATTACGACTACTATCTGGAAAAGACCCAGAGGGAGGAGGAGCCCCGGGAGGAGGAGAAGAGCCGCACCGAGCAGAAAAAGGAGCAGAAAAAGAGCCGGGCCGCCCGCCAGGAGGCCAAGCGCCAGCGGGCCCAGCTCCAGGCCCTGGAGGAAAAAATCCACCAGCTGGAGGAGCAGATTCAAAAGATCGACCGCGACCTCTCCCTCCCCGAGACCTACGAGGACCACAAAAAAGCCCTCGCTCTTTCGGAAGAGCGAGGGGAGATTCAAGCTACATTGGACGAGGTCTATGAGGACTGGCTCCTGGCCACAGAGGCCCTGGAGGACTAGCCCACATAGCCCGAGAAGAGGAAGACGAAGATCAGGGAAAATCCGCAGACGGTCAGCCAGGTGCAGCCCCCCAAGAGAATGGGCTTCACGCCCTTGCTGAAGACTTGGGCGAGAGAGATCTTAAAGCCCACCCCAGCCAGGGCCGAGGCAAAGAGGAATTTACTCAAAGTGCCCAGGTGACTGGAGAGGCTGGCGCCAAAGACTTCAAAGTTAAACAGCCCCAAGGTGTTGAGGAGAATGGCCACCAAAAAGCCCAGGAGGAATTTGGGGAAAGTGGTGACAACGACTTTCCAGAGGCTCTCTCCCTCGGTCTTTTTCCCCTCACTGGCAACTCGTGCACTCATAAAGATGGCCACGAAGATCAAGAGGGTGGTCCGGACCAATTTCACATTGATGGCCCCATTGAAGTCCGCCAGTCCACTGAGGGCAGAGTAGGTGGCCTGGGCCCCGGCTACGGAGGAGGCATCGTTGATGGCAGCCCCCGCCCAGAAGGCGAATTGATTCTCCGTCAAATGCATGACTTCCGCCAAATAGGGATATGTAAAGGCAGCTAGGGTGTCGCAGAGGAAGATGGCCGCCATGGCAAAGGCAAATTCCTCCTCCGTGGCCTCCACAATGGGGCTCAGAGTGGCAATGGCCGTCCCCCCACAAATGGCAGTTCCGCCTCCCACCAAACGGGAGGTGTTTTTTGTTGTGCCAATGAAACGGCCCACCCAGAGGGCCACGCCAAAGGAAACAAAGAGATTGAGAACGAGGAGGGGCAGGGCCTTGACCCCGGTCCCCAGAAGATCTGCAAAGCTCAGGGTGGCCCCGGTGAAAATAATCCCCCAGTTGAGGAATTTTTTCCCGGCGAAGGTGGTCCCCTCTTTGGCGGGTCCCGTCAAAGGCGGGGTGAGATTACAGATGATCATGGAAATCAAAAGGGCCACCATGGGTCCCCCCATGATCACCCGGCCAAGGGTCGCCTTTTGCAGGGAAAGGGAGGCCATGGCCAGGGCTCCAATGACCAGGCAGGCCACCACCATTCCGAATTTTTTGTTCATAGATACACTCCCATCTAAGCCGCCGGAGGGCTCACATTCACTTTGATAATACCCTGACATTATATCAATGGGTCAGTTGTTTAACAAGGAATTTTTCCCCGGGATTTCCCCCCTAGGGCAATTCCAAGTAAAGTGCAAATCCCTCCCAACAGTGCAAGATCCCCCCAAAGCCCTCAACCATCCCCTTTGTGGCTGTCAAGGGGAGTTCTCCACAAAGATCCCGGGGAAAACCGTGGACAAGCCTGTGGATAACGTGGATAACTCTGTGGATTCCCTGAATATCCCCCTTTTTTTGGGGATAAGATTGTGGATAGAGTGCATAAATTCCCATTCGGAAAAGTTTGTAGAATTTTAGTCATCTCAAAAATGGCGAAAAAAAGTGCAGAATGGGCAACCACTCTGCACGATCGCATTTTCACAATTTACCAAAATTTTACACCACTTTGAGAGGCTTTACCAAGGCTCAGCCCAGGCCCAAATTGGGGTCGGCGAAGACCTGGGGCCGCCCCCCCTTGAGGTGGGTGAAGTAGGCCGCCGAGGCGATCATGGCCCCATTGTCGGTGCTGAGTTTGGGGGTGGGGGCGTAGATTTTGTACTCTTCTCCCCCTCGCTGGACCATGGCCTCCTTGAGGGCGCTGTTGGCGGAGACGCCCCCCGCCAGGACAATGGTCCTCTCGCCCAGCTCCTCTGCCAGGCGATAGGTCTTCTCCACCAGGACGTCCACCACCGCCTGTTGGAAGCTCCGGGCGAGATCCGCCTTGCGAATCTCCTCTCCCATTTGCTTGCTCCGGTTGAGCTCATTTAAGACGGCGGTCTTGAGGCCGGAGAAGCTGAAGTCGTAGCTATTTTCCTCCAGGAGGACCCGGGGGAGCTTGTAGGTCTCCTCTCCCTCTTTGGCCAGGCGGTCAATGACCGGGCCCCCGGGATAGGGCAGGCCCATGGCCCGGGCCACCTTGTCAAAGGCCTCTCCCGCCGCATCGTCCCGGGTCTTGCCGTAGAGGCTGTAGTCCAAATAGTCGGTGACGTGGAGGAGATAGCTGTGGCCCCCGGAGACAATGAGGGCCACAAAGGGGGGCTTGAGCTGAGGATGGGTGAGATAATTGGCGCAGATATGGCCCTGGAGGTGATTGACCCCCACAAAGGGAATCCCCGTGGCCAGGGAGAGGGATCTGCCGGCCGTGAGGCCCACCAGTAGGGCCCCAATGAGCCCCGGCCCCCGAGTGGCCCCAATGAGGTCGATGTCCTCAAGGCTGAGGCCGCTCTCTTCCAGGACCGTGTCCAGCACCGGCAGGAAATTGCTCAGGTGCTCCCGGGAGGCGATCTCCGGCACCACCCCGCCAAAGAGGCGGTGGATGTCGATTTGAGAGGAGAGGACATTGGCGAGAATTTTTCTGCCGTCCTCCACAATGGCCACCCCGGTGTCGTCGCAGGATGTCTCTATGCCCAGACTAATCATTGCCCCACCTCCTCCAGTAGATTAAAGCGTCTTTTTTTACATCGTTGTAGTAGTTCTTTCTCCGGCCCTCCAGAATAAAGCCCAGGGACTCATAGAGGGCGATGGCCACGGCATTGTCCTCCCGCACCTCCAGGGTGGCCTTGCGGACCCCCCGCTCATAGAGGCTGAAGAGAAAGTGCTTCATGAGATAGCTCCCGTAGCCATTGCCCCGAAAGTCCTCATCTATGGCCACATTGCCAATGTGGGCCTCGTCCTCCAAGAGATAGGCCCCGGCGTAGCCCACAATCTGATCGGAGAGGGTGAGGACCTCGTAGTAGCTCAGGGGGCTCTTCAGCTCCAGCTCAAAGGAGCGCCGGGACCAGGGGGAGGAGAAGGTGGCCTCCTCTATGGAGAGCATTCGGTCCAGGTCCTCCAAAGTTGCCGTTCTAGTTTTTTTCAATAGGTCCATTCCGTTCCTCGTATTCTCGCATGGCTTGGGTCTTCTGTACATAATTGGGCTCCAGGCTGTAGGGATTGTCCCCGCCCCTCTTCCCATAGGAGTGAAGGCCGTAGCGGCCAATGGCCTCCGCCGTCACCTGGGCGACTCGGTGGGCCACATCTCCAAAGAGCTCTGGATAGGCCCCGTAGCCCGAGCCCAGGACCACGGCCTCCGGGGGAATGTCCAATTCCCCCACGGCAGTAACCCCGTCGGGGACGAGGACTTCCAGCTCCTGCCCCGTCTTCCGGTAGAGGCCCCAGTAGACCCTCTTTCTCCTGGCATCCAGGGCGGGGAGATAGAGGCCGTCCTCCTGGACATAGGCCATGGCCGAAAGGCCCGAGACCCCAATGACGGGTATGTCCAGGCTGCGGGCCAAAATTTTTGCGGTGATGAGGCTGATTCTCAGCCCCGTATAGGAGCCCGGTCCCACCCCCACGGCAATGAGGTCCAGCTCCTCTCTGGAAAAGGGGACGTACTTCAGGGCGTCCTCAATGACTTCGGTGAGATACTCCGAGTGCCTCAGCTCCCCGTCCATGGCAAAGGAGACCAGGGTCTTCTCCCCGTCCAAAATGGCCACGGAGAGCCAAGGGGTGGAGGTGTCAAAGGCCAGTACTTTCATCGCTCCCCCTCATACTTCGCCACGTGGGCAAGGAGCTCCGCTCCCCGCTCTCCCACGGCGGAAAATTCCAGCTTCCGCCCCGCCCCCTCGTAGTGGATGGTGCACAGCAGATAGTCCTCGGGGAGAAAGTCCAGGACGCGGCCCGCCCACTCAATGGCACTGACGCCCCCCTGGGAGAGGACCTCCTCCCCGCCAATGGCGTAGAAGTCCCGGGGATCCTCCATGCGATAGGCGTCAAAGTGATAGAGATCCAGGGGCCCCCGGTAGATATTCATCAGGGAAAAAGTGGCGCTGCTCACATCCTCCATAATCCCCATGCCCTGGGCAAGGCCCTGAATCAGGGTGGTCTTCCCCGCCCCCAAGTCTCCGATGAAACACAGTATGTCATCGGGGGCAATGGCGGCGGCCAAATACCGCCCAAAGTCCCTCATGGCCTCCTCCCCCTGGAGGAAATAACTTATATCGTGGATCGGCTCCATGGCCCACCTCCTTCTAAACTTCTATTATAGTAAAAAACAAAAAAACACAACAGCCCACCCCTGCCCCCCAAGGGAGAAAAGGGGAGGGCCCAAAGAGAACTCACCCCCTGATCCCGGACCCCGGAGGACGAAAAGCGAAGGGGCCAAAAGAGAAACCGTCCCCTGATCCTGCCCCCCAAGGGCGAAAAGCCAAGGGCCGCCCCCTGATCCCGGCGCGGACCCCGGAGGGAGAAAAGCGGAGGGCCGAAAGAGAATCCATTCCCTGATCCCTGGCCCCGGAGGGGGAAAGAAAAAAGATGCACCTTGAAGTGCATCTTTACCCCATTTTCTCTAATTTCCCCTGTAGGGCTGGATCTCCTGGGGCTGGGGACTTCCCTGCACTGGAATGCTGTACTCCTGAAAGGTGAGGCTGAGCTTTTCCTTCTGACCCTCCCGGAGAATTTCCAGTTCCACCTGATCCCCCACCTGATAGTTGTAGAGGGACTGGCGGAGGCTGCTCATATTGTTCACGGGATTGCCGTCCATGGACAGGAGGACGTCCCTGCTCCTGAGCCCCGCCTCGGCCGCCGGGGAGCCCGGCTCCACATTGATGATCACCACGCCCTTGCCGTCGGTGCCCAGACTATTGCCCGTCTGCTTCTCCAGCATGCTCACGGAGTAGCCCCCAATGCCCAGGGCCAGGGTTTGGGTGTTGCCGTGTTCCAGGACCTGCTTCAAAATGGGTTTCACCACATTGACGGGGATGGCAAAGCCCAGGCCCTCCCCGCCGGCGATTTTGGCGGAGTTGATGCCAATGACCTCCCCCTGGGCATTTAAGAGGGGCCCCCCGCTATTGCCCTGATTGATGGAGGCATCGGTTTGAATGAGGCCCTCCATATAGCCCCCCTGCTCTCCCCCTAGGGAGCGATTGAGGCCACTGATGACCCCGGCGGTGACCGAGCGCTGGAGGTCCAGCCCCAGGGGATTTCCTATGGCCACGGCCAGGGCCCCAATTTGAATGTTCTCGCTGTCCCCCAGATTCATGGGGGTGAGATCCGTCCGGTCGATCTTCACAATCCCCAGATCCAGGCCCCCGTCGGACCAGAGGACCTCCCCCTCCTCCTTGCTGCCGTCATTTAAAAGCACCGTCACCTTTTCCCCGGCGCTGCCCACCACATGGGCATTGGAGACAATGTAGCCCCCCTCATCGGCAATGAAGCCACTCCCCGAGGAGGTGGAGGTGAGGGGCCCAAAGATGGACATCTGAGTCTTCTCCTGGGTGATCCCCACAGTGGAGGGCATGGCGGCGGTGGCCACGGCGGCCACGGCCCCCATCTCGTCGGTGGTCTTGATCTCCGTGGCCACCACCGGGGCCCCCGTCTGGGTCTCGCCCCTGGAATTGTTGAATACATTGGTCACTGCCGAGCCCACAATGCCGCCAATGAGGCTGAAGATAATGGCCAACACAATGGTGCCGCCCCTCCGGGAACGGCGGGAACCGGTGCGAACTCGATATGGATATTCATCGTACATGTTGCGCTCCTTTACTGATACTTCATGAATGATTCATCATGATTTCCGTGTTCTTAAGATACCCCTAGAATATCCAAATCATTTGAATGTATTGTGATTGAACTATAAAAGATTGGAATGGGTATCATTAAAAAAGAGCGAGGGGGAATCTTTATCGACATTACATTCATCCACCATTCCTGTTACACCGTAGAGACCGAGGACTACTTTTTTGTATTCGACTATTTTCAGGGGGAACTGATAATCCCCCCACATAAGCAGCTGGTATTTGTGGTCTCCCACAGCCACAGCGACCACTTCCATCCCTCCATCTTTGATTACAAAGACAGGAGCATATACATCTTATCCTACGACGTCCCCGTGGTGCCGGGACTGGAGCTCATCCGCCTCCGCCCCGGAGATGAGGGGGCCCTGGGGGGCCTCAGCCTCAGGGCCTTTGGCTCCACCGATGAGGGGATCAGCCTCCTCATTGAGGCGAAGGGCCGGAGGATCTACTTCTCCGGAGACCTGAACTTTTGGCTCTGGCCCCGCTACACCGCCACCGATGTGGCCGACATGGCCCGGGACTTCACCCGGGAGGTGGACGCCGCCGCCCTGGGACAGATCGACCTGGCCTTTGGCGTCGTGGACCCCAGAATGGGGCAGTTCTACCACCTCAGCGGGGAGTACTTTATCAGAAAGCTCAGGCCCCGCCACTTCTTCCCCCTCCACCTCTGGGGGGATTTTGAGCTCTCCGATGCCTTTAAAGAGAAGTACCAAGGGGAGTATCCAGAAACACAGATCCACAGCCTCCAGGGCGACGGTCAACAATTCACCCTGGACCTTTAGTAAAGGAGCAGAACAATGGCAGAAAAAGACATCTTGAGAGAAATCATTGCCGGCCGCAGAGCCATCCGCAAATTCACCAAAGACCCCGTGGACACCGCCCTCATTGAGGAACTTCTGGTCTACGCCTCCATGGGCCCCAGCAAGGGCAATGCCCACCCCGTGGACTTCATCCACGTCACCGGCGAGGGCAGGGAAAAACTCGCCGAAATGAGAAGATTCGGCTCCGCCTACCTCAAGGACGCCCCGGGGATCGTGGTGGTCCTGGGAGACAAAAATGTGGACCCCACCTGGATGGAAGAGGCCACCATCGCCGCCGCCTACCTGGGACTCCTCCTGGTCTCCGAGGGCCTTAGCTCCAGCTGGATCAATGTCCGCAGCGAAATCGCATCCGACGGAAGAGACGCCGAAGAATTCGTCCGAGAAGCCCTGAACATCCCCGAAAACTGGGGCGTCCTGGCCCTCATCCCCTACGGCCACCCCGGAGAGAAAGTGAAATCCAAAGAACCCTTCGAACTGGAAGACAAACTCCACAGAGAAAAATTCTAAAACCCCAGTTCAATCCCAGAGCCACAACAATTGAAAAGCAGAGCAAAAAAGGTTATCGATTTTTAGTCGATAACCTTTTTTTGATTCCCTCTTTCTGCGCCCGCCCCTTCCGAGCTTAAATTGTCTATCTCATTTACAATTGCACAATTTTATTTGCAATATCCTCCACAAATCGCCTATCGTGTTCCACAAATAGAAGTGTGGGCTTTGATTCCTCTATGATTTCCTCAATCTGCATTCTGGATATGACATCAATATAATTCAATGGCTCGTCCCAAACAAATAAATGAGCTGGTTTTGACAAGCTCACCGCAATTAGCACTTTCTTCTTTTGTCCATCACTGTAATTCTCCACATCCACTTCAAATAATTCCCTTGAAAAATCCAACTTCCTGAGAATTGTTTTACACAGAGTTTCATCCACATCTTGCTTGAAATGCAAATACCCCCTCCACTGCTGTGAACTGTGGAGGGGGTATTTGCAACTCAAGGATTCTTTTTATTGGCTATGGATGGTTTTTAGATGAGATTGTACTCTCTGAGCATGCCCTCTATTTCTGTGCCTCCGATGAGTTGGGCCACTTGGGCCACTTTGTCCAGGGGCAGGTTTAGCTCGGGGCGCTCTCCGTCGTTTAGGGCGCTGGCTCCTGCCAGGAGGTAGCGGATGTCGTAGCGGGAGGCGAAGACTTCGGGGACTTTCTTTTCCACGCCTGTGAGGACGTAGACGGCTTCCATGGCGCAGCGGCCGGAGTACTCGGTGGTGAAGACGGTGTCTCTGCCGGGATTGTCCAGGGTTTCCACGAATTGTCCCAGGAAGGCGAAGTTCTGGGCTCCGTGGGGCACCACATAGGGGCGGTCGCCGAAGCTTCTGGGCATGAATTGGGCGGTGATATAGGGCATGAAGACGGGGATGGTGCTGGTTTCATTGGCCAGTCGGTGGATCTCCTCTTCGGGGACGCCCAAGTGGTAGAGCCACTCCTGGGCGATTTCCCTCCCGGTGCACTCTCTCATGGGTTTTTGGATGTAGTCTCCCGCCACATCGGTGAAGAGGCCGTAGACCCACACCACAATCTCATCCTCCGGCTGGTCCATGTACTGGCCCTGTCGGTTGATGGTCCAGCTCATGAGCCACTGGGAGTCCAGGGCCGTGACAATGCCCCCGGTGACCACCTTTCCGGTGTAGGGGTCCCTCTGGGTGATTTTTTGGATGTAGTCGGCAATCTCCCGGCTCTTGACGGTGACGGTGGCAGACTCCCAATTGCTCTTTTCCACCTCCGAGGTGAAGATCTCCGGCCGCCCAAATTCAGGGGACTTCTTGGCCAGATTTTTCCAGAGGCCGAAGCTCTTCTCCTGGTCCACTTGGAGATTGGGGGCGTGGTCGTTGTCCCCATAGGAGGAGGCCTCCACCAGGGAGCCCGTGGTCACAAAGACCAGGTCGTTTTCCGTGAGGTCGATGGAGCGGTCCGCCCCCGTCCTGGGGTCCTGGGCGATGATTTTGGTGGCCACTTTTTTCTCGGGGGAGAGGTCAAACTCCATGTCCAGGACTTCAAAGTGGTAGTCGAATTGGACCCCCTGCTCCCTCAGCCAGTCGGTCATGGGCACCACAATGGACTCGTACTGATCGTAGCGGGTGAATTGAAGGGCCGACAGGTCGGGGAGGCCTGCCACGTGGTGGATGAAGCGGTTGATATAGAGCTTCAGTTCCAGGACGGAGTGCCAGTTTTCGAAGGCAAACATGGTCCTGTAAAAGGTCCAGAAGTCGCTCTCCAAAACCTCATCGGAGAAGACCTCCTCCACGGAGACTCCCTGGAGCTTTTCGTCGGGGGTGAGGAGGAGGTGGATGATCTCCCGGATCCCCTCCTTGGACAGATTGAATTTCCCATTGTCGTGGCGCTGGCCCCGGTTTTTGGTAATCCGGCAATTGCTGTAGTTGGGATCGTCTAAATTGGTGTAGTAGAGATAGTCCAATATGCTCATGGAGGGATCCTCTCGGGAGGGAATCACGCTGAAGAGGTCCCAGAGGACTTCAAAGTGGTGGCCCGTTTCCCGGCCCCCTCGGGCCACATAGTTGCCATCTGCAAGTAGCTTGCCGTCCAACGCCCCGCCGGCCAGGTCGTCCTTTTCCAAGAAGTGAATTTTGCCGGGGTCCATTTTGGCATCCTTGATTAAGAAGCCCGCCGTGGCAAGGCCCGCAATCCCACTTCCCACAATATAGGCCCTCTTGTCGTCGATGCCCTGGGGCTTTCTGGAATTGACCAGGCGGTCGTAGTCCCCATTGCCCAAGCGAAGGCGTTCATCAAATGTTTTCATTTCCACAATTGTACCTCCTATGATTTCTCAAGTTTCTGAACTTGCTTCCATCATAGGTCCCCCAGTGCCGCACTGCCATGGATGATCCCCGGCGGATGTTGGACTTTTGGGGGCAGCTGCCGAAATGTATCATTTTCCAACAGTGGGGCCAAATGCACAGAACTCCCCCGCTCCTTGGCCTCTGCCTAGTTTTTGGGCAGGGGGTCGGTTTTGCCCAGTTCCTGGCTGATTCTCAGGGAGCGCTCGATATTGCCATCAAATAATTTCCCCGTCCGGAAAATTATGGCCTCATAGGAGGCCTCCATGCCCTCCTCCATCCACTGGATCAAGAGCCCCGCCAGGGCCGCCTGGTAAAAGGCCACAATGAGGGCTCTGTCCCCCTCCTGGGCCCGGATCCCCTTGAGCTCACACTCCTGATCCACGTACTTTTTCATAACCCCGTGGCAGATTCGGTGGAGATAGTGGTCCACCTCCTCCTTGTCCATGGACTTGAACATATTCTGGGCCACCCGCTTCTTCTCTAAAATAAAGGAGAGGGCGTGGATGAGGCTCTCTTCCCAGGAGGAGTTGGCGTGGAACTCTTGGTCCAATTTGTCCAGTTCGTCCTGTAGGATTTCCCGGACCAACATGTAGATGTCCTCGTAGTGATAGTAAAAGGTGTTGCGATTGATCTCGCAGCGCTGGGCCAATTTGCCAATGGTGATGTCTTTAAAGGGCTGAGTTTCCAGCATCTTTAAAAATTCCTCTTTAATGAGCTCCTTGGTGTACTGCTTTGCCACAAAATCCCTCCTTTCCCTTCAGTTTCCACCGCCGGCTTCCCCCCGGGCCGGGCCAGCCCTGTGGGTGGGGCCGCCCCAGGGCCACTGCCTTTGGATTCAGTTTTTTTCCCTCTGATAGACAACCTGGCCATTGACCATGGTCCAGAGGACCTCCTCGTAGGGGGCGGTGAAGAGCTCCGCCGCCATGCAGACCACATCGGCGTCCTTCCCCGCCTCCAGGGCCCCCACTCGGTGATCGATGCCCAGGATCTTGGCCGGGGCGGAGGTGATGGCCTCGGTGGCCCCCCTTGGGCTGAGGCCCGCTTGGACATAGTGCTTGGCCTGGAGGGTCAGAGAGCCCTGGGGCAGCACCGGGCAGTCGGTGATAATGGCGAAGGGAATGCCCCGCTCCTCCAAAAGGGCCGCCGTCCGGAAGGTCTTGTTCCTGAGCTCCTCCTTGCTCTTCACCCCAAAGGTGGGGCCAATGCAGAGGGAGACCCCCTTCTCCTTTAGTAGATCCAAAAGGAGGGCCGCCTCGGTGGCGTGCTCAATGGTGTAGCGGAGGTGGAGCTCCTCGGCCAGGCGAATGGCCGTGGCAATGTCGTCGGCCCGGTGGGCGTGGATTTTCACCGGGAGGTGGCGCCCCGCCACGGGCAGGAGGGACTCCCACTGCTGGTGGTAGATCCCCGTGCCGGCATTCTTCCTGAGCTCATAGGCCCGAGTCTCCTCTATGGCCTCCCGAAAGAGGGCGGCGATGCTCATTCGAGTCATGGGGTATTTTCGCTGCTTGCCGTAGACCCGCTTGGGATTTTCCCCCAGGGCCGCCTTCATGGCCACCGGCTCCTTGACCACCATCTCATCGATGTAGCTGCCGTGGGTCTTGATGGCCACAAAGGTCCCTCCAAAGACATTGGCCGAGCCCGGCCCCGTGGCCACGGTGGTGACGCCCCCCGCCAGGGCCTCCTTAAACTGGCCGTCGTAGATATTCACCCCGTCAATGGCCCGGATCTGGGGGGAGAGGGGGGAGGAGCCCTCATTGGTGTCGTCCCCCGCCTTGCCTATGATCTCCTCGTCCACCCCAATATGGCTGTGGGCATCGATGAAGCCGGGATAGAGGATGCGGCCCGCCGCATCCAGTACCTCCGCCTCCGAGGGGATCTCTCCCCCCACGGAGAGAATCTTCCCCCCATCCACCAGTAGATGGGCCTCCTTCAGGGAGCCCCCGTGCCAAATTTTGCCTCCAACAATTGCTTTCATGATCCTCCTCCTCTCATAAAATGAGCATAGTGGAAAACAGCCCCTTTGTCCACAAGAGGCCCATGAAAAAAGGGGAGGCATGGCCTCCCCTGTGTGCTATTTATTTTTTCCCCTGTCGGGGAGTTTGAGGCCAATGCGGCCCCGCTCTTGGTCCACCTTCTCCACTTCCACGGTGAGGCGGTCTCCCACGGCAATGGCCTGGTAGATATTTCGCCCATTGAGGTGGAGCTTGGACTGGTGGAGGAGGCCCTTGGTCTTGAGGCCCAGGTCCACAAAGGCCCCGAAGTCCACCACATTGCGGACCACCCCTTCCACGGTGAGACCCACTTCCAGCTCCTCCAGGGTGAGGGCCTTTCGCTTGAGGCTCCGGGCCCCGGCATCCTCCCGGATGTCCCGGCCGGGGCGCTCCAGCTCCTCTCTCAGGTCCTTCAAGGTCTCCCTGCCCACTCCCAATTCCTGGAGGCGAGTGGCCCGCTCCCCCTCCTCCAGAGTTTCATCCATGAGGATTCGGGCGGCGGCATAGGACTCGGGGTGGATCCCCGTCCGGTCCAAGAACTCCTCCCCCTGGGGGATTCTGAGAAAGCCCGCCGACTGCTGGAAGGCCTTGGGCCCCAGGCCCTTGACCTTTTTCAGCTCCTGGCGGTTCCGGTAGGGGCCCTCCTCCTCCCTCTGGAGGACGATGTTTTTGGCCACGGAGGGACTGAGGCCCGAGACCCGCTTCAAGAGGGGCACCGATGCCAGATTCACATCCACCCCCACCTCGTTGACGGCGGCCTCCACCACCCCGTCCAGGCGGTGGTCCAGGGCCCTCTCGTCCAAGTCGTGCTGATACTGGCCCACCCCAATGTGGCGGGGCTCGATTTTCACCAGCTCCGCCAGGGGATCCTGGAGCCTCCGGGCAATGGAGATGGCCCCCCGAATGGTGACATCCAAATCGGGGAACTCCTCCTTGGCCAGGGGAGAGGCGGAGTAGACACTGGCCCCGTCCTCGCTGACCATGGCATAGGCCACCTCCAGCCCCTCCTCTCTTATGAGCTCGCTGATGAACTGCTCCGTTTCAAAGGAGGCCGTGCCGCTGCCAATGCTCAAAACCTCCACCCCGTGTTTTTCAATGAGGCGGAGGACCTCCCTCCGGGCCTGGGGAAGGAGATTTTTCCGCCCCACGGGGTAGATGACGGTGCTCTCCAAAAAGGCCCCGGTGCCATCCACCACGGCCACCTTGGCCCCGGTGCGAATCCCCGGGTCGATGCCCATGACCACCCTGTGCCCCAGGGGAGGCTCCAGGAGGAGGGGCTTCAAATTTCTGCCAAAGACCTCAATGGCCCCCCGCTGGGCCTCCTCCGTCCGCCGGCTCCGGAGGCTCCGGACCATTTGAGGGAGGATGAGGCGCTTTAAGCTGTCCCTGGCCATTTCCCCGAAGAGCTCCATCTTCTCCTCACTCATGTGATAGGCGGAGAGGATCATTTGAAGGAGGAGCTTTTCATCTGCCACCACCTTGAGGGAGAGGGCCCCCGTCCGCTCCCCCCGGTCCAGGGCCAGGACCTGGTGATCCTTGGCCCTCCTCACCTCCAGGGAAAAATCGTGATAGGCCCTGTAGCGGCCCTCCTCGTCCTCCTTGGCAGTGGCCTCGTAGCGGCCGTGGCGGTCGAAGTACTTACTCAGGGGGGAGCGCACTTTGGGGTTCTCGCTGATCTCCTCGGCGATAATGTCCCCCACTCCCTGGAGGATCTCCTCCTCGGTGAGCTCCCCTTCAAAGGCGGCCACCTCCCGGTGAAAGTCCCCCAGAGATTCAGACGACATAAAATTCTCCGCCAGGGGCCCCAGGCCCTGTTCCCTGGCCTTCATGGCCCGGGTCCTCCGCTTGGGCTTGTAGGGGGCGTAGAGGTCCTCCAATTCCTGGAGGGTCTCGGCACCCTCGATCTCCCTCATGAGCTGGGGACTGTCCTTGCCCAGGGAGACAATGGTGGAGATCACCGTCTCCCTCCGGGCGGCGAGTTTCTCCAGCTCCTCCCTCCGGTCCACCAGCTTTCTCAGGGCCTCGTCCTCCATGGCCCCGGTGACTTCCTTCCGGTAGCGGGCCACAAAGGGAATGGTGTTGCCGTCGTCAAAGAGGGCCAGGATCTCCCCCATGGTCTCGGGGGACTTTCCAAATTCTCGGGCCAAAATATCCGTTGTGCTGATCTGAGACACATTCTCTCCTTTACTGAACATAAAAAAGGGGGCCGCTGCCCCCTCTGATTTTGTGATTAGTTGGCCTTTTCCGCCAAGTACGCGTTGATAAAGGGGTCCAAGTCCCCGTCCATGACCCGGTTGACATCCCCCACTTCGGTGTTGGTCCGGTGATCCTTGACCATGGTGTAGGGCTGGAAGACATAGGAGCGAATTTGAGAGCCCCAGGCAATCTGAGAGTAGTTGCCCTGGAGGTCGTCGATTTTTTCCTTCTGCTCCTCTTCCTTGAGGGCCACCAGCTTGGCCTTGAGCATATTCATGGCCTGCTCCCGGTTTTGGATTTGGCTCCGCTCATTTTGGCACTGGACCACAATTCCCGTGGGAATGTGGGTGATGCGCACGGCGGAGTCGGTGGTGTTGACGTGCTGGCCCCCGGCCCCGGAGGATCGATAGGTGTCGATTTTCAAATCCTCCTGGCGGATTTCCACTTCCGTCTCCTCGTCCAGCTGGGGATAGACGTCCACCGAGGCGAAGGAGGTGTGGCGCTTTTTGGCGCTGTCGAAGGGGGAGATCCGCACCAGGCGGTGGACCCCCTTTTCCGCCTTGAGATAGCCATAGGCGTGGGGACCGGAGAAGCGGAGGGTGGCGGATTTGATCCCCGCCTCGTCCTCCTTCAAGAGGTCCAAGAGCTCCACAGTGTAGCCCTTCTGCTCCCCGTAGCGGCGGTACATCCTCAGGAGCATGTCCGCCCAGTCCTGGGCCTCGGTGCCCCCGGCTCCGGCGTGAATGGAGAGGATGCAGTCGTTGTCGTCGTACTCCCCATTGAGGAGGGTCTCCAGCTTAAAGGCCGCGGCCTCCTCCTCGAGGCTTGTCACCATCTCCACAAAGGAGTCGTAGAGGGAGTAGTCCCCCTCCTCCTCCATGATGTCCAGCATGACTTGGGCCTCCTCAATGGATTCCATGAGGCCGTCGAAAGTGTCCATGGGACCCTTCCGCTGATTCATTTTTTTAATGACCTTCTGAGCCTCCTCGGGATTATCCCAGAAACCCTCGACCATGGTCTCCTTTTCCAGATCTCCGTACTCTTTCCGGAGTTGCTCCACGTCGATGCTCTCCCCCAAGTGGGTGACAGTTTCCAGGACCTCCTTCAGTCGCTCTTGGTCCAGATGTATATTTTGCTCCATAATTATGCGTTCTTTCCGTGACAGTTCTTGTATTTCTTGCCGCTGCCGCAGGGACAGGGGTCATTGCGGCCAATTTTCTTCTCCCGGCGGACGGGCTCCTGGACCCCGGTGTCGGGATTGGGGGTCTTGGCCTCCTGGGCCACCTTCTCCCGCTTGATATTGTCGGGATTTTCCACGTGGAGGAGCATCCGAACGGTGTCCTCCCGAATGGATTCATTCATGGCCTCAAACATATCGAAGCCCTCGTTTTGATAGGCCCGAACGGGGTCGATCTGCCCCACCGATCTCAGGCTGATCCCCTGGCGGAGTTGATCCATGGCGTCGATGTGATCCATCCACTTGCTGTCCACATTTCTCAGGAGGATGATTCGCTCCACTTCCCGGAATTTGTCCCCGGAGAACTCCCGCTCCTTCTCCTCGTAGCGGGCCTTGGCAAGGTCGATGATGTGCTGAGTGAGCTCCTCCACTCCGGCCTCGGACTGACCCACCAAAAAGTCCTCGGACAGGCCCAGGGTGTTTCTGCCAAATTGGTAGATCCCCTCGTAGTCCATATAGGCCTCGCCCTTTTCGTTGACCTTGTGGTGGAATTTCACCGTCTCCTCCACCAGGCCCTCCAACATGGACATGATGTCGTCCTTTAAGTTTTGCCCCTGGAGGACCTTGGAGCGCTCCCCGTAGATGACCTCCCGCTGCTTGTTCATCACATCGTCGTATTGGAGGACGTGCTTCCGGGTGGAGAAGTTGTTCCCCTCCACCTTCCGCTGGGCGGACTCAATGAGACGGGTGAGGAGGCCCGCTTCCACGGGCTCGTCCTCTTCGGTCTTGGTGGTCTCCATGACCTTCTTGAAGCGGTCCCCGGCGAAGAGGCGAATCAAATCGTCATCGGCGGAGATGTAGAAGCGGGTCTGACCCGGGTCCCCCTGACGGCCGGCCCGGCCCCGGAGCTGATTGTCGATGCGGCGGGACTCGTGGCGCTCGGTGCCGATGATTCTAAGGCCCCCGGCGGCCAAAACTTTCTCCTTCTCCCGGTCGGTCTCCACTTTAAACTCGTCCCGGAGCTTTTGGAAGCGCTCACGGGCATCGAGAATTTCCCCGTCCTCGGTGTCGTAGTAGGAGTCGGCGGCCTCAATGAGCTCGGGCTCCATCCCCTCCTGGGCGAGTTTTTCCTTGGCCATGTAGTCGGGATTGCCCCCCAAGACGATGTCGGTTCCCCGACCGGCCATATTGGTGGCAATGGTCACGGCCCCAAAGCGGCCGGCCTGGGCCACAATCTCAGACTCCTGGCGGTGGCGCTTGGCGTTTAAGACATTGTGCTTGATGCCCCTGCGCTTCAAAAGCTTGGAGAGGGTCTCGGACTTGTCCACGGAGACGGTGCCCACCAAAACCGGCTGGCCCTTGGCATTGGCCTCTTGGATCTCCTCAATGACGGCATTGAATTTCCCCGCCTCAGACTTGTAGATGACATCATTGTCGTCTGCCCGGGCAATGGGGCGGTTGGTGGGGATTTCCACCACGTCCATATTGTAGATCTCCCTAAATTCCCCCTCCTCGGTCATGGCGGTACCGGTCATCCCCGCCAATTTCTCGTACATCCGGAAGAAGTTTTGGAAGGTGATGGTGGCCAGGGTCTTGGACTCCGCCTTAATGGCCATGCCCTCCTTGGCCTCAATGGCCTGGTGGAGACCGTCGGAGTAGCGGCGGCCGTACATGAGGCGGCCGGTGAACTCGTCCACAATGACAATTTCCCCGTCTTCCACCACATAGTTCACATCCCGGTGCATGGTGCCCTTGGCCTTCAGGGCCTGATTGATGTGGTGGAGGAGCTCGGTGTTTTCCACACTGGAGAGGTCCTCCACATTGAAGTAGCGCTCGGCCTTTTCCAGACCCAGATCGGTGAGGGTGGCGGTCTTTGCCTTCTCATCCACCACATAGTCCACCGTCTCCTCCCGGAACTCCCGGTTGAAGCGGTCCTCATCGGTCTCGCTCTGATCCTTGATGCGGCTGGTGAGAGTGTCTACAAAATTTTTGGCGTGGCTGTACAGCTCCGTGGACTCGTCGCCAATGCCGGAGATAATGAGGGGGGTCCTGGCCTCGTCAATGAGAATGGAGTCCACCTCGTCCACAATGCAGTAGTGGAGCTTGCGCTGCACTCGGTCCTCCTCAAAGACCACCATATTGTCCCGGAGGTAGTCGAAGCCAAATTCGTTGTTGGTCCCGTAGGTGATGTCGGAATTGTAGGCGATTTTGCGGTCGGCATTTTCCATATCGTGGAGGATGCAGCCCACAGTGAGGCCCAGGAAGGAGTAGAGCTTGCCCATCCACTGCTTGTCCCGGAGGGCCAGGTAGTCGTTGACGGTGACCACATGGGCCCCCTGTCCCGCCAGGGCATTTAAGTACACGGGAAGGGTGGCCACCAGGGTCTTCCCCTCCCCGGTCTTCATCTCGGCAATTCGCCCCTGGTGGAGGACAATGCCCCCCAAAATTTGCACGGGGAAGTGCTTCATTCCCAGCACCCGCCAGGAGGCCTCCCGCACCACGGCAAAGGCCTCGGGGAGGAGGTCGTCCAGGCTCTCTCCCCCCTGGAAGCGCTCCTTGAACTCCTGGGTCTTGGCCTTTAACTGCTCATCGGAGAGGGCCTCCATGGCAGGCTCCAGTTTCAAAACTTTCTCCATGGCGGGCTTTAATTTTTTAATCTCCCGGTCCGAATAACTTCCAAAAATTTTATCAATAATAGACATGCACACACGACCCTTTCTAGGTAATCCCTAATATTTCATTTTAGCAAAGGCCGGAACCCATTACAATAAATCCAAAAAACCTTCCCCAAGTTTTCAGAGTTTCTTAATATTTTCTTAACAGAAAAAGATCCACAGATCACTGTGGATCCTCCGGGGGGCCGTGGTGGACGATGCTCACCATTTTCTCCCCCTCTTTAATTTTTCGAACGCGCTTTTCAAAGTCCATGCGGGTCATCCAAATGGTGCGCTGGCATCCGGTACAGGAGAGCTTGATGTCCACGCCAGTGCGGAGAATTTCCCAGAGATTTTCCCCACAGGGATGGCCCTTTTTCAGGGTGACGATGTCCCCCACTTGATAGTACAGGCGATTGACCATGGCAAAATCATCCTCCTTTTCTGTAATCACAGCCCCTCGGGCCGCGAGTCCCCACAATTTATTGATATATACCCGAAATCTTACTTTTGCTTTACTTTCATTTCAGGCTGCCGGATCCCCTCTCGGGCCATGGCCTCTAAAAGTTTTTGCCTCATGTGATACTCCAAATTGTAGTATCTGCTGGAGCTGTCGTAGGCCACGGCGGTGATGATGTAGCCCTGGCCCTGGGTGGAGGTGACCCCCCAGAGGACGGGGCCCTTGGCGGGCTTCCAGGACTCCCCGAAGTCCTTGAGGGCCCCCTCAAAGACCTCCAGCACCCGGCCCACGGGCTGATCCTCGTCCACGGGAATGGCCACCTTGGCCCGCATGAGGCCCCGGTTCTTGTTGGTGACCACTCGAATCTCGGAGTTGGGGACCAGGTGGAGGCTGCCGTCGAAGTCCCGGACCTTGGTCACCCGCATCCCCACTTCCTCCACTATGCCGGTCTTGCCGGCCAGTTCCACCTCATCCCCCACATCGTACTGGCCCTCTAAGATGATGAAAAAGCCATTGATGACATCCTTCACCAGGACCTGGGCCCCCATGGCAATGGCCAGAGTGCCCACCCCGGCGGTGGCAATGAGAGTGGAGGTGTTCACCTCCAGAAGCTGCAAAAAGAGGAGGCCCCCCACCACAAAGACGGTATAGCGAATGGCGGAGGAGGCCACCTTGGTGAGGGTGATCCTCCGGCCCTGATCGTGGCCGTGGTCCATGTGTATGGCAATGGTCTTGGCCACCACTCGATCCAAAATGGAAATCAACGTGCGGATGAAAATGAGAAGGAGCACGGCCGAGGCCAGCTTTCCCCAGAGATTGAGATCCCCCTGGTCGGTGGTGAACAGCTCCCTTATGGCCAGTAGACTATCCTTCATTGTTTTCCTCCTCAAAAGCCACATCCTGCACTTCCGGTGCGGAGAAGCTGGTCTTCATGGTGTACACATAGAGGTGATTTTCCGTCACCGTTGCCAGGATCCCATCCTCCATGGCCCACTGGGGATAGCGGCCCTTTAGGTGGACGGTGAAGGTCCTGGGCCCGTAGGGATTGCCCACCAAGTCCCGCTGGCCGTAGGCGAAGAGGGTCCCATTCATCTCCTTGAGCTGGGTCACATTGCCGGAGAGGACCACCTCCTTGGTCTCCTCCAAATTTTTATTGTAGTGGGTGAGCAGCCCCGAGTGGAGGAGGTGGATGCCTTCCGAGGTGACCTCCATATCGGTGAAGAGGGGGATCTCCCGGCGGAGGTTCTCCTTCCCCAGTTTCCGGAGATTTTTCTCCGTTGCCATATAGCCGTCCCTGCCAATAAAGGCCAGCTCCATGGCCACCTCCATGGGAAAGTCCTCCCGCTGACCCGTTTCATTGTCCTCGTAGATGCTGGTCTTATAGCCCCCGGCCTCATTGGAGAGGGTGGCGGCCAGCCACGAGCCCCCCTTGCTCTGGGCGTAGTCCAGGAGATAGTCCCGGGTCTCGAAGATAATTTGAAGATTCCCCCCGGGGCGGGTGCTATAGAGGATCTCGCTGTCCCCCTGACGGACCTCGAAGATGAGCTCCCCGTCCCGCTCCAGGGCGGAGAAGAGCTCCCCCTGAATGGGATAGTCGGCCACTTCCTTGCCCCAGCTGTCGAAGACGGAGATCTTGCTCAGATCCCGGTCGAAGAGAATGGCGTGTTTTTCCCCAAAGAAGGCCTCCTGGCCCTCCCCCGTCCGGTCCACCCGGCCCACTTCCCGGCCCTTGGCGGTGTAGAAGGTGAGAATGTCCCCGTCGTAGGTGGCCACCCTGCCGTCCACAATGGCCACGCCACTGAAGGCATTGACCCCCTCCAAGTGGAAGGCGGGGGATACGGTGTAGGTCCACTGCCAGGTCTTTTGAAAGACCAGGCCCCCTAAAATGAGTATGAGGATGATCCAAAACCACTTTCGTCTCCTAAGTTTCACCATAACGCCCCCCTTTGTGATACCCTCCTATTAGTATATAGGAAATATTGTCTTCCCACTGAAAAATTCCACCCCACAGGGGATCGCCATAGAAAGGAGGCCCGCCATGGCCCCAAATTCGCCCCCTCAAATCTACCACTACTTTTCCCAAAAGCCCCTGGACTTTCTCGCCTCCGTTCAGGGGGCCAAAACCGAGCCCATGCTCCGGGAGGTCCTGAGGGAATTTCCCCAGGCCCCCAAGAGAATCTTCAGCCTCTATCAAAAGCACTCCAATCACATTTTCACCGTGGACGAAAATACCCCCGGCACCGATTTCTACGGCACCACCCGCCTGGAGTACGGCGACGGCCTCATTACCAGAGAGCGGGGCATTCTCCTCATTACCAAGGAGGCCGACTGTGTGCCCCTCCTCCTCTTCGATCCCGTTCGGGGGGTCCAGGCCAATCTCCACTCCGGCTGGCGGGGCACCCTGAAAACAATCTCCAAAGTGGCCATTGAGACCATGGCCCGGGACTATGGCACCCGGCCCCAGGATCTCATTTGCTGGATCGGCCCCTGTATCTGTGAGGATCACTTTGAAGTGCGGGAGGATGTGGTGGCCCTCTGGCGGGAGACCTTCGACTTTGCCGACGAGGTCATCCGGCCCAAGGACCCCGAGCACTGGCTCATCCACCTCAAAGAGACCAACCGGAGGATACTCACCGGCTGCGGGGTTCCAGAAAAAAATATTACCACGGATCCGCGCTGCACAGTGGAGGAAAAAAATCTCCACTCCTACCGCAGGGACCTGCCCAACTACGGCGTCAATGGGCTGTTTTCCCTGATGATTTGAGGCTTTCAGGCCCTCCCAAAAAAAAGCGAAATATTTTCTTTACCTCCCCTTGACAAAACCATGGTTTCCATTGTACACTACTAGAGCACGTGGGGGTGTAGCTCACTTGGGAGAGCGCTTGAATGGCATTCAAGAGGTAAGGAGTTCGATCCTCCTCATCTCCACCAAACCGTCGCCGAAAGGCGACTTTTTTTGTTATAAGGGGGTTTTCTTGTCTCATCTGATTTTTTTTGATTCCGGTGTGGGCGGCCTCACGGCCTTTTTCGCCGCTGCAAAAATGTTCCCCTATGAGTCCATGATCTACTATGGCGACACCCTGGAGGTGCCCTATGGTCCCAAGCCGGACCGGGAAATCATCGCCCTCATGGATCAGTTTATGAAAAAAATTCTGCCCTATGAGCCCAAGGCCGTGACCCTGGCCTGTAACACCGCCACCGTGGCCGCCAGTGGCTATTTGAGAAAGCACTACCAGGTGCCCATCATTGGCATGGAGCCTGCCATAAAGCCCGCCCTGGAGAGGCTGAGAAATCCCAAAGAGCGGGTCCTTCTCTTTTCCACGGAGACCACGGCCCGGAGCCTCAAGCTCAAAAAATTGGTGAAGCACCTTAGGGGGGGCCATCAGCTCATCATTGAGCCTTTGCCGGAGCTGGTGACTCTGGCCGAGGAGGGGAAGTTTCAGGGCCCGGAGGTGGAGGCCTTTTTGGACAGGACTTTGGCCGCCCACGATCTTGAGCGGATTCGAGGGGTGGTCCTGGGCTGCACCCACTTCATCTGGTACCGGAAGCTCTTTCAGGAGCGCCTCCCGGAGGGGACCCACTTGGTGGACGGCAATGCCGGCACCCTGCGGCAGCTGAGCCGGAAGTTTCGGCCCAAAAATCGCCCCGGCACCCCCCGGGAGCTCCTCCTCCACTTTACGGGGCCCATCTCCCCGGTGGTGCCCCAGCTCATTGAGGAGCACTTGGGGGGCGAGGGCAGAATTGTGGACCGGCTATGAGCTCCCTGAAATTTGCCCCGGAGGATCTGGTCCTCATTCCCGCCTACGAGCCCGATGAGGCCATGCTCCACTTCCTGGGGGAGCTTCGGGAGGCCGGGGCCAGGGTCCTGGTGGTCAATGACGGCTCCTCCCCTGAAAAGGAGGCCATCTTCGCCGCCGCCCGGGGCCTGACCACAGTCACCGGCTACGAAGAGAATCGGGGAAAGGGCCACGCCCTCAAGTGGGGCTACCGCTACATATTGGATGAGCTGCCGAAGGCTTCCTACATCGTCTGCGCCGACTGCGACGGCCAGCACAGCCTGGAGGACACCCACCGCACCCTTCAAGCCTGCAAGGCCCAGGGGGGCGGCCTCACCCTGGGGGTGCGGACCTTTGCCAAGGGCTCCACGCCCTGGCGGAGCCGCCTGGGCAATTTCCTCTCGGCCCTCCTCTTTTCCATTCTCACGGGGGTGGGGGGAATCTACGACACCCAGACGGGTCTTCGGGCCTTTCACCGGAGTCACCTCCCCTTCTTCCTTAAAATTGGCGGGGACCGCTACGACTATGAGATGCTGGCCCTCAAGGAGTGGCTCTTGGTCCACGGGGGCCTGGAGCAGGTGCCCATTGAGACCATCTACCGGGACATGGACAATTCCAACAGCCACTACCGCTCCCTGGTGGACAGTGTGCGAATTTTGAAGATCCTCTTCACCCACGGCCAGGCCATCCTCTACACTCTGGTGGCCATTTTGAGCTTCGCCCTGGACTTTGCCCTCTTTCTCACCTTCCACTTCCTCCTGGCCCCCCTGCCCCGGGGGAGGCTCCTCTTGAGCAATCTCATCAGCCGCCTCTTTTCCGCCACGGTGAACTTTCTCCTCAATCGGAATCTGGTCTTTGACTCCCAGGACCGGCTGTGGAAGGACGTTCTGGAGTACGGGGGCCTGGTCCTCCTGGTCCTTTTCCTCAACAGCCTCCTCCTCCAGGGCTATGCCGCCCTGGGACTGGATGCCCCCTACGCCAAGGCCCTCACCGAGGGGACCATCTTCATATTCAGCTACTTTGCCCAAAAGCTGGTGGTCTTTCGAAAAGCCTAATCCCACGCCCCCTGGCCCGTCCAGAGGGCCTTTTTTATTTGGTATAATGGGCCACAAATGAGGGGAGGAATTTGCCGTGGAAGGACGAGAATCGCTGATGGAGAGCACCGCCGTGGCTGAGCTCATCCGCCGCCCAGTGACCATGGGCCGGGGGGAGCTCAGGGACCGGGAGCTCTACCGCTATTTGGGCCTGAAACAGGGGGAGGTCTCCGGGGAAATGGAGGCCGCTGTGGAGGAGCATCTCAGGGAGCTCCTCTCCCTGGTGAAAATTCGCCAGGTGGCGGAGCTACTCCCCCTCACCGTGGCGGAAGGTGAGATCACTCTCGGGGGCCTCAACATCCACTCCAAGGCCCTGGCAAAGAATCTTCGGGGCACTACCCACGCCCTGATCTTTGCCATGACCCTGGGGACCGCCGTGGACCGGCGAATCCACAGCCTCTCCCGCCTCCGCCCCGCCTCTGCCTTTATGGTGGATCAGATGGCCACGGAGGTCCTGGAGGGGGCTTGCAACAAGTGGCTCAGGGCCATTGGCAGGGAGGCCCGGGCCCTGGGCTATGAGCTGAGGCCCCGCTTCTCCCCGGGCTTCGCCGATTTTTCCCTGGACCACCAGGAAGAGATTTTAGAGCTCCTCCGGGCCAAGAGTCGGATTCACCTGGCCATCACTGAGGGAAAGATGCTGGTCCCCACCAAGTCCATTACCGCCCTGGCGGGCTTCTTGCCCGCCCCAAGCCACAAGGAGGAAATATGATCCGAGATCTACTGGGCAAGGAGCGACTCTACTACGACGGCGCTACGGGGACCTATCTCAGGGAGCTGGGGGTGGATGTGGACAAGGGCCCCGAGAGGCTCAATCTCAGCCGGCCCGAGGCCCTCATCCGCCTCCACGGGGAATATCTCAGGGCAGGGGCCCAGATCATACTGGCCCACACCTTTGGGGCCCACGGCCTGAAATATTCTGAGGAGGAGGTCCACCAATTGGTGAGGGCCGCCGCGGACAATGTGCGGGAGGCCATGAGGCGAACGGGAACCTTGGACGGCCGCCACTTTGTGAGCCTGGACCTGGCCCCCCTGGGGCGGATGCTGGAGCCCTTGGGGGATCTCTCCTTTGAGGAGGCCTATCGGGCCTTTGCCGTCACCGTGGAGGCGGGGGTGGCATCGGGGGTGGACCTCATCACCCTGGAGACCTTCTCCGATCCCTACGAGATCAAGGCGGCCCTCTTGGCTGCCAAGGAGAAGAGCGACCTGCCCGTCTTTGTCACAGGGGTCTTTGACGGGGAGGGGCGGATGCTCACCGGGGCCTCGGTGGACGAATTTTTGTCCCTGACCGAGGGCCTGGGGGCCGATGCCGTGGGGATCAACTGCTCTTTGGGCCCCAGGAAGATGGTCCCCGTGGTGGCGGAGCTTTCAAAGAAGACCTCCCTCCCCCTCATTGTGAGCCCCAATGCCGGGATTCCCCAGGTGGTGGACGGGGCCACCGTCTACACCGTGGGCCCCGAGGAGTTTGCCCGCTACGGGGCCCAGTTTGCCCACCTGGGGGCCTCCATTTTAGGGGGCTGCTGCGGGAGCACCCCCGAGACCATCAAAGAGCTCATTGAAAAGACCCGGCAGATCCCCCTCCCCGGGCCCCGGCTGCCCAGAATTTTGGCCTCGGGCTACGGCAGGAGCATTTCCCTGGGCGGGGTGCCCCTCATCATTGGGGAGCGGATCAATCCCACGGGAAATGAGGAGCTCAAGGGGGATTTGAGGGAGGGCCGCCTGGACGCCGTCCTGAGGCTCGCCAAGGAGCAGGAGGAGGCCGGGGCCCACATACTGGATGTGAACTGCGGCTTCACCGGGGTCCGAGAGGAGGAGGTCCTCCCCCGCTGGGTCTCGGAGATCCAGGCCATCAGCCCCCTCCCCCTCTCCCTGGACACCACCAATGTGAGGGCCCTCGCTGGGGCTCTGAGAATCTACAATGGAAGGCCCATCATCAACTCCGTGAGCGGCAAGAAAGAGAGCCTGAAGGAGGTCCTCCCCCTGGCGGCCAAATACGGCGCCGTGGTGGTGGCCCTCCTCTTGGACCATGGGGGCATCCCCGAGGATTCTCGGGGGCGACTTGCCATAGCAGAAAAAATTTTGACCGCGGGGGCCGCCCTGGGCCTCTCCCGGGAGCAGTTTCTCTTTGACCCCCTGGCCCTCACCCTCTCATCGGAGCCTAACGCGGCCCTGGTGGCCCTGGAGACCTTGGACGGGCTCAGGGAAAGGGGCCTTTACTCCGTCCTGGGGATCTCCAATATCTCCTTTGGCCTCCCTCAGAGGGATGCCATCAACGGCCACTTCCTCTCCATGGCCCTCTCCCGGGGCCTCACTGCCGCCATTGTAAACCCCAATGTTCCCGAAACCCTGGCCGCCTATGAGAGCGCCCTGGCCCTTCTGGGTCACGACGTTCAGGGCCTTTCCCTGAGCCGAAAGAGGGCCCCCCGCCCCAAGGGGGGCCAGGGGGTTCCCTCCCTTGCCCGGGCCGTGGAGGGGGGCATGGCCTCTGCCGCCGCCGCTGGAGCGGAGGAGCTCCTCCAGACCCAGGGCCCCCTGGAGATCATAGAGGGCACCCTCATCCCCGCCCTGGACCGAGTGGGGGTGGCCTATGAGGAGGGGAGGATCTTCCTCCCCCAACTCCTCATGAGCGCCGAGGCCGCAGGGAGCGCCTTCCAGGTCCTGAAAAGGGCCATGAGAAAGAGTCCCAGGGAGGGCGGAGGCAAGCTGATCCTCGCCACCGTGGAGGGAGACATCCACGACATTGGCAAAAATATCGTGAAGACCCTCCTGGAAAACTACGGCTTCAAGGTCCTGGACTTGGGGCGGGATGTGCCCCCTGAAAAAGTCCTGGAGGCCGTGGAGGAATCCGGGGCCCAATTGGTGGGCCTCTCCGCCCTTATGACCACCACCGTCCCCGCCATGGAGAGAACCATCGCCCTTTTGAAAGACAGGGCCCCTCGAGTGCGGGTGGTGGTGGGAGGCGCCGTCCTGGATGGCCCCTACGCCGAGAAAATCGGGGCCCATCAATACGCCCCCGATGCCATGGCCACCGTCCGCTACGCCCAAAAACTGGAGGAGGAGGGCCTCCTGTAAAAGGCGATGCCACAGCGGCCATAAACTTTGTAGCCGGATACCTCCAATGGAAAAAATAACTGAGATAAAATAGAATGACCCCCAAAAGTTGGACCTGAAAATCCTACTTTTGGGGGTCAGTTATTACATGTATGGGATTGTTTTAGATTTCCGTGGGAAAGGCCTCCAGGGCGGCGGTGTCCAGGAAGTTTAAAATGTCCCAGTGGACCATCTTTCCGTGTTTTTCCTCGTGGATGAGATCGTGATAGAGGCCCTCGTAGACCACACTGGCATAGTTCCAGTAGCCCAGCTTGAGGAAGGTCTTTTCCGTATCTCGAGTGCCCATTTTGTAGCCCGCCACGGGGTCCAAGCTCCCGGTGAGGGAGAGAATGGGGAGCCCGGGATTTCGCCGCTGATAGTTTCTCCCGTTCTTCAGCCGGGCCACCGACTCCCAAATGGCCAGGGCCCCGGAGGCGGGATAGTTCTCGATGACCTTGGGGTCCCGGGCCATGTCCCGGAGGAATTTTTCGTTCCCCGAGAGTTTTTTGGGATCGGCCTTGGTGGCTCCGTCCATGAGGCGGACAAAGGGGCCCCGGCCCTTGAGTCCCCCGTAGAAGCCCTCAATATTGCCCACAAAGATCCCCAGCTTGGCCATGGCCCGGTAGTTCACCGTGCCCGTGAGGATGAGAGAGTCGATGAGCTCGTCGTACTGCTGGAGATAGGTCCGGGCGATGAGGCTCCCAAAGGAGTGGCCGAAGAGATGGTATTTGAGATGGGGGTACTGCTTTTTCATCCAGAGGGTCATGGCCATGTGGTCGGTGACCACATCGTCCAAAGAGGAGATGTGGCCCCTGGGATTCTCCCGGTCCACACTGTCCCCGTGGCCCCGATTGTCCGAGGTGAGGACCAGATAGCCGTGGTCCCTGAGCCAGAGGGCAAATTCGTGGTAGAAGATGCTGTACTCCTGGGCACCGTGGATGATGTGGACGATGCCCTTGGCCCGCTCCGGCTCATAGAGGCGAAACTTCAGGGGCAGGCCGTCCACCGGGGAGAGGACATAGCCCGAAATGACTTTCTCCTCGCCCCCCTCCTCCAGGGCGTAGAGGGGATCGGGGAGATTTTGGAGGAAGGTGAGGGTGTTGCGCCTCCCCTGGTCCTTCTTCCACATTCGCTCCATTTGGGGGATCAGCAGCCCCGCCAAAATGACACCCCCCAGGGGGTGGCGCTCCTTCTTCGATGATTTTTTCATGGCACTGCTCCTTCCTCTGGCCCCGGGCGTTTACACTTCGTCGTAATTGTCGGGAAGGTCGTTTTCAAAGAGGACCACATCCCCCTTGGCGGTGAGACCGGCCAGGGTCTGGGTGGCCTCATCCAAACTCTTCACCACGTGGATCTTTTCCTCGGGATAGCCCTCCTCCCGGAGGCCCTCCTGAATGGGCTTGGTCCGCTGGGGCCCCACCA
This sequence comes from Tissierellia bacterium, assembly GCA_030535395.1. Lineage (GTDB taxonomy): Bacteria > Bacillota > Clostridia > Tissierellales > Peptoniphilaceae > JAUNLK01. The sequence continues at coordinate 77,033 of JAUNLK010000005.1, forward strand.
AAATGGCGATGTCCGCCACCTGGGCAATTTCCCGGCCCAGCTTGCGGTTCTCGTCCTCCTCCATGGCCCCCAGCTCCACCATGCCGGGGGTGACGATGATCTTCTTCCCCGTGTCGAAGGCATCCAGGACCTTGAGGGCGGCCCTCGCCCCCACGGGATTGGAGTTGAAGGCATCGTCAATGACGATGACCCCAGTGCCCCCGTCCACAATGTTCAAGCGGTGCTCCACTGGCTCCACCTTCTCAATGGCCTTTGCAATGGCCTGCCCCCCCATGCCCAGGGCATAGGCGGCGGCAGCGGCCGCCAGGAGATTTTGAATATTGTGCTCCCCCAAGAGCCGGGTGTGGGTGGGCCAGGAGCCGTGTTCCTTGATGTGGAGGGTGAAGTCGCTCCCCAGGGCCCCCACCTTGAGGTCGGTGGCGTAGACATCCAAAAGCTCCACATCCTCCAGGCCGTAGCGGAGGGTCTTCTGGGTGGTCTTGTCCGCCAGGGGACGGACGTACTCATTGTCGTAGTTGAAAATGGCCACGCCATCGTCGGCCAGGGCCTCAATGAGCTCGTACTTGGTCCTCTGAATATTGGCGATGCTGTGGAAGAGATGCATGTGGGTGGGCCCCACGGCGGTGATGATGCCAATGGTGGGCTGCACCAGCTGGGCCACTTCCTCAATCTCCCCGATTTTCTTGGCCCCCAGCTCCGCCAGGAAGACCTCATGGTCGGTGGAGAGCTCATTGTTGATGATTTTGGAAAGGCCCATGGGGGTGTTGTAGGAGGAGGGGGTGTTTTGAACCACAAATTCCTGGGAGAGAATGGTATTGGCAATGAATTTCACGGAAGTCTTGCCAAAGCTCCCGGTGATCCCCACGACCTCCAGCTGATTTTGCTCCTTGAGGGATGCGATCTTCCTCTGGGCGTCCCGGTAGAAGCCCATATTGATGGCCGCCTCCTTGGGGGCCCGAATGGCATTGGCCTGGAGGATGATCCTGTACTGAAAGAGATACAAAAAGCCGCAGTAGAGGACAAAGAGCACCGTGGGCCACAGGGGGATGAAGGCAAAGACCAGTCGAATGAGGACCCCCACAAAGATATAGATGATATTGATGGAATTGGTGAGATTGTAGAGCCGCTTGGCCCGGTCGGTCATGACCAGGGGGCTCTTTTCCGAAGTCTTGGTGTAAATGAGTCGCTGGAGCTGGTCCATGTGGTCATTGCTCCACTTTTTGTACTCCTCATTTTCGTAACCCTCCAGCTGTAACATGTGAAGGGGGTAGAGGACCCGCTTTCTCAATACAAAAAAGGTCAATATACTCATTGCCAAAATAATGAGTATTTCCAAAACATGAGTGTTGCTGATATACATATCGGCTCTGCTACCGTACCTTTCTACGCGCTCGGGGAGAGGTCTTTTCTTAAGAGGCTTCCATGATGGGCTAAAGCCAACTTGCTACACTCTCGGGGATGTCATTGTTTGGGGGAAAGATAGGAGTCCAGGACGGCGACAAAGGTGCCGTAGTCCTCCAGATAGGAGTAGTGGCCCCCCTCCAGTATCACCAGGCCGGAGCCCGGGATCTTCTCTTCAAAGACCTCCGCCATATACAGGGGGGTGGCATCGTCCCACCGCCCCCAGATGAGGAGGGGGGCCGCCTGAATTTTGGGGAAATAGTGGTCGGTGTTTTCATTGACCACTTTGACGAAGATCTTCCGCATGATGCCACTGGAATTTTGATAGTCGTCGCTGCCATAGCGGGCGTAAAACTTTTGCAATCGCTCTCTACTGGGCTTGTAGAGGGGGAATTTCTCATAGAGATATCGGAGGGCCTTGTAGCGGTACACCTTGATATAATAGGAGGCCCCCCGCCTGGGGGCCACCCCGGAGGCGTCCACCAGTATGAGCTGATCCACCCGCTGGGGATGCTCGGCGGCGAAAATGGTCAGGGTCTTGCCCCCAAAGGAGTGACCCAGGAAAGTGGCCCGGTGAATGTCCATGGTCTCCAAAAACTCCAGGAGAAACTGGGCGTAGTCCCAAGTGCCAAAGACCTCCTGGGGCTCCTCGCTGTCTCCATGTCCGGGGGCATCGTAGGCCAGGACCCGGTGGGTCTGCTCCAGCTTTTGAATAATGGGAAAGACGGACTCAATATTGGCCCCCCAACCGTGGAGCACCACGGCCACTGGAGCCCCAGTGGACCCCCGGTCCACATAGGCGGTGGAGATCCCCGCCACCTGAATTTTCTTCTTTTCCACGAATACCCTCCTTCCGGCTCATTATACCATGATGGCCCCCCTCTTGTTGGCCTCCCGCCGGAATTCCCCACCGTGAAAGGGGATTGTAAAGCCTGTGAAAAAGCTGTAAAAATGCCTGTATTTGTTCCTTTGATCCCCCCTTTGCTCCCTGGAGACTTTATAGACAATGGGGGGCCTAAGTGCTAAAATTGTATAAAGTGTATTTTATGAAATTTGGAGGACACCATGGAATTTTTATCCCTCAAGGATCACGTCTATAACTATATATCAGAGCAAATTCGTATAGGAAATCTCAACTCCGATGAAAAGGTCAATGAGCAGGAAATCTGCGCCCAGTTGAATATTTCCCGGACCCCCGTTCGCGAAGCCCTGATCCAGCTGGCTGCGGACGGTTTTTTGGAGTCTGCCCCTCGCCGGGGATTCCGGGTGAAGCCCCTCACCGAGGAGGAGGGCAGGGACATCTACGAAATCCTGGCCGTACTGGATGCCATGGCGGCGGAAAAGGCCATGGCCAATCTCACCGAGGCGGATTTCAAGGCCATGGACGATTTGGTGGAGCTCATGGACTTTCACATTGAGCGGGAGCAGTTTGACGACTACTATCCCCTCCAGGAGCGCTTCCACGACATCTACATTGAGCGCTCCGACAATGTGGCCCTGGCCGACATCATCAGCCGCCTCCAGCGCCGCTTCATCCGTCAGGGCCACTCCTTTACCGCCACCGAGGACCTTCAGTCCCTCTTAAAGGACACCAACAATCAGCACAAGGAGATCATCCAGCTCTTCCGGGACCGCCGGGGGGAGGAGCTGAGAAATTTCCTCACCAATACCCACTGGGTCTATCACTATCAGGAGGTGCGTAGATAATGGAGGGACTGCACATTGAGGAGATTTACTATGGGAGCCCCACCTATCACAGATTGAGGGAGGCCCGGGCCTCGGAGCTCTACCGCCCCTGGAAGGAGGATCTGGTGGAGGAGTACGAAACCCTGGATCCCGAAAGCCGCACCTTCGGCCTCTACCGGGGAGAGGAGCTCATGGCCTCCCTCCAATTCCACCGGGAGGAGCAGGGAGTGAAAATTGAGGACCTCCTCTTTCTCCCCATGGTCTCCCCCCAGGAGCACGCCAAGTATCTCCTCCAGTCCCTGGAGACCTATGTGAGGGACCAAGAGGGGGTGGAAAAGATCAGCTACACCGGCCGCCTCTCCCAGCGCCCCCTCCTGGAGGATCTGGGCTACCGAGTGACCAGCAAGCACGACGGCGATCGAATGCGCCTCCTCCTGGACTATGAGAAGGAGCGCAAACACTTCTCCACCCAGGGCCTGGTGCCGGTGATGGCCATTCAGGCCCATCCCATCTACTATGTCACCCAGGGGGGCCAGGGCATGGAGTGGCTCCAGGGCCTCATCCACGCCTTCCCCAAGGAGCACTTCTTCCTCATCGATGTGGCCGATGTCTCCACCGCCACGGAGACCCTCCTCAGGGAGGCCGCCCAGGGGGCCAAGCTGGTCCTCCTGAGCGGGGAGCTGGCCGCCCATCCCCAGGGAAAAAACTGGGGGAGCTTCTCCCTCCTTTCGGCCCTGGCCCAAGAGACCCAGGCCCTCTCCCGGGCCAAGGGGCTGCTGATGCTGGCCGATGATGCCATTATCAGCTCCGAGTCCATGGCCATCGCCCTCAATGAGGTGGACCCCTCCCTGAATCTCTTCACCCTGAGCCTCCCCAGGGCCGCCTCGGTGGAGGGCTGCTACGGCATCATTCAGGAGCACAGGGACGCCCTGGAGGAATTTGCCTTCGACAGCCTCCTCATCTTAAACAGCAAGCACAGCCTCCATCAGGAGGGGATCCGCACCTATTTGGAAGATCTCCTCCACCGGCAAATCACCCTCCTGGCCCCGGACCGCATCCTCCAAAAGACCCTGAGGGCCCAGTTGGTGAAAGGGAGGCTCCAGCGTCAGACCCCTAGAAATGGACAGCTGAAAATCTTCTCCCCAGATCCCGAGGCCACCCGGCGGGCCCTCAAGGAGAAGGCCCCCACTTTGGCAGGAGTCCCCATTGTCCGCATCTAGGGGCCGCCTCACCGTGATTGTTTTGGTGGACGATCATGGGGCCCTGGCCAAGGAGGGGGAGCAGATCCTCTTTATCCCCGAGGATCTGGAGCGCTTCCGGAAGCGAACCACGGGTCACGCCATGATTATGGGGCGAAAGACCTTCGATGCCATGGGGCTGCTGCCCAATCGCCACCACATCGTCCTGAGCCGGAGGCCCGGGGAGGATGGGGAGCGCCTCCAGTATGTGTCCACCCCCGAAGAGGCCGTGGAGGCCGCAGGGGTCTTTCCCGGGGAGACCTTTGTCATTGGCGGCGGACAGATCATCCACCTCCTCTGGGATGCCGTGGACCGGCTCATCCTCACCCACGTCCACACCGAGACCCCCGGGGCCGATGTCTTCCTCCCCCCCTACCGGGAGGACTTCACCCTGGTCCGGGAGATCCCCATCCCCCACGAGAACTATCAAGTGGTGGAGGAGCACTGGCAGCGAAAATCCTCCAAGTAAAAAAGAGCTCCGGCAGCGGTCGGAGCTCTATTTTTGCCCGCAAAGAGGCCCCCGAAGATCTTCGGGGGCCTCTTTTAGTGGAACGTCTTTTTAATTTATGCCATGATCAATTCTTGAATGTCGGTCTCTACATCGGAGTTGGTGCCCACTTGGAAGTTTTCCACCAGTACCTTCACCACATTTTCAGAGAGGAATGCGGGGAGGGTGGGTCCAAGGTGAATGTTCTTCACGCCGAGAGCCAGGAGGGCCAGGAAGACGATGACGGCCTTCTGCTCGTACCAGGCGATATTGTAGACGATGGGCAGCTCGTTGATGTCCTCCAGGCCGAAGACTTCCTTGAGCTTCAGGGCGATGACGGCCAGGGAGTAGGAGTCGTTGCACTGTCCGGCGTCCAGAACTCTGGGGATGCCGCCGATGTCGCCCATGTGGAGCTTGTTGTAGCGGTACTTGGCACAGCCAGCGGTGAGGATGACGGTGTCATCGGGGAGGGCCTTGGCGAACTCTTCGTAGTAGTTGCGGTCGCTCTGACGGCCGTCGCAGCCACCCATGACGACAAACTTGCGAATGGCGCCGGTCTTCACGGCATCCACTACCTTGTCGGCGAGAGCCAGAACTTGATTGTGGGCGAAACCGCCGACAATGGTGCCCTCTTCAATTTGTTGGGGGGCAGGGCAGGCCTTGGCCTGTTCAATGAGGGGGGAGAAGTCCTTCTCCGTGGCAATGTGGCCCTCAATGTGCTTGGCTCCGGGGTATCCTGCCACACCGGTGGTGTAGAGGCGGTCCAGATAGCTGTCATCTCTGGGGGGCACAATGCAGTTGGTGGTCATGAGAATGGGACCATTGAAGGAGGCGAACTCTTCCTTTTGGTGCCACCAGCTGCCACCGTAGTTGCCCACAAAGTGATCGTACTTTTTAAATGCGGGATAGTAGTTGGCGGGAAGCATCTCGGAGTGGGTGTAGACATCCACGCCGGTGCCTTCGGTCTGCTTCAGAAGCTCTTCCATGTCCCCCAGGTCGTGACCGGAGATGAGGATGCCGGGATTGTTCCGGGTGCCCAGATTCACTTCGGTGATCTCGGGGTGGCCGTAGCGCTCGGTATTGGCCTTGTCCAGAAGGGCCATGCCTTGAACCCCAACTTCCCCAGTTTTCAGGGTGAGGGCCACCAAATCCTCCACGGTGAGGGAGTCGTCGGTGATCTTTTCCAGGGCTTCTGCCATGAAGTCTTGAATGGCGCCGTCCTCATAGCCCAGAACTTCCGCGTGGTGCACATAGGCGGCCAGACCCTTGAGGCCGTAGGTGATGAGCTCTCTCAGGGAGCGTATGTCCTCATCTTCCGTTGCGAGAACGCCAATGCCGTCCCCTTCCACTTCCTCCAGCCCTTCACGTACGTCGAAGGTGGCAGCTGCGGGGAGATCCTTGAGCTCGGCTAAGTAGGGTTTTTTCAGATCCAAAGAGGTGATGATGGCCTCTTCGATTTTTTCGGCGTCGAAGTTGGCATTGGTGATGGTCATGAACAGATTGTCCACGATTTGCTTGTCCAGGACTTCCTTACCATCTTGAATGCGATTGCGCACCTGAGCGAGGCCCTTGCTCACATAGATGAGCACGTCTTGCAAATTGGCGACACCGGCGGTCTTGCCACAGACCCCTTTAATGGTGCAGCCTTGGTTTCTGGCAGTTTCTTGACATTGATAACAGAACATATTGCCTCCTTCTTTTTTCATTACTCTCTTCTATATGATGAGGGCCCGATCCGGTGCCCTCCATTCATATGCCCTATTGACTCTTTCAGTATATCCCGTGTTGGGGGCCTCCTCTGTAACATAGGTTACCGAAGAAAAGATTTTTCAGGAAAAATATGCCGCCTCCTCCAAGGCCTTCAAGTGGAGGGTAAATTGTTTGCCCCGCATCTCCAAGAGGCCGTCGTCCCTCATTTTGGACAGCTCCCGGGAGAGGGAGGGCCGGGCCACCGCCAGAAAATCCGCCAGCTCCTCCCGGGTCAGGGAGAGGCTCACTTGGTGGCTGTCCTGCTCCTTGGCCAGCTTCAAAAGATAGAGGGCAATCTTTTTTCTGAGACTGTCGGCGCTTTGAATTTGAAGGCGCTCATTGAGGAAGTAGGCCTTATTGGAGAGGATGTGGAGCATATTGTAGCAGAGCTTGGTCCCCACGGGGCCCTTGGCCGGGTTCATGGCCTCCTTGGGAATGGCCAGGATCTGGGCCCCCTTTACGGTGATGCAGCGATAGTCGTAGCTGCGATGATTCAAGTAGAGATACACCTCCCCAAAGACCGTTCCCGGGCGGGTGAAGCGATTGACAATGGTCCGCCGGCCCATGGGGGTCAGCCGCTCCACCTGGACACTTCCCTTCAATAGTACAAAGACCATGTCCTTGGTGGGCGCCCCCTGCTCGAAGAGGACGGTCCCCGGGGAGAGCTTCCGCTCCTCCACCCCCTCCCTCTGGAAATAGGCCTTGAGATCCTCCGGGGAGATCTCCATAAACAGTGGGCTGATCACTTTTTCCTGGCCCTTCTCAGAGCTTGGCTGCTCTGTTCAATGGCCTCTGCCAGATCCCCCTGGGCCCGGCGCTGAGGGGAATCGTTCCAGGGGAAAATGGGCCCGGCGCCCCTCCCGCCCCTGGGGGCGGCCAGTTTCAAGACGCCCTTTACAATTTCAATGCTCCCCTGGCGGAGCATGGCCTCCAAAAGCCGCTGGCCCCGGCGGCTGTCGTGGGCCCGGCGCACGGCCTCCTCCGCCCGCTCCGGGGCCGCCACGTCCCTTTCAGCGAGCTTTCCCCTGAGATAGGCCCGCCGCTGCTCCCTGAAGGGGGAAAGATCCTCCTCCCCCCTCAGGGCCCGCTCCACCTCCCGCCCCTGGGCCCTCAGCCACGCCCTGGCCTCCCGGGAAATATCTTCCGGTTTCCACTGTCCATTCATAGCATTCCTCCCGGGGCAGCGGCACTGCCCCACATCGTCAAACTTCCTCGATCATTTTTATTTTCTCCTATAATTTTATCAGATTTATACAGGATGATGTAGCTCTCCTAAACCCAAGTTATGCAAAATTACAAAGAGTGCTCCCGCGATTTTGTAAAAAGTTTTCCGAGAATTCCCGGAGGGGGAAATTTGGCCCTTCCCGGCCCCCTCTCAAATAAAAAACCTTGTAAAAATCACTATCCCAGGGGAAAAAATTATACTATTACTTTCTTCAGTGATATGTTATATTGAAAATAGCGAAAGGGTGGTACAGGCGTGAGCAAACGTTTGCTTGGCACCTCCCTTATCGCAACAAGACTTATCTACGAAGGAGTTGGAAATGGATTGGAAAAAACACCACCGCATTCTCATCATCACCGGCCACTTTGGCAGTGGTAAGACGGAGCTTTCCATCAATTTGGCCCTCCACCTAAGGGGCTTAGGGGAGAGTGTCCGAGTTGTGGATCTGGATATTATCAATACCTATTTCCGTCTGAGGGATAAGGAAGAGTTGTTGGAGGGCCAGGGTATTGACACCATCTACACGGCCATCAAGGCCAAGAGCTTGGATATACCCGCATTGGACCCCGCCATTGAAGGGGCCTTTCTGAGTGGCGACCGCATCATCGTGGATGTGGGGGGCAACCCCTCTGGCGCCAGGGCACTGGGCAGATTCTATCCTGTATTGGAAGAGACGGGCTATGAGCAGATTTTCGTAATCAATGCCAATCGCCCCGAGACCCAGTCTGTGGAGGACGTCGTGGAATTTATGACCATGACCCAAGCCACCAGCCAAACTCAGATCACCAGCCTTTTCAACACCACCCATATGCTCAAGGCCACCACTGCCGAGGATGTGCTGATGGGGATTCGCAAGGCCCAGGAGGTCAGCGACGCCACAGGCCTTCCCCTGTTGGGTACCGTCTGTCTGTCCCACTTAGTTGAGGAAGTTCAGGCGGCTTATCCTGAGTTGTACATTTTGCCCATTGATCTCTACTTCAGGGATCCATGGATGTTGTAAGGAGGAAATTTATGGCAAAAGGAAGAGTTACTTTTGACAAGGAGTACTGTAAGGGATGTGGCCTCTGTGTGGCTGTTTGCCCCAAGAATGTCCTGTCTCTAAGTACAACTGAGCTGAACCACAAGGGCTATCGCCCCGCCTATGACGAGCACCCTGAAGATTGCATCGCTTGCATGAACTGTGCCACCATGTGTCCAGACTCCGTTATCAGCGTATACAAAATAGAAGAGTGAAAGGAGCTCACCTATGGCAAAAATCCTAATTAAAGGGAACGAGGCCGTTGGTGCAGCCATGATTTCCGCCGGCTGCAAAACCTTCTTCGCCTATCCCATCACCCCACAATCCGAGGTACCGGAATACTTAGCTCGCGAACTTCCAAAAGTTGGCGGCACCTTTGTACAGGCAGAATCCGAAGTGGCTGCCATCAATATGCTCTATGGTTCCTCCGGAACTGGAACCAGAGTGGCAACCTCCTCCTCCTCCCCCGGTGTGGCTCTGATGCAAGAGGGCATCAGCTATTTGGCCGGTGCAGAACTGCCCTGTATGATCGTAAATATGATGCGTGGTGGCCCGGGCCTCGGATCCATTCAGCCCTCTCAAACCGACTACTTCCAGTCCGTTAAGGGCGGCGGAAACGGCGACTACAAGACCATCACCCTGGCTCCCGCTTCCATCCAAGAGATGGTAAACCTCATTCACCTGGGCTTTGACCTGGCCGATCTCTACAGAATTCCCGTAATCCTCTGTGGTGACGGTATGCTGGGACAAATGATGGAGCCCGTTGAATTTACCGAGTACAAGGGAAGAGAACTCCCCGCCAAGGATTGGGCCGCTACCGGTACCAAGAAGGAACGGGAACCCAATATCATCAACTCCCTCTTCCTGGAGCCCGAGGATCTGGAGGAGCACAACCTCCACCTCATGAAAAAATATGCTGAAATCAACGAAAAAGAAGTACTGGTAGAAACCATTGACGTTGAAGACGCCGACATCGTCTTCACCGCTTTCGGTACCACCAGCAGAATCTGCCGCACCGCAGGGGAAATCCTCAAGGAAAAAGGCTACAAAGTCGGTTACATCCGTCCCATTACCCTGTGGCCCTTCCCCAGCAAAGCCTATGACCTCGTTGGCGAAAACACCAAGCTGATCCTGGACGTAGAGCTCAACCAAGGTCAAATGGTAGAAGACGTTCGCTTGGCTGTAAACGGCCGCTTGCCCGTGGAATTCTACGGACGCACTGGTGGTATGATCCCCACTGCTGAAGAGATCGCGGAAGCCGCTTTGAAGTATTTGGAGGCGTGATATGGAAAAATTGCTATACACTCGTTCTGAGGCCCTGACCAAGACACCCACTCACTACTGCCCAGGATGTACCCACGGGATCATCCACAGACTGATTGCAGAAGTTTTGGTTGAATTGGACCTGATGGGGGACGCTCTGGGCGTCTGCCCCGTAGGCTGCTCGGCCCTGGCCTATAAATATTTCAACATCGACATGTACCAAGCTGCCCACGGTCGTGCCCCCGCAGTGGCCACCGGTGCAAAGCGCTCCACCCCCGACAAATTCGTCTTCACCTATCAAGGGGACGGGGACCTGGCTTCCATTGGTACCGCAGAAATCATTCAAGCTGCCCACCGCGGTGAGCGGATTTCCACCATCTTTGTAAACAACGCCATCTACGGCATGACCGGCGGACAAATGGCCCCCACCACTCTGGTAGGACAAAAGACCACCACCTCCCCCTACGGTCGTGACGAAGCTTGGAGTGGTAAGCCCCTGCGCATGTCCGAAATCTTTGCCACCATCGACGGTGCAAAATTCGTTGAGCGGGTGGCCGTGGATACCCCCGCCCACATTCGTCAAGCCAAAAAAGCCATTAAGGCCTGCTTCGAAGTTCAGCTCAACGACGAGGGCTTCGGCATCGTGGAAGTGCTCTCCACCTGCCCCACCAACTGGGGTCTGCCTCCCGTGGAAGCAACCAAATGGCTCAAAGACAACTTGATTCCCTACTATCCTCTGGGAAATTTCCGCAACACCAAAGGAGATGAGTAATATGACGATTGAGAAAATCATTGTTTCCGGATTCGGTGGTCAAGGGGTCATGGGTATTGGACAACTCCTCACCTATGCCGGCATGTTCGACAACAAGGAAGTTTCCTGGCTCCCCAGCTACGGTCCCGAAATGCGTGGTGGGGCCGCCAACTGCTCCGTAATCATCTCCGACGATCCCATCGGCGCACCCAATATCTCCAGTGCCGATCACGTCATCGTTATGAATGAGCCCAGCCTGGACAAATTCGAGTCCTATGTAAAACCAGGTGGACACCTCTTCATCAACTCCTCCCTGATTAAAAAGCCCGCCTCCCGGGACGACATCCACGTACACTACTTCCCCGTCAACGAATTGGTGGCTGAATTTGGCAATCCCAGAGCCCTCAATATGATCATGGTGGGCGGCTTCAACGAAGTTTCCGAAACCGTAACCAAGGAGAGCCTGGAAAAAGCTGTGGAAGCTCTCTACGGTAAGAAAAAGCCCGAAATGTTGGAGACCAACTACAAAGCCATGAAATTCGGCGGCGAAAAAATGATGGAGGCCAGCAATGTCTAAAGAAATCGAAGTACTACGCACAGCCATGCTCAACGAAGTGGAAGGGGCCGAGTTCTACAAATTGGCCGCTGAACGCTTCGCTCCCTCCGCCACCAAGGATTCCCTCCTGGAACTGGCAAGACAGGAAGAGGAGCACATTGAGTTTTTGAGATCCCTCACCGAAAAATTGGGGAAAACCGGGGAAATCAACTACGATCCCGAGGCACTGAAAAAAGAAGTGGAATCCCCCCAAATCTTCAACTGGGACAAAGTGGACCAAGAGCTGGTTCGCCTGGCCGTTACCGTCTTCTCCGTGGGCATGAACATGGAAAAGGACTCCGTTGCCTTCTATGAAAAAGCCATGGCAGAGGCCGAAACTGAAGATGTAAAACAACTCTTCAACATCCTGGTCAAGTGGGAAAAAGCCCACCTCCACACCCTTCAAAAACAATACGAAGTCTACCAACAAGAATGGTGGAACATGCAAAACTTCGCTCCCTTCTAAAGAGAGCGCAGCTGAGAGAGGCCCTCAATATTGGGGGCCTTTTTTGCTGCCCAAATTCCAAAATCCCCATCAAAAAGGCCCCCACACAGGGCGGGGGCCGGGGCTATTCTGACAGCTTTCCTGGAAGATTCCCACTGCACTGATCGCTGAGGGAACAACTGCTGCAGCTGCTGCAGCTGCTACAGGAGCTGGGATTTTTTCGAATATTTCGGATGATGATGGCGGTGACCGACAGCAGGATCACGGCCACCACAATGGTACCCGGAGTCATAGGCTTCCTCCTTCCAGGCTTTCCTTGCCAAAGCTCACCCTCTTTTTCTGAGAGCGGAGCATGAGATAGACCATGGTGATGAGGCAGATGAGGGCAGCCCCCATGCCCAGGGGATTGCCCGCTCCCTGTAGGGCCATGCCCAGCTGATAGATGATGAGGGAGACGGCATAGGCAAAGCCCGTGGCATAGGCAATGGCAAAGACCGTCCACCGGGGATCATCCATCTCCCGCTTGATGGCCCCCATGGCCGCAAAGCAGGGAGCGCAGAGGAGATTGAAGACCATAAAGCTGTAGCCACTGAGGGGAGTGAAGACCGCGGAGAGATTTTCATAGACCGATCCCCCCTGGCCGTAGAGGACCCCCAGGGCCCCCACAATATTCTCCTTGGCCACCAGGCCGGTGATGGTGGCCACCGCCCCCTGCCAGGTCCCCCAGCCCAGGGGGGCGAAGACCCAAGCAATGGACCGCCCCATGAGGGCCAGGAAGGACTGGGAGAGCTCCTCTTCACCGAGGAGTCCGATCCTCCCTTGGACAATGCCAAAATTGGAGAGGATCCAAATGAGCATGGTGGACAGGAGGATGATGCTCCCCGCCTTTTTAATAAAGGAGGAGCTCCGCTCCCAGGTCACCCGCCACAGATTCTTCAGTGTGGGGAGGTGATAGGGGGGCAGTTCCATGACAAAGGGCACCGGCTCCCCCTGGAAGGGGGCGGTGTTTTTCAGCATGAGCCCCGACACCACAATGGCCGCCATGCCCACAAAGTAGGCGGAGGTGGCCACCCAGGCGCTGCCCCCGAAAATGGCCCCTGCAATCATGGAGATCATGGGCACCTTGGCCCCACAGGGGATGAAATTGGTGGTCATAATGGTCATTCTCCGCTGTTGCTCCGATTCAATGGTGCGGGTGGCCATGACCCCGGGAACCCCGCAGCCGGTGCCCACCAACATGGGGATGAAGCTCTTGCCGGAGAGGCCGAACTTTCGGAAGGCCCGGTCCAGGACAAAGGCGATCCGGGCCATATAGCCCGAGGCCTCCAGTATGGCCAAGAGGGCGAAGAGGACGGCCATTTGGGGCACAAAGCCCAGGACGGCCCCCACTCCGGCCACTATGCCCTCCAGTATGAGGCCCTGGAGGACTTCCGCCACCTCCATGGACTCCAGGAGACTTTCCACCACAACGGGGACTCCGGGAACCCAGAGGCCGTAGTCCTGGGGACGGGGGGTCCCCTGGCTGTTCAAGTAGCGGGCCGTGGCATCCACGAGATCCGTCCTCTGGGCCTGGAAGGACTCATCCCTCAGGGTCTCCTCGTCCACTACGGTGTAGGACAGTGCGGCATCCTCAGGAGTGGCCGCCAGAAGGGCGCTCAGGGCCCCTTGCGCCCCACTCCCCTCCAGGGCCTCCGCCATGGACTCGCTGCCATAGGCGTCCATAAAAGCTCCAATGATCTCATCGGTGGCGCCGTAGTTTTCCACAGCGGCCTCGTACTGGGCCCTTCCCCGGCCCAGGAGGTGGAAGCCCTCTCCAAAGAGGCCGTCATTGGCCCAGTCCGTGGCCCGGACCCCCACCCCCACCATGGCAATGTAGTAGACCAAAAACATCACCAGGGCGAAAATGGGCAGGCCCAAGAAACGGTGGGTGACCAGGTGGTCGATTCGGTCGGAGACACTGGCCTCCAGCTTCACATTCTTCCGGTAGATGCCCTCCAAAAGGAGGGAGATGCCATCGTAGCGGGCGCCAATGACCAGGCTCTCCCCGTCATCGTCCAGGGCCTCCTCCAGTGGGGCCACCATGAGCTTCCGCCGGGAGCGATCCTCCTCAGTGAAGTGGAGCCCCTCCATGGTCCGCTCCTCCCCCTCTAAAAGTTTCACCGAGAGGAAGCGGAGCCTCTCCGGCTCCTGGCCCTGGAGAAATTCCCCTTCTAGCTCCCTGAGCAGCTCCTCCATCTGGGAGGGATAGCTCAGAGGACTGGGGACCACGGCCCCCTCCGCCACCCTCAGGGCCTCCTCCGCCACGGGGAAAATCCCCTCCTCTTTAATGGCGGCAATGGGCAGCACCGGACAGCCCAGGGCCCGGGAGAGGCCCTCCAGGTCCAGGTGGTCCCCATTTTTTTCGATGACATCCATCATATTGATGGCCACCACCATGGGGATATGTAATTCCAACAATTGAGAAGTGAGATAGAGATTTCGCTCCAAATTGGAGCCATCCACAATATTGATAATGGCATCGGGCCGCTCATTTAAGAGATACTCCCGAGCCACCACTTCCTCCAAAGTATAGGGGGAGAGGGAGTAGATCCCCGGCAGATCCGTGATGATGGTCCCAGGGGAACCCTTGAGGGCACCCTCCTTCTTCTCCACCGTGACCCCCGGCCAATTTCCCACAAATTGATTGGCGCCAGTGAGTCCGTTGAACAGGGTGGTCTTCCCACTATTGGGGTTTCCAACCAGTGCCAGAGTCATTGATCGAGCCATAACAGTCCTTTCTAAAAGTTCACGGAGTTAGTCTTGTCTAACTCCCTCGGAAAAAAGAAACCCGGTTCCTCCGGGGCGGGAGAACTCAGATGCCCTCCACCTGCACCAGCTTGGCATCCTCTTTTCTCAGGGTCAGCTGAAAATTGCGGAGGGTCAGTTCCATGGGATCCCCCAGGGGAGCCACTCGCCTGAGGGTGACCTTGGTGCCCCGGGTGAGGCCCATGTCCATAATTCTCCGCTTGAGGCCGCTATTGCCCTGTACTTTCTTCACCACCGCTTCCTCGCCAATGGCCAGTTGATCCAAAGTTCTCTCCACGATACACCCTCCTCTGTATGAAAATACCCACTGAGTACCTGGATGGGGAAGGCACCGCCCCACTCTGGGGGGCCGGAAAAGGCAGGGGCCCTTCAGGGGGCCACAAAGAAGCCCAAAAACTCTTGGGATCTCACCTTTTAAATTGTTTCGCCCCGCCTCCGGGGCCAAATATGTACGCCGCCATCTCCGAAAAAATTGCCGGCAAGCCTCCAGGTCCAAATGGTGTTTAATATGTCTAACTACCTTAAGTTTAGCCAGCCCAAAGGCCCTTGTCAAGGGCATTTGGGGCCTTCAAGGGAAAATTTCTGCCCAATCCCCACAGATTGAAAGCTGCCCCCTCCTGTGATAGGCTAAAATCACCAAAGCCACGGGAGGAGACAAAATCCATGAGCAGAGACAAGACCAATGAAGACTATCTGGAGGCCATCCTCCTCATCCAAAGAGAACTGGGGGAAGTCCGCAGCGTGGATGTGGCCCACCACATGGGGGTCACCAAGCCCAGTGTCACCTATGCCACCAAGCGCCTGAAGCAGGAGGGCTTTATCACCATGGAGGAAAATGGCCTCATCCACTTCACAGCCCAGGGAGAGGCCCTGGCCCAGGGAGTCTACGAGCGCCACCAAACCCTCACCCGCCTCTTTGTCACCCTGGGGGTGGACGAGGCCACCGCCCGGGCCGACGCCTGTAAAGTGGAGCACGACATCAGCGAGGCCACCTTCGAGGCCCTCCGCCGCCACACCCGTTTCCTGGAAGGGGAAGAATAGTTTCCCAGTCCCCTCTCCGGTACGGGGATTTTCAAATGGGAACAATTCCCTTTTTAGGTTGACAGATGACAAGTCCTTCTTTATGATGAAATTGTGTGAAACTTGTGAGGCGAAACTCCCCGGAGTCCGCCCCCCTGGGCCCCGCAGCTCAGGGCACAATTACATAGGAAAACTGTGTCTCTTTCGCCCCTAAGTCACATGGACAGGGACGAAGGGTTAGATGGAATGGGTGAAAAGCCCAACGTACCGGCACTGTAAGAGTGAGGGAGCACCGAAGCGGCACCGCCGCTTGGACGAAAGTCAGCCACTGTGGAAGATTCCATGGGAAGGTAGGATGCCCCCGCGGGGATGAAACCCCATAGCTCGAGTCAGGAGACTTACACAGTTGGATTCAGTGGAGGACCTGGAACGTCCCCACTCACACGGAAAAAACGGCCGTGTCACTCTACCCAATGAGTGGCACGGTTTTTTATTGCATCTGGACACAGAGGGGAAGCTACCGGTGGCCCCCCACAGTCCTGGGATTGGAGGATTTATGAACATCAAAAAACCAATGATCTTGGGGGGCCTGCTCTTACTTCTGACCGCCTGCGGCCCCCAGACGAAGACCGAGGGAAATGCCCAACAGTCCGCCGCCCCCTTTGCCGGGGGAAGCTACACCGCCACGGCCCCCGCCTATCACGACAGCCTCGAGGTCCAGCTGGAAGTGGACGACCAGAAGCAGATGACGGCTCTTTCCGTGGTGAGCCACCAGGAGAGCGAGGGCATTGGCACCGTGGCCGTTGACCGGCTCCCGGAGGCCATCCTGGAGGGGCAGTCCCTGGAGGTGGAGGCCATCTCCGGGGCCACCATCACCAGCGATGCCATAGTGGCCGCCGCAGCCGATGCCCTCACCCAGGCGGGCCTGGACCCCGCAAATTTCGGCTACCGCCCCAGGGAGGTGGAGGAGCTGCGCCTCTCCCCCTTTGACCCCGCCACTCTGGCGGCCAAGGCCCCCACCACGGAGAGCCTCACCGTCACCGATGCCCGGGGCCGGGAGGTGGAGCTGGAGCTGCCCATTTCCAGATTTGCCGTGAGCACCATGGACGTCATGGACTTCGTGATTCCCCTCTTGGGGGAGGAGGCCTTTAGCATGCTCTCCGGCTCCGGCCAGGACGGGGGCAGGGGCATCGAGACCTACGCCCAGCTCTATGTGCCCCTGGTGGGGGACTATCTCACCCACAGCCCCCAAATTTCAGACCACAATGCCCCCTTTGATCTGGAGATGATCCTGGCGGCGGACCCCGATGTGCTCATTGTCAACTCCGCCATGGGGGCCCACGGCCACGCCATGGCCCTGGAGGCCCAGCTTCAAGAGGCGGGGATTCCCATGGTCCTCGTGGATGTCCCCGGCGACTCCATCTACCACTCCTCCAAGGACACCGTGGACCTACTGGGCCGCATCTTCCAGAAAGAGGAGCGGGCCCGGGAGCTCAATGAATTCCTGGACCGCCAATTCGCCCTGGTCCTGGACAAGCAGCTCCAGGAGCGGGAGGACCGCCCCACCGTCTACTACGAGAAGTCCGGCTACTCGGAGATCTTCGGGGTCACCAGCGGCGACGACAGCGGCTGGGGCTCCATTATCGCCCTGGCGGGAGGGGACAATATCGCCCAGCCCCTCCTGGCGGAGGCCCCGGCGGGCCCCGGGAAGGGAGGGAAAAATGTCACCCTGGACCAGGAGTACATCCTCCAGGCGGACCCTGAGTTCATCATCCTCAGCGGCTCCGGCGGGGGCTGGATGGACAATATTCCCGGAAGCGAGGCCGCCGTCCCCTCCTTTGACATCATTCACCGGAAGGCCTGGGACCAGCTCAGCGCCGTAAAGGAGGCCCAAATCTATGAGATCTCCCACCCCATGAACCGCTCCCTCACCGGTTTCTACGCCCTGCAAAAACTGGCCGCCACCTTCCACCCCCAGGAGTTTCAAGGGGTGGATGTGGATGCCAATATTGACGAGTTCTTCCAGCGCTTTATGTTGGTGGACAGCGACATCACCAGCTGGTACTACCGGATGCCGAAAGATTTGACGCCATGAAATTTAATATTTTCCGGGCCCAAAGCTATGAGGGCCTCAGCCTCCGGAGGCGGATCATCATGGCCCTCCTCCTCTTGGCGGTCCTCGCCAGTCTACTGGTCAATGTGATGCTGGGCTCCTCCCAGATCCCCCTCCGGGAGGTCCTCTCCATTCTCTTCACTGGAGTGGGAGAGCAGCACAATCCCATGATTGTCCGCCAACTCCGCCTCCCCATGGCCCTCATGGCCGTGGTGGTGGGGGCTGCCCTGGGGGTGGGGGGCTGCGAGATCCAAACCATACTCAAAAGCTCCATCGCCAGCCCCTACACCCTGGGCATCACCAGCGCCGCCTCCTTTGGGGCCGCCCTGGGCCTCATTGTCAACACCAATGTCCTCCAGGTCTCCGAGGCCGCCATGGTCACCGGCAATGCCTTCGCCTTTGCCCTCCTGGCCTCGGCCCTCATCTATGGCTTCTCCAGAATACGGGGCTCCAATAGTGGCACCATCATCCTCTTTGGCATCGCCCAAAACTTCCTCTTTGGGGCCCTGACCATGGTCCTCCAGTACATCGCCGATGACGAGGACCTCCAGAGCCTGGTCTTTTGGAATATGGGGAGCCTCCTCAAGGCCACTTGGAGCAAATTCTTCATTGTGGCGGCAGTCCTCGCCCTCTCCCTGGCCCTTCTCATGAGCCGGGCCTGGGAACTCACCGCCATGACCCTGGACGACACCAAGGCCCGGAGCCTGGGAGTGGACACCGCCAGACTCAGGAAGCTGGTGATTCTCATCACCTCCCTTCTCACCGCCGTGGCCGTGAGCTTTGTGGGCACCATTGGCTTTGTGGGCATTGTGGCCCCCCACATTGCCCGGCAAATGAGCGGCGAGGATCAGCGCTACTTCCTACCCATGTCTGCCCTGGTGGGGGCCCTGGTGGTCTCCGTGGCCTTTGCCCTGAGCAAGCTGGTCATTCCCAATGTTGTCCTGCCCATTGGCCTGGTGACCTCCATCATCGGCATTCCCTTCTTCCTGGCGGCCATTTTTCAGAAAATGAGGTGGAACTGATGCTAGAAATCAAAAATCTCAGCTACAGCTATGGCAGAAGGGGCCGGGGCCGGAGGGTCCTCTCGGGCCTCCACCTCCACTTTCCCCCGGGCTTCAATGTCCTCCTGGGACCCAATGGGGCGGGCAAGACCACCCTGATGAAGGCCATCTTCGGCCTCCTCCCCGCCCGAGGGGAGATCCTCCTCTGGGGGAAAAATATGGCCACCACCTCCATAGAAGAGCGCACCGCCCTCATGTCCTATCTCCCCCAAATGGACATCATGACTTCCAACCTCACAGTCCTGGAGATCACCCTCCTGGGCCGCCTCCCGGAGCTGGGCTATCGAGTGAAGGAGGAGGACCTGAAGCTCGCCCTGGAGGCCCTCCACACCCTGGGGATCCCAGAGCTTGCCAGTCGCCCCTTCTCCCAGCTCAGCGGGGGCCAGCAGAAGCTGGTCCTCATTGCCCAGACCCTGGTCCGAGAGCCCCAGCTCATTCTATTGGACGAGCCAGTGAACTCCCTGGACATGCAGAAACAATTGGAGCTGTGCCAGATTCTCTCCCGCATTGTGGCAGATGGCAGAGTCAGCGTCCTGGCCATCCTCCACGACATCAATTTGGCAGCGAGATTCGCCCGGCACATGGCCATACTGGACGGCCAGGGCCGCCTTTACTCGGCGGGCAGCCCCCGAGAGGTCATCACCGAAAAGATGCTCCGGGAAGTCTACGGCGTCCGGGCCCAGGTCACCGAGGCCCCCGACGGGGTCCCCATGGCCGTGGCCCAGGCCTCCATTCATTCCCAGAAAACCGCCCCCTAACTACCCAATCAAATGAGGATCTATGCTTATGGATATGAAACAGCTAAAAAAAGAGTGGGTCCACACCGACCAAAACTGGAGCCGGCACCAGGCCAAAATCTGGAACGACCGGGCCAAATTCTTCGCCTCCATGGCCATCCCCAAAATGGACCAGGACCCCTTTCTCAAATACTTTCAGGAGAAAGTCCCCGAAATGGCCGGGGCCAAAGTCCTGGATGTGGGCTGCGGCGCCGGGACCTATGCCCTGGCCCTGGCCGGTCACGTCCGGGAAGTGACGGGGACGGATATCTCCGAAAAAATGATCGCCGCCGCCCGGAAAAAGGCCCGGGAGCTGGAGGCGGAAAATGTCCACTTCTCCGTGGACAACTGGGACAGTGCCGATGTGGCGGCCCTGGGCTGGGAGAAAAACTTCCAGGTGGTCATGGCCCACATGACCCCGGCAGTCTCCGACCACCACACCCTGGAAAAGATGCTCTCCTGCGCCACGGAGCACTGCTTCACGGTGAAGCCCGCCCGGAGAACCGACTCCGTCCTGGACCGGGCCTTCGCCCTGGTGGGCATCACCCAGCAGGCCCAGGAGATGGACGATGTCAGCCTCAATACCTTCGCCTACCTCTGGCTCAAGGGCTACAGCCCCGAGGTCTCCTACCACGATGTGGTGTGGGAGCAGAAGAGGACTCTGGAGGAGACCGAAAACTGGTGCATTGAAAGGGCCAAGCTCCACCGAAAACTGAGCCCGAAAGAGGAGGATGAGATTCGCCACTTCCTGGAGGGCCTTGCCGTGGACGGCTCCATCACCGAGATCATCACCTCCAAAATCATCACCATGTACTGGAAAATGTAAATTTAGCACCCCATCGTGAGGATCCCTCACGATTTTTTTTATGGATATGTGCAACTCAGGGCCCAATTTTGTCATCTTGGGCCAAATTCCCCCACCTGAGCCCCAAAATCCATTAAGATACAATCACAACAGAGAAAGGAGGAAAGACATGGACGTAAGACTGGAGCTCTCCGAAAAATACCAGACCCCCCACGCCGTCATCCACACCCACGCCATCACCCCCGAGGTACAGCGGGCCCTGGACTACCTGAGACTCCAACCGAGCCCCCTCACGGCCCAAAAGGACGACACCACCGTCATCCTCAAGCCCCGGGAAGTGTATCTGATCCGCATCGAAGGGAGTAAAACCATAATCTACACCCAGAGGGAGCACTACCACACCAAAAAAAGACTCTACCAACTGGTGGATCAGCTGGGAGAGGACTTCCTCCAAATCTCCAAACAAACCGTAGTCAATATGGCCCACATCCACAGCGTGGAGGCCAGCTTCAATGGCACCCTCCTGCTGAAAATGAAAAACAACTTAACGGACTATGTGTCCCGAAAATACCTGCCCCAATTCAAGGCATACCTGGGGCTGTAAGGAGGCAAAGCATGAAAAAGAAAAACCACCTACTCCAAAACATCCTGAAAAGCACCACAATGGCAGGCGCCTTCACCCTACTGGCCCTGGTGATCATGGACCTCACCGCCCAGGGCAACCTCCACCTGGAAGACTACAGCCTCACCAAAAGCGCCCTGGCAACTCTCGCCATCGGCCTGGGCTTCGGCCTCCCCGCCGGAGTCTACGAAAAAGAAGAACTCACCACCCCCCAACAATTCACCATCCACATGGGCATCGGCATCCTAGTCATGACCCTGGCCACCTACACCGCCGGCTGGCTCCCCAAAACCATGGGCGCCTGGGCCATCACAGGCACCATCCTCGCCCAAACCACAGCCGCCCTCCTCATCTGGATCCTCCACTACCTCCACCAAAAAAAACTCGCCCAAAAAATCAACCAACAAATCCAGCAACTCCAAAAGTAAAGCCCAGAGCCCAAGGGCCCCGAGCTAAAATCTCCACAAAAAAAGTTCTCAGCATTCTGAGAACTTTTTTGCTTTTAGTTTTTTTGTTCCAGGAGGTAGCCGGCTTTTTTTAGTTCTTCGTGGATTTCTTCCAGGGTTTCTGTGTGTTCTGCTTCTACGGTGTGTTGGTGGATGCCGTCTGCCAGGGTGAGGAGGGGGATGCCTTGGTTTTCTTCCATTTTTTGGATGAATTGGCGGACGTCTCTTCGGCTGGTGAGGTTGAGGTCTCCTTTGATTTCTCCGTAGACTGGGTTTTCTACGATGACGTCCAGGACTTTGCCTCCTGCGTCCACGAAGATATTGAGTTCTCTTTCCAGGTCGTGGGGGCTGTGGCGGACGTGGTAGCGGCGGGTGAGTTTTCCGGTGGGTTCTTGGATGCAGTAGCCTCTGGGGGTGGATAGGATTTGTTCTTCGGAGGCTCTCAAGAGTGCGATGTCCTGTACGATGACTTGGCGGCTGACTCCCAGTTTTTCCGCCAGGGTGGCTCCGGACACGGCTGCTCTGCTGTTTTGCAAGATTTCCATGATTTTTTGTCTTCTGGCTTCTCCCTTCATCTGTGCCTCCTCTCCTGGGATGAGCTGTGGTCTAGGTTTCTCTTTCCACGGTGAGATGTTTCATGGACAGGTCCAGGACGGGGGCTCCGTAGGTGATGGCCCCGCTGGAGACGTAGTCCACGCCGATTTCGCCGATTTCCCGGAGTCGCTCTTGGGTGATATTGCCGGAGCACTCCGTCTCTGCCCGGCCGCCGATGAGGGCCAGGGCTTTTTTCATGGTTTCGTTGTCCATATTGTCCAGCATGATGATGTCGGCTCCCGCTTCCAGGGCCTCGGCCACCATGTCCAGGTTTTCCGTTTCCACTTCGATTTTTCGGACGAAGGGGGCGTGGGCCCGGGCTCTTTTCACAGCCTCGGTGATGCTGCCGCAGGCGTCGATGTGATTGTCCTTGAGCATGACGCCGTCGGAGAGATTGTAGCGGTGGTTTTTGCCTCCGCCCACTCGTACGGCGTATTTTTCGAAGATTCGCATATTGGGGGTGGTCTTCCGGGTGTCCAACAGGACGGTCTTGTAGGGCTTCAGGATGTCGCTGTAGGTCCGGGTGAGGGTGGCGATGCCGCTCATTCGCTGGAGGTAGTTGAGGGCGGTGCGCTCTCCGGAGAGGAGGGTCTCCACTTTGCCTCTCACCACGCCGATGAGCTGTCCCTTTTCCACTCTGTCGCCGTCCTTGAAGGGCGTCTCGAAGCTGCTCTCCTCCTCCAGGAGGGTGAAGACTCGGCGGAAGACTTCCAGGCCGCAGAGGATGCCCTCCCCCTTGGCCATGAGCTGTACCCGGGCCCTTTTCTCCTGAAGGCCGGTGGCCTCGGTGCTCACATCCCCCCAGCTGATGTCCTCTCGAAGGGCCATGGTGATATAGGGGTCCAGGTCCAGTTTAAATATTACGCCACTGCTCATAGAAGTCTTTCCCCTGCTTTCTAATTTCAGAGAGGACCAGCTCTCGATTGCTCCCCTCCAGCGACTCCGGGTCCCAGACCAGGGAAGGCTGGGGAGTGACTGAGGGTCCGGGGGCTCTGACCCGCTCTTTCAGCTCCTGTGCAATGGCCAGTGCCGCTCTTTCTGCGAAGACCAGGCTCTCCAGTAGGGAGTTGCTGGCCAGGCGATTGGCCCCGTGGACCCCATTGCAGGCCGTCTCCCCTATGGCATAGAGGCGCTCCATGGAGGTCTTGCCCTGGGTGTCGGTGCCAATGCCCCCCATAAGATAGTGCTGGGCCGGGGTGACGGGCACCGGCTCCCGGGTGATGTCGTAGCCCTCTTCCAGGCAGCGCTCATAGATATTGGGGAAGTGGCTCAGGATCACCTCCCTGGGAATATCTGCAAAGCTCAGGAAGACGTGGTCGGTGCCCTGGCGCTCCATCTCGGCCTTGATGGCGGCGGCCACCACATCCCGGGGCTTCAGCTCGTCGGTGAAGCGCTGGCCCTGGTGGTTGATGAGCTTGGCCCCCTCTCCCCGGACGGCCTCTGAGATGAGGAATTTCCTGCCGGGCTCCCTGGAGTAGAGGGAGGTGGGATGGATCTGAATATAGGCGATGTTTCGAAGCTCCACCCCGTGGCGGAGGGCAATGGCCAGGCCATCCCCGGTGATATGGGGGAAATTGGTGGAGTGGTCGAAGAGGCCCCCCAGGCCCCCGGTGGCCAGGACCACGGCCCCGGCCGAGAGGAGCTCCTCTTGGCCCTCTTCATCCCTGGCCACAATGCCGTAGCAGCGCCCCTCCTCTGTGAGGAGATCCACCATTTCCACGTATTCCCGAGTGACGATGTTTTTCCGCTCCTGAACTCGCTCAATGAGCTTGGTGACAATTTCCTTGCCGGTGATGTCTTGGTGGTGGAGGATCCGGTATCTGGAGTGGCCCCCCTCCCGGGTGAAGGAGAGCTTGCCGTCGGCGTCCCGGTCGAAATCCACTCCCAAATCCAAAAGGCCATGGATGACGTGCTGGGAGCCCAGGAGCATATTCTCCACGGCCGCGGGATCATTCTCGTAGTGGCCCGCCCTCATGGTGTCTTCAAAGTAGCTGTCAAAGTCCTCCGGCCCCAGCATGCAGCAGATGCCCCCCTGGGCCAGATAGGAGTCGCTGTTTTCCAATTTGTCCTTGGTGATCATGAGCACCTTGGCATCTTCCGGCAGATTCAGGGCGCAGAACAGCCCCGCCGCCCCCGTGCCCACAATAATGACATCGTGGTGAAATTGTATTCTCTCCATGGCTACATCCACTCACTTTGCAAGTTCCAGCATTCGCTCCAGGGGGGCCTTGGCCCGGGCCATTTTATCCTCGTCCATTTCCATGGCAGGTTCCATGGTTTCCAGGGAGTGAAGGAGCTTTTCCAGTGTGATCAGCTTCATATCGGGGCAGATGGGGCCGCCGTCCATAAAGTGGAAGGTCTTGTGGGGATTTTTCTCCCGAAGCTCATAGGCCACCCCCTCCTCCGTGCAGATGATGAACTCCTCCCCCTCCGCCTCTGTGGCGTAATTGATGATGCCACTGGTGCTGCCAATGTAGTGGGCGAGTTCCAAAATCTCGGCCGTGCACTCCGGATGGGCCAGGACCTCCGCCTGTGGGTGGCGCTCCATTTCCTCCAAGAGCCGCTCCCGGCTGAGGCCCGCGTGGACGTGGCAGTGGCCCTCATTGAGGATGAAATTCTTCTCCGGAAGCTGGGCTGCAATAAAGCGCCCCAGATTTTCATCGGGAACGAAGAAGATGTTCTTTTCCGGCAGGGCCCGCACCACCTTGAGGGCATTGGCACTGGTGACAATGACATCGCTGTGGGCCTTGATCTCGGCAGTGGAATTGATATAGCACACCACCGCCAGATCCTCGTACGCTCCTCGAACCTCCTCAATTTTCTCCGGGCTCACCATATGGGCCATGGGGCAGTCCGCCGCCAGCTCCGGCACCAGTACCGTCTTTTCGGGATTCAAGATCTTGGCACTTTCCCCCATAAAGTGAACCCCGGCAAAGACAATCACCTTCTGGGGAGCCGCCATGGCCCTCTTGGCCAGGGCATAGGAGTCCCCCACAAAATCCGCCACCCGCTGCACCTCCGCCGGCACATAGTAGTGGGCCAAAATAATGGCATCCCGCTCCAATTTCAACTGCTGGACTCTCTCTTCCAAACTCATGCTCCACCCATTCCTTTTCCATAGATCTCTCGTTTATTTCTAAACCAATTTGATATCCACTGTGCCACGATTTGCCCCCAATGTCAATACATATGTCTTGTCAGTGAGCCGTGAGAAGAAAATTTTACAAACACAGCTCCAAAACCACGGCCAAAGAGGGAAATTTGAGCAACAAAAAAGGCAGTGCCACTGCACTGCCTGTGGGGAAGGGGGTCGGATGATCCTTCCCCTTCTAAAACAAATCACTGTGGGAGCCCGTTCTGATCAGCTTCAAAGTCAAAATCTCGCGGTCTACCTTGTAAATCAACAGCCAGTCCGGGGCCAAGTGGCATTCCCTCATGTCCACATAGTTCCTGGAATTTACCAGACCGTGGTCTCGAGAGGACTCGGGCAAGGGCTGTTCATTTCTCAGCATGATGACCACTTCCTCCAATTTTTTTGGATTGAAGCCCCTCTTTACTGCAAGCTTGTAGTCTCTCTTAAATTGACTGGTAAAGACTACTTTAAGCATTTAACTCATCCATTAGATCTGAAAGCTCATCAAAGGGGCCAAAGACCTCGCCCTTTTCCGCCGCTTCCATGGCGGCATAGGTGGTTGCATTTGGTTCATCAATCTTCACTTCAAAGGGAAGTCCGTGACAGCGAAGGGCCTGCCTGTAAAAGATTCCAGTTGCCGTACTCAGATCCATGCCAAGGGACTTAAAGAGGGCAGATGCCTGAGCTTTTAGTTCCGGTTCCATTCTAATGGTCATATTTTCCTTTGCCATACAAAAACTCCTCTCTCCTCCTTGAATTTCACCTAGAGTATATCCAATATACATTGGCAGTGCAAGTGCATTGCACATAAAAATGCGTCATCCTGGGACGCCCCAGGGTGGAAACCCATTCCACCCATATAATTTCTTAGATCGAAGCTCCTACAAAAATTTTGGGGCAACAAAAAAGGCAGTGCCTCTGCACTGCCTGTGTTGGTGGAGACGGCGAGAGTCGAACTCGCGTCCGAAAATTCTTCCGCAACAGCTTCTCCAAGCTCAGTTGTCTCTTTGTTTTCCCCTTGAGAAGAAGAGTCAACCAAACTTTCTCTCGGGTAGCTTCATCATACGACGCTGGGGGCAAAGCTTAGCCCGCGAAGTTCTCCACTGAATGACACTTCCCCGGGCCGTGGAGTTCCCGGTTCAGCGGGTAGCGTGAGTTACGCTGCCAGTGCTAATTCGTTGTTGTTAGCATTTGTTTTTTTGAGCCTGTTTTACGTTGTGTGACTCAACAACGGCTTGCTACTGGAGTTTCCGAATCCCCGTCGAAACCATTTTCGTCCCCATTAAAAGTTTATTATAAGCTTTTTTTGGGGGACTGTCAATTCGCCTAGTTGTCGAAGGCCTCCTCCAGGTCCCTGCCGTCGGAGGATTTGGTGTAGAGCTGGTGGTAGAGGCCCCCCAGTTCCATGAGTTCCTGGTGATTGCCCTCTTCCACCAGGCCGTCCTTGGTGAGGACCAGGATGCGGTCGGAGCCCTCCACGGTGCTGAGGCGGTGGGCGATGGTGAGGGTGGTGCGGTCCTTGGTGAGTTCCTCCAGGGCCTGTTGGATGATGATTTCCGACTCATTGTCCAGGGCGGAGGTGGCCTCGTCCAGGATGAGGATTTTGGGGTCCTTCAAGAAGACCCGGGCAATGGAAATTCGCTGTTTCTGCCCGCCGGAGAGTTTCACCCCCCGCTCCCCCACATGGGTGTCGAAGCCGTCTTTCAGTTCCCTAATGAACTCATAGGCATTGGCCCTCCGGGCGGCCTCCTCCACGGCCTCGTCGCTGGCCTGGGGATTGCCGTAGCGGATGTTTTCCTTGATGGTGGTGTTGAAGAGATAGACGTCCTGCTGGACCATGCCAATGGATTTTCTCAGGGAGTAGATGCTGTAGTCCTTGACATTGACCCCGTCCACGGTGACGGCCCCTGAGGTGACATCGAAGAAGCGGGGAATGAGATTGCAGATGGTGGTCTTTCCCGCCCCCGAGGGGCCCACCAGGGCCACGTGCTCTCCCGAGCGAATGTGGAAGCTGAGGTCCTGGAGGATTTTGCCCCCCTCGCTGTATTTGAAGTCCACGTGGTCGAAGGAGATGACCCCCTGGGGCTCCTCCAGGATTTTGGGGTTTTCCGGCTCTTGGATCTCGCTTCTCAGTTCCATGATTTCGTGGAAGCGCTCGATGCCGGTGATGCCCTTGTGGAAGATTTCGGTGAATTCCAGGATTCGCCGCACCGTGGCCAAAAGAGTGGTGACAAAGAGGGTATAGGCCACCATGTCCCCGGGGAGGATCTGTCCCCGCATCATAAAGTAGCCCCCGCCAATGATGACCATGAGGTACATGATGCCGTCGAAATTGCGGGTGACGGCGCTGAAGCCCGCCATGGCCTTGTAAAACTGGCGCTTGGAGTCCAGGAACTGATCGTTGTAGCGCTGGAACTTTTCGTGCTCCACCTCTTCATTGGCAAAGCTCTTGGTGACTCGAATCCCCGAGAGGGAGTCTTCAATCCCCGCATTGATGATGCCGATGTCCCGCCGCTGGAGGCGCTGAGCCTCCAGCATCCGCTTGCGGAAGCCCCCGGAGGCGATGAGCATCACCGGGAGGACGGCGTAGATCATCAGGGTGAGGGGCAGGTGAATCCTGGCCAGGAGGATGAAGCTCACCGCCACTTTCAAAGCCCCAATGGTGTACTCCTCGGGGCAGTGGTGGGAGAACTCGGTGATGTCGAAGAGGTCGGTGGTGATTCGGCTCATGAGCTGGCCCACCTTGGTGTCGTTGTAGAAGGAGGAGGAGAGGGTCTGGAGGTGGGTGTAGATGTCCCGCCTCATGTCCTGCTCAATGCTGGCCCCGGTGATGTGGCCGATGCTGGTCATGAAATAGGAGGCCCCCACCTCCACGGCCTTCACCACCACAAAGAGGAGGGAGGAGGCCGCAATGACCCGCCAGGTGATCAGCGACATGGACTGAACCCCCAAATTGGTGATGTAGCGGAGAATCATGGGGAGGAGGATTTCTGCCACTGTGGTGAGTCCCGCACAGAGGAGATCCAGGATGATTAAGTGACGGTAGCGATGGTAGTAGGGCCCCATCACAGAGACAATTTTACCTAACATGAGATTCCTTTCCGTGTCACAGAGGGTGGGTGAGGACCCACCGCAGGAGGTAGAGGAGGAGGAGATGGCCCGGGTAGAAGGCGTAGAAAAAATACTTGGGCAGCTGCCCCCTCCTACCATTGTAAAGCATGATGAGAAGAAGGCCCAGATAGACGGTGCCGTAGAGCTGGGCTTCAAAGAGAAAGGCCAACAGGCCCAGGATGAAGGTGGTCCTCCTGGAGTCCCGGCCCATATAGAATAAGTACATGGCGTAGATGCCATGGGCCCCGTAGTCCACCCGGGCAAGCTGAGCCAGCATGGCCAGGGAGACGAAGACGGCCAGCTGGAGGAGGACTGTGGCCAGGGGGTCCTTCACTCTGGCGCTTATTTTCTCCGCAGAGAAGATCCCCCATGCCCCCATGAGGAGGGTGAAGAGGACATTTTGATGGCCCCAGGCCGCCCCCGTCAGGCCGTCAAAAAACAGCAGGTCGAAGGCGGGCTCCGAGATCAGGGCGAAGATCAATAGCCTCAGGAGCATTTTTTTGGGGCTTCTGGTGAGGAGGGCCCCCTGTACGGCAAAGAAGCAGAAGATGGGAAAGGCGGCCCGGCCCAATAGAACCATGAGGCTCCCCCAGAAAAGGCCCCCCTCATTGCTGAGAATGTGGCCCACCTGGCCCACATCGATCCCCCAGGGGACCTTCAAAACCCAGCCGTGTGCCAGGTGATCCACCACCATGAGGCCTGCTGCCAAGAGCTTGAGGGCCGAGGAGGAGAGGCCCCCCGGTCGCTGCCAGGGGGAGGGCAGGCTGTGTTCCATGGCTCACCTCCTCAGGGGGTCTTCCGCCCCGCTTGGGGGAGGAAATTGGCGTCGTACTCAATGACCAGATTCCAGTCGGGTCGCCGCTCTCCCAGGGCCCTTCGGAGTTTTCCGTCCAGTTCCTTGGAGCTGTTGACCCCCGGGGGGAGGAGGACATCGAAGAGGACATTCCAGCCCTCCCGGGCCTTCACTATGCGAAAGTCGTGGATGCTGGTGGAGGGGTCCACCTCCGCCACCACCTCCTTGACCAGGTGGTAGAACTCCCGGGTGGTGGCATCGTTGACCTGGAGGGGGTCCATGTGGATGGTGGTGTTGAGATTGAAGGCCTCCTCCACATCTCGCTCCATGCCGTCCAAAAGCTCGTGGAGGTGGATGACATCCTCCTCGCTGTCCACCTCCACGTGGACGGTGAGAAAGGCCGTCTGGGGACCGTAGTGGTGGATGATGAGGTCGTGGACGCCCAGCACCCCGGGATAGCTCAGGAGGAAGTCCTGAATCTTCTCCACCTCGTGGGGGTCCGGGGGCGGCCCCAGAAGATCGGTGATATTGTCCTTTAAGAGTTCGAAGCCACTGTAGAGGACCAGGACGCTCACCCCCAGGCCCACCAGGCCGTCGATGTTCACCGCTACGGCCCGAAAGATCAGCACCGAGAGAAAGACCGCCCCAGTGGAGAGGACATCGTTGCGGGAGTCAATGGCATTGGCCAAAATGAGATCGGAGCCCGTCCTCCGCCCCCGGGCCCGGTAGAAGAAATACAAAAAGAGCTTCACCCCCATGGAGAGGATCAGGGCCCCCAGAGTGAGCCAGCTCACCTCCATCTCGGCGGGGTGCAGCACCGCCCGCCCACTGGAAAGGACCAGCTGTCCCCCCGTGAAGAGAATCATGAGGCCCACCACAAAGGTGGCCAGGTACTCACTCCGCTCGTGGCCAAAGGGATGCTCCGCATCGGGGGGCGCATCGGCAAAGTGAAAGCCCACCAGGGCCACCACGGCGGAGAGGAGATCGGAGAAATTATTCCAGCCGTCGGCGGTGATGGACACGGCCCCCGAGAGGCTCCCCAGGACAATTTTTCCCAGAGCCAGGGCCCCATTTAAAAATATTCCAAGGAGGGCGGTACTCCGCCCCAAGTCGGTTCTTTGGTCATTTCTTTCCAATACTACACCTTACTTTCCACTAGTATATCATGGGCCCCTAACATTTTACTGTACTTATTACAAAAGTTTTGCTATGATGGGTGCAAGGAGGGAGCCATGTCACTTTCTTTGAAGAAAATCCTCACCCTCCCCGTCCTTCAGGAATTCACCCCTGTGGCGGGGATGGGGGGGTTGGACCGGATTGTCAATACTACGGCAATCTTGGACTACGAGCCTTTGCGAGACGATTTCCACAATACATCCTTTGGCACCGGATGTGTGGTCCTCACCAGTTTACTCTTTGCCAAAGAGAATCCCGAACTCATACTGCCAACCATTCAGTGGTTGGACAGCCAAGATGTTTCCGCCATCGCCTACAAGGACGTTCTGGTGGACCGCCTGCCCCATGAGGTGATCCAGTACTGCGAGGAGAAAAAACTCCCCCTCTTCCGGTTCCACAACGCCCACTTTGAGAATATCATCTATTCCATCATGGATGCCATTCAATTGGAGGATCGGGAGGTCCTCACGGAAAAACACCTCCACGAAATGATTCACATGCTCATGCCCCGAAACGATGTGGCATCCATTTCTTCCAAACTCCGCATGGACTTTGGAGATTACTACATCTGCTATTATTTCTACCCCATGGATGGCCTCAGCGATATCTCCATGGGCAGACTCCTCAAGGAGACCTATCTGAGACACGACATACGGGAGCGGAGCATCATTTCTTCCTATAAGAAGGGCTACTTTTTTCTCACTTCCGGCAACGACCCCACGGAGAGCTTTTACAATTCCCTGGTCCGGGAAATCTTCCCCGAGGGGGAACTGAAAAAGCTTCGGGTGGGCATCAGCCAAATCCTGGAGGACAAGACCTCCCTGGATCTCGCCTTTCGCCAGAGCTACTTCGCCTATATTGGCAGCAAGATCATCGGCCTGGATCACTGCAACTACGATCAGATTGGCACCTTGCAGTTCTTCGTGCCCCACGCCAATACCCCCGACTTCGACCGCTTTGCCTCGGGCATTTTAAACAAAATCAGCGTGGACAATGAATTTTTAGAGACCGCCGTGGCCTTTGTGGACAACAATGGCAATATCAAGGACACCGCCAAGGCCTGCTACTGCCACCCCAATACCATTCGCTACCGGATCAAGCGAATGAAAAATTTCCTGGGCCTCAGCCTGGATGGAGAGTTCGAAATCTATGAAATCCTCTCCTCCGCCATTAAAATCAAGCGCCTCCAGGAGAGCATGAGCAAGGATTACTGACGGCCATGAGCGCCCCCTTCATGGGGCGCTTTTTTTTCGCCCATTTTTACAAAATTGGCAAAAAAAAGATAAAATCAGGCTTGACTGTTGTATTAGTGCAGTAGTACAATCTAATTGTCCTAGTTCACTAATACAACCACACGGAAGGAGGTGCTGCCGTGAACTTTACAAGCGACGGTCCCATATATCTGCAAATTGTAGATGCCTTTGAGGATGCCATCGCATCGGGGCGCTGGGCCCCGGGGGACCGTTTGGACGCCGTGCGGACTCTGGCCAAGGACTATGGGGTCAATCCCAATACCATGCAAAAGGCCCTCTCGGAGCTGGATCAGCGGGGTCTCACCGCATCCGACCGCACCCGGGGGCGCTTTGTCACCCAGGAGGAGGAAGTGATCTCTGCCCTCAGGCGTAAAAAATTCATGGAGCTCAGTCGCTCCTGGGTGCAGCTGGCCCAGAACTACCACCTGAGTTGGAAGGACTCCCTGGAGATCTTGCAGGAATTATGGAAAGGAAATTCTCATGAAGCATAGCAATCCCCTGAGCACGGGCCCCCTGACCCGTGGGGAAAGGGCCCCCCTGTTGGAGCTGAGGGAAGTGAGCCTCCGCTACGGCGCGAAGACGGCCCTGAACAATGTACATCTCAGCTTAAACTCCGGCCAAATTGTGGGCCTGGTGGGGGCCAATGGCTCCGGCAAGACTTCCCTCCTCCGGGTGCTGGCGGGTCTGGAGCGAAATTACTCCGGCAGCTACACCATCGCCTCCCAGCCCTTTCGGGAGGAAATGGCGGCGGAGATGGTCTATCTCCCCGATCACATCCCCTTCCCCGATCACTACAATGTCCGGGAAATTCTGAGGGCCTACCGGGATCACTTCGAAAATTTCGACTTTCTCCTGGCCAGTGACATGGTGGCCCGCTACGGCCTGAGCCCCAAGCTCAAGCTCTCCCAAATGAGCCGGGGCATGAAGGAGAAGCTCATGATTGCCATGAGCCTCAGCAGAAGGGCCAGGATCTATCTCATGGACGAGCCCATGGGGGGCGTGGATGTGGAGGCCCTGGAGGAGATCGTCTCGGGAATCATCGATTCCTTCCGGGAGGACAGCCTCCTCATTCTCTCCACCCATTTACTCCGGGACCTGGAGCCCCTCATTGACCGGGTGGTCATTATGGATGAGGGACAGATCCTTCTCAGTGAATCCATGGAGGAGCTGAGCCAAAACTACAGCGGCAATTTGGCCGAGATCTACAAGGAGGTGCTCCGTGAAAAAACTCTTGCGGACTAGTATTTGCAATTTAAATCCCCTGCTTTTGACCCTCTATGTGCTGCCCCTGTTTCTGGCCATCCTGGCCTATGGATTCATGGGGATGGGGGGAGGCTCCATTGCCAATGTTTTTTTCGCCCTGAGCCTCATATCCATCGCCCCCTCCGCCATCATCCTGGCCGTGGCCCACATGGTCAATCTCTATGCCACCTACTATGGCCGCTGGGCCTCCTTCAGTCAAATGACGGCAACAAGAGCCGTGGATAAAATCACGGCTCACTCCCTGTACATTCTTTTGTTTGATTTTCTGGAGATCTTCTTCAGCGGGCTGGCCCTCTTGGTCCTCTATTTCATGGTCCGAAGAGTTGAGGAATTTGACTACTTTGCGGCGGAATTCTTTAGAAACTTTGCCGGCTTCTTCCTTCCGGAAAATTCCCTGACCCTGGGGCTCTTTGTGGTGGCCGTCCTCATTGCCGTGGTCTTCTCCATTGCCATAAGGGTTCTGGTGGTGACCCTGGGGGGAATCAAGGCCTTCCAGCCCATGAGCTATGGGGGCCCCATTGTGGCCTACTTTCTCATTTCCATGGGCCATCAGCTCTATCGAATGCTCTCATTTTTCATCGGCCAGCTTGTGCCCTGGTACCTCGTCTTTGATTTCAGCCCAACTACAGACCACCTTCTGGTGACCAGTCAGTGGTTGGAAATCAGCGGGAGTGCCGACCAGCTCCCGGTGCCGGGTCTCGCCATTCCCTTTGCCATTTTGGAGATTGTCATTCTCTTCTACCTCAGCTACTACCTGCAAAAAAGGCGGCTGTCGGTGTCCTAGTTGGCCTTTCGGTGCTGCTTCAGGTCCAGCTTCAGGTGGGTCATTTTGAGGCCCTCCATCTCCGTGACGGTGAAGACCAGATCCCCGTAGCTCACCACATCCCCCTGTTTGGGAATGCGGTCCAGCTGCTCAATGACAAAGCCCCCAATGGAGTCGGACTTCTCGCTGGACAGATCCAGGTGGAAGTAGTCGTTGACCTCGTCGATTCTCAGCTCCGGGTCCAGGAGGAAGGCCCCGGCCTCCAGGAGGATGATCTCCTCGGAGTCGAAGTCGTACTCGTCCCCCAGGGTGCCCACCAGCTCCTCTAAAATGTCCTCCATGGTGATGATGCCGCTGGTGCCTGCGTACTCATCCACCACCACGGCAATGGTGAGCTTGCGGCTCTTGAGCTCGTGGAAGATGCGGGTGGCCACGGCACTCTCCCCGATGAAATAGGGCTTGCGCATCATCTGCCTCAACTCCAGGGGCTCCTCCCCCATCATGTGGCGGACCAGGTCCTTCACAAAGAGAATCCCCACAATGTGGTCGATGGACTCCTCATAGAGGGGAATGCGGCTGAAGCGATTCTCCGAGAGCATCTCCTCGATCTCCTCTGGGGTGGCATTGACATCCAGAGCGGAGATGCTGGTCCGGGGAGTCATCATATCCGATGCCGTGGCGGAGGAGAAGTCGAAGACATTGTCGATGTAGACCCGCTCCTGCTGCTGAATGAGGCCCTCCTCCTCGGAGACCTCAATCATGGTTTTGAGCTCCTCCTCGGTAATGGCGGGACTCTCCCCCTCATCGTCCAAAAAGAGCTTGAAGATCCAGCCG
This sequence comes from Tissierellia bacterium, assembly GCA_030535395.1. Classification (GTDB taxonomy): domain Bacteria; phylum Bacillota; class Clostridia; order Tissierellales; family Peptoniphilaceae; genus JAUNLK01. The sequence continues at coordinate 111,459 of JAUNLK010000005.1, forward strand.
GTAATGGCGGTGAGCACCACCACCACGGGCTTTAAGAGGACGGTGAGGGTGGTAATGGGCCGGGAGACCCGCTGGCTCAAGGCCTCGGGATTCTGCTGGGCCACCGACTTGGGGAGCACCTCCCCGAAGATGAGCACGGCAATGGTCATCACCACCGTGGAGACAAAGGGCCCGCTGACCCCGAGAAGCTTAGTAAAGAGCACCGTGGCCAGGGAGGAGGAGGCAATATTCACTACATTGTTCCCCACCAGTATGGTGGAGATGAGCTCCTGGGGCCGCTCCAGCAGGCGGAGGACCCTGGTGGCCGAGGCATCCCCGTCGGAGGCGTGTCGCCTCAGTCGGAGGGGATTGGCACTCATGAGGGCCGTCTCGGCGGAGGAGAAAAAGGCCGAGGAGCCTATGAGCAGGACGATGACAATGACATAGATCCACGTATTCATGGTGAAGGCACTCCATTTAGGTTCAAAAGAAAAGTGTAGCGATCTGCCTCCTGGGACAGCTCCAGGGCGTAGAGTTCCAGGCCCCGAGGGGCCAGGGCGCTGAGGTCCAGGACGATCTCGGTGGCATCCCCATTGAAGTAGAGGCCCTCCCTTTGAAAGTTCTGCCCCAATTTCAGGGCCCACTCCCTGGGAAGGGGGAGCCCCCCGGCCGAGATGGAGGAGACCTGGAGGATGAGATGGCCGTCTCTGGCCTCGGGAAGTCCCGTAACCACCAGGGGCATCAGCTCCCCATTCCAGGTGAAGGTAAAGGCCCCATCAATGTTCAACTGCCCCTCAATGCCCCTCTCTGCCAGGGCGCCATTGACCAGGCCCTCCAGCTGATCTCCATTCATGGCTAGCTCCACGGAGGAGGGGGCCGTCTTGGGCTGTGGCAGCTGGGGCCGCTGCCCCCATATGAAAAATACCAGCACCCCCAGGGCCGCCAGTTCCAGACCCAGGAGTGCAAAAAAGGCCGTTTTCCAATTTTTATTCATGGGTATCCTTCCTAATATAAGTGTTCCATCCGCTGTTTGGGATGATACCTCAATAATAACAAATTTCCACACTAAAAGGAGGATGTAATGTTTCAAAAAATGAATACCAAACGCTGGATTGCCCTAGGGGTGGCCATACTGATCATCGGACTCAGCAGCATCTCCACGGGCATCAGCGGCCTGGTCAATCGAGAGGCCCAGACCCAGCGCCTGGAGGAGGAGCTCAACAAGCTCACCCAATTCCAGGGACTCACTCGGGCCACCCTTGAGGGCAGCGACAGCGACAATCAAATTGCCGTCCTCCGAGTGGATGGGGCCATTATGTCGGGGACCAGCGTTCCCTTTGGCAGCGCTTCCTACGATCACAGCGCCTTTTTGGCCCAGCTCAAGGACATTGGCAGCGACGACAGCGTCAAGGCCATTCTCCTCCAGGTGAACTCCCCCGGCGGGGGCGTCTATGAGAGCGCCGAAATCCACAGGGCCCTGGAGGAGCTCAAGGAGGCGGGCATCACCATCTACAGCAGCTTCGAGACCATGGCCGCCAGTGGAGGCTACTACATCTCCGCAGGCTCCGATAAAATCTACGCCACCCCCTCCACCCTCACCGGGAGCATTGGGGTGATCATTGCCTCCATGAATGTCTCCGGTCTCATGGAAAAACTGGGGATTCAAGATCAGGTGGTAAAATCCGGCGTCAACAAGGACATCTTCTCCTCCAATCGCCCCATTACCGAGGAGGAGCGGGCCATTATGCAGGGCCTGGTGGACGATATGTACGGGGAGTTTCTCAATGTGGTTTCCACCGGGAGAAATATGCCCATGGAGACCCTCCGTCCCCTGGCAGACGGCAGAATCTACTCCGGAAACCAGGCCCTCCAAAACGGCCTGGTGGATGAAATTGGCTATCCCGACGATGCCCTGGCGGCCCTCAAGGAGACCCTGGACAGTGAGGACCCCCTGGTCTATGAGTACAGTGTCAATCCCATGGGGAATTTCTTCTCCTACTTCTACAGCAAGGGAGGGGCCGGGGAGCTGGAGGCTCTGAAGTCCATCCTCATCTCGGGCTACGACCAAGGGGCCCGTCCCCTCTATCTCTATGGAGGTGAATCATGAGGGAACACTACGATCCCTTCAAGGCAGACAAAAAAAATAAGAAAACCCCTCCAGAGGAACTGGCACGGGAGGAACGGACTCCCGTGAATGAGCCCATGGAGGGGGGAAATAGTGGAGCTCAAAATCTGACTTCCCAGGGAGCGGTCCAGGAGGCCCCCCCAGCGGGGGAGATGGCCCCCCAGGGGAGTCTCCCAGAGGATGCCAGTACGGCCCAGGGCCCGCCACTGGATCCCTCCCCCCGGGACCCGGAGAGGGTTCCAAAAGATCCGGAAAGAGTCCCCAAGGATCCTTTCCTGGAAGCTGGGGAGGAGCACAAGCGGGGACATGCCCCCTACGAGCCTCCCAGGGTGAACCACCGGGAGGTGGTGACCCCCTTTATCTCCGCGGGCTTTTGGATTCGAGGAGTGGCCCTCCTCTTTGACCTGGTGGTGGCCTTCGCCTTCGCCCGGATCTTCACCGCCCCCTTGGTGGCCCTACTGCCGGGGATTCCCGGCTGGCTGGAAAAAATCATCTCCGGCATCTTCTTCTACGGCTACTTTGTGGGGGCGAGCCTCATCACCAATGGCCAGAGCCTGGGGAAGATGCTCATGGGCCTCAGGGTCATCCACAGCTCCCATAGGCCCATGGACTTCACCACGGCCTTCATCCGGGAGGGGGCCAGCCGCCTCATTCTCAACACCTTCCCCATTCTCTATCTCATCTCCGCCTTCACCCCCACCAAGCAGGGCATTGGAGATATGCTCTCCGACACCTATGTGGTCCACGACAAGCTCTATGCCGTGGAGCGAGACCACCCCAAGGTCTTCCACCCCTATCTCTAGTCTTAAAAATCAAAGAGAGACGCCCCCCGAAGGGGACGCCTCTCTTTTTTCATTCATAGAGTTTTTTGGGGCCAAAACGTATTTGAGAGTCCAACACATACTGGTTGGGGGGATTGCCGTACAAATCAATGAGAACGGAGAAAATCTTGGCCACCTCTCCTCGGGTGATGCTGCGATTGGGGCGGAAAGATCCGTCCTCGTAGCCCCCCACAATTCCGTGGCTGATCATGGCCGCTACCCCGGGACGGGCGGCAGCTGTAATGGAGCTGCGGTCTGTGAAGCGGTTCAAATAACTTTCGGAGTCCGTAATATTGTAAATGTAGGCAAAAATTCTCATGGCCTCCTGCCGGCTAATGGCTCGATTTGGATTGAGCGCGCCGGTGGTGGGTTGGATGTAACCGGCTTTAATGGCCTTGGCCACATCATTGTAGAACCAGTGAGATCCATTGACATCTGTAAAAGTCACCGTATACGTCTTACTGTATCCGGCCGCTTTGTTCACCATGGCATAAAATTCCGCCTTGGTAATGGAGGCATCGGGGCGAAAGTCCCCATCCCCATAACCACTTAAAATGCCCATATCCGATAGGGTGTTCACGTAAGGGGCGGACCAATGACCGCGAGTATCGCTAAAACTCCGGGCCATTACGTTACTTCCCTGTGCTAGCATTAAGGATAAAGCCAAGGTGACGGCGACCAATTTGTTCTTGATCTCCTTCATCCGATCACCTTTCAAGTCAAAATGGTGCATCTGTACGAGTGCCCACTGCACCCCATAGTCTTACACCTAGACCTATCTTATCATGAAGGAGGGCCGCCAAATTTCACAATTGTGTGACAAAGGGCAGAAAACCCCCCGGGATATTACAGAATAATTTCAGACACAAAAAAACGAGGCCTGGGCCTCGCGATTTTGGAGCTATTGACGGGATTCGAACCCGTGACCTCTACATTACCAATGTAGTGCTCTACCTACTGAGCTACAATAGCAATTTTTTGACTACTCATATAATTATAGTCACGACCCCCTGTGCTGTCAAGGGGTCTTTCCATTTTATTTTAGAAATTTTCCCCAGAGGGAATGTCAAAGATTTCCCACACAGGAAAAAAATCCTATCCCCCAGGGGGGCAGTTGTGGCAAAATGTATTTAATTTAAGGAGGACAATATGAGGGAATTATTAAAAGACAAGCGCATCTATCTCTGGGCGGCCCTGCTCATCCTCCTGGCCCATCAGGGCCTGGATTATCTCTTCTATCTCCTACTGTGGGAGCTGCCCATCCCCTATTTCACCGCCCTGGACAGCCTCATCTGCCTCATTTTCATTGCCATCCTCCTACCCCTCTACCTTCGCCTCCGGTGGCGGGAGGAGCCCCTGAAGAAGAGGGAGATGGCCTGGATGATCCCCATCTCCCTGGCGGCCTCTGGAATGAGCGCCCTCATCCTCTGGGGGCTGGAGCTGCTCCCCATGGAGGGCCTGGTGGGCTCGTCCCTCCAGGAGTTTGAAACCATGTGGGACGACAGCCTTCAGGACCCCTATCTCTTCCAATTTCTCTCCATTGTTTTCCTGGGGCCCATCTTCGAGGAGCTCCTCTTCCGGGGGGTCATCTTCCACAGCCTGAGAAAGTACCGGGGACCCATCTTCGCCACTTTCCTCTCGGGAGTCCTCTTCGGCCTCTGGCACTTACAGGGGGTGCAGATGAGCTACACCATCCCCATGGGCATCCTCCTGGCCTGGGTCTACTACCGGAGCAAAAACATCCTCCTTCCCATGGCCGTTCACATCCTCAACAACTTCTACTCCACCCTGCCCCCGGGGCCCTTCTTCGATGAACTCTACGAAAAACTGGATCTTGTGGCCATGGCGGTGGTCCTCCCCATGGCCGTCCTCCTCTACCGGGACATTCAAAAGTACCGGAGGGAGATGAAATACCAAGAGTGGAGCAAAAAATCCCCTGAGCACTGTGAAACGTACCCCCTTTACTGGACAAACCAGTAGAGGGGGTATTTGCGTTGAAA
>JAUNLK010000016.1 GCA_030535395.1 Tissierellia bacterium
GCTCATTGGGCTCATTGGGTTCGTTGGGCTCTTCAGGTTCTTCGGGAACCTTGGTGTTTTTCGCCTTGAGAACGAAGCCAAGTTCATCCTCGGCTGCGGGCTCAACTTCCACGGTGAAGCCCTCTACATCCTGTTCCTGAACGGAATAGCTGTATTTCACCAAGGTCACGGACACCGTGCCATCTTCATTGACAGTGAGCTGCTTTTTGAAGAGGGGCAAGTGATCCAGCATACCTTCAAAGCCATTATCCTCATTGAGGACCAGAGTGCCCACAACGACATCCTTTTGACCCTTTACATGTTGAATGATGTCGAAGGTCACTTCGGGACGTTCTTCCGTAATTAGGGTTTCGCCGTCGGCCTCCAAGAACTCTTTGAAGAGTTTGAGGAAGCGCTCTTTTTCCAATTTGATGGTTACCGTATTGGAATCTTCCACTTTGTTGTCAAAGATCAGTTCCTTCTCGGGATCCGTCAGGTCCTTCAGATTGAAGAAGTCCTTGGCATCGCCCAGTACTTTTTCAGTCCCATCGGTGGCAATGTAGATCACTTTGCCGTCCTCAATCTTGGCATCAAGAGTGGGGATCATCATGGGCAGAATGAAGTCTTGGGTGGTCCTGTTGGGGAAGCCCTTGGGGCCCGCCTTCATGAGCACCGCCGTGACCTCTGCCAGGCTGGCTTCATTGTTTGCCACTGCCGCTTTGAGCTCCGCTTCGGTGTAGTATTGATCGCCGATTTTGTACTCAATGACGAAGTCCGTCCCCTCGGGGATCTGAACGAAGTCTCGAAGGACAGGACGGAGTCCCTTGTCAGAGGCAAAGAGGTCTTCCAATTTCCAATCTTTGTCGGCGGAAGTGCCCAGACCGGAATCGAAGATGCCATTGTCGTGGTAGACGGAGATCTTATAGTTGAAATGGTCACCAAAGTGAATGGTGGCATTCCCCTTGAACCAGCCGTCCGCCTTGTCGGCATCCACTACATTGCCATCTTTATCAACGAGTTGCAGGTACTTGTCCACTTTGGGATCTTCCTTCTCCTCGATGGTCGTGTTTTTCTTTCCACTGAGGAAGTCACCTTCAATGCCGAAGAGAGCCTCGTTGGTGTAGATCTCGCCAAATTGACCTTCATAGTCTTTGAACAGATTTGGATCTACCAGCAGCTGACTGATGGTCAGCTGGATCTGCTCTTTGGAACCGTGGGGCGCTTCAAACTCAGGGAGCCAAGCCAGAATGGCCTGTTGCTTTTTGCCCTGGATGAGCTTGTCGCCCAGTGCGGCCTTCAAAACCTCTGCCCTATTGGCATTGGTCTTTGCCAGCTCTGCCACATAGGCCCAAATATCTTCGACATAGACCGTTTGAATCTTCCCTTTGAACTGTTCCATATCCAAGTTTTGGTTGGCACCACCGGCTTTCAGTCCCTCTTCATTGACAAGAACTTGAATCTCGCTTGCGTCTTGAAGTTGGAAGATCTCAGGCAGAATATCAATGACCAGGGCATCTTTGTAGACAAAGAATCCCTTTTCGTTGTAGTTGCCATAATCGGGTTCAGCGACATTGTTCAGGGCGTCGGCGACGATTTTTTCCTCTTTTTTTAGCTTGTCCACGGAAACCTTGATATCGAAGTCGATGGTCTGTTTTTCATCGTCCAGAATCACTTTGTCCTTATTGGCTTCCTTTTCCAATTTGGGCTTTTCCTGATCGGGCAATTTGCTCGAGGGGGAATAGGTGATTTCAATCCGAGATTGAGTGTTGCCCATATTTTCATCGACGCCAATATCTCCCCCTTCATCGGGGGTGCCTCCGCCCCCTGCACTGTGAATGCAGTGGCCGGGAATCCCATGTCGACAGATCTTTTTCTTCCAGTTGTTTTCGCTTCCGAAAATACCGGGGGCCTGTGTGCCCTCATTGATGATGTAATTGGCGGCATTGCCGTAGAATCTACGGTTGGCGCCGTCCTTACTCATATAGTAGGCGGCCAGGTCGATGGGCTGGTTGACATACTTGTTGTAGAGCTCTTCATTGGCCTTGAGGGCGGCGAGTTCCTCTTTAGTGAGGATCTCTGCCAATTTGTCCTCGATGGTGGTGTTTTCATCCACATACCAGGGATTGATGGGCTTGCCCTCGGAGTCCTTGACCTGGGAGAGATCTTGGTAGCCCAAGTCTTTCCCGCCCTTGGGGGCGTATTTATCAAGGCCAACGGCTTTTTCATCCAGTACATCTACAAGTTCTTTAATGACGATTTTGTCCTCGCCAGGGTGGTCCTCTTGGGACTTCTCATTGACCCGACGATTGGCTTCCGCCATCACTTCCCGGTACACTTCTTCCGAGCGGTTGAAGTCGTTCCGGTTGATGGTTTTATGGTCATCTCCATCGCCCATTCCGTTTTTGAGAATATCTTCAATCTCTCGATTGAGATACATGTCACGGTTGGTGAGAGGATTGCCAAATTCATCGGTGAAGGGAATGTCCACATCAGGCACAATGACGGAGCTAATGGCGAATTTCTTGGTCTTCACTGGGTCCATGGCCCCACCGATGGTGGTGTTGGCCTTGAGAACGAAGCGAATGGCATTGAAGCTCATATCGTCATAATGGTACTCGGTCTTGTCTGGATCCAGATAGATCAGTTGGAACGCCTTTAATTGCTCTTGAATGGCTGTCTTGATCTCTTTGAGCTTTGCTTGCTGCTCTTCAGCAGTACCATCCACGCTGTCGATGAAATGATTGAACTGATCCTGGAGACTGCCGTAGCAATCCTGTTCTTTCGTATAGAACTTATCGATGATCTGTCCAAAGCTGTCTTTCAGACTGTCTTTGGACGTGGCATCCAGGTCATTATCAATGGCCTCTTGGATCATTTCCTGATAGGCCACTTGTACCGGGCTCAGGAACTTCCCACCACTGGTTTCCGTACCCTCTTTGTAGAAGGCATGGAAGACCTTGATACGAATTTGTCCCGTATTTTTATCCCGGGTGACGGTGTAGTTCTGGTCGCCTTTTATAATGGTGCCTTGGTCGCTATTTGCAAGGGCATCCAGAATTTCCTCACTGGTGAGGGTGAAGTCATCGCCAACATTGGTGAAGACTTTGTCCTTGAAGGTGGGGTTGACACCCAGGATAATTCGATCAATTTGATCCAAGTAGAAGTACTGATCGCTGCCGGCAAATTTTTGAACCTTGTAGGTAGAATCCTCTGCCAGCTTGTCCTTTTCAGCGGTATCCCACTCATCCTTAGCAGCTTGCCAATTGGCCTTGGTGTCGTTGAGGATGATTTCGTCGTAGACCAGACGGTTGTCCATGTGGGTGTCGTCGATGACGATGTTTCCGTCCTCTTCGGGGAACAGAACGCCCTCGGGATTGTTGAAACCCACTTCCCAGATGAGGGCTCGGTCCAGGGAAATCACTTCCCCTTTTCGGGTAATGACCAGTTCTCCATTTTGAAGTTCAAACTGGGCGCCCTGGTAGAGACTTCCAAGAGCCTTCTGGATTTTATCCAAAAGGAGCAATTGGTCCTTCTCGGCTTCTGTCTTCTCTCCCTCTTTTGCTTTCAGAGTGAGCAGATCCTTGACATATTGGTCCCGCTCTCGGTCACTGGCTTCACGATAGAAGATATTGAAGAAATTGTAGTCCGGACGATTGGCAAATTCTCTCGGTGGATTTTTGAAGAAATTGGCCTGGGCCTTTTCCCTCAACTTGAAAGTGAAGTACCGGTCCACAGTTTTAGTCTCTGCTTCTTTACCATCTTCCCCTTTGAAAATGGAACGCTCTTCATATTGAATATTTCCATTTTCATCCTCTACGGGTTTGCCATCTTTGCCTATGACGGGGGCCAGATACTTGGCCTTCACATCGGCGTGAAGATTGTAGACGATGTCCTTGCCAGCCAAAAATCCGGGGAACTTCAATTTGAAGTTGGATTTGAGTACGGCTTGGAAAATGTCCTTTTCAGCGGTGAGGATTTCTCCCTCTTCAGTCCTTTGAACGACGCCTTGAATGGGATCTTGGGAGAGAATGGCAAGGCTGCCATCTGCTCCATTGCCCACATAGTAGTCGCCCTTTTTCACATAGAGGATGCCATCCACTTTTACATAGTCTTCAGGATTCGCACTGCCCGAAAGGCGGTTTTTGCCGTCGAGGACGGTGGTTTCTTCGCCATTTTTGTAGCTCTCCTCAACTTTGTGAGTCAAATCCATCGAGTCGTAGTTTTGGTAGAGGGTATTGCCTTTGACAGTATCCCCGTCCTTTACCGCCACGAATTTGTTGCCATCGTAGTAGTACTGACCCCGTACGGACTCATAGCCTTTGACCACATTGTTTTGAATGTCCACAAAGACTTCATCGGTCGTTATGGAGAGGTCTTTATCGGAAGACTTGCGGTCGGTTTCACCCTCTTTACTGAAAGTGAAATCGGTGCCTTCTTTCGTGACGGTCACATCCATCTTCCTGCCGTATTTGTCCACCAGGGCGTAGCCCTCTTGATAGGTGAATCCCGAAATCAAATAGCCGGGCTTTCCATCAATGGTGTTGAATACGGCATTTTCCACCAGGCGATAGGTCTCTCCGTCGATGGTCACGGTTTTCTTCTCTTTGTTCACAACGGCATCATTGCCCATGGGAACAAATTCCCCCGTGTCATCCACAGCGGCTTGGGTTTTGCCCTCATAGTCGCCCTTTTGAACGGTGCCCTTGGCATCGAAGATTCCATCTTTCACCAGGGTGCCGCCGTAGGACTTCCTGTCTTCCGTGGTCACAATGACATTGCCTTCCCCTTGGGGGGTGGGGGTCACTGTGGGATCTGCCACAAGTTTGTCATTTTCATCTTTTTTGTTGGCTGCATTGCCTTCATAGACCGTTTGGGTACCGGTGTAGGAAATGAGCTTTCCGTCTTTCCATTCATAGGTGGTTTTTGTCCCATCTTCTACAACTTCCAGTTTCCCCTTTTGGAACTGCCCCAGGGCAACATACTCGTCCTGATCGTTTTTCTTGTAGAGGACATTGTTCTGGACTTTGAAGGTCTCGCCTTCGGTGATGACGTAGATTTCGGTGGTCACATTGTGTTTTTCACCATCTGCATCAATGTAGACTTTTTGGCCCGCTTGCTCCAGGATGACGTCCTTGAGTTCAGCAGCTTCCAGAGCCTTACCATTGTACAGGAGATTTCCCTCTTCATCGGTTTTCAGATTCCCACCCAAGTCCTTTAATGCCAGGGACAGGCGGAATTTTCCATTGCCCAGATCTTCGTAGGGGAGACCGTATCCCTGAATCAACTCAGCAAATTTCCCATTGTACTCGGGAAGAGTGAGGGTGATCTCTACGGAAGAGAGGGGGAGGGCCTGTCCATTGGGGGAATTGACAATGACATCGTCAATGTATCCATTGGACTTCTTCAGAAGATTGTAGATGTTGAATACCTTGTCGGTCTCCTCCACAATCTTGTGGTCCTCAGTGGCTCCGCCATCCTCTGCCTTGGGCTTTTGGGGATTGTCGGAGCCAATGCCATTGAGATCTGCTTCGTCCTGATAGCCCTTTTTGGTAATCAGGAATTTCTTGGTGACGGTCTTTTCTCCAGCTTGAATGGTGAGCTCAAAGCCCGTGTGGAAGGCCGCAGTAAAGCCCGGCATATTGAAATGCAATTGGGCAATGCCAAATTCTTTATCCGTTGTAAAAGAATAAGTACCATCTTCGTTTTTCACGATCTTGGGGAGGCTCTGAGAGTGATTGAGGAAGTGCAAATTGTCCACAATCGCCCTTTTCACATCCACCCCGGCGTACACGTCCAGGGGTTTGATGGTGACGGTGAAGCTCCCCTCAGCGTCCTTGTCCTTGTTCACCTGAACCATGAGGTTCAAGGAAGTGTTGTCGGGAATATAGTAGCTGTCCTCATCCTCTTTCAAAGGATCGGCAGGTTTGCCGTCTTTATAGGGAAAGAGTTGAATTTCCGGACCCTCTCCCTGGGTGTACAGTGGTGAAATGGTCCCATCCTGGATTCCTTTCACCAGAGCATTTCGCTTTTCTACAAAGGCCGCCTTGAGATCGGCCAGAGTTACCCCCGAAAGATCTTCCTTTTCGAGGATTCTCTTGAGAGCGGCTTCATTGTTCTCTAAGGCCTCCTGAAGAGCTTCCTCAGCCGTACCTTCGGGATTGATGGCAGTTTCCAAGGCATTTTTCAGAATTGCATAATCCGTGAAAATTCCTTTGGCCTCTGGAGATGGATTTTCCACCCCGGGAATATAGGGGGACTCGTGTAGGCTGTCCAGTGCGTCCTTCTCCCCTTGGCTCAATGCGCGAGGGGGTTGGAAGGCGCCCAGGGCCCTGTTGAAGTCCTCTACATCTTTCTTGCTCAGTTTACCTTCGCTGGCCTTTTTCTGAAGTTCCTCATACTGGGCCTGAAGATCATAAAACTGTTCCGTCCGCTCCTTGTCGGTGAAGCGACCCAGGATGCTCTCATCCAGTTTTTCTCCTCCGGCGGCCACCACTTCTTTGTAGTAGGTTTCATTGTACTGCTTCTGAAGCTCGGCCTTCTTCTTCTGGTCTTTTTCAGCATCGATCTTTTCTTGAAGTTCCTTCAGAGTCTCGGATTCTTTGGGATCCACTTGGCCCTTGGGCCCATCAGCTTCCCTGTTCCTCCCGGTGTCGTCGGCCCTCAAGGGCTCTTGGCCCTCGTCGGGGGCTTCTTCCAGGATTTCCTCAGATTCCGTTGGAACTTTCTCGAGTTCTTCCTCTGGAGTTTCCGTTGGAACTTTCTCGGGCTCCGTTGGAGTTTCCTCTGGAGTTTCCTGGGGTTCGTCCACTGGAGCTTCCTCGGGTTCCGCTGGAGTTTCCTGGGGATCGTCCTCTGACGCCTCATCCTCATCCGCTGGAGCTTTCTCGGGCTCCGCTGGAGTTTCCACTGGAACTTCCTCGGACTCCACAGGGGCTTCCGCTGGAACTTCCTCGGGTTCTTCCTCGGGCTCCGCTGGAACTTCCGGGGACATCACAGGCTCCTCCGGTTGTGAAAAGGTTTCCACAACCATTGGGCTGTCCTCTGTTCCATCCAAATAAACCTTCTCTTTTTCTTTTTCGGTATTCGGAGAGAAAGAAGTCGAAGCCTCTTGGGGTAAGGCCTCCATCTGTCCTATTGGGGGGTCGACTCCTTCATCCGTGCCTGCGGCCATTGCCGGCACTGCCAAAGACAGCTGTAGGGCCATGACCGTAAGTAGAATGGTTAGCTTTCTGTGCATCTTTCTCCTCCTTTCTATTTAGATTTGATGATTCCCTAGGATCATCATATATTGATCATATAACTGTCACATATCATATACAATCCTTATATAGTCTAATTTGTTAAATTTTGTAAATCTTAAAATCATATCTCTTTTTGATGTTTAAAACTCCTGATTTTATATCCCTATTTACTGTTCCGATCCCCCTTTTCAAATTTGCAAGGGTTGGCTTCCCCCTTCACTTCAGAGGAGATGTGGGGGGCTCATTTGGGCAAAAAAAGGGCCACGGGATTTTCCCGTGACCGGAGTTGTTTTGGTTTTATTGTGCGAAGCTGTCTTCTTCGATGAGTTTTTTGACGATGGCGATGCCCAGTTTTACGGCGTTTTCGTAGTCGCTGTATTTGGCGAGGCCGGTGTGGGTGTGGGCGTAGCGGACGGGGATGCCGATGACGATGGTGGGGGTGACGCCTGCTGCGGTGTAGATGGCTCCGGCGTTGGTGCCGCCGCCGGTGCGGACGGCTCCTTGGACGGGGATGCCCTCTTCTTTGGCCACTTCCATGGCGAAGCGCTGGAGTCCAGGGTGGGTGATCATGGTGCTGTCGAAGTAGCGGAGCATGGGGCCTGCTCCCAGGACAGTTTGGGCCAGGCCCTTGAGGGTGAAGGTGTCGTCGGCGGGGCAGCCTTCAAAGGAGATGGCCACGTGGGGCTGGAGTCTCCGGGCGGTGACGGAGGCGCCTCTGAGGCCCACTTCCTCCTGGGTGGCGATGGCCGCCATGACGTGGTCCCGCTCTCCTCCCTCCAGGGCCTGGAGGACGGTGAGGGCCGCCAGGGAGCCCAGGCGATTGTCGAAGGCCTTGCCGATGAGGAGGTCTCGCTCTTCGTCGTAGGAGAATTTGCTGTCGGGGACAATGGGTGCCCCCAGGGCGATGCCCATGGCCAGTACTTCCTCCCGGCTACTTGCCCCCACGTCGATGGTGAGGGCGTCGTGGGTGAGGCCGGCGCTCTTGTCCTTGAGGTAGTGGGGGGGAATGCTCCCCACAATGCCCAGGTGATAGCCCCCCTCCCCTCGAACTTGGACCCGCTGGGCGGTGATATTGGGCAGGTGCCAGCCTCCAATGTCCACAAAGTTCAGGGTGCCATTGTCGTTGATGCTCTGTACCATAAAGCCCACTTCATCGGAGTGGCCGTCCAGCATGATTTTCAGGCCCTCCCCCTCGTAGCGGCCCAGATACAGATTCTGCATCAGGTCCTTTTCATGGGGCAGATCCCCGGCCATGTCCATGAGCTCTTGTACTACTTCCTCTTCAAAGCCCGAGATTCCCGGGGCATTGGAGAGGATTTCTATTTTTTTCAGTTGTTCCTCTTTAAAATTCATCTTCTCCTCCATTTCACTGAAAATTGTACCACAAATTCCCCGGCTCAATGCAGGCTAGAGGGTTCCGGCCGGGATCTTTGCCACTGGTGCCGCCCTGCCACTTCCCAGGTGGATGCCAGGGGCCTCCCTTGTGAATCTTTAAAAAAGAATGGTCTTTTTTTCAGCTTTTTTAACAAGCCATCTTGCACTCCGCCCCACCCTTTAGTAAAATATTAGAAAGATTATATAAAAAATCCCCACGTGACATGGTGATTTTTCCCGTGTCCCCATGGTGCAAAGGAGTCGCTTATGAATTGTCCACATTGCGGAAAAGAATTAAACCCCTCCAATCGTTTTTGTACAAACTGCGGCCAGCCTAACGAATCCTATGGGGCTTTCCAGGACTCTCCCCAAATGGAGGCCCCTGCGAAAGAAAAGCCCACGGCCCAACCCCTCACCAGCCCAGACTATGAGCAGAGACCCCCTGCGGAGTACAGCTCCGAGAATCGCTACTATCAGCAGCAGCCTCCCCTCCCCTACGAGACCAGAAAAGCGCCTCCCTCAGCTCACTCCGAGGCAACTCTCGCCCAAGTGCCGGGGAAGTTCAACTGGGGGGCCTTTAGCTTCACCCTCATGTGGGGCATTGGCAATAAGGTCTACCTCTGCCTCTTGGCCCTCATTCCCGGTGTCAATTTGATTATTTCCATTCTCGCCGGCCTCAAGGGCAATCAGTGGGCCCTTCAAAACAATCAGTATCGGGACATGGAAGAATTTTCCAGAATCCAAGAAACTTGGAGCCGGGCGGGCTTTGTCTTCTTCATCATCACCCTAATTTCCACGGGGCTCTTCCTCATTCCCGCCCTCTTTGGGCTGTTGAGCCTCCCCTTCCTCATGGGGCAGTGATTTAGGAGGAATCCATGGAGTGTACACTTTGCGGTTCCCACAATGCCCCTGGGTCCGAATTTTGCGGCAACTGTGGCAGCCCCCTGGCCCCTCCCGAGAGGGGGGTCCGGGAAGGGGCCCCTCACCCCCCGGCGGCTCCTTCCTCTGAGCCCCGGGGGAAATTCAAGCTGGGCAAGAGGGCCGTCATCGCCCTCTCCATTCTGGGGGCGGTGCTCCTCACTGTGGCCGTGGTTTTTGGCGTGAAGAGCTCCAGAATCCGGAAATTGGAGGAGAGGCTCATGGCCGCTGAGGCCGCCGGCGATATGAGCGAGAGCCTCTTTTTGAATCAGCGCCTCTACGAGCTCACTGGCGACGGCGCCTATCGCAGGGAGATCCTCGACATTCAGAACAAGGAGAAGTGGCAGCAATTGGCCCAGGAGACCAGCGCCCTCATTTCCAGCGGGGAATATGACCTGGCCCGCCAAAACATCCTGAAGCTGGCCGGGGAGGGGGAGGACACCGCCGCCATGACCGCGGAGCTCCAAAACCAGCTGAATCAGGCCATTGCCCAGGAGGCCGCCCTGGCGGAGGCCGAGCTTCAAAGGGAGCGGGAGGAGGAACTTGCCAAGGAAGAGGCCCAGCCTGCACCCAAACAATCTGCCCCCAGGTCCGATTTGGCAGATATCGCCCGGAATCTTCAGGACAAGTACCTCACCTCCACCGCCCAGAAGTCCAATGTTCGGTCGGGTCCCGGCCTGGACTATCCCATCGACTACAGCCTGACCCTGGGTAGCGAGATCTATGTCTTCGACACCCGGATAAGCGGCAATATCATCTGGCTCTACATAGGCGATGGCTGGACCTCCCACAAGAATTTCAACGGCGAACTCTACTACTGAGTCCAGGACTCATTGGGTACCTGAGAGGCGCCATTCAAAGCCCCCGCTACAGTTTTGTTCCGTAGCGGGGGCTTTTTCTTGGCTTTTTCCTGTGCCAGTGAAAGAGCACTGAATCCAGCCCCCAAAAAGGGAGAGAACCAGCCCAGGGCCCACTTTACGGCACAAAAAAAGAGCCCCTGGGGGCTCTCTCTGTGAATCTTAGTAGTTTTCTGCGTGAACTTTGAAGTAGGACTGGGGATGTGCACAGGCGGGGCAGATATTGGGTGCCTTGGTGCCAATGTGGAGGAAGCCACAGTTGATGCATTCCCAAACCACTTCTTCGTCCTTTTGGAAGACTTTGTTTTCCTTGATATTGTCAGCCAGACGGTTGTAGCGCTTTTCGTGTTCGCTCTCAACTTTGGCTACATTGCGGAAGCGTACGGCCAATTCCTTGAAGCCCTCTTTTTCAGCATCTTCAGCAAAGGTGGGGTACATTTCGGTCCACTCATAGTGCTCTCCAGCAGCTGCTGCCTTGAGGTTGTCCAGGGTGGATTCGCTGATACCATCCAATTCTTTGAACCAAACTTTGGCGTGGGCCATTTCGTTCAAAGCGGTAACATTGAAGATATCGCGGATTTGCATGTAGCCTTCTTTTTCAGCTACTTTGGCAAAGAAATTGTACTTGTTGCGGGCCATGGATTCGCCGGCAAAAGCTGCTTCCAGATTCTTCTCAGTTTGGGTACCTGCATATTTGTTGGTCATGTTTACCTCCTATGTATGTTGGATTCCTGGGAATCATTTTCCAGCAAATTCATTATAGCACAAATCCGTCATTTGACCAGTGGAAATTTAAAATAATTCTAATTTTGGAGGGCCAATTCTCCAGCTTATTTTTCCAGGGGGATGTCATCGTGGAAGGCCCGGAAGAGATAGTGGTGCTCGTCGGAGTCCTCCTTTTGAAACTCATAGCCGTAGGTGGAAAAGCCCTTGAGCTCCTCGAAACTCTCCACGCGATTTTGCGCCATGTAGCGGACCATCTCCCCCCGGGCCCTCTTGGCGTAGGTGGCTTTCTGCCGGGACCTGCCCCCCTCCACCTCCTCAAAGATGCACTGAACCCAGGGGTAGTCCCCCGGCACATGGGGCAGGAGGGCCCTCTCGTACTCCTTGGAGCAGAGGCTCACAAAGGGCGCCCCCTCCAGGGCCCTAAAGAGGCGGTCCCCCCAGAAGTCGTAGAGATTTCCCGCCAGGGGGACATTTTTGGTCTTCATTTCCAGGCGGTGGAAGACGATGGCGTCCATGGGCCGGAGGATGCCGTAGAGGCCCGAGAGGATTCTCAGGTGACTCTGGAGGTAGTCGATCTCCCCCTGGGTCATGACATTGGCCGCCAGCTGCTGATAGGCGAGGCCGGTGTAGGAGAAGAGGGCCGCCCCGGGGATTTGGGGCTCATCCAGGGCCAGCACATTTTTCTCCAAAAGTTTCCCCCCAATGCCCCAGAGGCTCTTGCGCTCCTCCAGGCTGAGGGCCCTCATGGCATCCATTATGGCCCGGGCCTCCTCCAAAAACTCGGGCTCCGTCCAGGGCTCGGGGCCCTCGGGGTCCACCCTCATGGTGAGGGCGGGGGAAAGAATAGCAAACATGGGCACCACCTTTCAGGCACACTCCATGGGGGCTCTCTCAGAACCCCCACAGGGGACAAAAGACCGGACGGCGCCGGTCTGCACGCTACACTCAGGGATTGGGAGGGAGGGCCCCCGCCTTCATGAGGACCAGGAGGCGAATCTCCTCCGCCCCCGCCTCCCGAAGGGCCCGGGCGGCATTGACGGCCGTGGCCCCCGTGGTCAAGAGATCGTCCATGAGGATGACGGGCCCCGACACCCTTTTGGAGACGAAAGCCCCTGAGAGATTCTCCCAGCGGCGGGACCGCCCCAGGCCAATCTGATCCTTCACTTTCCTTCGAAAGCTCAGGACATCCAGGGCATTTTTCCCCGTGAGGCGAGCCACTTCCCGGGCCACTCGCTCCACTGGCCCGTAGCCCCGGAGGCGGACCTTGGCGGGAGTGGTGGGAATCCACACCAGCTTGCCCTCCCAGCCCAGCTCCTCCAGGCCCTGGGCGGCCATCTCCCCAAAGACGTGGTAGAGATAGCCCTCGTGGCCAAATTTGTACCTCCGGTAGATCTCCCGAACCGCCGCCGTGTGGCTGAAGATGGAGGCCCCCGCTACAATGTGGGGCAGGCGCTCCTCCATGAGGCGCACCCCGGGGTCCATGAGGGCCCGGCAGCTGTCGCAGCAGTGGCCCGAGACTAAGTCCTCCATGCCGCAGACGGGGCAGTCCCCGGGGGAGAAGATGTG
Source organism: Tissierellia bacterium (assembly GCA_030535395.1). Lineage (GTDB taxonomy): Bacteria > Bacillota > Clostridia > Tissierellales > Peptoniphilaceae > JAUNLK01. The sequence continues at coordinate 12,662 of JAUNLK010000016.1, forward strand.
GGCGAAATTCACAGGCTCCCTCCTCCATTTACTCTGCCGTAGCTCACCAGCATCTCCCTCAGGGCCGAGTAGCGATGGGCCAGGTGATTGTTGTTCACCATGCGCTGGAGAATGGCCTCACTCCCCACCAGTACCAACAGTTTCTTCCCCCGGGTGATGGCGGTGTAGAGGAGATTTCTCGACAGCAGCATGGGGGGACCGGGGACCAGGGGGATGACCACACAGGGAAATTCACTCCCCTGGGCCTTGTGGATGGTGGTGGCATAGCAGGGGTTCAGCTCGTCGAGAGTTTCCCGGTCGTAGACCACGTCCTTGTAGCCCTCGTAGCGAACGGTGAGTTCCTCCTCCCCCACCTCCAGGACAGTGCCCATGTCCCCGTTGAAGAAGCCCTCCCCCTTGCGGCCGGAGCTGTCCCCGGCCCGCCACTCCAGGCTGTAGTTGTTCTTGATGTGCATGACCTTGTCCCCGGCCCGGTAGTCGAAGCCGTACCAGCTCAGGGAGGGCCCCTGTTGGGGATTGAGGACGGCCTGGAGGGCCCCATTGAGCTGCTCCACTCCGCAGATCCCCCGGCGCATGGGGCTCAAGACCTGAATGTCCTCCATGGGATCGAAGCCGTAGTGATCCGGCAGGCGAGTTTTCACCAGGTCCTGGATGATCTCCAGACTCCTCTGGGCATCAGTCTCCCGAATGAGAAAGAAGTCCCCTCCCGGGCGATTGACCTCGGGGAGCTTGCCGGCATTGATGTCGTGGGCATTTTTGGTGATATAGGACTCCTCCCCCTGGCGATAGACCCGAGAGAGGCGCACCACCGGCAGGACCTCCGAGTCGATGAGGTCCCGGAGGACATTGCCGGGCCCCACGGAGGGGAGCTGATCCACATCCCCCACAAAGATGAGGCGGCAGCCCGGGGGCAGGGCCTCCAGGAGATTTTTCAGGAGGACGACATCCAACATGGAGGACTCGTCGATGATCACCACATCGGCCTCGATCTCCTCCTCCTGAAGTTCCAACTCCTCCTCCGTGGGGCGAAACTTCAGGAGGCGGTGGACGGTGGTGGCCTCCCTCCCCGTGGCCTCCTGCATCCGCTTGGCGGCCCGCCCCGTGGGGGCGCAGAGCTTCACCTCCAGGCCCTGGCCCTCCAGTAGGGCCACCATGGTGTTGATGGCCGTGGTCTTTCCCGTGCCGGGGCCCCCGGTGATCACCGCCACCGACTCCGTCACTCCGAAAAATACCGCCTGAACCTGCTCCGGGGCCAGCTCCATGGGGGCGGTCTTTCGAATCTTCTCCTCCAATTGTCCCTGGAGGGCCTGGGGCAGAGCCACCTCCTTTACCTCCAGGAGGCGGTGGGCAATGGCATCCTCGGCCTTGTAGAGGCGGAGGTCAAAGACCCGCACCTCCCCCTCCCCCTGGCGGAGGATGATTTGGGGGTCCAGGGCGAGCTTCCGAAACCAGTCCCGGGGATCACCCAACGGCGTCTCCAAGAGCTCCTCCCCCCGGGCCAATAGTTCCTCCAGGGGCAGATAGGTGTGACCGTCCAGGCTGGCCTGGCGGAGGGCGTACTTGAGCCCCGAGAGGAGGCGAAACTCGCTGTCTCTGGCTATCCCCAGGGAGCGGGCAATTTCATCGGCCCTTAAAAAGCCAATGCCCCGCACCTCATCGGCCAGGCGATAGGGGTTCTGCTGGAGGATCTCCCGGGACTCCCTGCCGTAGTGCTTGTAGATTCTCAGGGCCAGGTGATTGGGAATGTCCATATTGGCGGTGTAGAGGAGAAATTCCCGGATCTCCCGCTGGTCCTCCAGGGCCTCCACCATGGTGGCCAATCTCTTCTTCCCAATGCCCTCCACTTCCCCCAAGCGCTCCGGAGCCCTCTCCAAAACCTCCAGGGTCTCAGGGCCAAAGTGATCCACAATTTTCTCGGCAGTCTTCTTCCCCACATTGGAAATGAGCCCCGCCGAGAGATAGGCGACCACCGCCTCCCTCTTGGTGGGCTTCACCTCATTGAGCTCTTGAAAGGAGAACTGATCCCCATAGCGATTGTGAAAGGTGAGCTCCCCCACCAGGCGGTAGCGGAGCTTCTCCTGAATCATGGGGGCGTGGCCCACCACGGTGATGTCCCCATCATCGGTGAGGAGGAGGCCCACGGTGTAGCCATTGTCCTCATTGCGAAAGATGATTTTTTCCAGGAGCCCCTCAATTTCCATTAGTTCTTCGCCCGATCCAATTTTGCCAAGTCCGCCTGAATGGCCTCCACCTTGTCCAGGCGCTCCCAGGGGGCATCCACATCCTCCCGGCCAAAGTGACCGTAGGCGGCCAGGGCCTTGTAGCGGGGCTTCAGGAGATCCAGCTCCTTGATAATGGCGGCGGGTCTCAGGTCGTAGTGCTTTTCAATAATGGCCACCAAGTCCTCGCTGTCGTAGGCGCTGGTGCCGAAGGTCTCCACAAAAATGGAGAGGGGACGGGCCACGCCAATGGCATAGGAGAGCTGCACCTCCAGGCGATCGGCTGCCCCTGCGGCCACCAAGTTCTTGGCAATGTGGCGGGCGGCATAGGCGGCGGAGCGGTCCACCTTGGTGGGGTCCTTCCCGCTGAAGCAGCCGCCCCCGTGGCGACCATAGCCCCCGTAGGTGTCCACAATGATCTTCCGGCCGGTGAGGCCACTGTCCCCCACGGGGCCCCCCACCACAAAGCGGCCCGTGGGATTGACGAAGATCTGCGTGTTTTCGTCCATGAGCTCCTCTCCCACCACGGGCGCAATCACATGTTCAATGATGTCTCTGCGAATGGTCTCCAGATCCACCTCCTCGGCGTGCTGGGTGGAGACCACCACATTTTCCAGGCGAACGGGTTTCTCCTCGTGGTACTCCACCGTGACCTGGGTCTTGCCATCGGGACGGAGATAGTCCAGAGTGCCATTCTTCCGCACCTCGGCCAATCTCTTGGCCAGGCGGTGGGCCAGGGAAATGGGCAGGGGCATGTACTCGGGAGTCTCCTTGGAGGCATAGCCAAACATAATCCCCTGGTCCCCGGCGCCAAAGGCGTCCATCTCCTCAGTGCCCATCTCCTTGAAGCGGTCCACCCCCATGGCGATGTCACTGCTCTGCTCATTGATGGAGGAGATCACCGCACAGGTCTCCCCGTCAAAGCCCGAGGGAATGGCCCGGGTGTAGCCGATGTCAATGAGGGTGTCCCGGACAATCTTGGTGAAATCCACATAGGCCTCGGTGGTGATCTCCCCGGTGATAAAGATCAGCCCCGAAGAGGCAACGGTTTCACAGGCCACTCGAGCCCCCACGTCCTTCTTCAAAATTTCATCCAGAATCGCATCGGAAATTTGGTCACAGACCTTATCGGGGTGACCCTCCGTAACCGATTCCGAGCTCAAAAACCATTTTTTCATACATCCTCCTCACAATACACGCAACAAAAAAAACCTGCAAAAGCAGGCCCGACACCCCCATCTTTCAGACCTGCCGATCTGTAGGAATTAGCACCACCATAGGTTGCCGGGCTTCACAGTGCCTAGTCACTCCGCCACTCTTGATGAGGTTCTAGAAACCAGTATATGGAAAGACCCAGAGCCTGTCAAGAAAGGCAATAAAAAAGGACCCCGTGGGGTCCTTTTTGTGCGGGTGTTTAGCGCTTGTTGGAGTTGCGCCAGATGTTCATGCGCTCTGCGTCTTTGATGAGTTCGTCCCGGAAGTCGGGGTGAGCGATGTTGATGAGGGCTTCGGCTCGCTCCCAGGTGTTTTTGCCCTTGAGGCTGGCGATGCCGTACTCGGTGACCACATTGGATGTGATGTGGCGGGGCAGGGTGATGGGGGTCTCCTTGGCGAAGCCGGGGACGATATTGGATACCTTGCCGTCCTTGCCTTCGTAGGTGGAGGCCAGGCAGAGGAACATCTGCCCGCCCTTGGACTTGTAGGCCCCCAGGGCGAAGTCCAGCTGGCCGCCGGCTCCGGAGATGTGGCGGGTGCCCACGGACTCGGAGGAGGCTTGTCCCCACAGGTCCACGCTCAGGGCGTTGTTGATGCAGGTAAAGTTGTCGATCTCGGCGCAGACCGCTTCGCTATTGACATAGGAGACGGAGGCGGAGAGAATTTCGGGGTTGTGGTCCATGTAGTCGTAGAGCTCTTGGGTGCCGCCGGCGAAGGCGAAGACTTGGCGACCCCGGTCGATGGTCTTTTTCTTACCGGTGATGCGGCCCTTCTTGGCCATTTCCATAAAGGCGTCCACATACATTTCAGAGTGAACCCCCAGGTCCTTTAAGTCGGAGTCGGCAATCATGGAGCCCACAGCGCTGGGCATGCCGCCGATTCCCAGTTGGAGGGTGGCGCCGTCGCGGATGCGGGGCAGAATGAAGCCAGCCACTTTGGCGTCCAGCTCCCCGTATTTTACAGGGGGGAACTCGGTCAGGGGCCGGTTTCCGCCGTCGATGACGAAGTCTACGTCGCGAATATGGATGTCCGCCTCATCTCTCCCGTTTACATAGGGGATGGCGGCATTGGTCTCCACAATGACCAATTTGGCGCTGTCGATGGCGGCCTGTTGGTGGGAATTGATGATCCCAAAGTTGAAGTATCCGTGCTTGTCCATGGGGGTTGCATTGACCACCACTACATCCACGGGGACTTCCTTCAGATAGTACTGGGGAAGTTCGGAGTAGCGAATGGGGGCATAGAAGCCTCCGGGACTGGTGTTGATGTACTTGCGCTCCCAACCTCCGGAGTGCCAGGAGGACCAGATGAAGTGGTCGCCCTGGGGATCCACTTCCACTACCTTGGGAACTTTGGTGGATACGCCGTGGCGAATGATGACACCTTCCAGTTCCTGGACTCTCTTGGCCAGTGCCTCGTCGAAGAGATCGGGTTGCAAAGCTGCCCATCCGTAATCGATGGTATCTCCAGATTTAATCTTGCTTGCAGCTACTTCTGCAGAAATGAGTTTTTCCTCATACATTTTTTGAATGTCCATACCTACCTCCTTAACAACTGCTTGTCTTCATTATACAAGATATGGGCAAACACTTTCAAGATCTTATCTCTGTGATGAATAACATGAAATGGCCATTTTTAGCCATTTTTTGGGATATCGGGAAAAAGTTTTGAAAAATGTATAAAAAAAATCCCCATTGAGGGGATTTTTTTAGAATTATTCCTGTTCTCCTTCGTCCTCTCCCCAGTCCAGTTGACTGCGGTCGTCCTTCTCGTAGTCGAAGGGCTTCATGGTGGGGAAGAAGAGGATGTCCCGAATGGTGGTCTGATTGGTCAGCAGCATGATCATCCGGTCCACACCGATGCCCAGGCCACCGGTGGGGGGCAGCCCCACTTCAATGGCATTGACGAAGTCGTAGTCCATGGGATGGGCCTCGTCGTCCCCCTGATCCCGGTCCTTCACTTGCTCTTCGAAGCGGGCCCGCTGGTCGATGGGGTCGTTCAACTCGCTGAAGGCATTGGCCAGCTCCCAGCCATTGATGAAGGCCTCGAAGCGGCGGGTGATTCTGGGATCGTGGGGATCCCGCTTGGCCAGGGGGGAGACTTCCACGGGGTGGCCGGTGACGAAAGTGGGCTGAATCATCTTGTCTTCGCAGTACTCCTCGAAGAATTCGCTGATGACGTGGCCCCGGGTCCAGAAGGGCTGTACCTCCAGGCCCTTTTCCTTGGCCACGGCCAGGGCCTCCTCGTCGGTTTCAATGGTGCTGAAGTCCACGCCGGAGTACTCCTTCACCACATCCTCCATTTTCACCCGTCTCCAGGGAGGGGTGAGGTCCAGCTCTTTGCCCTGATACTCGATGACGGTGCTGCCGTGAACTTTTTTGGCCACGTGGGCGAAGACATTCTCGGTGATGCGCATCATCTCGTCCAGGTCGGTATAGGCCTGGTAGAGCTCGATATTGGTGAACTCGGGATTGTGGCGGGCATCCATGCCCTCATTGCGGAACATCTTGCCCATCTCGTAGACCTTGTCGAAGCCCCCGACAATGAGGCGCTTGAGGAAGAGCTCATTGGCGATGCGCATTTGAAGGTCCACATTGAGGGCGTTGTGGTGGGTGATGAAGGGCCGTGCATTGGCGCCCCCGGCCACATTGTCCAAAATGGGGGTCTCCACTTCCAGGAAGCCCTCGCCGTCCAGGTACTCCCGAATGCCCTTGATGATGGCGGAGCGCTTGAAGAAGACTTCCTTCACGTGGGGATTCACAATGAGGTCCACATAGCGCTGGCGGTAGCGGAGGTCCTGATTTTTCAGGCCGTGGTACTTCTCCGGCAGGGGCATGACGGATTTGCTCAAGAGGTCAAAGCTGTGGGCGATGACGGAGATCTCCCCCGCCTCGGTCTTGGCCACTTCCCCCTTGACTCCAATGAAGTCCCCGGCATCGGTGCCCTTCACCACCTCATAGCCATCCTCCAGGACGTCCCGACGGGCAAAAATTTGAATGCGGCCGTAGGTATCTTGGAGGTCCAGGAAGGCGATCTTCCCGTGGCGCCGTTTGGAGATGACCCGCCCTGCCAGGGAGACGGTTTTTCCCTCCATTTCTTCGAAATGATTCAGAATATCTTTGGTGTAGGTATCAAAATCGTACTTTTCTACCAGATAGGGGGACTTCCCCTCATCGATGAGGTTCTGAACTTTCTCAATTTTCCGCAGGCGAATCTCGCTGCTCTTCTCCTTCTGAGCCATAATACCTCCTTTTAGCGCTTAGGCTATTTCAATACCTGTAACTTCCAGGCGCAATTTGCCGTCGGGGACTTCAATTTCAGTCACATCGCCCACACTGAGGCCCATGAGCTTGCTGCCAATGGGACTTTCATTGGAAATTTTGTTGTTGAGGGGATCGGATTCCGCGGAGCCCACCAGTTCGTAGACTTCCTCTTCGCCGGTTTCCTGATCCTTGGTGGTCACTTTGGTGCCCACATTGACGGTGTCGCCCTGGAGTTCGTCCTCCCGGATGACTCGAGCCTTGCGCACCATGTTTTCCAACTTGGCAATGCGCTCTTCCAATTGGGCCTGCTCGTTTTTCGCCTCGTCATACTCGGAGTTCTCCGAAAGGTCGCCGTAGCCCAGGGCCACTTTGATCCTCTCGGCCACTTCCTTGCGGCCCACGGTTTTCAGCTCTTCAATTTCGTTTTCCAATTTCTCCAGCCCTTCGGCGGTGATGAAAATGTCCTTCTCTACCATCGTTGCTACTCACTCCATTTTTAGATTTACACCTACATCGTACCAAAACTTGGAGAGAGGTGCATATAAATAAACAAAAGAGCCCCCAGGGCCCTTTTCATTTATTTCGTTGGGAGGTAGGGAGATCCCCAGCCTCAAATTACTTTCAACTATTATACTTACAAAGTTGAATCTTGTCAAAATCTTTAAGGATTTTATGGGCCTTTTTTATACTCTTCCATGATGCGGTCCAGAAAGCGGGCCACCTCCGTGGGCTCTTGAATGTGCATCAGCTCATCCCGGAGGGCCTTGGCCTCCCGGAGGCCCTTCATGTAGTGGATGAGATGCTTGCGCATTTCCAAGACCCCCAGGCGGTCCCCCTTCTCCTCCACCGTCCAGAGCAGCTGCTTTTTGGCCAGGGCCAAGAGCTCCCCGGGCGGGGTATCTTGAAAGGGAAGGCCCTCAAGGGCCCCCTTGAGCTGAGCGAAGAGCTGGGGCCTCCCCAGGGCGCCCCGGCCAATGGCCATGCCCCGGGCCCCCATATTTTGAAACTCCAGGACATCCTCCAAAGTGGCGATGTCGCCATTGGCAAAGACGGGCAGATCCACCGAGGAGATGACCTTGCCAATAAAGGCCCGGTCGCTCTTTCCCCGGTAATAGGCCTCCCGGCTCCTGCCGTGGACGGTGATGAGGCTCACCCCCTCCTCCTGGGCAATTTCAGCGATTTTAAGGCCCGTCTCCTCCCCCTCCAAAAAGCCCTTGCGAATCTTAATGGCCACGGGAATGGGGCTCTCCGCCACGAGGATTTTCAGGATTTCCCGGACGGTCTCGGGCTCGTTTAAAAGGGCCGAGCCCGCCCCGGTCTTTACGATTTTGGGGGCGGGGCAGCCCATATTCACCTCCAGATGCTTGAAGGCCGTGAGCTCCCGAGAAATTTTGGGGAAGAGCCCCCGGAAGATCTCAGGCTCCGAGCCAAAGAGCTGGAGGGCCACCGGCCCCTCCTCGGGATACAAATACATGAGCTGCCGGGTCTTCTTGTCCCCATAGTAGAGGGCCTTGGCACTGACCATTTCCGTGGTGGCCAGGTCCAGGCCCCCCTCAAAGCACAGCCTCCGAAAGGGGGCGTCGGTGTAACCGGCCATGGGGGCCAGGGAGAAGACGGGCAGCTCTTTTTTTACAGGAACCATCAGCGATTGAGCTCGTAGATGTAGCGGAGCCCCTTTAGGGTGAGGTCCCGGTCCACAATGAAATTGTAGGCACTCTCCGACACCAGCATATTGGCAAAGCCACCGGTGGCGATGATATTGATCTTGCTGGGATCCTTCCCCCACTCCTCACAGATGTGGGCGACGATGCCATCGATCATGGAGGAGAAGCCATAGTACAGTCCCGACTGCATACTGGTGATGGTGGACTTGCCAATGACCCGATCGGGCTTTTTGATCTCGATTTTGGGGAGCTTGGAAGTCCGACTGAAGAGGGCCTCGGCGGAGATGGAGATCCCCGGCATGATGATGCCCCCCAGATAGTTCTTCCCCTGATCCAGGACGCAGAAGGTGATGGCCGTACCGACGTCGACAATAATACTGTCCCCCTCATAGTCCTCACTGACGGCGACGGCATTGACAATGCGGTCGGCGCCCACCTCCTTGGGGTTGTCATAGAGAATGTTGATTCCGGTCTTCACTCCGGCACCCACCACCAGGGGATTGTGATTGAAATACTTGATGACCATATTTTGCAGGGTGTACATCAAGTTGGGAACTACGGAGCTGATAATGGTGGCGTTGATATCCACGGGCTTAATTTGCACATTTTGAAGGATCTGATTGATGAGCATTCCATACTCATCGCTGGTCTTGTCCTTATTGGATGCAATTCGCCAGTCGTGGAGCAGGGAACGGCCCTTATAGACTCCAAAGACAATATTTGTATTTCCGACATCTACGACTAAAAGCATAAATCACCTAATTGTTGGATTTTAATACGGCGCTGACAACAGCGGTACAGATTATAACGGCTATGATTCCCTCCGGCACCCCACTGGTAATGATGACGGAGAAAATGACGGAGCGGGCCATGGCAATGTCCGCCCCCACGCCACGGATGAACTCTTCGGCATAGAGGAAGTAGATCCCCCCCATGACCATAATGGAGTGGCAGATGGTGGTCAAAAAGGCCGAGACCATGACGCTGACATTCTCCGTTTTATAGCGGAGCAAGAGGACGAATAGGATGGCTACCAGAATGGCCAGGGCAATGTTCACGCCCATGGAGATGGAAAAGCCCTGGGGAATGGCCCGGACAATGCCGTAGGCCAAAAAGGCGAAGATGAGGACCCAGGCGGCCAGGGCAATCTTTCTCAGAATGCCGCCGTCGATATCCCGAACGGCCCGGTAAATGTAGTAGGCAATGAGGCCAATGAGGATTCTGGGCAAAATGCTAATGAGGGGATTGTAAAAGACGATGCTAATGGGGGTGGGGCGGGTGATGGCATTAAACAGAGAGGAGAGGCCAAAGATGAGCCCCACCAGGGCCCCCACTATGGGTCCTTCCAAAATCGCCGCTAAGATTACGGGAATGTGCATGGTGGTCGCATTCAAAGGTCCTATGGGAATGAATCCCAGGGGGGTCAAGCCCAAGACAACGGTAATTGCCCCCAGCATGGCTACGATCACGAGCTTTCTGGTAGTTAAGTTCTTCATTTGTAATTACCTCCGATCCAGCTCCCTTTCGGGATACCAGTCATGATTAGTTATGCCAATTCTATGGCGTTTGCAATGGCGCGACTCATGACCCTTGCGGCCATGGTCCCCACGACATTGAGATTTGCCTCCACTTTCCCCGTGGACAGGGCGTAGATGGAATCCCCGTCGAGCATGGTGTGAACGGGAATGATGGAGCGGGCATAGCCATTGTGGGCGAGGCCCGCCAGTTTCTTCAAGGACGTCTTGTCGAACTTGGCATTGGTGGCAATGACGCCGATGGTGGTATTTTTGCCGGCATCGGCAAAGGTGCTGCCAAAGCCCTCCATGGCCCGGTAGATGTCCACAAACTCACCGTCCACCTTGGGCCCTGCCAGCTGCACTCCCGCCTCGGGATCATAGATATTGCCCAGGGCATTGACACAGACCAGGGCCGAGACCACCAGCTCCCCACTTCTGAGAGAAGCCGAGCCCAGGCCACTTTTGGTGGCCAGCTCCAGGCCCATGACCTTGGCCGCCACACAGCCGGTGCCGGCGCCAATGGAGCCCTGACGGTGCTCCTCACTCCGAGCTTCGTAGGCGGCTCTGCCCATGGCCTCCGTGGGCCACACATGGGGGCTTCCGTAGGTGAGGTCGAAGAGGACACTGGCGGGGACAATGGGCACCACGCCCACCCCCACATCGAAGCCAATGCCGTCGTCCCTGAGGGCCTTCATGACCCCCGAGGCCGCCTCCAAACCGTAGGCGCTGCCCCCCGCTAGCACAATGGCGTGGACCTCCGAGACATCGTACTCCGGCCCCAGGAGGACACACTCCCGAGTGCCCGGGGCACCTCCCCGGACATCCACACTACAGGTATTGCCCCTGGGGGGAACGATGACGGTGACACCGGTGCCCCCCTGAGGGTCCTCCTCGTGGCCCACCAGAATGCCCTCCACGTCGCTTAAATATCCTGGATACACACACTCCCCTCCTTTCCACGGGGGTATTATACCATAGCGGAGGTGAATTATTGACAGGGGAAAATGATTTCACCCTTTTTTGTAGTCCTCCCCAGCTTCCCCTCGGGGTATTGTTATTTCTACTACAAAAACCATCCAATCTTCACCATTTTTACATATCTTATTAGACAAATCTTAATACTGAAGTCCTGGGAAGTGTCGAACCCGGGGGAGTTTTCATATATAATAGGAGCTATCCATTGAATTTGTAATATCAGGAATTTTACCTGGGAAGATAGGGGAGGTTTTATCACTATGGATCACGGAAGGAAGGGCCATTCCAAAAAGAATGGTCTCAGATGGTCCTCCGCTCTCAAGATCATTTTGCTCCTAATTTTAATCCTCGGGGTGACCTTAGCCGGCACCGTGGGGGCCTTTGCCCTCACCACCATCAAGCAGGCCCCAGCCATCGAGCCCAATAATTATCGAGCCATGTTAGCGGAGTCATCCATTATCTATGACAATGACGGCAATTTCATGGAAAAGCTAATTCTGGACGAATTTGCCGAGTACGTCCCCATTGAGGAGATCCCCCAGCACATGAGGGATGCGGCCGTTGCCATTGAGGACGAGCGCTTTTACGAACACGATGGGGTGGACTACCGCCGCATGGTGGGCTCCCTCCTGGAAAACATCAAGAACCAGCGAATCACTGCAGGGGGTTCCACCATCACCATGCAGCTGGCCAAGAACCTCTACACCTCCAGGGAACAGAGTGTGGTCCGAAAACTCAAGGACATCTACTACTCCTTCCAAATGGAGAACAATCTCACCAAGGATCAAATTTTAGAGGCCTATCTCAACTCCGCCGCCTTCTCCAAGGGCACCGTGGGGGTGGAGGCCGCCGCTCAGTCCTTCTTCGACAAGCATGTGTCGGAGCTGACCCTGGCGGAGAGCGCCCTCATTATCGGCATCACCAATCGCCCCTCGGAGTACAGCCCCTACAATGTGGTGAACATCGAGGAGGGGGACGATCTCCACGAGATCGATCTGGTCCTCATGCCCGTGGACATCAGCGGCATTGAACCCACCGAGGAGGACCGGGAGCGGGGCAATGAGCTGGCCGATGAGGGCATCATCGACTCTTTCGAGCAGCAGCAGATCCTCTCGGGGAAAGTGGTGGCCCAAAAGGCCGTCTTCAACGAAAAAAGCAAGCAGCGTCAAGAGGTGGTCCTCTACAAGATGCACCAACTGGGCATCTTAAACGACGATGACTATCAGGCCGCCCTGGACGAGCCCATTGAACTGACCCTGGGCCGCAGGAGTCTCCAGGGCATCAGCTCCTATTATGTGGACAGCGTCAAGGAGGAGGCCATTGAGGTCCTCATGTCCCTGGGCCACGACAAGGAAATGGCCAATAATCTCCTCTACAATGGGGGGCTGAGAATCTACACCCCCATGGATCTCACCATTCAAAAGGACCTGGAGGCCAAGGTCAGCGACAATCGCTACTTCCCCGGCCGCTACTACGATGAAAATGGCATCATCCAGCCCCAGGTGGGGGCCGTGGTCCTGGATCAGAAGACCGGGAATGTGGCCGCCGTGGTGGGGGGCCGGGGCATTGGGGGGAACAATCTCCTCAATCGGGCCAAGAACCCCCGTCAACCGGGTTCCTCCATTAAGCCCATCTCCGTCTACACCACCTATCTCAATCACGGCGGCACCGCCGGGGACGTCTTCAAGGATGCCCCCCTCACCACTGGCCGCTACCGCCCCAAGAACTCCACGGGCTACCAAAACTACACCACCGTCCGCCGCCTGGTGGAGCGCTCCTCCAATGTGGGGGCCTTCCTGGTGGGCAAGAGTCTCTCCTCCGATGAGATCAAGGCCAATGAAATGATGGGAGAAACCCTGGCCAAAATGGGGGTCACCTCCGTCATTGGCATGGAGGACAATCCCAAATACAACGATGTAAACTTCGCCGCCATGTCCCTGGGGGGCATGACCTACGGCATCAGTCCTTTGGAAATGGCCGGGGCCTTCTCCACATTCCCCAATAAGGGAAATTTTGTGGCCCCCACCTTTATCAAGCGCATCACCAACTCCTCCGGGGAACTCCTCTGGGAGAATCCCCAGACCAGTGTGGAAATCATGTCCGAGCAAAATGCCTACATCATGACCAATATCCTGGAGGGCGTGGTGGCCCGAGGCACCGGTACCTACGCCAATGTCCCCGGAATGCACCAGGCCGGGAAGACCGGGACCACCCAGAAGAAGCGGGACAGCTGGTTTGTGGGCTTCACCCCCTACTACACCACCAGCGTGTGGATCGGCAACGACGACAACACCCCCCTGGCGGACCACTCCCGAATGGCCGCCCGACTGTGGCGGGCCATTATGACCGACATCCACGAGGACTTGGAGGACAAGAAATTTGAAGAGCCCGAGGACGGTCTCTACAGGAAATTCATCCCCGTGGTGGGCTACACCGAACTCTTTGCCGACGGCACCAGCGCCGCCCGGACCAAGGACCTCTACAAAAACATCCCCCCCAAGCCAAAGGAGGATGAAGAGGACAAGGACAAAGATAAGGATAAAGACAAGGACAAGGA
>JAUNLK010000017.1 GCA_030535395.1 Tissierellia bacterium
TGTTCGATATTGCGATTCGATATTGCTATTCGAAATTGCTATTCGGTGTTGCTTTTCTGGTGGCTCAGGCGCCTAGAATGCCGCCCACCACCACGCCGAGATAAGTGCCCACCACATAGCCAAAGGTGCCCACCAGCATAATGGGACCCACCAGGGAGCTCCAGCCCTGGGAGATGGCCATGCCGGCGGCGGTGGTGGGGCCGCCGATATTGGCGTTGGAGGCCAGGACTGCATCCTCCAAGTTGAACTTGAAGAGTTTGGCCGCCACAAAGGAGAAGATCATATTCACCAGAACCATGATGCTGGTGAAGAGGAAGAGGGCAGGGGTATTGGTGATGATTTCCACAATGGAGGCCGGCACCCCAATGACAAAGAGGAAGAGATAGATGAGATAAGTGCCAATTTCCTGGGAGCCATTGAGCTCTTCCACCTGCTCCGCCCCAAAGGTGGCCACGGCCATGGACAGGGTGGTGATCCACACGTACTGACTGCCGAAGAAGGTATTGAGCATGCTCAGCAGGGGATTGGTGGCGGGAATCACCGAGGCAATGGCCGAGGAGATGATATTGGCCAGGAAGACCACCGTGGTGGCATAGGCGAGATTCAGGGCGATGTCCTTGAGGGAGATGTCCTTTCTGGACCAGTAGCTGGCCGCCAGAGTCTGGGATTCACCCAGCCCCTTCTCCTCCACATGCTGGATGTGGGGGTGGGGGAAGTGCTTCCGGAAGAAGGCGCTTCCGGCGATGAAAATGAGGGCGAAGAAGTAGATGGCCATGAGGAGATTGTCCGCCACAGTGGTGGCGCCAATGGTCTCCGCGGGAACGGTGAACTGGCTGGCCAAGGCCGCAAAGTTCACCCCGCCACCGATATAGCTACCGGTCATCATGGCGGCGACGCCAGCGGCATTGGGAATGAGGTCCTTGAGGAGGCCATAGGCCACCAGGCCCCCCACGAGAGTGCCGGCGGCGCCAATGAGGAAGATCACCATGACCCTGCCGGTCTCCCTCCAGATCCGCTTCATATTGGCCTGAAGGAGGAGGAGGGGAATCCCCAGGGGGACGGCGTAGCCCCACACCACATCGTCATAGAGGGTGGAGTGGAGGGGAATGATCCCAACATTGGAGAGGACCAGGGCAATGATCAGGGCCAAAATGGCCCCGGAGACCTTGGAGGCCCAGGTGTATTTTTGCTCCAGATAGATGGACAGGGCCACACTGACCAGGAGGACGAAGAGGAGGGACCAGGTGTCCTCCGGTGCTATGAGGGACGGACGCCCCAGGGCGTTCTCAAAAAAACCATACAGCATGGATGGCTCCTTTCAAAATCAGTCAAAGGGGTTTATTTCTTGGGCTTTTCAAAAATTCCCTCATAGAGGGCGGGTTCCCCGGTGAGGGCCCCCCAGTTTCGGTCGCCATACTCATAGTGCCACCACTCCGAGGGGAGATTGGTAAAGCCCACGGAGGTCATGAGGTGGTAGAGGAGCCTGCGGTTGTTGCGGATTTCCAGATCCTTTCCCTCGGTGGCATCCTCAAAATAGGTGGTCTCGGTCTTGTCGGTGAAGGCATCGAAGTCGGTGCCCATTTCCAGGGGGCCGTCGGGGCCCAGGAGGGTGACATCCACCGCCCCGCCGGTGGTGTGGGCCGGGGGCAGGGTCACATTGGCCACGGGATTGGCCACAAATTTGGAGATCTCCCGGACTTGCTCCTCCTCCGGGAGGTCCTTGAGGTTGAAGTCCTCAATGATCTGGAGGCGGTAGCTTTCAAAGAGCTCTTTTTGGAGGGCGAAGGGCCGCCAGGCATCCCAGACCACCAGTTGGTAGCCCTGGGGGAGTTTGGCGGCGGCTTCCTGGAGCATCTCCGCCACTTCCACTCGGGCCAGGGCCTCCTCCTCCCCGTGGGTGAAGCCCAGCTTGGGGTATTGCATATCAAGAATAATTCCGTTGCCCGCCACAATGGGGACCAGGGGAGAGGCAATGAATTGATGCTTTTGCCAATCCTCGATCTCTCCACTCTTGGGGATGGGTTTCTGCCACATAGAATCCATAAGTACCTCCATTTCCTAAAAAAAGAGAATGCCGCTTGGAAAAAACGGTATTCTGTGTGCAATATATTCATACTATACCCCTTCCCTACCCAGAGTCACCAAGGGAAAGAGAATTTTCCCCAAAAGCTGTGGTACAATCAACGGGAAGGGGGGCTTTTTATGATTGTCTATGGATCGGAGTATGAATCGGCCCAGCGCTACGCGGAGTACATGGGCTACCGACTGGCAGAGGCGGTCCACAGCTACAAGGAGCGTTTCAAAAGCTACGAGCGCATCCTATATATAGGAAGTCTCTACAACAATACGGTGACGGGACTGGACTGGTTTTTCCGGAGGAACCAAGGTTTTCGAGACTTCTACCTCATTACCGTGGGGATCTTTCCCCCCACGCCCGAGGAGCGGGAGAGCCGCTTTGCCCTCCTCCAGGGGCAGATTCCAGAGGAGCACTACGATCCGGGGAAAATTTTCTTTCTGCCCGGAAAGCTCAATCCCGGCAAACTGAAGCTGGAGCACAAAATGATCTACCGGGGCATGAAAAACCAGCTCCTCTCCCTGGATACCCGGCGGCAGAGCCAGGAGTACTTCCTGGCCCACTACGGCCAAATTGTGGACGGCTACGATGAGAGTCAGGCGGATTTTTTCGTGGAATTTTTTAAAAAGCTCAAGGAGCAATAGGGGGCAGTCATGGAATTTAAAATTGTAGAGGATCAAATGTTGATTCGCTTGGACCGAGGAGATGAGATCGTGGCCTCACTGAGGGAGGCCCTAAAGGAGAGCGGATTTGTCTCGGCCAGTATTTCGGGCATCGGCGGGGCCAACTATGCCAAATTTGGCACCATGAATCCCCGCACCAAGACCTACGATTTTCAGGTGAAGGAGGAGACCATGGAGGTCATCTCCCTGAGTGGGAATTACTCCACCTTAGATGGTGCGCCCTATCTCCACCTCCACATTGCCCTGGCAGATCAAAAGGGCCAGGTCTTTGGCGGCCACCTGGAGGAGGCCACCATTGGCGTCACCGGGGAGATCTTCTGCCGCAGTGGCCACACTCCCCTGGAGCGGAGAAGGAATGAGGCCGTGGGGGTCAATGAGTGGGTCCTGGAAGAAGGAAGTATTGTGAAATGAGGGAAAGAGCCTGCGGGAAGCAGGTTTTTTTGTGGGTTTTCATGATAGAATGATAGAGGCCAATGCTCGCCCCCTGCCCTCAGAAGGGGAGGGTTTTAGCCATTGGATGGGGCAGAGCATGCACTTTACTATGAACGATAAAATGAGCATTTGAAATTAGGAGCGTATTATGGCAAATACAGCAATTGTGGGCATCGCCTTTGGTGACGAAGGCAAGGGCAGAATGGTGGATTATCTGGCGGAGGACTACGATGTGGTGGTCCGCTACCAGGGGGGAAATAACGCCGGCCACACCGTCATCAACGAGTTCGGAAAAAACGCCCTTCACCTGATTCCCTCCGGGATCTTCAATCCCGATACTGTAAATATCATGGGCACGGGAATGGTCATCGACCTGGAATCTCTGGTGGAGGAAATGGAGGCCCTGAAGAAGGTGGGGGTCAGCATCACCCCGGAGAATCTCAAAATTTCTGAGCGGGCCATCATTGTCCTGCCCTATCACCGCCTCCAGGACCAGTACGAGGAGGAGCGCCTCAAGGACAAGGCCTATGGCTCCACCAAGCGGGGCATCGCCCCCTCCTACGGGGACAAATACATGAAAAAGAGCCTGCAAATGGGCTATCTCTTCCACCAGGACTACCTGGAAGAGCAATTGGGCCTGATTTTGGAGTGGAAGAACTGCAGCTTCGAGGCCACCTATCACAAGCCTGCCATCGAGTACCAACAGACCCTGGACTGGCTGAAGAAATACGGCGACATCCTGAAGCCCTATATCACCGATGTGTCCAAAGTTTTGGAGGAGGCCACTTTAGCGGGGAAGAAGGTCCTCTTTGAAGCCCAGTTGGGGGCCCTGAGGGACATCACCTACGGCATCTATCCCTACACCTCCTCCTCCTCCCCCCTGGCGGCCTTTGCCCCCGTGGGCTCCGGTCTTCCCGGTCTTGAGCTGGACCGCACCGTGGGGGTCCTCAAGGCCTACACCACCTGTGTGGGGGACGGCCCCTTTGTGGGAGAACTGGACGGCGAGGAAGCGGACAAGCTGCGGGAGGCCGGGGGAGAGTACGGCGCCTCCACAGGTAGGCCCCGCCGGGTGACCTACTTCGACATCCCCGCCCACCGCTATGGGGTGAAACTCCAGGCGGCCACGGAGCTCGCCCTGACCAAATTGGACGTCATCAGTTATTTGGAGGAAGTGCCCGTCATCACCGGCTACAAATTGGGGGATGAGATCCTCACGGAATTCCCCTACACCCCCCTCTTGGACGAGGTGGAGCCGGTCTATGAGACCCTCCCCGGTTGGAAGCAGGACATTTCCCACGCCCGGAAGTTTGAAGATCTGCCCCAGGAGGCCCAGGACTATGTCCTGTATTTGGAAGAGGCCATGGGGGTGCCCATGCGCTACATTTCCGTGGGCCCTGAGCGGGAAGCCCTCATTGTGAGAGAGAGCAAGTAAGGAGAGTTTTTTTGAAAATTGCCATTATACTCGCCGCCGGCGAGGGAAAACGCATGAAATCCAAAAAGCCCAAAGTCCTCCATGAGGTGGCCGGCAAGACCGTCCTCTCCTATGTGGTGGACCTGTGCACCGGGGCCCAAATGGACAAGACCATTGTCATTGTGGGCCACGGGGAGGACCAAGTTCGGGCCCGCTTCGAGGAGGAACCGGTGGAATTTATCTCCCAGCCCGTGGGAGAGGGCAAGCCCTATGGGACGGGCTATGCCGTGTCCATTGCCGCCGATGAATTTGAAGACGACGATCAGGTGCTCATCCTCACCGGGGACACCCCCCTCTTCACCCAGGAGACCATTGACGATTTTCTGGAATTTGTGGCAGAGAAAAAACTGGAGGGCTGTGTCCTCACCGCCATGGTCTCCCACCCCTTTGGCTACGGGAGAATCATCCGAGGGGCCAACTCAAATGTGGTGGCCATTGTGGAGGAGCGGGACGCCACCGACAAGGAAAAGGCCATTACCGAGGTGAACACCGGCATCTTCGCCTTCACCGGCAGGGCCCTCCACAGCACCCTCAATCGCCTGGAGACGGAAAATTCCCAAAACGAGCTCTATCTCACCGATGTGGTGAAGCTCCTGGTTCAGGAGGGCCATCAAATTGGCGCCTACACCATTGGCGATGAGGAGGAGATGCTGGGGATCAACTCCAGGGTTCAGCTGGCCAAGACCCAGGCCGTCATGCGCCGGAGAATCAATGAGTCCTTTATGGAGGAGGGGGTCACCATCACCCACCCGGAGATCGCTCAGGTGGACTACGGGGCGAAAATTGGCCGGGACACCATCATCGAGGGCCCCGTTCACATCGACGGCGACACCGTCATTGGGGAGGATGTCTACATTCGAGGGGACAGCAGGATCTCCGGCTCCAAAATTGGCGACCATGTGGTCATTGAATCCAGCGTTATTGAATCCTCCACTGTGGAGGAAGGGGCCAGCATTGGGCCCTTCGCCCACCTCCGTCCCAATGCCCATCTGGGGAAGAATGTCCACATTGGCAACTTTGTGGAAGTGAAAAACTCCGTGGTGGGGGAAAACACCAAGGCCGGCCACCTGGCCTATATCGGCGACGGGGAAGTGGGCCGAGGGGTCAATATTGGCTGCGGCGTCATCTTTGCCAATTACAATGGCAAGGAGAAATTCCGCACCGTGGTCCACGATCACGCATTTATCGGGAGCAATGTCAATCTAGTGGCCCCCATGGAAGTGGGGGAGGGGTCCTACATCGCTGCGGGCTCCACCATTACCAAGGCTGTGGATGCGGGAGATCTGGCCGTTGAACGTTCCGTTCAAAAAAATATTCCCGGTTGGAAAAAGAAACAGAAATAGGGGGATACGATGAACACCAATGATTTCGTAATTTTTACCGGGAATTCCAATACTGAATTAGTGGATGAGATCTGCAGAGAGCTCAATGTCCACAAAGGGGACATTGTGGTGAGCCACTTCAACGATGGGGAGATCTCCATCGACATTCGGGAGTCCGTCCGGGGGAAGAATGTCTTCGTCATTCAGCCCACCTCCAGCCCCGTCAATGACAATCTCATGGAGCTTTTGATCATCATCGATGCCCTGAAGCGGGCCTCCGCCGGGAAGGTCAATGCCGTCATTCCCTACTATGGCTACGCCCGTCAGGACCGGAAGGTCCGGGCCCGGGAGCCCATTACCGCCAAGCTGGTGGCCAATCTCATCACCAAGGCCGGGGCCCAGCGCATGGTGGCACTGGACCTCCACGCCGGTCAGATCCAGGGCTACTTCGACATTCCCGTGGATCACCTCACCGCCGTGCCCTTTTTGGCCCACTACTTCGCGGAGAATCACAAGGAACTGAAGCCCGAGACCACCGTGGCCGTCTCCCCCGACCTGGGTGGGGTGACCCGGACCCGGAGCTTTGCCAATCGCCTCCACAATGTGCCCATTGCCATCATTGAGAAGCGCCGCCCCAAGGCCAATGTCAGTGAAGTGATGAATGTCATCGGAAATATCGAGGGCAAGGACTGCGTCTTGGTGGACGACATTGTGGACACCGCCGGCACCATCTGCAAGGCAGCCAAGGCCCTCAAGGAGTACGGGGCCAACAAGGTCTACGCCTGCGCCACCCACGGGGTCCTCTCCGATCCCGCCGTGGAGCGCATCGAGGAGTCGGTCATTGAGAAATTCATCATCACCAACTCCATCGCCCTGCCCCCGGAGAAGAACATCGACAAGATTGAAATGGTCTCCGTGGCGCCCCTCCTGGCCGATGCCATCACCCGCATCAATAGCAACAATTCCATTAGCGAGATGTTTGACTGATGCTCATTGTAGGTTTGGGAAATCCGGGGAAAAAATACGCCTTCACCAGGCACAATGTGGGCTATCTCACCCTGGACCTCATTGCCGAGGCCCTGAACATTGAGGTGAAGACCATCAAGTTTCAGGGCCTCTACGGCGAGGGGAATTTTCGGGGGCAGAAGGTGCGGCTTTTAAAGCCGGAGACCTATATGAATGAGTCCGGCCGCTCCGTCCGGGCCTGCGCCCAGTACTTTAAGATTCCCCCGGAGGAGATCTTGGTCCTCACCGACGACATCGACATCCCCTTTGGCACCATTCGCATTAAGAGGAGCGGTTCCGCCGGGACCCACAATGGCCTGAAGTCGGTGATCTATCAGCTCCAGTCCGATCAATTTCCCCGGATCAAAATTTCCGTGGGGCAGAAGCACCCCCAGCAGGATCTGGCGAGTTTTGTCCTCTCGGGCTTTCCCAAGGATGACGGGCCCGTCATTGAAGAGTCCCTGGAAAGGGCTCGGGATGCCGCCATTGCCATCCTCACTGAGGGCTTGGACCGGGCCATGAATCAATTTAATGGAAACTAACGACACAGCTCGGGAGCCCGAGCTGTTTTTTCAAGGAGGGAATACTAAGTGGCACAAGTCTATCGCCAGATGATCCAGGATCATCGCCCCTTTGAGAACCTCCTGGGGGCCCTGAGGGAGGGGAGGGAGCCGGTGGGCCTCTACGGCCTCACCCCACAGGGCATCAGCCTCTATGCCGCCCAGCTGGTGGAGGAGCTGAAAAGGCCCATTTTTCTCTTGACCTATGATCCCGTTCGGGCCAAGAGCCTCTACGAGGATCTCAGTTACTTTTGCCCCCAGGGGGTCCACTATCTTCCCCCTCGGGAGCTGTTTTTCTTCAATAGAGATGCGGGGAGCAAGGAGCTTCTAAAGACCCGCTTGGAGGCCCTTCAGGCGGCCATTACAGGAGATGCGAGAGTCATCATCAGCACCTACGAGGCCCTCTCGGGGATCTACATGGCACCGGGAAAAGTGGAGGACTACAGTATTCACCTGGCCCTGGGCCAGGAGGTGGATTTGGAGGACCTCAAGGCCAAGCTTCTGAGTCTGGGCTACGAGGGGGTCTCCACTGTGGAGGGCATGGGCCAATTTGCCCTCCGGGGGGGCATTTTGGACATCTTCAGCCCCCAGGAGGAGCCCTACCGAATCGAGCTCTTTGACACGGAAATCGACAGCATTCGCACCTTCGACATCAACGATCAGCGCTCCATAGAGAGCATCAGTGAAGTGAGGATCTTCCCCGTTCAGGACATCCTCTTAAGTGGGGAGGCCATGGATCAGGTGGCCGCTGCCATGGAGGCAGATCTCAAAAAGGCCAGGAAGGTGGACGGCTTCAAACAGTCCCGCTGGGAGGAGAAGTACCGCCCCATTGTGGAAAAGCTCAAGGACCATGAGCACATCACCAATACCGACCTCCTCCTCCCCTACATCCCCCAAAAACTTCGGGGGACCCTCCTGGACTTTTTCAAAGAGGAGCCCCTCATTTTCATCGACGAGCCCAAGCGCTGCGTGGAGCTCTTTCAAAATCAGGAGGCCTCCCTCTACGAGACCCTCTCGGATTTGGTGGAGGCAGGGGAGCTCTTGGAGGGCCACCTTAGAGTTCAGCACCCCTCCAATCAAATCGAGGATCTTTTAAAGCCCCATCCCCTCATTCTCTCCAATAGCATCATTCGCAGCTATGGCTCCTTTAAGCCCCGGGAGCTCATCGATGTGACCATGAAGACGGTGGCCCACTTTGGGGGCCACATCAAGACCTTCTTTGAGGAGATCGACCGCTACCGGAGGCACCACTATCTCATTGTCCTCTTAGGGGGCGGGGAGGAGAAGACCGAGAGGCTCCTGAAGCATCTCTTGGACGAGGAGTATCCTGCCAAGAGGCTCCCCGAGGAGGGCCCCTACTCCCGGGACTTCCTCTATGTGGATGTGGGCAATGTCCACGGGGGCCTGGAACTGGAGCACGAGGCCTTTGTCCTCATCAACTCCTCGGAGCTCTTGGGTCAGACGGCCAAGAAGGCCCCCCGGAGGAAGAAAAAGACCCTGAGCCTCCAGGAGCTCACCACCGGGGACTATGTGGTCCACGAAATCCACGGCATCGGGAAGTTTTTGGGCACCAAGGAGCTCACCGTCCAGGGGAGCACCAAGGACTATCTCACCATCCTCTACGGGGGCGGAGACAAGCTCTTCCTCCCCATGGACCAGCTGGCCCTCATTCACAAATACGCCAATCGGGAGGACAAGCCCCCCAAGGTCCACCGCCTCTCCACCCAGTCCTGGCAGCGGACCAAGGCCCGGGCCAAGCGCTCGGTGGAGGCCATGGCGGAGGACCTCATCGCCCTCTACGCCAAGAGGCAGAGTCAGGAGGGCTTCGCCTTCTCCCCGGACTCCCCCTGGCAGAAGGAGTTCGAGGACTCCTTCCTCTACGAGGAGACCCGGGGGCAGCTGGAGAGTGTGGAGGAGATCAAGGAGGACATGGAGCGGCCCGTGCCCATGGACCGCCTCCTCTGCGCCGATGTGGGCTATGGCAAGACGGAAGTGGCCCTGAGGGCCGCCTTCAAGGCCATACTGGACGGCAAGCAGGTGGCCTTTTTGGTGCCCACCACCCTCCTGGCCCAGCAGCACTATGTCACCATGATGGAGCGCTTCAAGGACTTTCCCATAGAAATTGCCATTCTGAGCCGCTTCCGCACCCCCGCCGAGCAGAAGCGAGACCTGGAAAAACTCCGCAAGGGCCAAGTGGATCTGGTGGTGGGCACCCACCGCCTCCTCAGTAAGGATGTGAAATTTGCCGACCTGGGCCTCCTCATCATCGACGAGGAGCAGCGCTTCGGCGTCCGCCACAAGGAGCAGCTGAAGCTGGTGAAGGAGAGTGTGGACACCCTCACCCTCACCGCCACCCCCATTCCCCGGACCCTGCAAATGTCCATGGTGGGCATCCGGGACATGAGCGTCATCGACGAGCCCCCCCAGGAGCGCTTCCCCGTCCAGACCTATGTGGTGGACTACAATCCCATGATGGTCCGGGGGGCCATCCTCAAGGAATTGGAGCGAGGGGGCCAGGTCTACTTCGTCTACAATCGGGTCCAGTCCATGGAGAAGATGCTCCAGGACTTGCGGAACTTGGTCCCCGAGGCCTCCTTCGCCATGGCCAATGGTCAAATGGGGGAGCGGGAACTGGAGGATGCCATGTTCCGCTTTGTAAATGGGGAGGTGGACGTCCTCCTCTGTTCCACCATCATTGAAACGGGACTGGATGTGGCCAATGCCAATACCATGATTGTGTGGGAGTCCAATCGCTACGGCCTCTCCCAGCTCTATCAGCTCAGGGGCCGCATCGGCAGGAGCAATCGCATTGCCTACGCCTACTTCACCTACTTGAGGGACCAGTCCATTTCGGAAATTGCAGAAAAGCGCCTCTCCGCCATTCGGGAATTTACCGCCTTTGGCAGCGGCTACAAAATCGCCCAGCGGGATTTGGAAATCCGGGGCTCGGGGAATATTTTAGGGGAGAGTCAGCACGGCCACATGGACGCCATTGGCTACGATCTCTATCTCAAATACCTCCGCCAGGCCGTGGGCAAGCTCAAGGGAGAGGAAGTGGTGGAGGAGGAAGTGGAGGCCGCCCAGGTGGATCTGTCCATGGACGCCTACATTCCCAAAAAGTACATTCCCGACGAGTCCATTCGCCTGGAAATGTACAAAAAAATCGCCCTCATGGAGGGCCAGGAGGACCTGCTGGACATCACCGACGAGCTCTTGGACCGCTTTGGGGACCCCCCGGAGCCGGTGCAGCAGCTCTTGGAGATCTCCCTCATTCGCCACATGGCCACCCAAGTGCAGCTGTCCAATATTTCCGATGAGGACGACCACCTCCTCCTGACCCTCCGGGAGGGAGCGGAGGTGGAGCTGTCCCTGGTCAACGAACTGGTGGTGACCTTTGGCGGCGACATCGAATTTTCCCTCACCACACCGGTGAGTCTGAAACTCAAAGTGGGCAGGGCCCCCCTCAAAGAGCTGAAAAAGCTCCTGGAGGTCATGGATTCACACAATTCCCACAAATCTTCAGAGGAAAATCGTATATAATGGAACTATATTTGCCCGGTGCTGAATACTGGGCAGCGATTACTGAAAAAGAGAAAAAGGACGTGACATAATGGAACTGAAGAAGACACTGACAAAGGGACTGGCACTGGTGGTGGTGGCAGGCGCCCTCCTCACCGCCTGCGGTCAGGGAAATGGCGATGTGGCCGCCACCGTCAATGGGGTGGACATCCCCATGGAGAAGTATGTAGAGGAATACACCCTCAGCGCCCAACAGGCCATGGCCCAGAACGGGGACGGCTTTTTGGAGGACAAGAGTCCCGATGGCAGCGGCAAGACCATGGGGGAACTCCTCCGGGAAAACACCCTGGCCAATTTGGTTCAAATGGAAATCATCCGTCAGGACGCTGAAAAGGCCGGCATTACCGTGGACGATCAGCAAGTGGAAGAACAGCTGAATATGACCGTGGAAATGTACGGCGGGGAAGAGGCCTTCACCGAGTCTTTGGAGGCCCAGGGCTTCACCATGGAAAAGTACCGGGAATTTTTGGCCAACTCCCTCTTCGTCAATGCCTACACCGACCAAAAGGTCAAGGACCTGGAGCCCACGGAAGAGGAGCTCAACAGCTACTATGAGGAACACAAGGCGGAGTTTGAAACCGTAGATGCCGACCACATCCTGGTGGAAACCGAGGAGGAGGCCCTGGAAGTGAAAAAGGCCCTGGACGAGGGGGCCGACTTCACGGAGCTGGCCAAGGAAAAATCCACCGAGCCCGGCGCCAAGGAGAGCGGTGGTGCCCTGGGTACCTTCGGCAGGGGTCAAATGGTTCCCGAATTTGAAGAGGCCGTCTTTGCCATGGAAGAGGGAGCCATCAGCGAACCTGTGAAGACGGAATTTGGCTATCACATCATCAAGCTCAACAAGATCAACGGTAGCTCCGAAACTCTGGAGGACGAGTCCGACGAAGTGAAGGAGCAAGTGAAGGCCACCGTCACCCAGACCAAGCTCACCGAGTATGTCAGCAAGCTTGAAAAGGACGCCAAAGTGAAGCGCCACGTGGACACCAAGGCCCCCATTGAAGTGGAAGCTCCCAAGGCAGTGGAGGCACCGGAAGTGGAAGAGCTCCCAGAAGAGGCCGAGGAGGCGGAACAGCCCCAGGAAAATGAAGCTCCAGCCGAGGGCGCAGAAAACGAAAACAATCCCCAGTAATGGGCAGAGGAAAGCTCCGGGCAACCGGAGTTTTTTTGTTGCCCTGAAGGGAAAAATGGGTTAAAATTTTCCCCAAAAACCTACGAAAAGAAATATTGTATGGTGTCTTTTTGGGGCGGGCCCATTTCCTCAGAAATGGCTGAAATTGCCGTTTTAGCTGGACAAACAGACCTCAGAATAGTACAATACCAAGAGTAAAGGAGTATGTTTCATGGGCAAAATAAGAATCGTAGGTTTGGGACCTACCGACGAGGGCGATCTGACCCAACGGGCCATGGACTGCCTTCTGGATGACACCCCAAAGATTTTACGTACGGACCACCACGACAGTGTGGCCTTTCTGAAAAAACACCGCATACCCTATACGACATACGAGTATTTGTATGAATCCAAGGATGATTTTCAGGAGATCTACAGCGAAATCGCAGACGACCTCTTGAAGAGGGCGGCCTCTGGAGATGTGACCTACTGTGTGCCCGGTCACCCCCTCATTGCAGAGCAGTCCGTGCTCAACATCATGGAGAAAACCGACAACTATGAAATGATCAATGGAATGAGTTTTTTGGAGCCCGTGCTCACGGCCGTGGGCCGAGATCCAATTTCAGGTCTAAAACTCATTGACGGGGACAATTTTTCAGATCTGGATCTGGACATCCATGTGGACAGCATTGTCACCCAGGTGTACAATCAGCGCATTGCCTCCTCCCTGAAGCTGGCCCTCAGCGAACGCTACGGGGACGAGCATCCCGTGGCGGTTTTGGAACACGCCGGGAGCAAGAGGGAATCGGTGCGCTGGCTGCCAGTCTATGAACTGGACCGAAACATCAGCTACGGCCACGAGACCTCCCTCTTCGTCCCCAAGGGAGAGGGGCAGGATCTCAGGAGCCTGGTGGAAGTGGCCCGGAGCCTCAGGGGCCCCGGGGGCTGTCCCTGGGACCAAAAGCAGACCCACGCCTCCATGAAGCAAAATGTCATTGAGGAGGCCTATGAGGTGGTGGAGGCCATTGAGGAGGACGACCCCCTGGCCCTGGAGGAAGAGCTGGGAGACCTGCTCTTTCAGGTGGTCCTCCACAGTGAAATCGCCCGGGAGGAGGGGGACTTCACTCTGGAATCTGTCAGTGCCAGAATTGCGGAAAAACTCATACGCAGACACCCCCATGTCTTTCAGGGACACTATGAGGATTGGGAAACCATCAAGGGGGAGGAGACGGGGAGAGTCCAGCTCAAGGACAAATTGACCCACTACCGGGCACTGCCCGCCCTGCTCCACGGACAGAAGGCCCTGCGCCTTTTGATGAGAGAGGGGAAAATCGACGATTTTCAGGAATTTCTCCAGAACTATCCCGATCCCGTGGCCAGGGGCCTGGTCCAGTGGATCTACGAAGCCGAGAAAAGTGATATAGACACGGAGACGGCGGTAAAGAAACTATTGCACGATTTTACTTGTGGACTCGAGTCAAATTAGGAGGAAATGATGAACAAATCAGAGTTAGTTGCAAGAATTGCGGAAGAATCCAATATCTCCAAAAAAGAAGCTGAGAGCGCTTTGAATGCATTCCTAAATGCCGTGGAGGAGGCCCTCCAAGATGGAGACAAGGTACAGCTGGTGGGCTTCGGCACCTTTGAAGTGCGGGACCGCAAGGCCCGTGAAGGTCGCAACCCCAGAAATCCAGAGGAAGTCATCAAGATCCCCGCATCGAAGGCTCCCGTTTTCCGCGCCGGTAAGGCTCTGAAAGAATCCGTTAATAAATAAATGAGAAAGGGGGTCCTTTGGGGCCCTTTTTGTTACATGCGCGTAGACAAATTTTTAAAAAATTCACGAATCATCAAGCGCCGCACGGTGGCCAAGGAGGCCGCCGATGGGGGCAGAATCAAGCTCAATGGCAAGGTGGCCAAGGCCGGGGATGAAGTCCGCGTGGGGGATATTATGGAAATCGCCCTGGGCAGCCGAGTCACCACCATTCGCATTCAAGACATCAGGGACAATGTGGGCAAGCAGGAGGCCCAGGATCTCTACGAAATAATAAATTCCTGAGTATGGAAAGGGGAGCCGCTATGAGAGTCAGAAGAAGAAGAGCCAGTAAGCTCCCCCTGATCATACTGATCTTGGTCCTGATCTTTGGAGGCCTCAACATCCTTCGCATGGAGCTCATCTTGAGGGAAAAGCGCCGAATCATGGAGGCCAACGGAGTCCTGGTTCAACAGACCCTTCAGGATGTGAAGGACCTGGGGGCGGAACTCAAGCGAGCCGATTCGGTGGAGTACACCGAGGAAGTGGCCCGGGAGGACCTGGGCATGGTGAAGCCCAAAGAGCGGATTTTTGTGGATAAAAACAGAGAGCGCCAGCAGCGCCGGGAAAAAGAGGGCCCCACGGAATCGAGGGAGCCATAGGAGGGAAAACAAACAGGTATGACCATCCAAGAGGGAGCAATTGTAGAGGGAGTCGTAACGGGTCTGGCAAAATTTGGTGCCTTCGTCACCTTTGACGGGGACGAGAGTGGCCTGGTACATATCTCGGAAATTTCAAATGACTATGTAAAGGAAGTTTCGGACCACCTCACCAAGGGCCAAAAGGTCAAGGTGAAAGTGGTGAGTGTGGAGCCCGATGGGAAAGTGGCCCTGAGCATCAAACAGGCTATGCCCAAACAGGAGGAGCGGAAACTTCCCGAGGCCGTGCAGTTGGACCGAGTGGTGCGTAAATCCGACGCCGCAAATTTTGACGATATGCTGACCAAGTTTATGAAGGTGAGCAATGAAAAAATCGAATCGGCCAAGCAGCGGCGGAATGTGCGCCAGGGGAAAACGAAAAAACGGTGAGCGCTGCAGGGGCAGCGCTTTTTTTCATAGGCCAGGGAGGTGGAGGATTTGTTTGAAGATTTGCCCCGGGGCCAGGGACTGCTCCTGGCCCTCTCCGGGGGGCCGGACTCGGTGTATCTCTTTCACCGCCTGAGAGAGCTCAGGGATGAGGGGGCCGTGGACTTCCACTGCGCCCACCTCCACCACGGCATTCGGCGGGAGGCCGATGACGATCTTCGCTTTGTGGCGGACCTCTGCAGAAAGTACCAGGTCCCCCTCCACACCCGCCGGGTGGACGCCGTGGCCTATGGGAAGAAGATGGGCCTCGGGACCGAGGAGGCGGGGCGAAAACTCCGCTACGACTTTTTTGAGGAGGTGGCCCGGCCCGGCGACTGGATTGCCCTGGCCCATCACCGGGACGATCAGGTGGAGACCATACTCATGCGCCTCATTCGAGGGACGGGTCTCGCGGGCCTTTCGGGGATGAGGACCCTGGAGGGCCGCCGCTACCGCCCCCTTCTCTCCCTCACCAAGAGAGAGATTCTGGAGGCCCTGGAGGCTGAGGGACAGGCCTATGTCCTGGACCACACCAATGAGGAGCCCATCTACACTAGGAACATTCTGCGGCTGGAGCTCCTCCCCCAAATTCGGGCCCTGAATCCCGCCTTTGATGAGGCCCTCCTCCGGCTCAGCGCCCAGGGAGGGGAGGCCCAGGGGTTTTTGGCGTCTTTGGCGGAGTCCTGGTGCGCCGCCCACGGCAGCTGGGCGGGGGAGAGCTATGTCCTGGACCGCAGCCTCCTTGCAGGGGAGGCCAGGGCGGTGCAAATGGAGGTGCTGAGAAGGGCACTGGAGCTCTTTCGGGGGGACCTCCGGGAAATTACCGCCCGCCACCTGGACGATCTTGCAAAACTCATCACCAATACCAGCGGCAGATCCCTGGATCTACCCGGGGTCTTGGCCGTGGCCTCCTTTGATCAGCTCCTCCTCCGGCCCCAGGGGGAGGAGCGGGATGAGTTGGTGGAGCTTGCCCTCAGGGAGGGGCGTCAAAAATTTGGAGATTTTCTCATTGCCGCAGGCCCCTTTACGGGGGGCACGGGGCCGTGGGTCTATCACGTAAAGAGCCTCCAGGGCCTCAGGGTCCGGGGGCGCAGGGACGGCGACCGCATGGCCCTCCAGGGCGGGGGTCACAAGAGGATTAAGGAAGTCTTTCAGGAGGCCCAAGTTCCCCGCGGGGAGCGGGACGGCTGGCCCCTGATCACTCGGGGCAGTGAAGTACTGTGGGTCCCCGGTCTCAGAAAAAGCAAAGAGGAGGAAGCAGCTTGCTACACAATCACTGTAATCAGGGAGATATAAAGGACGACATCGCGGAAATTTTGGTCTCGGAGGAGGAAATTCGCCAGGCCGTGAAGACCATTGGGGCCCAAATCTGCAGGGACTTTGAGGGGGAGGATTTGGTGGTCATTGGCATCCTCAAGGGGGCCGTGGCCTTTATGGCCGATCTCATTCAGGAGATCCACATCCCCATAGAGATTGACTTTATGGCCGTCTCCAGCTACGGACAGGGCACCACCTCCACTGGGGAAGTGCGGATCTACAAGGATCTGGACATCAGCGTGGAGGGCCGCAGCGTCCTCATAGTGGAGGACATCATCGACACGGGCATCACCCTGAGCTATCTCAAGCGGGTCATGCTCAGCCGGGGGGCCAAGGATGTCTCCATAGCCACCCTCCTCACCAAGCCCTCCCGCCGGGAGCGCCACGTGGCCCTGGACTACATTGGCTTTGAGGTGGAGGACAAATTTGTGGTGGGCTATGGCATCGACTATGCCGAGCACTACCGAAATCTTCCCTTTGTTGGCGTTTTGAAACCTGAAATTTACGGGTAAATAATACGAGTATAATAAAAAAATGTAGATCAAAAGAGTAAATAAGGGAGGAATCATTGAATAGAAGATGGGGAGGCGTGGCCTTCTATGTGGTGATGATCGCGCTGGTTCTGGCGGGGGTGACCTTCTTGCGTCCCTCCACGGAAGGAACCAAGGATCTCAGCTACCCACAATTTATCAGCGCAATTCAAAATGATACGGTGAAATCCGTGGACCTAAAGGGCAATGTGGCCTCGGTGAAGACCACCGACGATGCCCAGCACAAGGTGATCATTCCCCAGCCGGCCACGGAGACCCTCTATGAGGACTACTTAAAGGAGCCCGTAGAGGCGGGAAAAATTACCCTCAGCACCCAGCCGGCCACGGACACCACCTCGGCCCTCTACTCCTTTTTGCCCACCCTTTTAATATTGGGTCTCTTCGGCTTCATGTTCGTCACCTTTATGCGGAACAATCAAAACGCCGGGGGACGAATGATGGACTTCGGCAAGAGCAAGGCCCGGAGGGTGGACGAGGAGGCCGGCGGCACTCCCGTCCGCTTCGACGATGTGGCGGGGCTGGAGGAGGAAAAGGAGGAGCTCCAGGAAGTGGTGGAGTTTCTCAAGGACCCCCGGAAGTTCATTAAAATGGGGGCCCGGATCCCCAAGGGCGTCCTCCTGGTGGGCCCCCCGGGAACGGGGAAGACCTATCTGTCCCGCTCCGTGGCGGGAGAGGCCAAGGTGCCCTTCTACATTATGAGTGGATCGGACTTTGTGGAGATGTACGTGGGGGTGGGGGCCAGCCGGGTCCGGGACCTCTTCGACACCGCCAAGAAGAATGCCCCCTGTATCGTCTTCATTGACGAGATCGACGCCGTGGGCCGCCGCAGAGGGGCCGGCATGGGGGGCGGCCACGACGAGCGGGAGCAGACCCTGAACCAACTTTTGGTGGAAATGGATGGTTTCTCCACCAATGAGGGGGTCATTGTCATGGCGGCCACCAACCGGGCCGACATTCTGGACCCCGCCATCCTCCGTCCCGGTCGCTTCGATAGAATCGTCCACGTGGGCCTGCCCGACGTCCGGGCCAGGGAGGCCATCCTCAAGGTCCACGCTCGGAAAAAACCCATGGGCCAGGATGTGAATCTCAACACCGTGGCCAAGAGGACCCCGGGCTTCAGCCCCGCGGATCTGGAGAATCTCCTCAACGAGGCGGCCCTCTTGGCCGCCCGGGCAAACGACACCAAAATTGACCAGGAGGACATTGAGGAGGCCAGCATCAAAGTTCAAGCGGGCCCCGCCAAGAAATCCGCCGTCATCAGCGAGAAGGAGCGGAAGCTCACCGCCGTCCACGAGGCGGGACACGCCGTGGTCTCCCGGCTCATGCCGGACCACGATCCCGTCCACATGATCACCATCATCCCCAGGGGGAGGGCCGGGGGCTTCACCGCCTATCTCCCCGATCGGGACATCCTCCACTACACCACCAAGGGGGAAATGAAAAACCAACTGGTGAGCCTCTTGGGGGGGAGGGTGGCGGAGTCCCTGGTCCTGGACGACATCTCCACCGGTGCCTCCAACGACATCGAGCGGGTCACCCAAATCGCCCGGGAGATGGTCACCAAATACGGCATGAGCGAGAAGATTGGCACCCTCACCTATGGCACCGACAGCGACGCCGTCTTCGTGGGCCGGGACCTGGGCCACACCAAGTCCTACTCCGAGGAAGTGGCCTCCTCAATTGACGAGGAGATGCGCGCCCTGGTGGCAGAGGCCTACGAAAAGTGCGAACAGCTCTTAAAGGACAATCTCGACATCCTCCTCAGGGTCTCCGATGCCCTCCTGGAGTACGAGACCATCAGCGGAGAACAGTTCGAAGCCATCTTCAGAGGAGAAAGCCTCACCGAAGCCGGCGACGACACCATCCAAACCCAGGACCTCTCGGAGGAAGTGAAAGAAATCCTCCCCCAAGAGGAACTGGAAGAGCGCAAGGGACCTCAGGAAGATTCCGAGGATTCACTGGAAGAAAAGTAAAGAGTTTAGAGAAATGTGTACTGCCCCCAAAAGTTGGACCAAGAAATCCAACTTTTGGGGGTTTTTAATGGCAAAGTACAGTTTCAAATTGAAGAGGATGATCGTATTTGAGTATCTCTATGGAAAGACAAATTTCTCCTGACTTGATGAGAAACACCATATTTTGAATTCACAATTCAGGAGATGGGTTAAGAACTATTAAAAATTTGGTGAGAAACGGCTTGAAAGAGCTAGAAATAAGACATCATACAGCAGATGTTTCTCAACCAATTTTTCTTTCCAAAAAAATTACAATCCCTATGGAGTTGATGGCAGTGAAAACTTCTTCAGCACTCAAAAGCGAGGAATCTATTTTGTGCGGATTTACCGGAGAATGGAGGGACTAGTGCGGACAATAAAAACTATATCGGGTACAACAACGAAGATCGAATTAAAGGACACTTAGGGGGATTATGTCCAAAACAGTACTGCGAACATAAACGAGCACACTGAGAAAGAAGAGTATAAATAAAAAACAATTAAGCTAACAGCTTGCTCGAGTCCGTACACCATTCTTGAGCCACTCAAAAAAATGCTCTAAAGAGATACATTTTAATGAGTTTAGCATCTTAAATTATTCAAGAAGGATTAGACAATCTACAAAGGGGGATTTCCCCCAAAATCAAGCAGGATATTGAAGATTAAATTCTTTAAATTGAAGTTAAAATATTGAGGAAAAAACGGGAAAAGGGAAACAAACGAAAGGTTTTCATTTATAAAGTATACTGTCTTTTCAGGAACCGCTAATAGAGAGGGCTACAGCCATTATCTTTAGGAAAACTCGGGAAACTTTCTGAGCAAGTGATTCAAATGCTTCCAGGGAAAAAGGGCAAAAAGAGTGTGAAATATTTAATTAAATAAGATTTTAAAGATATTTGTCCCAGATTCAGGAGCATACCAACTACTTGTGCCCTGTGAAATCGTTTGTTATAATCAATATATAAATCATGAAGGAGTGATATATATGTCTGAAAACCCTGTTCAATCGAAGCATAAGGCTTCCTTGGGGATTTCCCTAATCCCCATCTTGTTCCTGGTCGTTGCTCTTGGACTTGGGATTCTGGTCTATGAAAAAGATCCACACATCCCTCTGTTCACCTCTGCTCTGTTTGCCGCACTTATTGCCAATCGCTTCCTACATATTGATTGGGCCGAAATTGAAAAAGGTATGATCGAAACCATTGGCATGGGGATGCAAGCCTGCTTGATCCTCATGGTTATCGGTATGGTCATCGGTACTTGGATCCTGGGCGGTATTGTACCTGCCATGATCTACTACGGACTGAAAATTCTCTCGCCTTCCATCTTCTTGGTGGCCTCTGTGATCATGTGTTCCATCGTTGCTCTGGCCACAGGTTCCTCCTGGACCACAGCTGGTACCGTAGGTATTGCCCTCATCGGTATTGGTACTTCCATCGGGATCCCCAAGGAAGTCTGTGCCGGTGCCATCATCTCCGGTGCTTACTTCGGTGACAAGATGAGTCCTCTCTCCGACACCACCAACCTGGCACCTGCCATGGCCGGTTCCACCCTCTTTGAACACATCTCTCACATGGTTTACACCACTGTGGTGAGCTATGGTTTGACCCTGGTGATCTTCCTGGTTCTGGGCTTCCGCTATGCCGGTTCCCAACTGGACCTCACCCAAATTCAAGAGATGAACGCCGCTATGGAAGCAGCCTTCAATCTCAATCCGCTACTCCTTCTCATTCCCGTCATCACCATTGGTTTGGTTATCATGAAAGTGCCCGCCATCCCCGGTCTGTTCATCGGTGGTGTGCTGGGTGGTATTGCCGCTGTGGCTGCCCAAGGCCAAGACCTGGGTGCTGTTTTGGAAGCCCTCCACTACGGTTATGTTTCCGAAACTGGATTCGAATTTGTAGACGAACTCCTCACTCGGGGTGGTATGGACTCCATGTTCTGGACCATCTCCCTGATCCTCTGTGCCCTCTGTTTCGGCGGCGTTATGAACCGCTCCGGTATGCTTAAAGCCATCGCCGACTCCGTACTGGGCTTCGTACGTGGCACTGGTTCCTTGGCTCTGGCCGTTGCCCTCACCTGTGTCGGCATCAACGTTCTGGCCTCCGACCAATACCTGTCCCTGGTTATTCCCGGAACCATGTACAAGGACGAGTACATGCGCCGTGGTCTGGACCCCTGTAACCTCTCCCGTACCCTGGAGGATACCGGTACGGTTACCTCGGCCCTGGTACCCTGGAACACCTGTGGTGCTACCATGATCACCTTCCTGACCCTGGACCCCTGGACCTATGTGCCCTACAGCTTCTTCAACCTGCTCTCACCCATTGTCAACATCCTCTACGGTTTCTTCGGCATTACTCAGAAGCGCTTGACTCCTGAAAAGATCGCAGAAATCCAAGAGCGTGGTGCATGGCCTGAAGACCTCACCCCCGAGGAAGCCCTCAACGCACATTAAGTTCTCAATTCTACAGATAGACCCCTTCCTCAGGAAGGGGTCCTATTTTTTTGTGTCAACCGCTGGGGGATGAATCTATACCCGCCCTTTGTTCCATTGGGATTCGGGCCTTAGTGCCGCTTGTCGTTTCCCCCTTGAAGTTCATTTTCCACTTCCAAAACGGGTTTCCGTTCCCTTCAAAGCCTCCCTCAATTGGCATCTCCAGTTTGGGGGGCCGGGAACTTATTCAGCGGAGGGTTCGTTTCCAAAATTAAAAATCCCCGAACTACTATCGCTCGGGGAGGGGGTGTTTATTTTTCCAGTAGTTCTCGGACTTTTTCCACGGGCACGCCGTCTTCCACGTCCATGAGGATTTCGTTGTCGCCAAAGACCAGGGTGGGGACTCCCACGCGGTCATTTTTCCGGGCGTCTTGGAAGAATTCGTGCTCATCTCTCAGTTTTAAAAATCTTCTCAAGGGGTCCATGCCCGAGGTGACGTCCACCCATTCCATTTTGGGGGCGAGGCCCGCCTCTTCCAGGACTTTCTTGGCTTCCATGGACTCCGTGCAGTGGCTGCTGTAGTAAACGATGCTTTTCATGGCTACCTCCTTTTTTTATTTTACCCTTTTCCAGGCCGGAGACCTCAATATCTGTTGCATGGACATATTCAAACGAGTACACTTAATAGGAGTAATAAAGGATGGTGAACTGTGAAAGTCTTAAAATGGTTTTTCTTTATATTGGCTGTGGCTGTACTGGGCACCGGCCTCTATGTGGGCTATAAAATTGCCCCCATGGCCCCCGCCTCCTCCCTTGCTTCTTCCAGTGAAGAGGGGAGAGGGGACACTCCCTTGGACGATGTGGACACCGTCAACCCCTTTAAGGGCAACCGGCCCCTTCACATGGCGCTATTTGGCATTGATAAGACGGCCACCACGGATATGACGGCGGAGGACAATCCCAGCCGCTCCGACGTGGTCATGCTCCTCACCATGGATCCCCGTCAGCGGAAGGCCCAGCTCCTCTCCCTCCCTCGGGACACCTATGTCCGGGTTCCCGGCTACAAGGGCAAGACCAAATTGGGCCACGCCTATGCCTATGGGGGCCATGAACTGGCCATAGAGACCATTGAGGACTTTATGGATGTGGACATCGACCACTATGCCGTGGTGGACTACCAGGCCGTGGAGAAGCTGGTCAATGCCGTGGGGGGCGTGGAGGTGGACATCCCCTTCGACTACGAGTACCTGGACACCTATGTGGTGCCCAATCTTCGGATCAATTTCAAGAAGGGCCCCCAAAAGCTCAATGGAGCCGATGCCGTTCGCTATCTCCGGATTCGCAAGCAGTACGAGGATCAGGACATCGGCAGGATTCAGGCCCAGCAGGGCTTCCTCATGACCCTCTTTGATCAAATCAAATCCCCCAAGCTCCTCTTCCGCTTCAACACCCTTTTGGACATTGCCAACAACAATGTGGAGACGGACCTCAACTACGGGGAGATTGCCTATCTGGCCAAATTCGGCCTCTCCCTGGACCGGGAGGACATCATCACCGACACGCTGGTGGGGGACGACACCTATATCGGTGACATCGCCTACTATATTGTGGACGAGGACTCCGCCCGGGAACAGCTGAATCGCTTCAGTGAGGGGAAAGGGAGCTACTATCAGGAAGTGGTCGTGGACGAGAAGGACCAAGCGGAGGAAGGCGAAGAGGACCAGGAGGACGTCGAGGAGACCACAGAAGACGAGGGCGAGCTCCTGAAAAAAGAGGGGAAACTCGGCAGAAGTGGCAAGGGATCCAGCCAGGAGGAAAATACCAGGGCCAGGAGAAATCCAGTGGACTGACAGAGTTTTAAAGAATATCCATTGATCATGGGATCGGTGGATATTTTTTTGTGGGAAAACTCTCCTCGTGGACAAGTACTCCTCGGCGAAATTTTGTTAAAAGGAAAAATGGTTAAAAGCACTCCAAATAGCGGTCCTGGCGGGGCCCTTTTGGACCTCCTAGTTCTTTGGGAGGTTTAAAGATTTTAAGTCTATTGACAAGGAATTGTTTTACCTATATAAATGTATATATAATGAGGATCCTTAAGTGAAGATTTCGGGGTCCCTTAAAAAAGATGGGAGGAAATCATCTTGGAAAGAAAAACATCGCTCCTCACAACCATGGCGCTCGCCCTGTGCTTCATCCTGGGCGCTGCATTCACCGTGGAGGCCAAGGGGCCCTATGAAGACATCGTAGAACATTGGTCGGAACTCAATGTGGCACGGGGCATAGAACTGGGCTGGATTCGTGGCTATGAAGACGGGACCGTTCAACCCGACGGCACCATGGCTCGGAGTGAATTTGTAAGCCTGATGATGCGGAGCCTGGACCACTTGGCAGTGGCTCCAGTGGCAGCGTCCCAGTACGGGGATATCGACCAAGTGCTCTGGGCAAGTGAAGATCTGAGAACCGCCGAGGCTCTGGGGATCCTCCCCCATGTCTTCCCCGGAGAGATCCTGGCAGCCGATCAGCCCCTGACTCGGGAAGAGGCAGCGGCCATTTTGGACTACACCCTCACCCTACATAGCGCCTTCACCGAAACGGGCGATGGCCCTGAAGCGGTGGCCCTGGCCCAGGAGAGAATGAGCGAAAAGGTGGAGTAGTTCTCCAATCTGTCCCTCATCCATTTCACCGACAAAGAAGAAGTGAATTTGAGCTTTGTGCCTTCCATTGCAGAGATGGAGGGAAATGGAATCATCACCGGATACGAGGACGGCAGCTTCCGCCCCAAGGAAGAACTGACCCGCGGTGAGTCCATGACCCTCATGGTGAAGGCCTTTGGCGAAGTTCCCGTGACCCCAG
Organism: Tissierellia bacterium; assembly: GCA_030535395.1. Taxonomy (GTDB): domain Bacteria; phylum Bacillota; class Clostridia; order Tissierellales; family Peptoniphilaceae; genus JAUNLK01. The sequence goes on from JAUNLK010000017.1 coordinate 24,258, forward strand.
AGGTTCATCAAATCCAGGCAGAGGCCGTGGAAGGTGGCTTCCGCCTCATCAATGGGGAAACTGGAGAGGCCCTGCGCCGCTCCCAATTTGTCGGCGGCCTCATCCCCGTGGATGGCAATCTCTATCTGGTGGGCTTCGATGGCCTGGCCCAGAGCGACTATCACACCGAAGGCAGAAAGATCTACTACATCAACGGCGAGAAGGGCCTGGCCCGGGGCTGGAAACAAGTGGGGGACAAACTCCACTACTTCTCACCCGTGGACTACCGGATGTATAAAAACGGCATCTTCTCCACCGGGGAAGGGGCCTACTGGTTCGATGCAGAGGGCCGAGTCCGGGAGGGGAATCGTCCCGGAGGAAGAAAGGGCGCCAAGAGATACTGGGCACTGCCCCCCGCAGAGGAACTCACCAACAAATGGCTGGAAGGGGAGGACCAAGAACTCCGCTTCAGAGGCCAAGAAATTGCAAACTTCGCAGCTGCCCACGAGGGACTGCCCTTTAAGTGGTATGGCGTGGACCTCACCAATGGCAAGGGCGTCTACTGCTGCGGCAATGTCTACTCCGCTTACAAGGAATTTGGCATCCACGTCCCCGGACCCGAGGACTGCGACATGTACGCCCACAAGGGCTACGAGATGGTACGGGCCCAGTACGAGGCAGCTGAGAAATTCGGCGGCTTCCGCTATCCCGCAGACTTCTCCCTGGCCTGGCCTGGAGACTTGATCTACAACTACAGCCCCAGATTCTACCTGGGCTACAACCACACCGGAATCTTCATGGGCCACAACAATGGCAGACCCATCTACATCCACGCCACCCTCCAAAACGGACTCATGGCAGAGGATGCAAATATCATGAACAAAGTCAGCGGCAGAAAATTCAACAAAGAATTTGTCCGCTACAACACCTATGCCAATCCTGGCAACGGGATCATTCCCGAGGTGGACAATCGATGAGAGAAACAAAAGCGGGTGACGTTTGTCACCCGCTTTTTAATGGGCAAAAACCTTGAAAACAGACAATTCCACGGAAATGTTAAGGCAAGGTAAAAAAACCTTCTCATATTTCTGGAAAACATATTGACAATGTCATGGAGATGTTAGTATAATAAGCAGGTCAACAAGTTTATTGGGGAAAGCCTCCAAAAAAAGTTATTGACAACAGCCTGGCCGACGTGCTAGACTATCAAAGTCGCCTCGAGAGAGGGGCCAAGAAAAACTTTTGAAACTTCAAAAAAAGTTCTTGACACCAAGCTTCCGGCGATATATACTAAATAAGCTGTTTCGAAAAGAAGCGGCATCTGAACCAAGATAATTAAATGAAATACAACCAACCAAATGCAAAGCTTA
>JAUNLK010000018.1 GCA_030535395.1 Tissierellia bacterium
CATCCACTTGTCAGTAACTAAATCTCATGTCCAGTTTTTGGGGTACACACCAAAGAGGGGCAATGGTTTTATTAAGGTGATCACGGGGATTCGGAGATGTGGGAAGTCGTATCTGTTGAATCATCTTTTTTACAATGAGCTCATTGCCCGGGGTGTACCTGACGATCACATCATTAGATTTGCCTTCGATTCTGGTGGGGATCTCATGATGATCGGTGAAGATTTGATGGATTTGGATATTTTGAGCGGGGAGCGTTTGGTTGATCCCAGGAGTTTTTTGGAGTTTATTTTTAGCCGCACTGGTGGGGAGGGGAAGTACTATCTCCTGCTGGATGAAGTTCAATTGATGGCTTCTTTTGAGAAGGTCCTCAACGGGTTTTTGCGGGAGGATAAGTTCGATGTCTACGTCACTGGGAGCAATTCTAAATTTTTGTCCAAGGATGTCATCACTGAATTTGCCGGCAGGGGGGATGAAATCCACGTCATGCCTCTGAGCTTCTCCGAGTTTCTCCAGATTTATGATGGAGATAAGGAGGATGCCTTCGCTGAATATCAGGTGTTTGGCGGTTTGCCGGCTCAGTGCCTCATGGAGCGGGATGAGGATAAGATAAATTACTTAAAAACTCAGCTGGAAAATGTGTACCTCCGCGATATTGTGAACCGCCATGGTGTCCGCTTGGAGAGTGAGATCGGGGATTTATTAAATATATTGGCATCGGGGATTTCAACCCTCACCAACCCCACGAGAATTGCCTCGACCTTTGCCTCCGTTCAAAAATCTAAAATCAGTGCGAGCACCATTGCTAAATTCATTGGTTACTTTGAGGATTCTTTTTTGCTGTCTAAAGTGCAGAGATATGATGTCAAGGGCAGGCGGTATATTGGAACGCCCTACAAAATCTACTTTGAGGATGTGGGCCTGAGGAATGCCAGGCTGAATTTTAGGCAGATTGAGCCCACCCATATTATGGAAAACATTATCTACAATGAGCTCAAACACCGTGGATATATGGTGGATGTGGGCATGGTTGAAAAACGTGTATATGATCAAAATGGGCAGGATGAGAAGAGGCAGTTGGAAGTGGATTTTATTGCCAATCTCGGAAGCAAGAAGTACTACATTCAATCCGCCTACAGCCTGCCCTCCACTGAGAAAATCAATCAGGAGAAGGCTTCCCTCCTCCACATCGACGATTCCTTTAAGAAAATCATCATCGTCAAGGAGCGAGTCAAGGCATTCCAGGACGAGAGCGGCATCCTCACCATCAATCTCTTCGATTTCCTCCTGGACCCAGAGATCTTGGATTTTTAAGGCCCCAACAGAAGCCCCCGTGAAAGGGAAGCAGCCCCCCTTCACCGCTGTTCCGGTGAGGGGGGTTTTTGTATCCTATTTCAGATTTTTTCCGTTTCGGAACTTTTCTGAAGTAGGGTTTTTTTGTTTTGTCCTGTTGTGGTGGTTTTTTGTTGGGGTTTTGCTTGGTTTTTACTTGTTGTTGTTTTGGTGTTTTCGTGGGTGTGTTAGTGTGTGGTGGGGTGATGTGTTTTGGGTTTTTGGTTGTTTTTTTGGGTGTTGTTTCCTCAGTTTTTGGTGTTTGCTTTGGTTTTTGCTGTGACGGGGCGTTTTGTGGGTCGTCGTTCTGCTTTGAAGGGGGAGCGTTGTTCTGCCAGGACGGTGGGGGTGGTGTTGGGTCCTTCTCTTTGGAGTTATGAGGATTCTTGGATTCCTCTGGTGGAGTATGTGGTGGATGGGCGTGCTTATCGTGTGGCGGGGCCCAAGGATTCTTTTCATGTGTCTCGGAGTGTGGGTCGGGCGTTTTCTGGGGGGGATGGTTCTGGGGGGAGTGTCCAGGAGCGTCTGTCTTTTGATCCGGCTGCGGGTTCTTTTTCCTGGGGGAAGGGGGATTCTCTTTTGAAGCGCTATCCTGTGGGCTCGGAGGTGGAGGTCTTTTACAATCCCCGGCATCCTCAGGAGTCCTATGTGATTTCTCTTGTGCCTCCCCCCAGGTGGATTGGCATCGCCCTCTATGGTGCCAGTGGTTTTTTCGTCTTTCTCAGTGTGCTTTTGCTGGTTTTGGCTCTGTTTTTGGGCTAGGGCCTCTCTTTTCGCTCTCTCCATTATAAATTTGGGCCTGAAAAAGCCACCCCTGGGGGGTGGCTCGTGTTTTTTGGTGTTTTATTTGAGTTTGTAGTTGATGAGCCTCATGCCATTTAGGATGACCACCAGGATGCTGGCTTCGTGGACGAACATGCCGATGCTCATATTCATCCAGCTGCTGAGGATCAGGGAGGTCAGGAGGAAGATCACCGTCCCCACGGCGATGACGATGTTTTGCACCATATTGCGGTAGGTGGCTTTGGCCAGGCCGTAGGCGTGGGGCAGGTGGGTGAGGTCGGAGTTCATGAGGACCACGTCGGAGACCTCGATGGCCACATCGGTGCCGGAGCCCATGGCAATGGCCACATCCGAGAGGGCCAGGGAGGGGCTGTCGTTGATGCCGTCGCCCACAAAGGCCACGGTGTGGCCCTTGGCCCTCATCTCCTCCACGAAGGCGGCCTTGTCCTGGGGCAGGAGATTGCCGTAGGCCTCGGTGAGGCCCAGCTCGGCTTTGATATTGTCCACGGAGCCCTGATTGTCCCCGGAGAGGATGATGAGCTCCTTGGCGCCCAGGGCCCGGAGTTTTTCCAGTCGCTCCTTGGCCGTGGGCCGCACCTTGTCTCGAATGCCCAAGAGGGCCTGGAGGCTTCCCCCTGCCGAGAGGGCGATGATGGACTGTCCCCGGGCCTCGTAGCTCTGGGCCAGTTCCTTCACTTCGGCACTCACGGCCACGCCCTCATCTTCCAGAAGCTGGAGTTTCCCCACCAGGACCCTCTGGCCCTGGATCTCAGCTTCGATGCCCCCGCCCTTGATGACATTGGTGCTCTCGGGGCTTGCCACTTCCCGGCCCTGGCCGTAGGCCTCCACAATGGCCTTGGCCAGGGGGTGGTCGGACTCCCGCTCCACACTCACCAGTAGGTCCTTGACCTTTTCCTCATCCCCGTAGAACTGGGCGTCCAAAACCTGGGGCTTGCCCACAGTGAGGGTGCCGGTTTTGTCGAAGATGAAGGTGTCGGTCTTGGAGAAGTTTTTGATGAGCTCGCTCCCCTTGAGGAGCACCCCGTGTTTGGCTCCATTGCCAATTCCCGCCACATTGGAGACGGGCACCCCGATGACCAGGGCCCCGGGGCAGCCCAGGACCAGTATGGTGACGGCCAGCTCCACGCTGCGGCTGAAGAAGTAGACCACCAGGGCGATGAGGAGGGTGAGGGGGGTGTAGTACTTGGAGAATTGGTCGATGAATTTCTCCGCCTCGGACTTGGAGTCCTGGGCCTCCTCCACCAGTTCGATGATGCGGCCGAAGGTGGTGTCCTCTCCCACTTTGTTGGCCCGAATGGTGAGGGTGCCATTTTCCAGTATGGTCCCCGCAAAGACCCCGGAGTCCAGTTCCTTTTCCACAAAGGTGGACTCCCCGGTGATGCTGGCCTCGTTGACGTGGCCGCTGCCGGAGATCACTGCTCCGTCCACGGGGATCTTCCCCCCGGTTTTCACCAGGAGGGTGTCGCCAATATCCACCTCGTCAATGTCCACTTCCTCGTAGCTACCGTCCTCCATGAGCTTCCAAGCGGTGTCCGGGGCCATTTGGGAGAGGGCCTTAATGGCGGAGCGGGTCTTGTTGAGGGTCCGCTGCTCCAGGTAGCCCCCAAAGAGGAAGAGAAAGCTCACTATGGCCGACTCCTCGAAGTTTTGGATGACAAAGGCCCCCAGTATGGCTATGGTCACCAGTACATCGATGCTCACCACTTTCACCCTCAGGGACTGAATGGCCTGAAGGCCAATGGGCACCAGGCCGATAATGGATGCGATGATGAAGGCGTAGGTGGTGAAAGTGTGGCTCTTGAAGATGAAGTGGCTCAACAGCCCCGCCGCCACCAGAATGCCACTGATGAGGGTGATTTTGTTTTTGTTTCTAAAGATGAGTCGTTCCATGGCGGACTACTTGCCCTCGTAGAGCCCGTCGAACTGTTCCAATACCTTGTAGATCTTCTCGTAGGTTTCGCAGACGTCCCCGGGAATGGCGTAGTTGTCGGTGATCTCTCGGAGCTGGGCAAATTCCCCGTCCAGATCCTCATTGCCGCCATTGAGTTTTTCCCTGATGGTGCCATAGACCTTGGAAACGTCGAAAAATTCCGGATGGTGCTTGCCGTGGACTCGCTCCACAATGGGCATCAGTTGGTCCAGTTCTCCAAAATGGGCCTCTTTGAATTCATTGAGTTTGTTCATAATCTGCCTCCCTCTCGCCACTCCTTACCGGTGGATTTTAGCGTACGGTGGATTTTTCCACCAAGTAGCCGATTTTTTCGATGGACTGTTCGATGGTCTTGATGTCGGTCTTTTCCTCGTCAAATTCCAGTTTCACTTTGCTGGCATTGAACAGCACCTTGGCGCTGTCCTTGTCCACGCCGTCCACGGCCTTGACGGCACCTTCGATTTTCACGCCACAGGATGGGCAGGCCAGGTCTTCCAGTTGAATGGTTGCTTTTTTCATATTTTTCCTCCCGTGTATTCATCATTTGCCTCATTTGCCGGGGCAGGAGCTCCGGCAGAGTCGTCTTCATTTGTACTTTCATTCTATCTCAATTGGAAAATAATTCTGTGACCCCGTTCACAAAATTCATTTTTGGGGGAATTTCGGGGAAATCTCCCCCCTCGCGGCCCTCTTTGGGCGGGGATTTTCCCCCTTGGGTGGCCCTTTTGGGGTATAGAAGGGGTGGAAGGACTTTTCTCCCCCAGTCAGTTTAGGAGTCTGCCCATGCGCTTTTGGATCTTTTCCCTGGGCCTTGCCCTGGCCCTTTTCATTTTCATTGCCCGCAGGAAATCTGGAGGGCCCAGCCGTAGCATCCCCCTCCTCCTGGGGGCCATGGCCCTGGTTTTCTACACTGCCCTTCGGGTGGTCTTCCCCCTGCTGCCCATGGCGGCCCCCACGGGCCCGGCCCAGGTGGTGGAGGAGCGGATCTTCTACCGCCACCCCACGGCCTTTCCCGCCATGGCCACAGAGGGCCCCTACCGGGAGATCCCCCTCCGGGTCTATCGCCCCAGGGAGCTGGAGCCGGGGGCCCATCCCGCCCTCATCTTCTCCCACGGTTCCTTTGGGGTGGCCAGCTCCAATGAGACCCTCTTCCATGAGCTGGCCTCTCGGGGCTATTTGGTCTTTTCCCTGGACCACCCCCATCACTCCTTTTTCAGCCGCGGCTCCTCGGGGAAGCTCACCTTGGTGGACGGCGCCTTCTTCCGGGAGGTGGTGGCCAGCAGGGGAGGGGAGGACCCCCGGCGGACTCTGGAGGAGCTGAGCCGCTGGCTGGGGCCCCGGGTGGAGGATCTCAATTTCATCCTGGATGAGCTCCTGGACGGGGCGGGGGATCAGCCCCTGGAGGAGATGGTGGACCCCGAGGGAATTGTCCTCGCCGGCCACTCCCTGGGGGGCTCGGCGGCCCTGGCCCTGGGCCGGGAGCGACCGGAGGATATCCTTGCCCTGGTGATTTTGGAGGCCCCCTTTGCCGGGGACATTGTGGGGATTCGGGGGGAGGAATTTCTCTTTGTGGAGGAGGAGTACCCCCGGCCCATTCTCCACATCTACTCCGATGCCCTCTGGGGGCGGATGGATGAGATCACCACCTATGGCCAAAATGTCCGCCTCCTCTCGGCCCAGAGTCCCAAATTCTCCAATCTCCACCTGGAGGGAGTGGGCCACCTGGGCCTCACCGACTTCTCCCGGACCTCCCCCCTCCTCACCCATCTTTTGGACGGGGGCCTCGATGAAAAGAGCCCCCGGGAGGCCCTGGGGGAGCTCAATGAGGGGGTACTGGAGTTTTTGGAGGAGCTGGAGGAGTAGGGCCTCGGCCACAGCTTCACCCGCCATTGGAAGGCACACGGAAAGGGGAATCTGCCATGAATCATGAAATTTTGACCCTCAGGGTCTATCAACTGGAAGGGGCGCCGGAGGGCCAGCGCATTCTGGTGGACCGCCTCTGGCCCCGGGGGATCGCCAAGAAAGACCTGGAGCCCTTTCTCTGGGCCAAGGAGCTCACCCCCTCCACGGAGCTGAGAAAGTGGTTCGGCCACCAACCGGAGCGCTTCCAGGAGTTTTCCCGGAAGTACCGGGGGGAGCTTTCCGCCAGGCCCCAGGCCCAGGAGTGGGTCCGGACCGTGGCAGAGGCCCTGGAGGAGGGCCCGGTCCTCCTCCTCTACGCCGCCAAGAGCGAGACCATCAATCACGCCGCAGTCCTCAAGGAGTGGCTCCTCTCTCAGCTGCCCCAGGAGAAATAGCGGGAAAATCCCCCCCATCTTCCCGACGGGCCCCCTCTTTTTTCTTCCTATATATGGGGAGGGGAGGGGGCCCTTGTTTTTTGAATTTGAATAAAATTGGCCCCGAGCTTCCATAATATGTACTATTGACAGTCATTTTTCTCCCCGTTATAATTCAATCGAATTTTTGGAAAGGTGGACTATGGAAGCAAAAAATTATACATTCAAAGAATTTATTATGACGGTCTTTGGTGGGGTGTCCATTGCCATTATTGTGGGCCTCATTCCCAATGCCATCGCCGGGGAGATCTTCAGGGCCCTTCAGGATCGGGCCCCCATTTTTGAGCAGCTCCTCCTGGTGGTGGGCCTCTCCCAGCTGGCGGTGCCCGCCCTCATCGGGGCCCTGGTGGCCCGGGAGTTTCAGCTGGACCCCATTGAAACGGCGGTCCTCACCATGGTCACCTTCATGGCCAGCGGCAGTGTGCAGCTGGCGGAGGGAGGCTTTCAAATTGGGGGCATTGGCGATTTGGTCAACACCATTTTCATCGCCGCCCTCTCCGTTCTCGTCCTCTTGAAGCTCCGGGGGAAATTCGGCAATCTCAATATGGTCCTCCTGCCCCTCTTGGTGGTGATTGTCATGGGTGCCTTCGGCCTCTTCACCCTCCCCTATGTCTCCCAGCTCACGGCGGCCATTGGGGTGGTGGTGGAAAAGATCACCACCCTGCAGCCCCTCATTATGAGCGTACTTCTGGCCATGATCTTCGCCATTCTCATCATCTCCCCTTTTTCCACTGTGGCGGTGGCTCTCGCCATCAATCTCAGTGGCCTGGGCTCCGGGGCGGCCAATCTGGGCATTTGCGCCACCACGGCGGTCCTGGTGGTGGGGAGCAGCAAGGTCAACAGCACGGGCATCACCATTGCGGGGCTTTTGGGCTCTCCCAAGATGTTCATGAAAAACTGGATCGCCCATCCCCAGCTCAATCTCCCCATCCTCCTCACGGCGGCCATTGCCGGGGTGGGGGCCTATATCTTCAATATTCAGGGCACTCCCCAGTCGGCGGGCTTCGGCTTCTCCGGCCTGGTGGGGCCCATCAATGCAGTTTCCGCCATGGATGTGGGCCTCTTCCAGGGCGTGATCATTGCAGCCGTCGCTTTTTTTGGGATTCCCTTTGTGGCATCCTTTTTGATCCAGAAAGTTTTGGTGGATCTTTTGAAGGTCTTTGACTACGATGTGTATCGATTTGGAGGGAAGTAATCTATGAAAATCGCTCTGTTTAACTTGAGAGAAGACGAAAAGAAAAGTTTGGAAAAGTGGCAGAAACAAAATCCCGATGTGGAAATTGTGGCCTACAGTGAGACCCTCACCGCGGACAACACCCACTTGGCACAGGGGGCCCAGGGGGTCTGCATGGCCGTCCTCTCCACAGTGGATGAGGGGGTCTATGAAAAGCTCCAGGCCATGGGCGTGAAGGTCATGTCTCAGCGCTCCGCCGGCACCGATATGTACAATTGGGACAAAATGAGGGAGCTGGGCATTATGCTCATCAATGTCCCCGTCTACTCTCCCAATGCCATTGGGGAGTATGTCATCACCAGTGCCCTCTACTTCACCCGAAATTTCAACCAATTCCTCCCCGCGGGCAAGGAGCACGACTTCCGCTGGCACCTCCCCGTGCTGTCCAGGGAAATGGCCACCCTCACCGCAGGGGTGGTGGGCACCGGCAATATCGGCCGGGCCGTGGCCAAGCTCTTCAAGGGCATGGGGGCCAAGGTCATCGGCTACGATGTCTACGAAAACGACGCCGCCAGGGAACTCCTGGACTATGTCTCCCTGGACGAACTCTATGAGCGGAGCGATGTCATCACTTTCCACGTTCCCGCCACTGAGGACAACTACCACATGGTGAATGAGGAGGCCATTGCCAAAATGAAGGACACCGCCGTTTTGGTAAACTCCGCCCGGGGGAGCATTGTGGACACCCAGGCCGTCCTCAAGGCCCTGGATGAGGGGAAACTCAAGGGCGTGGCCCTGGACGTCTACGAGCACGAATTTGACCTGGTGAAAAAGGACCTCCGGGGCCAGGATCTCAACGACCCCATTATGGATGAGATCCTCCAGCGAAACGACATCATCTACACCCCCCACATCGCCTTCTACACCGAGACCGCCCTGGACAATCTCCTGGGCCTGGCCCTGGACGAGTCCGTCAACTACCTGAAAACGGGGGACTCCAAGGCCATTGTAAACCGGTAATTTCCCCCATCCCCGGCCCTGTTGCCGGGGATTTTTTGTGCCCAGAGTCCCCGGTGCCCTGTGGTACAATGGCAAAAAAGGGGGTGCCTGTGCACATGAAATTGGAAACTTGGACCCTGGACGATGGGCCGGAGCTTGCCCGCATTTGCAGCGCCGTGGACCGGAGCAATCTCTCCGACCGAATCCCCTATCCCTACACCCTGGCCCATGCCCGGGACTGGCTCACCATGGTGGGGCAGCGGGAGGGGCGAGATGCCCTCTACCGGAAAATTGTACTGGACGGCCAGGTGGTGGGGAATATCTCCGTGGAGGCTGGGGAGGGCATCTCCCGAAGGACCGGGGAGATTGGCTACTTCCTCCTCAGTGACTGTCACGGCCGGGGCATTATGAGCCGGGCAGCGGGCCAGATCTGCGCCCTGGCCTTTCAAGAGCTGGGGCTTCACCGCATCAGCGGCTTCGCCTACGCTCGGAACCTCCCCTCCCGCCGGGTCTTGGAAAAAAACGGCTTCATCCTGGAGGGCATCATGAGGGGGGCCGTCCTCAAGGACGGGGAGTTTTTGGACTACGCCATCTACGGCAAGCTCACAGGCGACCCAGGAGGGGCGTGAGGGAAGGCGGGGCCCTGTCCTCCGAGGCCGCGGGGGTCTTCCAAGAGTGCTCTCATAGCCCAAGGGGCGGACGGGGGCGGGCCCTTACAGTGCCGAGGCCCCTCAGAGTCCCCAGCCCCTGAAGCCGGGGGGCCGCCTTGTAACTTGCGCCCTGAAGGGGAGTTTTCGGGGCCATTTCCCGAGCTTGGGGGATTTTTCCGCCCTTTGGGGTATGGATCCTTCAACAGGACTTTGTTTTTTTCCGGATTTTCCGGCTTTTGTTTTGAGGAGGTTGTTGTGGAAGTTCTCGTAGTTGTGGATATGCAGAATGATTTCATTGACGGGGCCCTGGGCACTGCCGAGGCTCAGGCCATTGTGCCCCGGGTCAAGGAGCGGATTGAGAATTTTGATGGTCTGGTGGTCTACACTCAGGACACCCACGACTACGACTATTTGGACACCGAGGAGGGGAAGAATCTCCCCGTGCCCCACTGTATCAAGGGGACCCATGGTCACGAAATCGCCCCGGGGATCTACCGGGAGGGGGCCCCGGTCTTTGAGAAGGTGACCTTTGGCTCTGAAAAGCTCATCCACTACCTCAAAGAGCTCAGCGCCAAAGAGAAGATCGATCGAATCACCCTGCTGGGCCTCTGCACCGACATCTGTGTCATCTCCAATGCCCTCTCCCTCAAGACCTATCTTCCGGAGGTGCCCATTGCCGTGGACGGATCTTGCTCCGCCGGGGTCACTCCCCAGTCCCATGATACGGCCCTGGAGGCCATGAGCATGTGTCAGATTCAAGTGCTCCAGTGAGCTTTCCATTACAAAAGGACCCCGAGGGGTCCTTTTTTTGTGCTTCCATTTAGTTTTCGTGCTCCCGGGCGTAGGCCTCCGCCGCCTCCCGGACCCAATTGAGCCGGGAGTCCTCGAAGTCCGTGGGGACGGTGCAGTCGGCCCCCAGCATAATCCCCCGCTGTCCGCTCTCGTCCAGGATCTTGTAGACCGCCTGGGTGACATCCTCCCGGCTTCCCTTGGCGATGACGCCTGCCTGCTCAAAGCCTCCAAAGACGGGCTTGCCTCCGAAGATCTCCTTGCCCCGGGAGAGGGAGACCCCCTCGGCGTGGACGGCCCAGTTGTAGGCGGCGGCCTCGTAGTCCCTGAAAGTGCTGAGATCATTGGCCTTGCCCCGGTAGCCGCAGATGTGGAGGAGATTCATCTGGCTGATGGAGTTGGCGGCATCCAGCACCAAGTGGTCTCCCGGGGTGATGATCTCCCGGTAGGTCTCCCGGGAGAAGAACTCATTCTGATTGTTGACACTGTAGTAGATGCCGTCAATTCCCGCCTCCTCAAAGAGCCGCTCATTGAAGGCCACCACCCCCCGGGCCAGATTCATGGCCAGTTCCCCCATGGCCTGGGGCTGCTCCCTCATAAATTTGAGAATCCTGGATTCAAAGAAGTAGTTTCCCGCCATGAGATTGCCAATGAGGGCGAAGTTCGACCGCATGATGTAGGCGGGGCCAAAGCTGGTGTAGTACACTGGGGCGTCGCTGTCGGCGTAGATCTCCTTCACCCGCTTGGCCAGCTCCACCGAGAGGTCCGCCCACCTGGAGTCCGGGGCCTGGGGCTTGATCTTCACCACATCCTCCGGCCGCCGAATCCCCCGGAGGTCCAGGGGCATAATCATCAGGGAGTCGTTCATGATTTTCACCACATCGGGGTCGAAGTACTTCCTGGAGCGGCGGTGGCCCTCAATATTTTTCTCAAAGATGGCGGCATCCTTGAGGCCCTGATTCATATTGTAGAGCATTTTATTATTGAGATAGTGGTGGTAGAAGGCAATGGGCACCCGGTCCACCGGCTCATTCTTGAGAAAATTCAAAAATCGCTCTCGTTTTTCCATATTGTCACCTCGAAGAGTTTTTTTCAGATATGCCCCAGATTAAGTTTTCCTATTTTTGATTATAAATTATTGGAGGACGGAGAGGGGGGCCAATTTTTATTTTTGCCTCTCCGGCCCGGGGCCTCTCCAGGACCGTGGCCCCTGGAATTTCACTTTCTGAGGCCAAAATGGGAGTCCGGGCGCAAAAAAACGAGTGAGCCTCAACCCACTCGTTTTTTAAAAGTCTTTTTTATTGTTCCTCTGCCTCCAAAAGCTCCTGGAAGGGCAGTTGGTCCTCAATGCCATTTTCCTTCAGATACGCCTCCATTTCCTCCCGGCTGAACTTGGCGGGGTCCAGCTTCATGGCCCCGGTGTCCAGGGGATCCTCGTAGACCACGTGGGCATCAATGACAATGGGCCGGTCGTTGCCCTCCTTGTTCAGGCGAATGGCCTCCCTGAAGGCGTGGTCCAGTTCCTCGGGGCTCTTTACCAGGAAGGGAATGGCCCCCAGGCCCTCGCCCACTTTGGACCAGTCGGCACTCTGGATGTCCACCCCAAATTCGTCAGTGTTGTTTTGGATTTGGGAGTGGCGAATGAAGCCGTAGGTCTCATCGGTGACCACCACATTGATAATGGGCATCTTGTACTTGGCCTGGGTGAGAATCTCCTGATTGTTCATGGCGAAGCCCCCGTCCCCCACAATGGACCAGATTTGCTTGTCGGGATAGAGGAGGTGGGCCCCCATGGCCGCTGGTGTGGAGTAGCCCAGGGTGGCGAACCAGCCGGACATGGTGAAATTCCGCTTGCCGTCCAGGGGCAGCATGCGAATGGCGTGGGCCTTGTTGTTGCCAATGCCCAGGGCGTAGACGGCATCCTCCTCGGAGTACTCCTTGACCTTCTTCAGCACCGATTCATAGTAGATGACCTCCCCGTCCTCCCGGGCCATCCGGTCCAGATACTGGTTCCAGGCGGCCATATTCTTCCGGGCGGCCCTCAAAATGGGCGTCTCCTCCCGGTGGGCGCCGCTGTCCAACAGGGCCCGGAGGAAGTCGCCGCTGTGGGCCACCAGGCTGTCGTGGACGGGGATCTGCCGGCCAATCTCCCGAAAACTGTGGTCCACTTGGATGATCTTGGCGGAGCCCGGCCAGTAATTGGCGAAGGGGTGGGAGGAGCCAATGAAGAGGATCAGATCCGAGTGGGCCATGATCTCATAGGCGGGCTTGGTCCCCAGCCGGCCAAAGGCCCCCATAAAATTCTCGTGATTGGCGGGGAAGGCGAGGCCCACCGCCGGGGCGGAGGTCACCACGGGGAGATTGAACTGCTCCGACACCTCCACTGCAAGGTCCATGGAGCCCATGACCCCCCGGCCCAAGTAGAGCATGGGGCTCTTGGCCTCTTGGATCTCCTTCACAATGGAAGCCACCTTGGCGGGGTCCAGCTCGTAGTGCTGGGGCCCGGGGAGCTCCCGCACGGCACCGGGCACGGCCTCGTAGTCAATCTCCTCCTCCATAAAGTCATTGTGGAGGATGATCACCGCAGGCCCCTTCCGCTCATAGGCGGTGCGAATGGCATCATTCACCATATAGGGGATCTGGCTCCCGCTCATGGCCTTGCCATTGTACACGGAGACATTCTCAAAGAAGGGGAGCATCTCCCGCTCCTGGAAGGCGTGGGTATTTTGATTGGACGATTCCGACTGGGCCACCAGGGCGAGCATGGGCGCCCCGTCCATGAGGGCATCGAAGAGGCCATTGGTGAGATTGGTGGAGCCGGGCCCACCGGAGCCAAAGGCCACCCCAATCTTTCCCGAGAGCTTGTACTCGGCGGCGGCGGCCATGGCCCCGGCCGACTCGTGGCGCACCTGAATATACTTCATCTCCTCTGGCCCCACCTTTAGCAGGGCATTCATCAGCCCATTGAGGGAGGACCCGGGAATCCCGTACATGTGATCCACGCCCCACAGTTTCAGTTCTCTTATTAAAGCTTCGGCAGCGGTAATTTTCATTTTAACTCCTTTCTCAGGACCCTGCGGTCCCTCCTGGGGTTCAGACGCAGCCACCGGGCCAAAACCTCGGCCCCAAAAGATTTTCGGGAATTTTTTCCCGCCCATGTTTGAAATGGTCTTTCGGTGGTAATATATATCTACGTCGATACATCTAGTTAGATGTATTCCCGGGAGGTGACCGTGCAAAACATAGAATTGAAAATTCTCGTCGGTCTCCACCGAAATGTGAACAAGATTGATCGCAAGACCAAGAAGCTGGTAGCCAAGCACGGTCTTACCCTCAGTCAGTTCATGGTTTTAGAAGTCCTCTACGCCAAGGGCGACATGACGGTGGGCGAGGTTCGAGACAAGATCCTCAGCACCGTGGGAACCATCTCCCTCATTGTCAACAATTTGGTGAAACAGGGCTATGTGGAACGGCTCGGTGACGAGAAGGACCGGCGAGTGAGCATCCTCCACTTGACCCCCGAGGGTCGGGAGATCATTGGCCGGGTCTTTCCCGAGAATCAACAGCTCATTGAGGAAAGCATGGCCAAACTCAGTGAAGATGAGAAAAAGCAACTGCTATATATATTGAAGAAAATGGGAGGTAAATTGGATGAAGAGAACCGTAAAGACCAAAGTAAAGGGATTTAGAACGCAAGACGGCGCCGGCGTGAGCCTGGTTCGGGTACTGGGCCACGAAACCGTGAAGGAATTCGACCCCATTCTCATGCTCGACTCCTTCGACAGCACCAATCCCGCCGACTACACCGCAGGTTTCCCCATGCACCCCCACCGGGGCATTGAAACCGTGAGCTATCTCTACAAGGGCAATATGGTCCACAGCGACACCCTGGGCAATGTGGATGGCATCTCCGACGGGGAAGTTCAGTGGATGAACGCAGGCTCCGGCATCCAGCACGAGGAGCAGGTCCCCGCGGCCGATCGCCTCTTGGGGGTACAGCTGTGGCTCAATCTCCCCGCAGCGGAGAAGATGAGCTCCCCCACCTACCGCAGCATCCACAACGATGCCATTGAAGAGATCGAATTTGACGGCGGCTATCTCCGCCTCCTCTCCGGGGAGTACGAGGGCCACAGGGGCCACCAGGGCGACCACCTGCCCCTCCACTACTACGATATTCACCTGGAAAAGAACCAGTCCATCACCCTCAATATGCCCGAGGATGCCTCAGTCATGGTCTTCACCCTCTTGGGAGATGCCACTGTGGCAGGGGAGTTCATCCAGGAGAAAACCGCAGTGAAACTCAACCCCGGCGACAGCCTCACCATTGAGTCCGGCGACGAGCCCGCCCAGGTCCTCTACATGGAGTCCAAGGCTCTCAATGAACCCGTGGCATGGGCAGGCCCCATTGTCATGAACAGCCAGCAGGAACTCCGGGAGGCCTTCTACGACCTCAATCAGGGCACCTTTATCAAAGAAGAACTGGAAATGAATGTGGACTGAAGCCACAATCAACGGATCAACTGACAAGCTGAAAGGGCGGGGCCAAAACCCGCCCCTCCCAGCTGGAAATCACAGGAGGAAACCATGGTAAACATCGTCCATGAAGCCCATGAGAAGCGGGCAGCCGCCTACGATGGCGACCAAGTGGTCGGGGAGAGCACCTACTCCACCTCCGAAGGCCTTTGGATCATCGACCACACCCAAGTGGATGACAACTACCGGGGGCAAAACATCGCCGCCCGACTGGTGGAGGAACTGGTGAATCGGGCCCGGGAGCAGGGCATCAAAATCATGCCCCTCTGTCCCTTCGCCAAAAAAGAATTCGAGACCAAGGCCCAGTATCGGGACGTACTCTACCCCTGACCCGCCCCGGTCCGCCCATTTGGAGGAAGGAAACCGGAGCGTGAAAAGGAGGCAGTGGTGCAAGTAAAAAACTATCTGGAACTACAACAGGCACTGGAGGCGGGGGAAGAGACCATTGAGCTGGTAAATTCCATCAATGCAGTAAACGGCATTGGCCTGAAGCCGGGGCAAAAACTCGTGGGCAGCGGGGAGGGCATCCTCCTCAGCTTCATCCACGGGGACGGGGTGGCCCTCAGCGCCAACAACGAGCTCAAAAACCTCGCCCTGCAAACGGCCCCCGGCCGCCGGGCCATCTACATCGACTCGGCCCTGGAGGATCTGGGCGAGATCCAATTGCAGGATCTCACCGTGACGGGCATGGTCCAGCTCCTCACCCGGGCCCCCAACAAAACACTCAGCCTGAAGCTGGAGAATCTGGACATCGTCTCCGCCGATGCCAGGAGCTATCCCGAGCGACCCATGAAGTACGGGGTCAATGTCTACCAGGGGGCCCTCACCGTCTACAATTTCAATCCCCAGGAGGGGAGTGAAATCACCCTGCGCGGGGAAAATATCTCCGTGGGCCGCCCCTTGGCCCCCGTCCTGGGAAGCGGCATCTTCATCTCGGGTTTCGGCGACGACGCAGGCCCCGTTACCGTGGAGCGCCTCACCACTGGGGAGGTCCACTCCAATGGCATGATTCCCACGGGCCAGCCCAATCTCATCACCGGGGCCATCTTCGTGGTCTACGGAGTCCACGCCAAAGAGATCATCTCTCAGGGCCCCACCACCACCTACGGCACCAACGACATGGTGCTGGACGTGTGGGGCCAGGTGGACCAGTGGACGGTGAAGGGCAAAGTCACCAGCTACGGTTCCAGTGGCATCGGCTTTGTCAACTTCGGCGTGGTGAAAAATTTCCATGCCCAGGCCCCCATCGAGACCTATGGCCTCGGGGCCCGGGGCTTCAATCAATACGACGGCACCATTGAAAATGCCCGCTTCACCCGGATCAAAACCGCAGGGGATGGCTCCATCGGCATGCAATTTTCCAAGCCCGTGGGCACCATCACCATAGAGGAGGCCGTCACCACCCAGGGCGCCACCGGCGAAACCCTGGTCAAGGGCGTCCTCAAAGAGCTCCAGGCCCACGCCATCAGCGTCCTGGAGGGAGGCAGCATCCGCCAGCTCAATCTCCTGGGGGACCTCCATGTACAGGGCGAGGACGTGGCCGCCTATCATATTAGCGGCGGAACTGTGGAAAAACTCAATCTAAAGGGTAAGATTACTGTGGATTCCGAGAAATCCCAGGCCGTGGTCCTGGAGGACGGCGGCACATCGGATCTCACCGACTTGAAAAAATATCTGAACTGAATGTAAATCAAAGAACGAATTGGAGGACAATATGAAAAAAGTAGGACTGATTGTAGGATCCCTCAGAAAAGACTCTTGGAACCGTAAAGTGGCAGAAGTGGTCAAGGAACTCCTTCCCGAAACCGTGGAAGCAGAATTCATCGACATTTCCAAAGTGCCCCTCTACAACACCGACCTCGACGGCACAGAGCCCGCCTACACCGAAGTGCGCAAGGAAATCGCCAAGTACGACGGCTACATGTTCTTCGTGCCCGAGTACAACCGCTCCTATGCCCCCGCAGCCAAGAATGTCATCGACGTGGGCTCCACCAACCCCGAGGGCAATCTCTGGGCCGGCAAGCCCGCAGCCGTATTCTCCGCTTCCATGGGCGGCTTCGGCGGCATGGCAGCCAACCACGCCCTGAGACAAGTCTTCACCTTCGTGGACCTCATCCCCATGCAACAGCCCGAAGTATACCTGTCCAAGATCCAAGAGTTCTTTGACGAAGAAGGCAACATGGTGGAAGGCACCAAGTCCTTCCTCAAGGGCGCAGCAGAAGCCTTCGTGGCCCACATGGACCGCCTGGACAAATAAAGCCCACCCAAAACACAACACCGCGGGAACCCCCCGCGGTTTTTTTGTGCCCAAAATTGGGCGGGCCGCCTCCGTGTTTGATGGGTTTTCTGGAATGTGATATTATTTTTTAATCTATTATTTACATGGAGGCTACATTCTGTTTACGTGTTTTCTCGGGAGGGGGGAGTGTCCGTGACGTTTGTTTGGAATTTCGTTCGCAGGTATCAGAGGGCTCTGGCCTATGTGGTGCTGCCGGTCCTGCTCATGAATTGGCTCTTTTACAGTGGCACTTTCCTCCAGGGGACCCAGGGGCGCCCCGGCATCTCCCTGCCCGTTCTCCTGGCCTCCATGGCCATCACCAGCATCATTGAAGTGCTCCTGCTGAGCCTCTGGGATCACCCCGCCTATGGCTGGGCCCTCCTCATTCCCTCCACCGCCCTCAAGATTGCCCTCTCCCTCTTCTACAAGGAGTTTGGCAATTTGGACCTCCTGGCCCGGGCCGGTCAGGCGGGGGAGGTGACGGGGGTCCTCCCGGTCCTGGCCCAGGACTTCACCTCCACTCAGGGCCTCATGGTGGCCCTCCTCATCCTCATGCTTATTCACCTGGCCACCGCCCACAGGGGCGGGGAGCCCCTCCAGTGGCGCCGCCTCCTCTCCTCCCTCACCCTGGTGACCCTCCTCATCTGGCTGCCCCCCATCTTCCAGTGGAGCACCTTCGGGGTGGAGCTCTACTCCACCGTCCAGGCCAGCGGCTTTGTCCGCTGGAGGAGCACCCAGCGCATGGAGGATCCCAAAATTACCGAGGACATCGCCCGGGAGTACCGGGAGCGCTCCTTTGAGGAGAATCCCTACACCGGCCTCGCTCAGGGGATGAATGTCCTCTACATCCAGGCCGAGAGCCTCCAAAACACCTTTGTGGGCCAGCGCTACAATGGTCAGGAGATCACTCCCTTTTTAAACGATCTCATTGCATCCACCGGCACCATCTACTTCGACGACTACTTCGAGCTACTGGGGGTGGGCAACACCTCCGATGCCGAGTTCGTCTCCGTAAATGGCACCTATCCCACCGTCCAGGGCCAGGCCTACGACACCTATCGGGACAGCAACAGCTACGGCCTGGCCGCCATGGCCGCCCGGAGGGGCTACACCACTCTGGCCTTCCACGGCAACAGCGGCTCCTTCTACAACCGCAGGGAGCACCTCCCCCGTCAGGGCTTTCAGGAGGTGTATCTCGCGGAAGATCTCCACATGGACGAGGTCTTCAATATTGGCCTCTCCGATGGCTCCCTCTTCCGGCAGATGGCGAGGAGGCTCGCCGAGATCCACCGCCAGGGGGAAAATTTCTTCGCCCTGGCCATCACCCTCTCCACCCACACCCCCTTCGATCTCCCCGAGGAGCTTCGGGAGCTCCCTCCCCTTCCCGGGGCAGAGGAGGACTTCGTGTACCAGTATGCCAGCTGCGCCCGCTACACCGACTCCGCCATGAGGGAATTCTTTGGGCAGCTGGAGGCCGAGGGCATATTGGACCACACCCTGGTGGTCATCTACGGCGACCACCACGCCTACACAATAAAAAATGCCCAGCAGCAAAACTCCGTCACCCGCTGGCTGGGCCGGGAACTGGACTACGACGACATGATGAATGTGCCCCTGGTCATTCGCATCCCCGGCTTTCAGGAGCAGATCCGCCGCCACAATATTGGCAGCCAGGTGGACCTCTATCCCACCGTCCTCAATCTCCTGGGCTGGGATCGCCGCAGCATCCCCACCATGGGGGTGGACCTTCTGGGGGATGGCACCGCCACGGAAAGCAATGTGGTCTTTCCCCAGACCCACCTCCACCGGGGGAGCTTCATCACCGACCATCTCCTCTTTGAATATTCGGAAAACGAGGTCTTCCACCAGTCCCGCCTGGTGGACCGCCACAGCCGAAAGGAACTTCCCGTGTCCGAGGCCTTCCCCCTCCACCAGCGGGCCATTCTCACCCTGAAGTACGCCCACGACCTGCAAATCAACAACAAACTCATGGAGCTCCTCCAGCCCGCCGAGAAACTTCCCCCCGAAAGGACCATCGTCCACGGGGGCGGGGAACTGGGGATTCGCACCGCCACCAATATGCTCACCGCCCTGGAGAGGGGCTACAGTCAGGGCAAGCGCACCTTCGAGGTGGACCTCTCCCCCACCGCCGACGGCCACTATGTGGGCCTCACCGACTGGGACGGCACCCTCCGGAGATTCTTCGAGGATCTGGGGGAGGGAACTAGCCCCCTGAGCCTGGAGGAATTTATGACCGCCCGGGAGCGCCACGGCTGGGAGCAAATGGACCTCCCGAGGCTCATGACATGGCTTGGGGAGCACCCCGATGCCACCGCCATCCTCGACACCCAGGGGGACAATCTCGATCTCTTACACTATCTCGCCGAGCACTTCCCCGATGGCCTGGGCCAAGTGGTGGTGCAGATCTACCAACGGGAGGAGTACCTCCCCGCCAGGGCCCTGGGTTTTCAGCGCATCATCTACAATCTCGACCGCACCGCCGACGGCCCCCGGGAGGTCATGGACTTTGCCCGGGAGGTGGAGCTTGCCGCCATCACCCTTGGGGACAGCAAATTCAGGGCCCAGGGCTGGGAGGAGCTCCTGAGCCTGGATGTGCCCCTCTACATTCACACCATCAACGACAATCTCCGGGCCGAGGAGCTCTTCGACCTGGGGGTCTCTGCCATCTACACCGACAGCCTCTAAAAACTGCCACCGGCCCTCCGGTGGTATTTTTGTGACTAAATTCCCCGGGGAATACAATTTCCCCCCAAATGAAGTACAATGGAGAGAGAGGAGCAAAGGAGGAAGATATGGCGGAAAAATGTAATCGCTGCGGGCTCTGCATGGACCGGGTGGAACTCTTCGAGGACTTCACTCCCCAGGAGCAGGAAAAAATCATGGAGGGGGCCAGCCACAGCTATTTGGACCGGGGGGAGATTCTCTTTTCCCCGGAGGACCCCGTCGACCGAATCTTCATCATTCGAGAGGGCAAGGTGAAGCTCTCCGGCTACGACGAGGAGGGCAAGGAGTACATCTACGACCTCAGGTCCCAAAACGAATCCATAGGGGAGGAGTATCTCTTCTCCCAGCAGAAATTTGGCTCCTACGGCATCTGCCTGGAAAAGAGCCACATCTGCACCCTCACACTGGAACTACTTAAGAAAAATCTCACCCAGGAGGACCTGGCCTTCAAAGTCATCGGCTCTTTGGGCCGCAAGCTCAGGGAGGAGCGGGAAAAACTGGAGATCCTCACCATCCCCGATGCCAAAAAGCGGGTGGAGCAATTCCTCTACTTCCGCTCCCGGCGCATGGGGGGCGGGGAAGTCACCCTCTCCACCGATATGATCGCCACCAGTGTGGGCCTTCGGCGGGAGACCGTCTCCCGCAAGCTCCAGGAGCTGGAGGAGGAGGGCACCATCCTCCGAAAGGGCTACAAGAAAATCCTCATAAAAAAAGTGGAAAAGCTCAGAAAATCCTAAATCTGTGCTTTAAGACACAGAATTTCCCCTCCATTTCCCATAATCTATATACAGAACGAGGGAGCAAAGGGAAAGGAGCGGAAATGAACAAAGATACAAAACTGGCGGAAGTGGTTCGCCAGTATCCCCAACTCATGGAAATATTCAACGATCTGTCCATCGACTACTGCTGCGGCGGCAAGGACAGCCTTCAGCAGGCCGCAGCCAAGGGCAACTACGAAGTGGAAAGCCTCCTGGAGCTACTGGAGCGCAAGGCCCAGGAGGGGGAAGGGGCCACGGAGATGGGCCTGGAACTGGAGGCCTTCGAGGCCCTGAGCCTGGAGGAGATGGTGAAATCCCTCCGCCTCACCCACCACCGCTACGAGCGAGAGCTCATGGAGGAGATCTCCAAGGACCTCAACAAAATCCTGGTGGTCCACTATCCCAATCACAAAAATCTCCTCCTCCAAGTCCACCACCTCTACGGCCTTCTGAAAATGGAGCTGGAAGAGCACTTTGCCGGGGAGGAACAGGAGTCCTTCCCCTGGATGCTTGAGCGAGATCCCAGCAAGGTGGACGCCATTTTGGAACTGGAGGAGGACCACGAGGCAGCCGGCGACCTCATCAAGGAAATTCTGGATGCCACCAAAAACCTGAGCCTCCCCCAAGGGGCATGCGCCACATTCGAGAGAACCTACCGGAACCTCCGGCTCCTCTTTGACGATATATTCGTGCACATCTACAAGGAAAACTCCATCATGTTTCCCAAGTACCGAAAGGAGATGACTCCATGAAAAAGCAAGTAAAAAACAATGTCTACTGGGTGGGCAAAATCGACTGGGAGCTGGAAGAATTCCACGGCTCCGACTACTCCGTCACCGTGGGTTCCTCCCAAAATAGCTACCTCATCCAAGAGGAAAAGACCGTCCTCATCGACACCGTGTGGTCCCCCCACAAGGACGAATTTGTGGAACACCTCAAAGAGGAAGTGGATCTCAATTCCATCGATTACATCATCATGAACCACGGGGAAGTGGACCACTCCGGCTCCCTCCCACGCCTCATGGAGGAGATCCCCGATGTGCCCATCTACTGCACCAAAAACGCCCTGGACTCCCTGGTGGGCCAGTACCACCACCCCGAGTGGAACTTTAAAGTGGTAAAAACCGGCGACAGCCTGGACATTGGCAATGGCAAAAAACTGGTCTTCGTGGAAATGAGAATGCTCCACTGGCCCGACTCCATGGCCACCTACCTCACCAGCGACAACATCCTCTTCTCCAACGACGCCTTCGGACAGCACTACGCCGTGGAAGAACTATTCGACGACCTCGCCGAACAGGGCCTCCTCTGGGAACAGGCCATGAAGTACTACGCCAATATCCTGAATCCCTTCTCCAAGCTGGTGGCCAAAAAGCTGGAGGAGATCCTGGCCCTGAATCTCCCCATCGACATCATCGCCCCCAGCCACGGCGCCATCTGGCGGGACCGCCCCGGCGACATCGTAGAGGCCTATGCCAAGTGGGCCAACGCCTATCAGGAGGACCGCATCACCATCTTCTACGACAGCATGTGGGAGGCCACCACGGCCATGGCCCATGAGCTGGCCCGGGAGATCTCCAAGGCCAGCCCCTCCACCAAGGTCAAAGTCTTCAATGTGGCCCAAACCGACCGCAACGACCTCATGACCGAAGTCTTCCGCTCCAAGGCAGTGGCCGTGGGCTCCCCCACCGTGGGCCGAGACATCCTCACCTCCATGGCGGGCATCCTCCACTTCGTCAAAGAGCTCCACTTCGAAAACAAAAAGGCCGCCGTCTTCGGCTCCTACGGCTGGAGCGGCGAGGGCAACAAAATCCTCCGGGAAAAAATGACCGAAGCGGGCTTCCAAGTGGTGGAACCCGAAATGAAAATCAAGTGGAAACCCACCGCAGAAGATCTCAAGCAGGCAGTTGAAGTGGCAAAGGCCCTCACCGAATAAGTCAGCCTCCATCCCCTCCCCAGCGGGAGGGGATTTTTTTGCGTCCCCCAAAGGGCAGGGGAGAGGAGGAGCATCAAAAAAATTTCATAAAAAATTCCCCTCCACCACCGGGGAAGGGGGAAAATGGGTATCCAATAAATAACAAGGAATCCCTGGGCAATGCCCCAAGATTTGAAAGGAGCTACCTATGGAATACAGTATTGAAGGAGGCCATCTCCCCGTAGTGCGCATTCAAATGGAACAGGGCGACAGCCTCATCTCCCAGGGCGGGGGCAAGAGCTGGTTCAAGGGCCCCGTGGAGACCATCAACGAGATGAAAGGGGGCCTCAAGGGGGGACTGGGACGGGTCTTTTCCGGCGAGAGCCTCATGCTCTCCACCTATGTGGCCCACGGCCCTGCGGAAATCGCCTTCGCCTCCAGCTTCCCCGGCTCCATCATCCCCCTGGACCTGGGCCCCGGCCAATCCATCATCGCCCAGAGGGGCGCCTTCCTCTGCGCCACCCAAAATGTCAGCCTCAGCACCCACTTCCAAGAGCGACTGGGGGCGGGCCTATTTGGCGGCGAGGGCTTCATTATGGAAAAGATCACCGGCCCCGGCACCTGCTTCTTGGAGCTGGACGGCCACGCCGTCACCTACCAGCTGGCCCCGGGAGAGGAAATGGTTGTGGACACCGGCGCCCTGGCCATCATGTCCGAGACCTGCACCATGAGCATCCAGCGAGTCAAAGGCGTCAAAAACATCTTCTTCGGAGGAGAGGGCCTCTTCGAAACCATCATCCGAGGCCCGGGACAGGTCCACCTCCAGTCCATGCCCCTCCCCAAAATTGCCGGACTCCTCGCCCGCTACATGCCCAAAAAAGACAAATGACCCAAGAGTTCCCTAGGGAACTCTTTTCTCATGGCCAGAGAGAATCCCCTAAACAAGCTTCCTACTATACAAAAACGAGAGCGGGGAGGGAAAAAGCCATATGGCTTCCCCGGCACCTCCGGAAGAGCCATTCAAGGACCCTTGGTTTTAAAACTTCCCCCGAAATTCCCCTCTTTTCCCTCAAGTCCACAGTAGCCCCCGAAATACGCCCCAGTTCTCCATGCTGCAAACACAGTGGCGGGGCCTTCCCCTTGCCCCTTTCCGTGGGGCTCCGTTTTCTGAATGGTTTCGCAGAAACACCCCCATTTTTGTGCTCTTGTATCCAATGGAAAAACCCCCATTCCATAGCTTCCGGAACGGGGGTTTTTCAATTCGAACGGCGAGCCTTTGTAAAGCCCATGTAAAATTTGGCGAAATGGAGCCATTCGCGGTCCATTTCACTGATTAAAAATATTGAGCCGACTATAATGAAAGTGTTCACCATAGAAAATCCCCAAGGCCAAGGGCTGTATACAGGGGAATTTCCAAAAAAGGTAGCACATCGGAGCCCCACCCCCAAAGGACACAGCAGCCCAGGGGAGAGAGGCAGAAGTGGATTGGCCCAAGAGCCAAGCCCAAAGAGGAGGAAAAAATGAAAAAACACCTGGCAACACTCCTTGCCATCCTGATGCTCGTGGCGGCACTCCCCCTGAACACCGCCTACGCACAGGTACCGGCAGAGACCTGCAAGGACAAAGCAGCTTTAGAGGCAGAATTTAAAGAAGCTGCTGCAGAGCTGTTCGAAAATATCGCCAATAAGGAAGGCCTCTACAAGGGGAAATACGATGCTGAAAAGCAGACGGTATATGTAGAAATTCTCGATGATCAGAAGCTTGGAATGAATATCGCCGGGACGGGCCTCATTGCAAAGACGATCGAACTCTATAACGATTATGGCTTGGTTGAAATTCAATTTGGTGACACAAAAATTGTTGAAGCTGAAGATGAAGATGGCTTTCCAGATAATATTCTCATGTATGTCGATTTGAAGGGGTTGAATGAAGCGTATCCTGATGAGAGACAATTTTCACAACAAATTAAGGGTAATGTTGCAGTCGCGCTCATAAGTGCTCTCCAACACAAGTATCCTGAACTGGCAACTGTGAGCGGTGGTGTTGGCCCAAACCATGAAAGTAATATCACCACTAAAAAACTCATTGATAAGTCCCTCGACATTTACTTCACCCTTGGGCAAGAGGGCTGCGAGGAAGAAACAACCTTGAAATACACCGTAATGGGACTCAAGAGCCTGGATGATATTCCTGAGCCCGAAGTTCCCGAACCCGAAGTCCCCGAACCCGAGGAGCCTGAAGTGCCCGAGAAGCCCGAGGACCCCCATGCTCCCCAGTGGATGCCCGGTTTTTTCATTCCCGTAACCAATGAGGAGAAGAAGCCCGAGGAGGAGAAGCCTGAGGAAGAGGAGAAGCCCGTGGGCGAGATTCTCCACGCTCCCTTCATTGAGGGCTATCCCGATGGCACCGTGAAGCCCGAGGGCAAGATCACCCGGGCCGAGGCTGCCACCATGATCGCTCGCCTGGTGGGTCTGGACCTCACCGACACCACCGCCCCCGCCTTCGACGACACCAATCAAAACTGGTACTACGCCGCCATCAACGCCATGGTGAAAAAAGAGCTCATGTTTGCCAAGGACGGCAAATTCCGTCCCGACGAGCCCATCACCCGCGGGGAATTTGCCCGGGCCATCTACGGCCTCAAGGGCGCCCTGGAAGCCGTAGCTCCCTTTGAAGACGTCAAGGGCCACGAGTTTGAAGCCGCCATCAACGAGGCCTTTGGCCACGGCTATATCAACGGCTATCCCGACGGCAGCTTCCAGCCCGACGGAGAAATCACCCGAGCCGAAGCCGCCAAAATCCTCAACCGAGTGGACGAGAGAGCCGTCAACCAAGGAGGCCTGGCCGAAGTAAACTTCGAAAGCCCCTTCACCGACCTCAAAAACGACCACTGGGCCTACTACGAACTCCTGGAAGCCGCCCTCGGCCACAGCAGCAATCGAGTAGAAGGACAAACCCACGAAAACTGGGTCACCATCGAGAAATAAACCACCAACAAACTCCCCTGAAAAACAGGGGAGTTTTTACATGCCCCAAAACAGGGGACACCGCCCCGCCCCCTCGCGTTCGCCTCACTCCCGCCGCCGTCGCCGCTCCCACTCCCGCGCACCTCGCGCCGCGCCTCCATGCCGCTCGCCGTCGCTCCCACTCCCGCTCCCGCCGCTGCTCCCACTCCCGCCCCCGTTCCCACCCCTCGCCGTCCCGCCGCCGTGCCGTCGCCCCCGCCCGCGCCGTGTCCGCGCCCCCACTCCCTCCGCCGTGCCGCTCTCGCCGCCGTCGCCGCTCCCACTCCCGCGCACCTCGCGCCGCGCCTCCATGCCGCT
>JAUNLK010000019.1 GCA_030535395.1 Tissierellia bacterium
TTTCAACGCAAATACCCCCTCTACTGGTTTGTCCAGTAAAGGGGGTACGTTTCAGCCCCCGCCGGGGCTTTTCTTTGGAAAAAAATCAGGACTGGAGGAGTTCCCTGAGGAATTTTCCAGTGTAGCTCTCCGCCACTTGAGTGATTTCCTCGGGGCGACCGGTGGCCACAATGGTACCCCCGGCGCCGCCCCCCTCGGGGCCCAGGTCGATGATGTGATCGGCCACTTTAATGACATCCATATTGTGCTCAATGACCACCACGGTGTTGCCCTTGTCCACCAGGCTGTTGAGGACGTGGATGAGCTTGTGGATGTCGGCGGCGTGAAGGCCCGTGGTGGGCTCGTCCAGGATGTAGAGGGTGTTTCCCGTGCCCCGCTTGGAGAGCTCCGTGGCGAGCTTCACCCGCTGGGCCTCTCCCCCGGAAAGCTGGGTGGAGGACTGGCCCAGGGTGATATAGCCCAGGCCCACCTCCTGGAGGGTCTTGAGCTTGCGGACAATGCGGGGGTGGTTTTGGAAGAGCTCCACGGCCTCATCCACGGTGAGGTTCAGGACATCGGAAATATTGTGGTCCTTGAAGTGAACCTGGAGGGTCTCCCGATTGTATCTCTTCCCCTTGCAGACCTCACAGGGCACATAGACATCGGAGAGGAAGTGCATCTCCACCCGTATGATGCCGTCCCCCTTACAGGCCTCGCAGCGGCCCCCCTTCACATTGAAGGAGAAGCGGCCCTTGTTGTAGCCCCGAATCTTGGCCTCATTGGTGGAGGCGAAGAGCTCCCGTATGAGGTCGAAGGCCCCGGTGTAGGTGGCGGGATTGGACCGGGGGGTCCTGCCAATGGGGCTCTGGTCGATGTCCACGATTTTGTCCACATGCTCCAGGCCCTCAATTTTCTTGAAGCGGCCCGGGCGGATCTTGGAGCGATTGACCTTATTGGCCACGGCCTTGAGGAGGACTTCATTGACCAGGGAGGACTTCCCGGAGCCGGAGACCCCGGTGACGCAGACAAACTGCCCCAGGGGAAAGGCCACATCCACATTTTTGAGATTGTTCTCGGTGGCCCCGAAAATTTTGATCTCCTTGCCGGTGTATTCCCTCCGCTCCCTGGGGACTTCAATCCGCTTTCTCCCCGAGAGATAGGCCCCGGTAATGGAGTCGGGGTTTTCCATGATCTCCTCCGCCGTCCCCTGGGCGATGACCTCGCCCCCCAGGCGGCCGGCCCCGGGACCGATGTCCAGAATGTGGTCGGCCTCCCGCATGGTGTCGTCGTCGTGCTCCACCACAATGAGGGTGTTGCCGATGTCGGTGAGATTTCTCAGAGCCTCCAAGAGCTGATCGTTGTCCCTCTTGTGAAGGCCAATGGAGGGCTCGTCCAGGACATAGGTGACCCCTACGAGAGCGGAGCCAATTTGGGTGGCCAGGCGAATCCGCTGGGCCTCCCCCCCGGAGAGGGTGCCGGCCTTTCTGGCCAGGGTGAGATAGCCCAGGCCCACCTGGTCCAAAAATTCCAGTCGCTCAATGATCTCCTTGAGGATCTGCTCTCCGATGATTTTTTCCGTGTCGCTGAGGGTGAGATTCTTGAAAAATTCCATCTCATCGGTGACGGCCATGGTGGTCACCTCGTAGATATTCTTCCCCTCCAGGCGGTAGGTGAGGGAGGACTCCTTGAGTCTTGCCCCATGACAGCTGGGACAGGGCACATCGGACATAAAGTCGTCCAGATGCTCCATAATTTTGTCGGACTTGGTCTCGCTGTACCTCCGGTCCAAATTGGGGAGGATGCCCTCGAAGACATCGTGGTGGTGCTTCTCCCCACTGAAATAGGACTGATAGCTGAAGGAGAGGGGCTCATCATAGCCGTGGAGGAGGGCCTCCATAAATTCCGGCGGCGCATCCTTGAGGGGAGTCCGGGTGGAGAAATTGAATTCCTTTGCCAGGGCCTTGATCATCTCCCGGTAGTAGGTCCCCTCGCTATTGGAGTAGGAGGTGATGGCCCCCTCGTCGATGCTCAAATCGTAGTTGGGGATGACCAAATCGGCATCGGCCTGGCGGAAGCTCCCCAGGCCATTGCAGGTGGGACAGGCCCCCATGGGGGTGTTGAAGGAGAAGCTCCGGGGGGTGGCCTCCTCCACCGTGTAGCCGTGGACGGGACAGGTGTAGGCCGTAGAGTAGATCTCCCGGCCCTTATCGAAGAGGTCCAGAATGAGGACGCTCCCCGAGAGGGCCAGGGCCGTTTCAATGGAGTCGGAGAGGCGGGAGTCGATGCCCTCCCGCATGATCATCCGGTCCACCACCACGCTGATGTCGTGGCGCTTGTTTTTGTCCAGCTCAATCTCCTCGTCCAGCATGCGAATCTCCCCGTCCACTTCCAGGCGGAGATAGCCGTCCTTCCGGGCCTTTTCAATGACCTTCTTGTGGGCCCCCTTCTTCTCCCGAACCAGGGGGGCCAGGAGCTGAAACTTGGTCCCCTCGGCATGCTCCAGAATGGCATCCACAATTTGGTCCTGGGAGTAGGCTGTGATTTCCCGGCCGCAGATGGGGCAGTAGGGCTTGGCCACCCGGGCATAGAGGAGCCGCAGATAGTCGTAGACCTCCGTCACCGTGCCCACAGTGGAGCGGGGGTTTCTGGAGGTGGTCTTCTGATCGATGGCAATGGCCGGGCTCATCCCCTCAATTTTATCCACCTCGGGCTTGTCCATCTGGCCCAAAAACTGCCGGGCATAGCTGGAGAGGCTCTCCACATAGCGCCGCTGGCCCTCGGCATAGATGGTGTCGAAGGCCAGAGACGACTTTCCGGAGCCCGAGAGCCCCGTGATCACCGTCATCTTATTTCTGGGGATGACCACACTGATGTCCTTGAGATTGTTCTGTCTGGCCCCAGTGATGACAATTCCTGCATCCTTACTCTTCATGGGCGTCCTTTCTATTCTTAATGCCCTGCTTCATTTCCTTGATGTGATCCCGAATTTCGGCGGCCCGCTCAAAGTCCAGTTCCTCCGCGGCCCGCATCATTTCACTCTCCAGGGTCTTGATGAGTTCCAGAGTCTCCTCCAGGGTGAAGGCATCGGCCTCAAAGGCCTCTTCCTCCTCGGCGGCAATGGTATTGCGGACGATGTCCCCCACGGATTTGTGAATGGACTGGGGCACGATACCGTGGTCCTCATTGTACTTCTGCTGAATGGCCCGGCGGCGTTCGGTCTCGCTGATGGTCCGCTCCATGGAGCCTGTAATGGCATCGGCATAGAAGATGACCCGACTGTCGGCATTTCGGGCGGCCCTTCCCGCCGTCTGTATGAGGGAGGTCTCCGAGCGGAGGAAGCCCTCCTTGTCGGCATCCAGTATGGCCACCAGGCCCACCTCGGGGATATCCAAGCCCTCCCTGAGGAGATTGATCCCCACCAGGATGTCGTAGACCCCCAGGCGGAGGTCCCGAATGATCTCCATTCGCTCAATGGTCTTCACATCGCTGTGGAGATAGGTGACCTTGAGGCCCATGTCCTTGAAGTACTTGGTGAGGTCCTCGGCCATGCGCTTGGTGAGGGTGGTGACCAGAGTGCGGTAGCCCTTCTCCGTGGTCTTTGCGATCTCATCGGTGAGGTGGTCGATTTGATTCTTGGTGGGGACCACCTCAATGGCGGGGTCCACCAGCCCCGTGGGGCGAATGAGCTGCTCCACCCGCTGCTGTTCGTGGTCCTTCTCATAGGGCCCCGGAGTGGCGGAGACATAGATCATCTGATTCATGAGATCTTCAAACTCGTGGAAGTGGAGGGGCCGGTTGTCCAGGGCGCTGGGGAGGCGGAAGCCGTAGTCCACCAGAGTCTGCTTTCTCGCCCGGTCCCCATTGTACATCCCCCGAATCTGGGGAATGGTGGCGTGGGACTCGTCGATAATGGTGAGAAAGTCCTTGGGGAAGTAGTCGATGAGGGTGTAGGGCCGGCTCCCCGCCGGGCGATTGGACAGGTGCCGGGAGTAGTTTTCAATGCCCGTGCAAAAGCCCATCTCCTCCAGCATTTCCACATCGTAGTTGGTCCGCTGTTCCAGTCGCTGGGCCTCCAGAAGCTTCTCCTGGTCCTTGAGGACGAAGAGACGCTCCGCAAGCTCCTCCTTGATCCCCTCCACGGCACGGGCCACCTTGTCCTGGGTGGTGGCATAGTGGGAGGCGGGGAAGATGGGCACGTGATTGCGATAGGAGAGGACCTTCCCCGTGAGGGCGTCCACCTCGGCGATCCGCTCAATCTCGTCGCCGAAAAACTCCACCCGAATGGACTTTTCCGTACTCCCCGCGGGGTAGATCTCCAGAGTGTCCCCCCGCACCCGGAAGGTGCCCCGGGTGAAGTCGATGTCATTGCGGACGTATTGGATGTCCACCAGCTTGCTCATGATCTCATTGCGGTCCTTGATCATCCCCGGCCGGAGGGAGACCACCAGATTCTTGTAGTCGATGGGGTCCCCCAGGCCGTAGATGCAGCTCACCGAGGCCACAATAATCACATCCCGCCGCTCAAAGAGGGCCATGGTGGCCGAGTGGCGGAGCTTGTCGATCTCGTCATTGATGCTGGCATCCTTGGCGATGAAGGTGTCCGTGGCGGGCACATAGGCCTCGGGCTGATAGTAGTCGTAGTAACTGACAAAGTACTCCACGGCATTTTCCGGGAAGAAGGTCTTGAACTCCGTGAAGAGCTGATAGGCCAGGGTCTTGTTGTGGGCAATGACCAGGGTGGGCTTTTGCACCCGCTCAATGACATTGGCCATGGTGAAGGTCTTGCCGCTCCCCGTGACCCCCAGGAGGGTCTGGTGGTCCATCCCCCCTTCAATGCCCCGGACCAATTGGTCTATGGCCTGGGGCTGATCCCCCGTGGGCTGAAATTCCGAATGTATTTTAAAATCCAAGGATGCACCTCCTCGTAGAAAAAGCGACCACTGGTGGCCGCTCTCATCTCTATTCATGCTCTATTCAGTGGCCCGGACCTCAAAACTGAGTCTCGGGATCCTTTAAAATTTCCAGGGCCCTTTGAAGTTGGAGATCCTCCTCAAGGTGCTCCACTCCAATGCCCTGAGTCTCCTCTGGCAGGGCAACCACCACATCGGGTTCGATGCCTTTGTCCTGAATATTTACCCCCGAGGGCGTAAAGTATTCACTGGTAGTGAGTTTTAGCCCCGCCCCTCCGGGGAGGGGCAGCAGGGTCTGGACGACGCCCTTGCCAAAGGAGGTCTCCCCCACCAGGATGCCGGCGCCATTGTCCTGAATGGCCCCGGCCACAATTTCACTGGCAGAGGCCGAGGCCCCATTGATGAGGACCACCAAATTCAGGGGGGCCCGGTCCTCATCGGAGTCGTATCGGAAGACCTCTTGGCCGTCGTGGTCCTTGGCGGAGACAATATTGGCCTTGCCCAGGAGGGCATCGGAGACCTCCACGCCGCTGTCCAGCATGCCCCCGGGATTGCCCCGGAGATCCAGAATGAGGCCCTTTTTCCCGGCGGCCACCACCTGGCTCAAAGCCTCCCTGAAGTCCTTCCCGGTGTGCTCCTCAAACTGGGAGATGGCAATATAGCCCACCTCCGGGTCGATGTCCTCGGGGAAGACGGAGTCCACGGTGATCTGCTCCCGGGTGACCTCCACTTCCTTCACCTTCCCCTGGGAGAGGAGCTTCAAGAGGACGGTGGTCCCCTCCTCCCCTCGGATGACCTTCACGGCCTCCTCCAGCTCACTCCCCTGATAGTCCTTTCCGTCCACGGCGATGATCCGGTCCCCGGCCCTGAGGCCCGCCTCCTCGGCGGGAGAGCCCTTAATGGGGGCGATGATTTCGATGAGGCCGTCCTCCCCCGGGGCCACCTGGACCCCGATGCCCACAAACTGCCCCGTGGCGGAGGTGACGAAGTCCTCCATTTCATCGGCATTGAAGTAGACGCTGTAGGGGTCATTGAGGGCGGCCACCGTTCCCTTGAGCTGTCCCTCGAAGAACTCCTCGTCGGTGACATCCCGGAGATAGTTTTTTCGAATGAGATCTTCCAGATGCCCCAGCTGAACGAGCTCCTGAGCCTCGGCCCCCTGGGTCTTCACTACCAAGATGGCCGTGGCCCCATTGGTCACAATGAGGAGCAAGAGGACGAGGAGTATTTTCGTTCTGGCTTTCATGTCTTTCCTCCTTACGGCAAAAGGAATCTTCCATGGGAAGATTCCTCTGTCCATCGGTCTATGAAAAATTTACAGATAATTGAGGGGATTGGTGGTGGAGCCACCCACCCGCACTTCAAAGTGGAGGTGAGGCCCGGTGCTCATGCCCGTGGAGCCCACATAGGCAATGGTCTGGCCGGCCACCACCTTCTGGCCCGTTTGCACGGCCCGGGAGGAGGCGTGGGCATAGACGGTGACCTTGCCGTCCCCGTGGTCCACCATGACGCAGTTGCCATAGCCCCGCATATTGGAGGAGGCGATGACCACCCCGTCATCGGCGGCGGCAATGGGAGTTCCCGAGGGAGCGGGAATATCGATGCCGCTGTGGAACTTCCGCACCTTTAAGATGGGGTGAATCCGGTAGCCATAGGGAGAGGAGACCCGGGAGTGTCCCGGCACGGGCCACACCATGCCCCCGCTGCGAGAGGCCGAGGCAATGGGCTCTTTGGGCGCATCCACCACGGGGTCTGAGATCACCGTGGCCTTGGTGGGGGACACCTTGGACTTCTGACCAGAGGACTGGCTCTTCAAGGCCTCCTGGCGGGCCTTTTCCCGAGCGGCCCGCTCCCGCTCCAGACGCTGGGCCTCCTTGGCCAGGCGCTCTTGCTCCTCAATGGAGTTTTGAATGCGATTGATCTCGGATTGAAGGGCATTGCTCTCCTCCACCATTTGATTGTACTGAAGCTCATAGGCATTGAGGTCGGAGACCAGAGTGCCCATGTAGGCATTCTTCTGACGATTGGCCTCTTCCAGGCTGGCCTTCTTGGCGGCAACTTCCTGCTGCTTGGCCCGCAAAAGTGCCTGCTGCTCTTCCAGCTGGCGCTGCTTCTCCTCAATGATTTTAATTTGCGCATTGATCTCTGCAATGAGGTCCTGGTCGCTCTTGGCGATCTCCCGGATCATCTTGGCATTGCCAATGAGGTCCTCCACATTGTCGGAGCTCAGGAGGACATCCAAGTAGCCGGTGTCATCGGCGATGTACATGGCCCTCAGGCGCTTGGAAAACTGATCCTGCTTCTTGGCCAGCTTTTCCCGCTCCTGCTCCAGCTCCCTCTTGGTGATTTCAATTTGCTCCTGAATGAGGGCAATTTCATTGTTGAGCTGCTGGAGCTCATAGGCCGCCTGGGAAATCTTCCCGTCCAAAACGGCAATCTCCGAGCGGACAGAAGCCACTTGACCCTGGACCTCGTTGATCTTTCCCTGGGTGCTGTCCATCTGCCCTTGAATGGACTGCTGCTCTCTAATTTTTTGATTCTTCTGTTCTTGGAGACTCTCCGCAAAGACGGAAGTGTGGCCCAGGACCATCACAGATGCCAGGGCGATACTCAATCTTCTGTACTGTTTTGCTTCCAAAAAAAACCTCCTTCACTCCCCAACTACACATTGAGATAACGCTGTATGGAAAGGGAGCTACCCAATAAGCCCACGCCCACGCCAATGGACACAAAGATGATGGCAAAGTCGTGAACGATGTCCGCCGGCCGAAGGAGCTCCATTTGGAACAATGTCTCCATCCGCTCTACCAGCGATGAAAAAATAAAATGATATCCAAAATAAATGGCCACCAGTGCCAAGAGACTGGCCACCAGGCCCAGGATGAGCCCTTCCAAGAGGAGGGGCCGCTGAATGTAGCCATTGGTGGCGCCAATGTACTTCATAATTTGAAGCTCGTTGCTGCGATTGACCACCGTGGCCTTCACCGTATTGTTGATGAGGACAATGGCCAAGAGGAGGAGTATGGCAATGCCCCCAATGCCCAGAATCTTCACCCAACGGTTGACCTCCATGACCCGAGTAATGAGGTCGCTGAGATAGCCAATCTGATAGACCCCCGGCTCCGACTGGAGGTGGGAGGCCAGAGCCTCGGCGTCCCTGAGGTCGTTTAAGTGAAAGGTGAGGGAGGCCGGGAGGGGATTTTCCTCCAGTCCCTCAGTGAGATACTCCTTGCCACTGAGATTCAATTTATCGTTGAAATTCTTCAGGGCCTGTTCCTTGGAAGTAAAGGAGACGTCCTGGACCATTCCAGTGTTTTCCCCCTTGGTGATGATGGACTGAATGTCCTCGGTGGTGGCGGTATCGGTGAGATAGACCACCACGGAGTCCACCTTGGCCTCGGTATTGCGGACGATGCCCGTCATATTGAGGACGAAGAGGAGGACGATGCCAAAGAACAGGAGCACCGAGGAAATGGAGATAATGGAGAGGACCCCCATGCCAAAGTTCCTGAAGATGCCCTGAAAGGCTTCCTTAATATTGCTGAAAATTTGTCTTATGAGGCGCATGATGTCCCCTTTTGATCCTGTACAATGCGACCTCTGTCCAAGGTCACCACTCGCTTGTTCATGGAGCGAACGATGTCCAGGGCGTGGGTACCCATGATCACCGTGGCCCCATCCTCGTGGACTCTAAGTAGGGCTTCCATGACGGACCTTGCCGTCTGGGCGTCCAAATTCCCCGTGGGCTCATCGCAGAGGACCACTGGGGGATTGTTGACGATGGCCCGGGCAATGGAGACCCGCTGGGACTCCCCCCCGGAGAGCTCATCGGGCCGGACGTGGGCCTTTCGCTCCAGGCCCACCAGTTTCAATACATGGGGGACCCTGGCCTTGATTTTCCGGTTGCTCTCCCCGACGATTTCCATGGCATAGGCCACATTCTCGTAGACGGTCTTCTTGGGCAGGAGTCGGTAGTCCTGAAACACCACCCCAAAGTTCCGCCTCAGCTTGGGCACTCCCCAGGGGGGGAGCTGAGATATGTTTCGATTGTTCAGGAAGATTTTCCCCCGGGAGACCTCCTCCTCGTGAATCAACAATTTAATGAGGGTGGATTTCCCGGCGCCGCTGGGGCCCACAAGGAAGACAAACTCCCCTCCCTCAATTTTTAAATTGATGTCTGAAAGGGCCTGTGTGCCATTGGAATACTCCTTGTAGACATTGCGAAATTCAATCACGGAAAACCTCCTCTCTACTCTTTTAACTCCCAACTATTATAATATAAGTAACAGAATAATGAAACAAATCGGGAGGTAATCATGGAAAAGACACAAATTCGTAAACATTTTGTAACATTACGAGATCAAATGCCCCTGGAAGAGCGCATTCGGGCCAGTGAAAAGATCTTTGAGGAGCTGAAGGCCACCGACTCGTACCAGAGCGCCAGGAGCATCTTCCTATTTTACTCCATGGCCTCCGAGGTGATGACCGCCTCCTGGCTCCAGGAGCTCTTGGAGGAAAAGAGGGTCTATCTCCCCTACATCGAAAAGGGGGAAAAACAAATGAAAATGACGGAGCTCCTCTCCCTTGAGGATTTGGAAGTGGGCCACTGGGGCCTCACCCAAATGAAAAAATCCCTCCTACCGGAGCGATGGAGGGAGGAGGTGGACCTGACCCTGGTGCCGGGCCTCGCCTTTGACAATGAGGGCTATCGAGTGGGCTATGGCGGGGGCTACTACGACCGCTTTCTCAGCGGCCACCAAACGGAGGCCCTGGGCCTGGGCTTCGCCCTTCAGCGGGTGGAGGCCCTCCCCCACCAGGACTACGATGTGCCCGTTCCCGCCTTTCTCTCGGAAAAGGGCCTGGAGGTCTTCACTCCTCGGAGGCCATGAGGCGGTTCATCTGGGCGGCGCTGTAACCCGCCCCGAAGCCATTGTCGATATTCACCACCGACACTCCCTCGCTACAGGAGTTGAGCATGGTGAGCAGGGCCGAGAGGCCGCCGAAATTGGCCCCATAGCCCACACTGGTGGGGACCCCCAGCACGGGAACGGAGACCAGGCCCGCCACCACACCGGGGAGGGCCCCCTCCATGCCGGCCACGGCCACAATCACCTTGGCCTCTTGAATGGCCTCCAGCTGATCCAAGAGGCGGTGGAGGCCCGCCACCCCCACATCGTAGAAGCGCTGGACCTTGGCGCCGAAAAACTCCGCCGTCTGGGCCGCCTCCTCCGCCACGGGAAGATCCGCCGTGCCCCCAGTGAGAACGGCCACCGCCCCCACAGGGGGCTTTTTTTGCGCCTCTCCCTTGAGGGTGAGGATGCGACTTCTGGAATCGTAGGCGATGGCCCCGTCCAAGTGGGCCACAGCGGCGTACTGCTCCTTTGAGGTGCGAGTGGAGAGGATGGCCTCCCCCCTCTCGTGGAAGGCCCGGAAGATCCTCTCAAAGTCCTCCACGGATTTTCCCTGACCAAAGATCACCTCCCCAAAGCCCCGTCTCAGGGACCTGTGGTGGTCCAATTTGGCCACCCCAATGTCCTCGTAGGGGAGTTTTTTCAGCCATGTTTTCGCCTCGTTAAGGTCCATTTTCCCGGCGGCAACGGCTGCCAATAATTCATCTACATTCACAAGTACGCCCCCTTTGAAAGCTCCATAAGCTTTGTAAAATCAAGTTTCCGTAAAGATTGTCTAAGAATTTTCTAAGTTTAAATGGCCGGTTCTCCGCGGTTTTTCCCTGTGATAGAATGGAGAAAAGGATGTGAGAAATGGCTCCCTTTATTTCTATAAAAAACTTGGTTCGAGTCTACCACATGGGGGACGAAAAAGTCTATGCCCTCCGAAATGTGAACTTGGACATTGAAAGGAACGAGATCCTCTGCCTCTTGGGGACCTCCGGAAGTGGTAAGTCCACCCTCCTCAATCTCATGGCCGGCCTGGACCGGCCCAGTCGGGGAGAGATCATCATCAATGGAAAGATCCACTTGGAAAAACTCTCCGAGGCCCAATTGACCAAATTCCGCCAGCTCAATGTTGGCTTTGTATTTCAATCCTACAATCTCATCCCCACCCTCAATGCCGTGGAAAATGTCTCCCTGGGCCTCATCTTCAAGGGGGTGCCCAAAAAGGAGCGGGAGGAGGCCGCCGTGGACATCCTCCAGAAGGTGGGCCTGGGAGATCGCCTCTACCACCGCCCCAAGGAGATGAGTGGGGGCCAGCAGCAGCGGGTCTCCATTGCCCGGGCCTTTGTGGACCGGCCCCCCATACTCTTTGCCGACGAGCCCACGGGGAATCTGGACAGCCAGACCTCCATGGAAGTCATGGAGCTGATGGTGCAAATGGCCCACGACTACCAGCAGACCCTTATTGTGGTCACCCACGACATTGAAACCACCCAGTACGCCCAGCGCACGGTGGAACTTCTGGACGGAAAAATCATTCGAGACCAGCGGATGTCCTCTCAAAAATCCCCTGTCCCCCCTTCCCAGGAAGTCCCCCCGGCCCCCCAAGAAAACCGAATTGAGGAATAGCCCTATGAATTTTAAAAAACCCATCGTCTGCTCCCTGGCGGGAGCCCTTCTTCTGTCCTCCCTTCTGCCCCAAGTGGGCTATGCCGTGGATCAGCCCGACAATGGCCTCATGGTGCCCCCGCCCAAAGTGGAGGAGGAGTCCAGCGCTCCCATTTCCTATTTGGAATTTAAGACCATCGATGCCCCCGAAACTGCCGCCAAGGGGAGCAAATTCACCCTGAAATTCCACGTTCTCAACTCCGGCAGCAAGGACGCCCGCAATATCGTCATTCGGGCCAAGAGCGGCGACACCCAGGGACTCATTCCCAAGTCCGCCTCCCAGGTCAATGCCCGCTACTACAGCCCCCTCCAGGAGGAGGTCTACGAATTTACTTTCCTGGTGGCCAATGAGGCGGAGTCCAAGAACTATCCCATCAATCTCTACATAGGCTATATCGACGTGTCTACGGGAGAATTCCACGAGCTGGAGCAGCAGGTCATGGTGGCGGCTGTGGATGAGCTGGTCCTGGGCCCCGACGGAAAGCCCTTGGCGCCCCCCAGCTCCGGGGGCCCCTCGGGCTTGGAGGACCTGGGCGGGGGCGGCGGCATGTCCACTCCGGTGCCCATCACCCCCTTCCCCGAGTCGGATCTGGGCAGTTCCCTGCCCCTGACCCCCCAGGGGGGCGGCAGCAGTCAGCCCCAGGGGGCCAATACCCCCAAGATCATCGTCACCGACTACTCCCACGAGCCCGTGCAGATTCAGGCGGGCAATCCCTTCACCCTGAGATTCTCCATCCAAAACACCAATCGGGACAAGACCGTCCGCAATATTCGGGTGAGCCTCACCGCCGATCCCGCCCAGCCGGTGGCCGTCCCCTCCGGTGGGGAGGGGGCCACGGCCATGGGGGGCGGGGGCTCCTCGGCCTTCATTCCCGTGGGCTCCTCCAACTCCTTCCACCTGGAAAAAATTAAGCCCCGCAACATTGTCGACCACGAGATCACCCTCACCACCACCCCGGATCTGGCGGCCCAGACCTACACCATCACGGTGAATTTCGAATACGAGGACGGGGACGGCAATGCCTACACCTCCTCGGAGATCATTGGCATTCCCGTCTATCAGAGCTCCGAGATCACCCCGGGGGATGTCATGGTGGATGAAATGGGCTCGGTGGATGTCCCCGCCAATTTGAGCCTGGAGTTCTACAATACCGGCAAGAGCACCCTCCAAAATGTCCTGGTGAAGACCTCCGGCCCCTTCACCGCCGACACCAGCACCTATTTCATCGGCAATATGGCCCCGGGCGCCAGCGAATCCTACGATGTGAGCATCACCCCCCACAACGAGGGAGAGCAGACGGGGGAAGTGGTCATCAGCTATGACGACGCCTCGGGCAATGCCCAGGAACTGAGGGTGCCCTTCACCATGGAGGTGGCAGAGGGGATGGCTGAGGAGGAAATGGAGGCTGCCCAGGAGAGCCCCAGTCGCCCCGGCTGGATGGCCCCCGTGGGTATTGGGGGCCTGATTCTGCTTCTCGCAGGTGCTGCCGCCTTCGTCTTCTTCAAAAAGCGGAAGAAGAAGGGAGATGAGGAAAGCGAGTTGAAACTGTAATGAGTTTCGGCGATCTCTTTTCCATGGCCCTGAGAAATCTCCTGGCCCGGAAACTCAGGACCTTCCTCACGGCCCTGGGGGTCCTCATTGGCACGGTGGCCATTGTGGTGATGACCAGCTTCGGCTTCGGCCTCACCGCCCAGCAGGAGGACATGGTGTCCAGCTTCGGCGACCTGGAAATGCTGGATGTCATGCCCGGCTACGACGACAGTGGCCAGGAGAAAAAAATCACCAAGGCCTCCTTTGAAGACCTCAAGAGTCTGGAGCATGTGGCCTCCATCACCCCCGTCTACAGCTTCTCCGTCTCTTTGAAGCACCGCCGCTATGAAAATATGATGACTTCCGTGGAGGCCGTGGACGCCGATGCCTTCCGCAGCTGGGGCTATGAGATGGCCTCGGGGAGTCCCTTGAAGCACGATGGCGACATTGTCTTCGGCTCCAATGTGGTGAAGTACTTCTACGATCCCAGGGGCTCCTACGAGATGGAATTCGACGAAAATGGAAACTATGTGGAGCCGCCTCCCCTCTTCGACCCCCAAAATGCCAAGCTGGAAATCATCAATGACGGGGCCACCATGGACATGGCCTTTATGGGCCCCATGTCCACCACCACCATCACGGAGGGGGACGAACAGAAGGCCAAGTCCATCAAGGGCAAGGTCACTGGAGTCATGGCGGAGCAGGGCAATTATATGACCGACCAAAATGTGTTCATCTCCACCGACACCTACAGGGACTGGATCAAGTCTCTGGGGCTGCCGGAGATCCCCAAAAACACCTACAATCATCTGAAAATCCAGGTGGACGATGGGGACAATGTCCGGGCCGTGGAGAACAAGATCAAGGAAATGGGCTACGAGGTCCAGGGCCTCTTGAGCCTCCTGGACGAGCTCAACAAGTTTTCCCGGATCATCTCCGCCGTCTTTGCCGGCATTGGCTCCATCAGCTTTGTGGTGGCGGCCATTGGCATCACCAACACCATGATTATGAGCATCTACGAGCGGACCCGGGAGATCGGGGTCATGAAGGTCATCGGCGCCTCCATCCAGGACATCCAGCGGCTGTTTTTGGTGGAAGCGGGGATGATTGGCCTCTTTGGCGGCATCATGGGCCTCGCCCTCTCCCTCATCATCAGCATGGGAATCAATAATTTTGCCCGGACCATGGCGGCAAACAATGGTGGGGAACTCACCACCGGCATCTCCATCATCCCCTGGTGGATGCTCCTCATTGGCCTGGCCTTCTCCACCCTCATTGGGGTGGCCTCGGGCTATCTCCCCGCCCGACGTGCCATGAGGCTCTCGGCACTGGATGCCATTCGCTCGGAGTAAATCCCACAAAACTCAACTATAAGCCAACAAAAAACTCCCGCAGATGTCCATTCTGCAGGAGTTTTTATTTTTCCCGGGCTTCCTTGGGCAGCTCCACAAAGACTTGAAACTCGTCTCCACTGATGACAATGCGAAACTGTCCCCCCAAAAGCTCCACAATGGTCCGGGCGATGTACAGCCCCAGGCCATTGCCCTCGGTGGTCCTGGACTTGTCCCCCCGGATGAACTGATCCTGGAGGTCCTTGGCCGACTGGCGGAGGGCATTTTTGGAGACATTTTTCAAAGTGAAGAAGACCTTGTCCTCGGTGATAAAGGTCTTGCCATAGACCTTGGACTGCTCCTGGGCGTACTTGTAGGTATTGGAGAAGAGATTGGACACCACCCGGCTCAGGAGATTGGGGTCGGTGTAAATGGGCACGTCCTCCTCATCGCTCCTATAGATGAAGTCCAAGCCCTTGGACTGATAGTCGTGGTCGAAGTCCCCGTAGATCTGGAGAATGAGCTCGTTGAAATCGATGATCACAGGCTCCCACGCCACATTGCCACTGTTGGCCTTGGAGGCCTCGATGAGATCCACAATGAGGCTCTTCATTCGCTGGGAATTGCGTCCCAGCACCTGAATGTAGGACTGGGCCTCCTCGTCCATCACCGTCTTCTTGGAGAGGAGATCGGCGTAGTTGATAATGGAGGTGAGGGGGGTCTTCAGGTCGTGGGTCACATTGGTGATGAGCTCCGACTTCATTTTCTCCGAGTTGAGGCTTTCCTCCGCGGCGTGGTACATCTGATCCTTGATCCGGGTGAGATCCATGAGGGACTCATAGGTGGAGATGCGCATCATGGGGGAAAAGCCCGTGAGATCCTCATAGCTCCCCGTCTCCTTGATCCCCAGGCGGAGAATGCGGTTTTGCATGACCACATCCTCTCCCATAATCATGAGAATGAGAAAGGGGAGGGTGAAGAGAATCAGCAGAATATCCACACTGGTCACCGCCAGGAGGAAAAAGATGAGGAAGATCCCCCCATTGACAATGAGAAAGAGGAGGTAGATCCCCTCCCGGTGAAATTCCCGGAGGAGATAGTACCACATCCAGGTCCTGGAGGGGCCGGAACGGAGGAGTTTGAGGATCCAAAAAAAGAGGGTGATCCCCAGGGAAAAGAGAAAGAGGCTGGGGGCCAGGCCCATCAAATGCCTTCTGCCGATGCCGGTGAAGCCAATGAGGACGGAGGCGGCCAGGGTGGAGAGAAAGAGGCTCCCCAGAAAGATCACTTCCAGGTAGGTCTGAATCCTGAGTATTTCAAAGAAGCGCCCAAAGGAATTCCCCCGCAAATTGAGGGACTGCTTCATCAGCCCTGATCCTCCAATTTATAGCCCATGCCGTAGACGGATTTAATGAGGTCGGGCTTTCTGGGATTGATTTCGATTTTGTCCCGGAGGTGGGAGATGTGCACGCTGATGACCTTTTTCACATCGTGGGCCGACTCCTCCCACACCTGCTCGTAGATCTCGTCACTGGAGAAGACCCGTCCCTTGTTCTTCATGAGGAGGCGGAGAATTTTGTACTCGTGGGGGGTGAGATTCACGATCTCCCCGTCGATCCGCACTTCCTTGGCGGCATCGTCCATGGAGATGCGGCCAATGGTGAGGGTCTCCTCATTGAGCTCGGCACTGCCCAGGGAGGTGTACCGGCGAATGGTGGAGTTCACCCGGGCAATGAGCTCAATGGCATTGAAGGGCTTGATGATGTAGTCGTCGGCCCCCATATTGAGGCCGATGATTTTATCGGTGATCTCACTCTTGGCCGAGAGGATGATAATGGGGATGTTCTCCTTCTCCCGAATTTTCAAAATGGCGGTCATGCCGTCCATTTTGGGCATCATCAGGTCCATGAGAATGAGGTGGATGTCCTCCTCCTCCACCACTTCCAGGGCCTCCAGGCCATTGTAGGCCTTGAAAACTTCGTATCCTTCCGCTTTTAAATAGATCTCTATGGCCGAGACGATGTCCTTTTCATCGTCACACACGAGAATGTTGTATTTCATAATGCACCGCCTTTTCCGTTAGTTTATCACATCTATGATATAATTTTTTTGGAGGGAGATGATGAACAAAATGAAACGAAAGATCAAAGAATGGGCAAATAAGCCCTTTTTAACCTTTGTGGATGTCTTTCTGTACTACTTTGTACGGAATCGACTGACCCAATCGGCAGCGGCCCTGTCTTATTTTTTTGCCCTGGCCATCTTTCCCTTTCTCATCGCCCTACTGAATATTGTGAGATTCATCGACATCAGCTTTGTACCCCAATTGCTGAGTACTTTCGACCAATTGCCCCAGGCCGTGCGGGATATCTTTGTAAAGTTTCTGGCGGATCTCCAGAGTTCCTCCTCCGCCACCCTTCTCACCGTCTCTCTAATCGCCACCATCTATGTGGCCTCCAATGGGGTTCGCCAGGTGATTTTGAGCATCAATGACATCTACGACTATGTGGAGACCCGCTCCCCCCTGGTGCTCATTGCCATGAGCTTCTTCCTCACCCTCTTCCTCTTCTTCCTCATT
The DNA here is from genome assembly GCA_030535395.1 of Tissierellia bacterium. Lineage (GTDB taxonomy): Bacteria > Bacillota > Clostridia > Tissierellales > Peptoniphilaceae > JAUNLK01. The sequence goes on from JAUNLK010000019.1 coordinate 16,893, forward strand.
ATTCTCCTCTTTGTCATGCAGGGGCCGGGGAAGCTGTTGGTCCTCCGGGGGCTCAATTTCTTGAAGCTGGATGTGCGCCTCATCGAATTTATCTCGGGGATTTTTCGCCTGGTGCCCATGCTCTATATGATATTGATCTTCTATCTCCTCTATCGAGTGGCCCCCTCCTGGAAGTCCCAGGAGCGGCCCAAGACCTCCTCCACCCTCATTAGCGCCACGGTGGCCACTCTGGGGATTGTCAGCGCCACTTTGGGCTTCAGCTACTATGTGGAGCACTTCTCCAATTACAATGCCACCTATGGTTCCCTGGCGGGGATTGTGGTCTTTTTGGTGTGGCTCTATCTCTTCGGCCTCATGATTCTGGCGGGAGGGGCCGTCCAGGCCACCATTCACACCATGGACAGCAAGGAGGAGCTCTGGCCCCGGAAGGAGACCCTCCTGGCGGGCTTCATTGGCGGCACCTGGAGGGTGGAAGAGTAGAAAATTCAAAAATCTCCATACAAAAAAAGTCACCCCCAGGGGTGACTTTTTTGCATTTACGAGAGGGTGAAGGCCTCCCCATTGTAGTCCACGGTGATCCGCTGGCCCTCCAGGATCTCTCCTGCAATGAGCTTGCGGCTCAGGGCCGTTTCAATGTGATTTTGAATGTAGCGCTTAATGGGCCTTGCCCCGTACTGGACATTGTAGGCCTCGGCCAGGATGGTGTCTCGTGCCCTTTCAGTGAGTTCCAGGGTGATTCTCCTGTCCTCCAGCCTTCCCTCCAGGGCCGCCAGAGTCTGGGCGATGATCTCGCTTACAATCTCCCGGCTCAGGGGCTTAAAGAGGACGATCTCATCCACCCGGTTTAAAAACTCGGGGCGGAAGTGAACTTTCATGAGATCGGAAACGGAGTCCTTGGCCTCCTGGGTGAGTTCTCCCTTTTCATCGATGCCCTCAATGAGCTCCCCGGAGCCCAGATTGGAGGTCATGATGATGACGGTGTTTTTAAAGTCCACGGTGCGGCCCTGATTGTCCGTCAGGCGGCCATCGTCCAAGACTTGAAGGAGGATGTTGAAGACATCGGGATGGGCCTTTTCAATCTCATCGAAGAGGATGACGCTGTAGGGCTTTCTGCGAACGGCCTCGGTGAGCTGCCCCCCGTCGTCGTAGCCCACATATCCCGGAGGGGAGCCCACCAGGCGAGAGACGGAGTGCTTCTCCATGTACTCACTCATGTCCAGGCGAATGAGATTCCGCTCGTCGTCGAAGAGGGCCTCGGTGAGGGCCTTGGCCGTCTCCGTCTTCCCCACCCCCGTGGGGCCCAGGAAGATGAAGCTGCCAATGGGGCGGTTTTCATTTTTCAAACCGGCCCGAGCCCGGAGGACGGCATCGGCCACGGCGCTGGTGGCCTCCCCCTGGCCAATGACCCTCAGGTTCAGCTCCTCGTCCAGGTGGAGGAGCTTCTCCCGCTCGGTCTCCGCCAGTTTGGTGACGGGAATCCCCGTCCACTTGCTCACCACTTCGGCGATTTCCTCCTCGGTGACCTCCTCCTTCACCAAGGTGGCATTCTCCTCCTTGGCCTGGGCCTCCTCCAGGGCCGCCTGGAGTTTGGGGAGGGTGCCGTATTTGAGCTCGGAGAGTTTTTCCAAATCGTATTTCCGCTCGGCCTCCTCAATGTCGTGATACACTTCATCGATTTGGGCCTTGAGCTCCTTCTCCCCCTCCAGGGATTTCTTCTCCGACTCCCAGCGGGCGGAGAGCTCGGTGAAGGCCTCCCGCTTGGCGGAAAGTTCCTCCTCCAGTTTTTCCAGTCGCTCCAGGCTGGCGGGGTCCGTCTCCTTCTTCAGGGCCTCCCGCTCAATTTCCAATTGGAGGATCTGCCGGCGGATCTCGTCGATCTCCGTGGGCATGGAGTCGATCTCCGTCCGAACCATGGCACAGGCCTCGTCCATGAGGTCGATGGCCTTGTCCGGGAGGAAGCGGTCGGTGATGTAGCGGTCCGAGAGGGTGGCGGCTTGGATCACGGCCCCATCGGAGATGCGAATGCCGTGGTAGATCTCGTACTTGCCCTTGAGTCCCCGGAGAATGGAGATGGTGTCTGCCACTGTGGGCTCCGTCACCAGGACTTTCTGGAAGCGGCGCTCCAGGGCGGGGTCCTTTTCAATGTACTTCCGGTACTCCTCCAGGGTGGTGGCCCCAATGGCGTGGAGTTCCCCTCGGGCCAGCATGGGCTTTAAGAGATTGCCGGCGTCCATGGAGCCCTCGGTCTTGCCGGCCCCCACAATGGTGTGGAGCTCGTCGATAAAGAGGATGATCTGGCCGTCGCTGTCCTTTACTTCCTTGAGGACGGCCTTGAGGCGCTCTTCAAATTCCCCCCGATACTTGGCCCCTGCAATGAGGGCCCCCATGTCCAGGGAGAAGAGGGTCTTGTCCTTGAGGCCCTCGGGGACGTCCCCGGCCACAATTCGCTGGGCCAGGCCCTCCACTATGGCGGTCTTCCCCACTCCGGGCTCCCCAATGAGGACGGGATTGTTCTTGGTGCGGCGGCTGAGAATGCGGATCACATGGCGCACCTCATCGTCCCTGCCAATGACGGGGTCCATGGAGGTGGTGCGGGCCTCCTGGGTGAGGTCCCGGCCGTATTTGCTCAAAGCCTCGTAGAGCTCCTCGGGATTGTCCGAGGTGACCCGGTGATTGCCCCGCACCGTCATGAGGGCCTCGGTGAAGGCCTTGAGACTGATGCCGCTGTCTCTCAGGACACTGGCATTGGAGCCGCCGCGAATTTTCAGCATGGCCAAAAACAGGTGCTCCACGCTGATGTACTCGTCCCCAAAGGCCTTGGCCTCCTTCACGGCATCGGTGAGGGCGCGGTTGAAATCGCTGGAGGCCTGGGGCCGGGCCCCGGTCTGCTTGGAGAGGCGGGCCAGTTCCCGGTCCAGTCGGTCGTGGAGGAGGGCCTGATCCACATTCATCAGCCCCAGTACTCGGGGAATGAGGGTCTCGGGGTCCTCCACCAGGGCCTTGGTCAGGTGGAGGGTGTCCACTTGGGGATTGCCGTATTCCTGGGCCAGTTCTTCGGCCCTGCGTATGCTCTGTAAACTATTCTGTGTAAAACGATCCAATTGCATGGAAACCTCCTTAACCTCAGTTTCACTTATAATTGATGATTTATCCTTGGCTGTGATGTACTTCTTTGAGTTTTCTATAGAGTTTTATTTCTTCGTCACTTAAATTTTTGGGAATGGTCAAATTAAACTGTACGTATAAGTCCCCGGTGTTGCCCTTCATATCTCGATAGCCCTTGCCGGGGATGCGCATCTTCATGCCCCCACGGGCCCCCGCGGGGACGGTGACCCTGAGTTTCCCCGCCGGCACGTGGACGGGGACCTTGTCCCCCAGGGCGGCCTGCCAGGGGTAGATGTCCAGGGCCTTTTGGAGATTGAGGCCCTCCAGCTCCAGATCCACGGCATTTTGAATGTTGATCTTGAAGTAGATGTCCCCCTCCACGCCAAAGCGCTCCCCCTTGACCTTGAGCTTCTTGCCCTGGGTGATCCCCGCGGGAACTTTCACTAGGATGTCGATATTTCTGCCGCCAATACTCAGGGTCACCGTCCGATCAAAGCCCTGATAGGCATCTTGAATGGAGATGGACAGCTCCGACTCATAGCGCTGGCGGGCCCGCTTTCCCCCGCGGCCTCCAAAGAGGTCGTTGACATTAAAGCGACTGGAGCCGCTCTTCTTGTGCCCCCCGCCAAAGAACATTTCGAAGAAGTCGGAGAAGTCCTCGGAGGAGGAGCTGGTGTAGGTATAGCCGTACTGACCGGGGTCAAAATTCATTCCCCCCTGGAAGTTCCCAGAGGCCCCAAACTGATCATAGGTCCTCCGCTTTTCGGGGTCCGAGAGGACCTCGTAGGCCTCCCCCACCTCCTTGAATTTCTCCTGAGCGGAGGGATCGTCGGGGTGAAGGTCGGGGTGGTACTTCTTGGCCAATTTCCGATAGGCTGATTTTATGGTTTTATCATCGGCGTTTTTGTCCACGCCCAGTATATTGTAGTAATCCTTATATTCCATGATCGCTCCTTTTGACTTTCTTTGACCTTCTCCTATACTATACCCACTTTTCCCATTTGTAAAGACTTTGGGAAGGAATTTTTTGCATTAAAAAACCCCTCAAACTACGGCATTATTACCCCAGTTGGAAGGGCGATCCCAGTTTCTGGCATCTCTTTGATATTTCTTTTACTTCTGCCCCGCGGCCTTTCTCTTTCGGCCCAATGCATCCACGGCGAGGACGGCACCAATGAAGTCCTCCCGGCTCACTTCCTCCGGGAGCATTTCATACTCTATGGTCTCGGTGAAGCTATCGTAGACCTGGGGCAGATCCTCCGCCCTCATGGAGATCTCCTCCAGAGTGGTGGGCAGCCCCAAAGATTCGTTGAGGGCCATGAGCCACTCCGTGGTCCCCTCTTCCAAAAACTCTCCCTGAAGGAGGGTACCAAAGGAGACCACTTCCCCGTGGAGGTGGCGGCCGTGGACAAAGGGCAGGGCCCCCACATAGAAGCCGTGGGCCAGGGAGGAGCTGTAGTCAAATTCCTCCGTGCTCAGGGTGCTGGAGACATAGCCGGTGGTCACCACAATGGCGTGGATCACCTGCTCCAGGGCCCCGGACTCCCCCTCCAGGGCAGCTTTTCCGTAGGTGGCCAGGGCCCGGGTGATGGCCGGGGACATATTGAGGCCCATGAGGGCCGCGGGGGGCAGCTCTCTATTTTTGGTGGCATAGCGAACTTCAAACTCCTTGGAGATGCCGTCGCCAATCCCCGCCCAGAGGTATTCTTTGGGGGCCGTGGCCATGACCTCCCCGTCCAGGAGGACGGCCACGGGCAGGGGCACCATGTCGTAGCGGGAGCTGCTGCCGTCCTCGGAGTAGATCACCGAGAGGCCGCTGGTGGCCGAGCAGTTGCTGGCCAGGGTGGGAACGGTGATAACGGGCTTGCCCATTTTGGCCCCGGCAGCCTTCACCGTGTCCACGGCCTTGCCGCCCCCCACCGCCAGGAGGAGTTGGGCATCCTGGGCCGGCTTAAAATTCAAAATTCCCTCTATGGCTCCATCGGTGGATTCCACCCCGTAGACCTTGGTGCCCAAAAGCCGCTCCCCCAGGACTCCCGCCAATTTATCCCCCGCCACGGAGAGGGCCGTCCTGCCCCCGATGATGGCGGCAGTGTCATAGCCCCGCTCCTCCATAATCTTGGAGAGATTCTCGTAGCCCCAGTAAAAACCTGTAAATTCCATAAAAGCCTCATTTCCATATGTATGATTCTTGGGCCTTCCCCCAGCGCGTAGGGCTGGAGGGGCCCCGTATTGCTTTTTTTTAGTATTGCCTTCGACTGGCCGCCTGTAAAATCATGGCCACCGTAAGGGGCCGGGCAGCCGCCCAGGCCCAGATGTGGCCCCTCCATTGTACCCATAGGGGGGACGGGCCTTCAAGATTCCGGCGGAAAAAGCTGAAAATTCCTTAAAATCTCTCATTTTCATGTTGATTCCACTGCCAATGGGTATCTAATCATTAGATTCGACTTTAGACTAAGGAGGTCCCATGTTTACCATTCAAAAATTATTCGATATTCAATACCCCATCATTCAAGGGGGCATGGCCAATGTAAGTGACTATAATCTCGCAGCAGCAGTTTCCAAGGCCGGTGGCCTGGGGGTCATTGCATCCGGTGGCTACAGTGTGGATGAAATTCGCGACGGCATCCACAAAATCCGGGAAATGACCAACAAGCCCTTTGCCGTGAACTTGCAATTGGGCCACCCCAAAATCGACGAGATCATCGACATGGTCATCGAGGAGAAGGTGGAGTATGTCATCGCCGGGGGCGGCAATCCCCAGCCCTACTTCCAGCGCTGGTTGGACGGGGGCCTCAAAGTGATCCCCGTAGTGGGCAATACCAAAATGGCCAAGAAGGTGGAATCCCTGGGAGCCATTGCCTGTATCTTTGAAGGGGCCGAGGCCGGGGGCCACATTGCAGCCCTGAACACCATGGCCGTCCTCCCCGGCATTGTGGATGCCGTCTCCATTCCCGTCATTGCCGCCGGGGGCATCACCAGTGGCAGACAGATGCTGGCCGCAGAGGTACTGGGGGCCAGTGGGGTTCAAATGGGCACTCGCTTCCTGGCCGCCCACGAGACCAATGTCCACGAGAAGTTCAAGGAGGCAGTTCTCGCCGCCGAGGACAAGGATGTGGTGGTCACCGGCTACACCGGACACCCCGTTCGGGTCTTGAAAAACGAAATGACCGACGAGTATTTGAAACTGGAAAAGGCCGGGGGCAATACGAATATCGACCGCCTCATGGAGCTGGGCACCGGTGCCAGCCGCAGGGCCTCCCAGGAGGGAGATGTGGAGCGGGGCTCCGTCATGGTGGGTCAGGGGGTTGGCCTGGTCACCAAGCGGGAATCCGTCCAGGAGATCATCCTCACCACCATGAGCGAGTACGAGACCGCCAAGACCAAGATCTGAGGTCACGGTGGAATCCGAGGCCGCAAAAGTCGTGGCACGGCAATTCAAATAAAAATATGCTGCACCCAAAACTAAGGGGGCAGCTATTTTTTTGCCATTTTCCTGAAAAATTTGAAAGCTTGGCCCTGCAGAAAACCGCCGGCTCCATTCCCGGGACCTCCGGACCTTGTCGGCATCCGTGGGATTTGTAAAAGGCCCGGCTCCACCTCCACCGGGGAAAACTGCCACAGCCCCACGAATTCCCCACCAAAAACGCACACAAAAGCAAAAAAATAAAACCCCCGGTACACTCTGGTGTGTACCCCAAAAACTGGACATGAGATTTAGTTACTGACAAGTGGATGC